>JBDHVE010000045.1:0-57678 GCA_039809485.1 Polyangiaceae bacterium | reverse complement strand
GGACGGTTCGGCGACGTCTCCCAGCAAGTGCGCGCGCAGGCGGAGGTCATGCTCCGCAACCAGCAGCGCCTCCTCGGCCTCATCAACCAGATCCTCGACCTCGCGAAGATGGAGTCGGGGCGCATGGCGCTCAAGGCGACGCGCGTGCGGGATCTGAACCGCGTCGTCACCCAGGTCGTCGCGCAGTTCGAGAGCATGGCGCGGAAGCGGGGCCTCGAGCTGCGCACGAGCCTCGACCCGCGGATCGCGTCTGCCGACGTCGACATCTGCCTCGACCTCGAGAAGTTCGACCGCCTCCTCTTCAACCTCCTCTCGAACGCGCACAAGTTCACGAAGCAGGGCTCGATCGAGGTCGCGACCGAGGTCGCCGAGGAGACGATCCGGATCCGCGTGACGGACACCGGGATCGGGATCCGCGAAGACCAGCTGCCGTACATCTTCGACCGGTTCCGCCAGGCCGACGGCAGCGCGTCACGCGAGTACGCCGGAACCGGCCTCGGGCTCGCGCTGGTCGCCGAGATCGCGAAGCTCCACGGTGGAACGGTGCAGGTCCACAGCCAGTACGGGCGGGGCACGTCGTTCGTCGTCGAGGTGCCGCGCGGCCGAGCCCACCTGCCGCCTTCGGCGATCGTCGACTCGAACGAGACGGTCGAAGGCGAGACGGAGCGAACGCGGGTCGTCGAGATCCACGAAGGCGCCTCCGACCTCGGCGACGACACCGAGGCGTTGAACGCCGAGATGGCGCAGAACCGCGTCCCGACGCGACCGACCATCCTCTACGCCGACGACAACCGCGATCTGCGCGGCTACGTCCGCGGCCTCCTCGCGTCGACGTACAACGTCTTCGTCGCGGTCGACGGCAAGGACGGGCTCGAGAAAGCGCGGTTTTACCGGCCCGACGTCATCATCTCCGACCTGATGATGCCGAACATGACGGGCCTCGACTTCTGCGCGGCGATGCGACGCGACGTCGAGCTCCGCGCGACGCCGTTCGTCCTCCTGACCGCGAAGTCGACGCTGGAGTCGCGGGTCGAGGGGCTCGAGGAAGGCGCCGACGACTACTTGAGCAAGCCGTTCTCCCCGGCGGAGCTCCTCGCGCGCGTGAAGAACCTCGTCACGATCCGCCGCCAGCACGTCGCGCTGAAACGCGAGCTGCTCGCCGCCCGCGAGATCCAGCGTGCGCTCCTTCCGCCCGACCGCGTGTCGCTTCCACCCGTGAGCCTCAGCGTGCTCTTCCGGCCGTGTGCGGAGCTCTCGGGCGACTTCTACGACGTGGTCGAGGTCGGCAGCTCGCTCGTCTTCTACCTCGCCGACGTCACGAGTCACGGCACCGCCGCGGCTCAGGTCACCTATCTCGTGCGGGAGGCGTTCCGCTCGTCGCTCGCCGAAGAGCGGAACGGAGAGGTGTCGCTCGCGACCGTCTTCGAACGACTCCGGCGTCGTTACGCCGAGCTGAAGCTCCCCCTCGACGTCGGCATCCAGGTCGCGAAGGTGGATCTCACGACGCTGCAGCTCGAGCTCGTGAGGGCGAACGCGCCGGCGGCGTTGTGCATCCGCCCCGGCGGATACGAGGCGCTCTCGGCGCGCGCGACGCGCGGGCTCTCCGCCGAGCCGGCCGTTGCGAACGAGGAGCGACCCGAGGTGCTCCGGAAACGGCTCGCGCCGGGAGAGCGCGTCTACATCCTCACCGACGGCACGTACGAGTTCGAGGCCGGCGGGCGGCAGTTCGGGATGAAGCGCCTCCTCGGCCTCCTCTCCGAGCTCACGCCTTCCACCGAGGGAGACTGGCGCGAGCGCGCGTGGTCGCGGATGGTCGCGGCGTCCGGCGGCGCTCCGTTCACCGACGACGTCACGCTGATGTGCTTGTCCGTCGACGCGCGGGCGTCTCAGTCGTGAGGGCCGCCGTCGTCGATCGGAGCGGGGCGGATGCTGCTGCCGCCGAAGAGCAGGTCGCCGAGCGCGCGGTACAAGCCGAGCGAGTCGTAGAAGCGGAACGGGTAGATGCCGAGGCGAACGACGCAGCCGCTCCGCAGCGCAACGAGGTTGTTCGCTTCGACGGGGCGTCCGTCGACGAACGTTCCGTTCGACGAGCCCGCGTCGGCGACCGACCACGTGCCCTGCTCCGCGTCGAAGACGAAGTAGGCGTGGTACTTCGAGATCTCCGGCAGCGAGATGCACACGTCGGTGCCCTTCGCGCGGCCGATGCCGATCCGATCCGGGAAGGCGCTGCCCGCTCGCTTGCGGACGACGAACAGCGACGACGTGTGACCGAGGCGCGCCTCGGATCGCGCGCCGAGGATCATTCCTGGCGCCGTCGTCTCGAACGTGCCGCTCGCGTCGCCGACGTCACCACGCGCACGGCACACGAGGACGGGTGCGTTGTACTTCGCGGCGAAGTCGGGGAACGGCAGACGGCGTCTGGCTTCGAGGACGTCCGAGACCGACCACATGGCGACGATTGTAGAGCCTCGACCGCGGCCGAGGCCACTCGCACGCGCGGGTGCGGACTTCATCCTGCCATCGACCACGAGGTCGGACGCGTGACTGCGCGAGCGGCTGCCCGAGACGCCACCCGAAACGACCTTGCACGGCCCGCGCCGGGGGCCGAACATCTGGATTGGTGAGCCCATGTCCCTCCACGTGAAACGGCTCGGCGAGGTGTCCGTGATCGAGCTCGCCGGCTCGCTCGACGAGACGTTCGAGACGGCGGCGTTCGTCGAGGCGTGCGCGCGTTACACGATCGTGGACTTCGACGGCGTCCGCGGCGTGACGTCCTACGGCGTGAAGGAGTGGCTGACTGCGATCCGCCAGCTGCCGGCGAGCACGTACGTGTGCTTCGTCCGCGCACGCCCGTCGGTCGCGATGCAGTTCAACCTCGTCGTCGGGTTCGGCGGCCCCGGCGAGCTCCTCTCGCTGTATGCGCCGTTCGTGTGCCCCTCGACCGGTGACGAGCAGCACGTGCTGCTCGACCTGCGGAAGGACTACTCCCTCATCGTCTCGCAGGCCCTGCCCGAGCCCGAGTGTCACCCCGGCGAGAGAGCCGAGTTCGACGACATCCCCGAGACGTACTTCTCGTACGTCGTGTCGCGTCCGCCGCCGAACGCGCCGGCGGTCGTCTCGCAGGTGCTCGACGGAGCCTCGGCTCCGGCGAAGTCGCCGTTCTCCGTCGACAAGGACGTCTTCGCCGACGTGACCGCGCTCCGCCTCCGCGGGCGGCTCGACAAGCGCGCACGTCTGAAGCGCGTGCTGGAAGGGCTCGAGGGCGCTGCCCTCTTCCTCCTCGACGAGCTCGAGGAGCTCGAGACCGAAGCCGCACGCCAGCTCGCGCCGCTGCTCGCGTCGGAGAACGTCGCGGTCGCGTTCGCGCGCGTCCCGCACGGGCTCGTCACGCCCCTCCTCGAGGCGCTTCCGCACGCACGGCGCAAGGTGCTCTCCGTCGTCGTCGACGTGAACGACGTCGAGGGCACGCCGTGCCGGGTCGAGCTCTCCGCACGCGACCTCGCTTCGCTCGCGGCCGGAACCGTCACGTCCCCGACGTCCGGCCTCCCGATCGCGTGCAACGAGCAGGCGCTCGTCGCCGAGCTCGAAGCGGTCGTCGGCCCGGCCGAAGAAGCGTTCGAGGCGTATCTCGAGCGCCGCGGCGGCCCGCCGAGCCGGGCGGAGTCCGAGAGCGGCCGGCTCGTCGCCGCGACGGCGGTGCAGAGCGGCACGCGCGGCTACGAAATCCTCGAGCTCGTCGGCTCGGGTGGGATGGCCGACATCTTCCTCGCCGTGCAGCAGGGACAGGAGGGCTTCCGCAAGAAGGTCATCCTCAAGAAGATCCGATCGACCTACGCGCTGAACGCCGAGTACCTCGAGATGTTCCTCCAGGAGGCGCGGATCGCCGCGCGCCTCGCGCACCCGAACATCGCCCAGATCCTCGACCTCGGACATCGTGGCGACGACTACTTCATCGCGCTCGAGTACGTCGAGGGCGCCGACCTCCGCAAGCTCCTCACCGCCGTTCGCATGCTCGGCGACAAGGTGCCGCTCGACATCGCGTGCCTCGTCGGGACCTCGCTCGCAGCAGCGCTCGTCTGCGCCCACGAGGCGCGAGACGACCACGGACGTCCGCTCCAGATCGTTCATCGCGACGTGTCGCCGAAGAACATCCTCGTCTCCAAGGACGGAATCGCGAAGCTGACCGACTTCGGCGTCGCGAGCATGGCGCGCTCGTTCGTCGTCGCGCGGCCCGGCGTCGTGAAGGGCACGACGGCGTACATGGCGCCGGAGCAAGCGCTCGGAGACGAGCCGCTCGATCCGGCCGCCGACGTCTTCGCGGCGGGAATCGTGCTCTACGAGTGCATGACGGGCATCCACCCGTTCCGGCGCGCGACCGAGGAGGGCACCTTCACCGCGATCCTGCAGCACGAGCCGCAGTCACCGCGGGAGCTCCGGCCCGAGATCCCCGAGTCGCTCGATCGCGTCGTGATGCTCGCGCTCGAGAAGACGCTCGACAGGCGGTGTCGCTCGGCGCGGGAGCTCGGTCGGATGATCGAGCAATGCGTCGGCGAGACCGGCGCTCCGGCGACGGCGACGCGCCTCGCGGAGTGGGTGTCGGGCGTGCTCGTCCGCGCGCGCGCTGCCGGGATGGAGGCGTCGCCCGCGAGCCGCTCGGGATCGGCTTCGAAGTCGAATCCGGACGCCGAGACGAAGGTGCTCACGACGGAACAGGCGACAGGGACGCTCCCGAGCGCGCTGGGAGGCGACAAGTCGTGACCTACCCCGCCCCGGTCCTCGCCCCTCCCCGCCGCGTCATCCTCCTCGACGCGGACCCGCTCCACGCGAAGCGCGTCGAGCGCGTCCTCCGCGCCACGCAGTACGACGTCCAGGTCTTCTCCGGCGTGACCGACGTCCCGCCGGACGCCTCCTGCGACCTGCTCGTCATGAACCAGCACGCGCTCGACGAGCCGACGCGCGCCGCCGTCTTCGCGCGCTTCCCGCCCGCGTCGTGCCGGCGGCTCCTCACCTGCACCGGCAAGATCGACAAGCGCGAGCTCGCCCAGCTCTTCGCCGTGCACGGGCTCACGAACCTCCTCGCGGACGGCGACGGCGAGGACGAGCTCCTGCTCGTCACGGTCCAGAAGATCCTGCGCCGTGACGTGTTCGGTCTCGAGAAGTACTTCCCGTGGGGCGCCGAGAGCACGCGTTTCGAGCTGCGTTCGAGCGCAGAGCGCGCCGGCGCGCTGAACGTCGTCGAAGGCTTCGCGGATCGGCTCCGGATCGCGACGCGCCTCCGTGACTCGATCGTGACGGCCGCGGAGGAGCTGTTCTCGAACGCGCTCTACGACGCGCCTGTCGACGAGGACGGCGAGCACCTCCACGCGGGCAAGTCGCGCCGGGTGCCCGTCGAGCTGTCCGGGGATCCCGTCGTCGTCGAGCTGCGGACGGACGGACGGCGCGTCGGGGTTTCCGTGCGCGATCCGTTCGGGTCCCTCACCGTCGACCAGGTGCTGGGCTACCTCACGAAGTGTTTCCGCGGCGGCTCCGACCAGGTCGACACGAAGCCGGGCGGCGCCGGCCTCGGGCTCTACTACGTCTTCGAGTCGATCTCGCACATGGTCATCAACGTGAAGCCGGGACGCGCGACGGAGATCGTCGCGCTCATCGACGTGCGCGGCACGTACAAGGACTTCGCGTCGCGCGGGAAGTCGTTCAACATCTTCGTCGACGAGGGCTCGTCCGCGCCGTAGCGCCCCTACGCGGAGAGCTGGCCGAGGACGGGGTGCACGAGCGACGTCTCGGCGATCGTGACGGTCGCGCCGGCGAGACGCGCGGCTTCGATCCGGATCTCGTCGACCAAGCTGCGCTCGACCTCGCTCCCGCCCATCGCCGCGCGCTCGGCGGCCGAGAGCGCATCGAGCCGCGCGAGCGCGGCGCGGCCGTTCCCTTCTGCGAGCTCGCAGACCGCGGCGACGACGGGCGCACCGACCGCCGCCGCGAGCGCGTGCCCCGACGCCGCCTGTTCCTCGAGCGCCGCGCGCAGCGCGCGCAGGCCGGCGATGTCACCGACGGCCTTCATCGCGACCGCGGCGTGGACGTCGACGAAAGGCTTGCCGGACCGCCGCGCGAGCGTCTGCGCGACGGCGTGGGCCTCCCCCCAGGCGTGGCGCGGCACGGACTCGGGACGCACGAGCGTGAGGACGGAGAGGAACCCGACGGCGTCCGCGAGCGCGAGCGGCCGCGCACAGCGGCTCTGCGAAGGCCTCACCTCGGACTCGTAGAGCGACACGGCGCGGTCGATCTCGCCGGCCGCGAGCGCCGCAATCGCGACGTGCCAGACGAGGTGCCCGCGCATCGACGAGCTCGCGTCGACGCTCGGCAGCGCCGCCTCGACGACCTTCGAAGCGTCGCGATGCGCACGCCGGCCGTGCCGTGCATGCGCGAGAGCGTGGACCGCCGCGGCGTTGTCGGGCCGCGCCGCGAGCGAGGCGTGCGCCCGCCGCTCCGCGTCGGCGAGCTCGCCGGACTCCTGGAGGTGGAAGGCGAGCTTCGCGTCGAACCACCAGTCGCCGGAGAGCTCGCGCGAGCCTTCGAGCAGCTCGAGGACGCGCTCCTTGCGTCCGACCCCACCGTGGAAGAAGAAGAACCGCTGGAGCTGCTCGACGACGAGCGCGTCGCGCGGGAACGCGCGCGCGTGCGCCACGAGGCGCGGGAGCGCGAGCTCCTCCTCGCCGCGGAGCAGCATCGCGATGCCTTCGACGTGTGCTCGCTCCCGTGCGTCGACGCCGGCGAGGACGGAGAGCGCCTTCTCGCGTGCTTCGGCCGCCGCGGCGGCGTCCATCCGCTCGAGGAGCGCGAGCGCTCGCGCGATGTGCGCGAGCGAGAAGCCCGGATCCGCCTCCGCCGCGCGCGCGAGTGGCGCGGAAGCCCCGCCCGACTGCGAGAGGAGGCGGTCGACGCCCTCGACATAGAGGTCGCGCGCGAGCGACGACGTCGTCGAGAGCGGAAGCCCGAACCGGTCATGGAGTCGCGCGCTCACGAACGCCTCGACGGCGTGTACCGACCCGGGGCGAGGACCTCGTTCCGGTCGAGGAGCTCCTCGAACGCGCGGAGGAGACCGCGATGGACGGCGTCGCCCTCGTCCATCACGCGCATCGACTGGAGCCCGAGCCGATGCGGCCAGTAGCCGGCGCGCTCGAACGCGAGCTCGAGCTCGTCGTGACACGCCATCGCGCGTGCGTCGGCGCCCGGCTCGTCGCGGTCGTACATCAAGGCCATGTGACCGTGGAGCACGCGCGGTCGGAACGAGAGGAGCGCCATGTCCGGCTCGAAGCCGTGCCGCAGGGAGACCTCGCTCGCGATCGCCATGAGCCGCGCGACGTCGTCGCCCCGGAACGGTACGACGGGAGCGAGCCACACGACGCCGCAGCCGTCGCGCTCGGGATCGAGCGCCCCGGCCGGCAGCGCCTTCTTCCGCCAGTAACAGAGCCGAACGCCGACGCCTTCGTTCTCGATCTCGCCGCTCAGCATGCGGAAGATCCCGCGCTTGCGCTTCACGTCCGGCGACGCGTCCGCCGCCGCGAGCGCGTCTTCGTCGACGACGCGAACGTCGGAGGCGCCCTCGAGGAGCGGGAGGATGCGCGCGCGCACGAGACCGACTTCCTCGCGACGGCCGTAGAGCCCGATCGTGCCGTTCCACGGGGCGATTCCGAGCTCGCGACCGTACGCGACCGCATCGGCGACCGAGAGCGGCGTCTCTCCGCGCGTCCGCTCCCACGGATAGAGCCCGTAGCGCAGGTTGCGATAGACGTTCGCGAAGCGCGGACCGATCCGGAGCGTCCCGTCGAGACGTAGCGGTCGGAGCACGTCGAACGCGCGCGCGACCTGCGCGTCGCCGTCGAGACCGAAGAAGATGGCCTCGACGTGCTCGGGGCGCGGCAGGAGCCACACCGTCATCTCCGTCACGATCCCGAGCGAGCTCTGGGTGAAGAGCCCGTCGAGCGCAGGACCGACGCCCCACCGATCGAGCGCGGCGATCCGCAGGCGCTCGGAGCCCCCGAAGCGGCCGTGGCCGGTCCGCAGGCACTCTCCGGACGGAAGCACGACCTCGAGCCCGGCCGCGTGCTCCACGTGGTCGGCGTAGGGCGTGAGACCGTGCCCGCGCTCGAGGACGTTACCGAGGACGCTCGCGTCGATGCTCGCGGCGGTCGGATCCATCCACAGCTTCCCGCCGCGCTCGCGGAGGAACGCGAGGAGCTGCCGCTGCGTGACGCCTGGCTCGACGGTGACGTAGGCGAGGTCCTCGTCGTAGTCGACGATGCGGTTCATCCGACCGAGGTCGAGGAGCACGCTCGCGTCCGCCGGCGGGACACGCCCGCCGTACCCCCAGTTCTTCCCCGTGCTCACGGGGTAGACCGGGACCCGCAGCGCGTTCGCGACGCGCATGCACTCCTGGACCTCGGCGCGGTCTCTCGGCTGGACGATCGCGACCACGCGCTGGCTCGTCGCGAACGTCGTCCGCTCCGCGCGGAGGCGAGAGGCATCGTCGACCGCGACGTGGTCCGCGCCGACGACCGCGCCGAACGCCTTCACGAGACGCTCTGACGAGACGTTCATATCCAGTACGGCTTGTAGGGACGCGCGCCGGTCGGCAGCTCGGGATGGAGGGGCCGGACGGCGCTCCGCACGTGCTCGCGCCGGAGCTCGAAAGGACGTGGCAGGTTCTCGACGTCGACCGCGCCGATCCGGCGCTCGCCGTGCTCGATGAAGTGCTCGACGTCGATCTCGAAGAACGCCTGCTCGCGACACTCGGTGCCGAACAGCTCGCAACCGGTGCACATCTTCGCCCAGTCACGGTCGACCGTGTCCGGCCGCAGCATGCGGTAGAGCTGCTTCTCGAGGCGGTAGCGGAGGAGCGAGAAGTTCCCGGCCGCGTCCATCCGAGCGTACGCCACCTTGTGACCGTGCTTGCGGACCCAGGTGTAGCGCGCGAGCTCGAGGACGAGACCGAGCGTGTACGTCCGGAACTCCTCCATGACGTGGAGCGAGAAGAGCTCCGGCCGCTGCGGGTCGTGCTCGACGTCGACACCGCCCCAGCCGACGACGTCTCCGCGCTGCGTCTTCAGCAGCATCAGGCGCGCCGTCGGCATCGTGCGCAGGTTCATCGTCTGGCGATGAAGCGAGCGCATCTGCCCGAGGATCTCCGCCTTCTCCTCGGGCGAAGCCCATGCGAGCTCGTATCTCGACTCGGGCGGCTGCTCCGTCCCCGTCAACGTCCGTGCGTCGTCGACCATCGATCCTCCTCCCGCGCGCCCCCGACGCGGCCCCGATCGATCACTCTACGGAACGGCCGGTCTGCGACACAAGACGCACCGTAGCCGCTACGGAGTTCGTCCGTGCGGAACGCGGGGATCGCCGAAAAGGGCGAACCCCTTCGGACTCGTGATCAGCGGACGCTGGTGGTCGGCGCGCAGGTCGAGACACCGGCGCCGACGATCGTGAACCCGAGGCTCTCCTTCACGACCGTGATCGAGTTGTCGCTCGGTCGGTAGCGCGTGACGTTCGAGCCCTTGTTCGCGAGGGGCGGGCCGCCGTTCGTCCCGGCCGCCGTGTAGATGTAGAAGTCGCCGCCGTAGAACGAGAACGCCCACGCTTCGCCGGCGAACACGCCGGGCAGCTCCTTCGCGTCGACGACGGCGCCGGTGCCCTTCGAGATCTCCGCGATCTGCGCCGGCTGCGTCGTGAAGAAGCCGTAGAGCTTCCCGTCGCCGGTGCCGGTGAGCTCGCTGCCGCGGCCCTGGAGATCGCCCGTGTAGGGACCGACGAAGCGGAAGCTCAGGTTCGCGGTGTCGATCCGACCGAGCCCGGCGCCGGCGCTGTCGGAGAGGAAGAGGACTTCGTTCGAGCTGCCCTTCGTCTCGCTCGAGAAGCCCATCCCGTACTTGAGGAACGACTCCTCGGGACCCTGCCACTTCGTCGGCTCGCACGAGAGGTCCTTCGTCGAGACCTTCCACAGCGTGCCGTCGGAATGGCGCACCCACGCGACGCCCTGGCGATCGATCGCCATCGACGTCGGGGTCGCGCCGCCGGTCGGGCAGTTCAAGGTGCCCTTGTTGGTGAACGCGAGCGTCGGCGGATGGAACTGCCAGAGCGCGTTGTCCTGCGAGATCACGTACGGGTCGCGCGTCGACTCCTCGCACTCGGCGAGGCGCGTCGCGCCGCCTTCGCGGCCGAGCGTCCCCGCGTCCCCTTCGCCGAAGCCGACGACGGACGGGTCCTCGTACGCGCGCTCGCTCTTCGAGCACGCGACGAGCGGAAGGACGGCGACGGATGCGGAGAGCGCGAAGAGAGGCGCGAGCCGGTGCAAACGGACCTCCAGGAAGTGGGGCAGCCTAGCACGCAGCCCGCGACTCGTCAGGGCGCGGGACGCGCCGCGAGGCGCGAGAGCTCCTCGGGCGAAGCAGGCTGCGCAACGCCGCGCTCCGTGATGATCGCCGTCACGAGGTGCGCCGGCGTCACGTCGAACGAGGGATTCCGCGCACGGACGCCGTCGGGCACGAGCGCGACCTGCCCACCGTCCGGGAGCGAGAGGTGCGTGAGCTCGCGCTCGTCGCGCTCCTCGATCGGGATCCGATCGCCGGACGGGCACGCCATGTCGACGGTGCTCCACGGGGCCGCGACGTAGAACGGGATCTGGTGCGCCGCCGCGAGACACGCGAGCGCGTAGGTGCCGATCTTGTTCGCGACGTCACCGTTCGCGGCGATGCGGTCGGCACCGACGACGACGAGGTCGACCTGCTTCTTCGCCATGAAGTGGGCGGCCATCGAGTCGCCGATCACCTCGACCGGAATGCCGTCCTTCGACAGCTCGTAGGCGGTGAGCCGCGCACCCTGGAGATACGGCCGCGTCTCGCACGCGAGGACGCGGAGCTTGCGACCCGCGTCGCGCGCGCCGCGGACGACGCCGAGCGCGGTGCCGTACCCGCCGGTCGCGAGCGCGCCGGCGTTGCAGTGCGTGAGGATCGTCGCGCCCTCGGTGACGAACGGCGCGCCGAGGCGGCCGATCGTGCGGCACGCCTCGACTTCCGCCTTGTGGAGCGCACGCGCTTCGGCGGCGAGGCGCTCGGTGCGCTGGACCGCGTCGAGCGAGGCGACGTCCGGCACGAGCCGCTTCATCCGGTCGAGCGCCCACGCGAGGTTCACCGCCGTCGGCCGCGTGCTGCGGAGGAGGCCGTCGGCCGAGTTCATCGCCTCCACGAACGAAGCGGCGTCGCCACGCGCGTTCGCGGCGGCGGCGACGACGCCGTAGGCGGCGCAGACGCCGATCGCGGGAGCGCCGCGGACGAGCATCACGCGGATCGCCTCGGCGACCTCCTCGACCCGGACGAGCATCTCGTAGCGCTCGAGGCTCGGGAGCTTCCGCTGATCGAGGACCGCGACGCGGTAGCCAGGCATGAGCTCGACGGCCGAGTACGCACGTCCGCCGATCGGGTCGGGATGCGGATGCGCCTGTCCGGTGCGCAGCGTGGGGACGGGTCCGCCCGGAAACATGGGTTGCCTCTCGCTCATGACGTGGCCCCGTCCTTTCCCTTCGTGCTCGTGGCGAGGCGCGTGAAGATCTCCTCCGCGACGCACTCGAAGTCCTCCGCTGCGCGCGCGCGGTCGCCTTCGACGTAGGCGCGCACGGCGTCGGCCGCGACGATCGCGAGGCTCACGTTGACGCCGCGCGATGCGAGCGCACCGCCGACCTCCGGGTTCTTGAGCAGCGTGTCGAGGTCGTCCAGGACCTCCCGCAGCTCCTTCATCGCCAGGCTCTCGTCGGACATGCCCCATTCTCGCGACGAGGGAGGTCGCGAGTCAAAGGGCGCCTGAGGGTGCGACCACGTGCGTCAGGGTGCTTGTTCGCGCAGGTGCGCGCGCTGCTTCTCGACGTTGACGCGCGGGGCACCGAGCTCCTCGGCGTGATCGAGCGCGCGTTTCGCGTCGTCGCGGCGTCCGAGCTTCGCGAGCGCCCACGCGCGCCCGAGCTCCGCGGCGGCGTAGTCGGGCTTTCGGGCCAGGATTCCGTCGTAGGCGGCGAGCGCCGCCTTCGCGTCGTCGCGCACGACCGCGACCGTCGCGAGGCCGAGGAGGTTCTCGGTGCTCTTCGGGTCGGCAGCGAGGCCGTCGCGATAGGCGCGCTCGGCGCCTTCGAGGTCGCGCAGGTTGAGGCGCACGAGGCCGAGCACGTGGAAGATCTCCGCGTCGCGCGCTCCACGGCGCACCGCCTCCTCGAGCCGCGGCGCGGCGTCCTCGGGCTCGCCCCACCGCGCCGCGCGCATGCCACCCTCGCGCGGGCCCGCCGGCGACGAAGGCGCGATGTTCGACGCCGTGTCGTAGGCCGCGAGCGCTTCGTCGAACCGATGCGACAGCTCGAACGCGTGCCCGAGCTCGATCCACGGGACGGGGTCGCCGGGGAGACGCGCCTCGAGCTCCTTCACCTCCCGCTTCGCGCCTTCGAGGTCGCCCGACCACGCGAGCACGCGGACGAGCATCCGCCGCGCGGCGACGTCCTCGGGGTGCTTCGCGAGATGCGCCTCCAGCGTCTTCCGCGCCTCCGCCTCACGATGGAGGCGGACCAGCTGCTGGGCGTGCTCGACGGGGCCCGGACGGGCGCACCCGGTCGCACCGGCGAGGGCGACCGCGAACGCGACTGCGAGGGCCCCCGTTTTCCGCATCCGTGGTAATGCTGCCGCCGAAACGGAGCAGCGACCATGGAAATTCGCACGATCGGCGTGCTCGGCGCCGGGCAGATGGGCGGCGGTATCGCGCAGGTGGCAGCAGCCGCCGGCTACGACGTGGTGCTCGCGGACGCGAGCGTCGAGCTCGCGCAGAAGGGGCGCGGGAAGATCGACGCGATCCTCGGCAAGCAGGTCGAGAAGGGCAAGCTGAAGGCGGAGGACAAGGATGCCCTCGTCGGTCGGATCAAGCCCGCCGCGGGCCCCGGTGACTTCGGCGGCTGCGACCTCGTCGTCGAGGCCGCGACCGAGAACGTCGATCTCAAGCTGAAGCTGTTCCGCGCGTGCGACGAGGCGATGAAGCCGGGCGCGATCCTGTCGAGCAACACGTCGAGCATCTCGCTCACGAAGCTCGCCGGCGCGACCAAGCGTCCCGAGCGCGTCATCGGCATGCACTTCATGAACCCTCCGCCGCTGATGAAGCTGGTCGAGATCGTGCGCGCGGTGCAGACGAGCGACGAGACGTACGCGCTCGTCAAGGCCTGCGCCGAGAAGATGGGGAAGACGACGACGACGAGCAACGACGCGCCGGGCTTCCTCGTGAACCGGATCCTGATCCCGATGCTGTGCGAGGCCTGCTTCGCGCTCCAGGAAGGCGTCGGCAAGCCGGAGGACATCGACACTGGCGCGAAGCTCGGTCTGAACCACCCGATGGGCCCGCTCGAGCTCGCCGACCTGATCGGCCTCGACACGGTGCTCGCGATCGCCGACGTGCTCCATCGCGACATCGGCGACGACAAGTACCGCGCGCCGACGATGCTCCGGAACCTCGTCGCCGCGGGCTGGCTCGGGAAGAAGACGGGCCGCGGGTTCTACGTCTACGACGCCACCGGCAAGAAGAGCTGAGCCATGTCGAACACGGTCCTCTCCGAGCGCGAAGGCGCGGTCGTCCTCGTCACCCTGAACCGGCCCGACAAGCTCAACGCGCTGAACGCCGAGCTCCTCGCCGCGCTCGAGACGACGTTCGCCGAGCTCTCGGCGGATTCGTCGATCGCGTGCGCGATCCTCACCGGCGCGGGCGAGAAGGCGTTCGCCGCCGGCGCGGACATCGCCGCGATGGCCGAGATGTCGACGGAGCAGGCGCGCGCGTTCTCCGAGACGGGACACCGCGTGTGCTCCCGGATCGAGAAGGCTCCCTTCCCCGTCATCGGCGCGGTCAACGGCTTCGCGCTCGGCGGCGGGTGCGAGATCGCGCTCGCGTGCGACTTCCTCTACGCGAGCGAGAAGGCGAAGCTCGGACAGCCGGAGGTGAACCTCGCCGTCATCCCCGGCTTCGGCGGGACGCAGCGCCTCGCGCGCCGCGTCGGGATCGGGCGCGCGCGGGAGCTCTGTTACACGGCGGACGTGATCGGCGCGGAGGAGGCCCTCCGGATCGGCCTCGTCAACGCGGTCCTCCCGGCGGCGGAGCTCCTGCCGAAGGTGCGCGAGGTCGCGAGCAAGATCGCGAGCAAGGGTCGCCTCGCCGTGTCGCAGGCGAAGCGCGTGCTGTTCTCCGGCGCCGACGTGCCGGTCGACGTCGCGAACGCGCTCGAGACGCAGGCCTTCGCCCAGCTCTTCGGCACGCAGGACCAGCGCGAGGGGATGAAGGCCTTCCTCGAGAAGCGCGCGGCGAAGTTCACCGGGGCCTGATTCAGAACCCTCGGACGACGGCGACCGTCGTCCCGAGCACGGCGACGACGACCGCGAGCGCCGCCGCCGCGACGAACGCGCGGTGCGCGGCGCGCCTGAGGACCACCCGCGTGGCCGCCTCCGCGCGCCCGGAAGCGGCATAGGCGGCGCCGCCGCCCCACGCGAGGAGCACCGCGCCGAACGCGAGGTGCTCCTTCCGCTCGAACGCGAGCCCGAGCGACCGCGCGTCGAGGAAGACGAGCGGGCGGAGCGACTCGCGGTAGGACGGGTAGAGCCAGGCTCCGAGCGCGGCCGCGAGCGTCACGAGCACGACGCTCGCCGCGACCGCCCAGGGCGCCTTCCGCTCCGCGCGACGGAGGACGACCGCCGGATGCACGAGGGCCGCCGCCGCCAGCCACCCGAGGTGACCGTGGACGTGCGCGACGAGGCGCAGCGGGTCGAGACTCATGCCCGGGTCCTACGATACACTCGCGCCCGTGACATGCGCCGTTCACCCGGATGAGCCGAGCGTCGCGACCTGTGTCGGGTGCAGGCAGCCGCTCTGCCGGGCGTGCGCGACCCACACGATCGACGGCGCCCCGAGCTGCACCGCATGCGCGGAGACGGCGATCGCGCGGACCTCGGCGTACGGCGGCGTCGTCATCGCCGCGTCGGCGGCCGTCTACGTCCTCCTCCTCGCGATCGGGATCCGCGCGACGGCGCACGCTCGCGTCCTCGGCGCCGGGCTCGCCGCAGTCGGTACGATCGGCTTCGGGCGGGTCCTCCAGGTCATCTTGAAGGTCCCGACCAGCGTCGAGGCGATCGGGACCCCGCGCGTTGACGCGGCGGCCGGCCCTCGGTAACCCCACGACCACGCATGGCGCCCGATCTGCTGTCCCGCTTGCGCGCGCAGGACACCGCGCTCCGCACCCTCGAGCGCGCGCTCGAGGCCGGGCGCGTCCACCACGCGTATCTCTTCACCGGCCCCGACGGCGTCGGCAAGGAGCTCGCCGCGTTCGGTCTCGCACAAGCGCTCGTCTGCGAGAAGCGGGGTGAGAGCGCCGGCGGCCTCTTCGGAGGCGGGAGCACGCCGAGCTCGCGCGCGTGCGGCACGTGCTCGGCCTGCGTCCGCGCCGTGCCGCGCGAAGAAGAGCGGACGCCGATCCATCCCGACGTCATCGTGCTCGAGCGCGGGCTCTACCCGCCCGCCACGATCGGACGGCGCACGCCCGAGACGCAGGACATCTCGATCGACCAGGTCCGCACGCTCGTCCTCTCGCGCGCGGCCTACGCCCCGCACGAGGGCCGCGCGAAGGTGTTCGTGATCCGTCGCGCGGAGGAGCTGAGCATCTCCGCCGCGAACGCGCTCCTGAAGACGCTCGAGGAGCCCGGCGCGCGCACGCACTTCGTCCTCCTCACGTCGCAGCCCGACTCGCTCCTCCCGACGATCCTGTCGCGCACGCTGAAGGTGCGGTTCGCGCCGCTCCCCGACGATCTCGTCGCGGAGCTGCTCGAAGCGCGTGGCGTCGCAAAGGAGCGCTCGCGCGAGATCGCGCGGCTCGCGGGCGGGAGCGTCGAGGCGGGAGACATGCTCGCCGACCCCGAGGAGAGCGAGGCGCGCGCGACGTTCGTGAAGCGGGCGATGGATGCGGTCGCGGCGCCTGCGCTCGAAGGCGTCCTCTCGCTCGCGGAAGAGGCGAAGAAGGACAAGGAACGGCTCCCCTCCCGCGTCGTCGCGCTCGCGGCCGCCTACGCGGAGCGGGCCGCGAACGCGGCGCGCGAAGGCCGGCCCGAAGCGGAGCTCCTCTCCGCGCGCGGGTCGCTCGCGCTCGGCGCGCTCGATCAGCTCGCCGGCAACAATGCGCCCCAGCTCGTCGTCGAGGCGATGCTGACGCGGATGCGGATGCTCTGAGCAGTCACTCCATCGTCGCGTCGCCCGAGGGCACCACCTCGAACGCCGAGGCGTCGAGCTCGTGCCCGTGGAACGCGCGGACGCCGGCGTTTCCCTTCAGGACGAGGAGCCGCTCGGATCCCGCCGAGGCGTACTCGGCGATCACGACGACGTCGCCGACGTCGGGGGCGCCGACGCCCGCGCGCTTCGCCCGCACGGGAAGACGCCGCACGCGGTCGAAGCGCACGGATCGGAGCTCCACCGCCGTCGGCGGCTCGCCGCCGACGAGGACCGCGCTCGGGTCGAGCGGCTCGAGCCAGCAGAGCATCGCGCGGGGCTTCGGACGTGCGTAGATCGCCGTGTCGTGCCCCGCGTCGGGCGCGACGAAGAGGGCCGAGACCGGCACCTCCTCCGAGAGGACGAGCGCGCCCGCGAGCCAGGCCTCCTCCCCCGTCTCGCGCATCAGCACGTCGCCGAGCTGACACGGGAACCCTTCGAGGGGCGGCGACTTCGCCGCGGCCGGCGGGCGACCCGTTCGGAGCGGCTTCTTCGCCTTCTCCTTCTCGTCTTCGCCTGCCGCGTCGGCGGAAGCGCTTGCGTCGTCCTTCTTCGCCGCGTCCGCGGCGGGCACCTCGCCCGCTCCGCCGTCGCGCCGCCGCGCGAGCCAGCGCCCGACGATCATCGCCCCGCTGGCACCCGCACAGATGAGGCCAGCGAGGAGCAAGCTCACGGAGTCGCCTCGATCACCGGCGCAGGCGGAGGTGCCGAGAGGGCGACCTGGAACGCGCGCGCGCGCTCCGTCACGTCGCGCAGCGTGGCGCCCTCCGGGTAGAGGTCCGCGATCACGGCGCACGCATCCGCGATCTGGCCGACCTCCTGTGCCCGCGCGAGGGTGATGCCCCCGATCGCGACGAGAGGAATCCCTGCTGCGCGCGCCATCCGGACAGCCTGGCGCAATCCCTCGACCCCGACCACCGGATCGGCGTTCACCTTCGTCGCGGTCTCGAAGACGGGGCCGTAGGCCACGTAGCGAGGCCGCGACACGAGCGCGCGCGCGAGCTGCTCCGGCGTGTGCGTCGAGATCCCGACATCGAGCTGCGGCGCGATCCGGTGCACGAGCTCGTACGGCAGGTCCTCCTGTCCGATGTGCACGATCTCGCAGCCCGCGAGGGCAGCGAGGTCGGCCCGATCGTTCGCGACGAGCGGAACGCCCGCCTGGCGGCAGAGCGGACCGAGGACGCGGAGCAGCGCGAGGAGCTCGCGTGCAGGCATGTCCTTGGCGCGCAGCTGGAACGCCGCAGGCCGCGCCTCGAGGACGGCGCGCGCGTACGCTACCGGGTCCGTCTTTCGCGCGGCGAGCAGCTTCGTATCGCAGATCGCATAGAGCCCCTTCATTCCTGCCTCCCGCGGTTCCCCCCCGCTGGCCGGCGTTTCCAGGGTGCGACCTAGCTTCGCGTCCGGTGGACGTCAACGGCAGCTTCGCGCGCGAGCCGACCGCGGTCGTCCACCGCGCGGGCGCCCTCGGCACCACCTCCGCGCAGCGTGACGACGTCGCCTCGCTCCAGCGTCTCGAAGGCCGCGTTCGCGTCGGTCGCGTCGCGATCGAGACGGCGGAGCCGGAGGCGCTCGCCGCCTTCGGTGCACCCGAAGATCTCGAGCTTGCCCTTGCTCGCCATCACCTCCGAGACGACGCGGAGCCGCGTCCGCCCGGGCGAAGGCTCCCCCGCCCCGACGAGCTCGCGCAGGGTCCTGCCCTCGCGGCGGAGCACGAGATAGCTGAACGTGAGGCCCTGGAACCGGAGGCCGGCCGCGCGCGCGAGCGGCACGAGCCAGGGAGGCAGGTCGACGGGCCTGTCCTCGTGGCACCAGTCGCCTTCCGTTCGCAGCATCGGACACGCCCCCGTGTGCAGGCAGGGGGCGAAGAGCACGGGCGGCGCGTCGCCGGTGAGCAGCGCATCGCGGAGGGCGTGGAGATGCCGCGACCGGTCGCGGAGGGCGGGCTCGACGACGACGACGCTCCCGTCGCGCTCGCAGACGGTGGCGAGCACGGTCCGGAGGAGGGCGTCGTGCTTCGCGACGCGCGCGGGCGGCTCGAGGGTCGTGTCGAGCTCGCTCACGACCTGCCCGAGGAGGACGAGGTCTGCCCTCCCGAGGGAAGCCAGCGTCGCTGCGTCGAGCTTCGCGGTGCGGGTCCGGATCGTGAGCGTGAGCGCGCCGAGCTCCACCTTCGAAGCTGCGTCGCCGATCATCGCCGCGGCCGCGAGCGCGTCCGCGTCGCTGTCGACGAGGAGCGCCTCGACCGCGCCCTTCGCGCCCGCCTCGGCGAGCGCACGGACGACGCCCCAGGTGATCGCGCCGAGGCCGGCTCCGAGATCGAGGATGCGGAGCGGCCGGTCCTCGGGCACCCGCAGGACCCCGGCGGCGACGAGCTCGGCCACCGCCGCCGCGCCCTTCGGGACGTCGCGCGCGAACGAGAACGCGACCCGGGCCTCGAGCGGCAGCGGTCCGCGGTCGGGGCTGTCCCCTGCACGTCCCTGGTTGTAGGCCCGCGACAGCTCGGCGACCCGGGGAGCGAGGCGGGCGACGTCCTCGAGCGAGGGGGCACGGAGACGCCGGAGCACCGCGTCGATCACGGGACGCCACGGATCTTCGAGCGATTCCAGGAGAGCATCCCGACCGGCCATGACCCGCTATCTTGGCAGATCAGGCAGATTCGACGGGCCGAGAGGATCCTTGACCCACGTCGGACGTACACTATAACAGTTCATCACATGGTGAATTGATGACAGCGAAGGTCGAGCCCCTCAAGATCTCCCCCGGCGCGCACTCCCACGAGGAAACCTGCGGGCCCGAGGAGCACGCGCGGCGCGCCCGCCTCGCCGCCGTCAGCGACGAGCAGCTCGAGCGCGCGGCCGCCATCTTCCGCGCCGCCGGGGACCCGTCCCGGCTGAAGCTCCTCCACCGCCTCTGCGACGGCGAGTGGTGCGTGACGGAGCTCGCCGATGCCGCCGGCGTCGGGCTCTCCACCGTCTCCCAGCAGCTCCGGCTGCTCCGCGCCGAGCGCATCGTCGCGCGGCGCCGCGCGGGCAAGCACATCTTCTACTCGCTCGCCGACGCGCACGTCATCGATCTGATCCGCAGCGCCATCGAGCACGCGGCCGAACCGCACGTCCACGACAAGGGCGGCGAGGACTGAACACGAGGAGGAAAGACATGAGCGATTGCACGACGCACGAAGGACACGCGCACACCCACGGCCCCGGCTGCGGGCACAAGACGATCGAGCACGAGGGGCACAAGGACTACCTCCACGAGGGGCACCTCCACCACGTGCACGGTGACCACGTCGACGAGCACAAGCTCTCTGTCTCCGGCGCGAATCCGGCCGCTTGCACGCCGGCGCACGCGTGCGGCGGTCACACCAAGGATCACGCGCACGGCCCGTCCTGCGGACACGACGCGGTGGCGCACGGCGATCACGTCGACTACGTCGTCGACGGTCACCTGCACCACTCGCACGACGGCCACTGCGACGATCACGGCACCGTCAAGGTCGCCTGATCGCTCGGAACCGGTGACGGCCGAGTCGTGCTAGACGACTCGGTCATGATCGGAACGCTCTCGCGCAGGCGCGTCGCCGCCGCTGTCGTCGTTCTCGCGTCTGCGACGGCGTGCGGCTCGCCCCCGCCCGCATCGCAGCCCCCGAGCGCCCGCGCCGCGATCGACCGGCTCCACGCGTCCCAGGACTGCGGGCTCGGCGTCCAGGCTGCGGCGAAGATCGATCACTTCGGCAAGCAGGGACGCGTCCGCGGCGACCTGCTCCTGTTCGCGCTCTGGCCGGCGCGACTCCGCATGGATGCGGTGAGCCCGTTCGGCGTGACGCTCGCGACGCTGACGAGCGACGGCAAGGCGTTCTCGCTCTCCGACCTGCGTGAGAAGAAGTTCCTCGTCGGCCCCGCGAGCGCGTGCAACATCGCGCGCCTCACGACGGTGGCGATGCCCGGACACGTCCTCGTCTCGCTCCTCCGCGGAGATGCGCCCGTCCTGAAGCACGACGCGGCGCAGAGCTCGCTCGCGTGGGACCGCTCCGGGCACTACGTCGTGAAGCTCGCCGGCGCGAACCAGACCGAGGAGGAGATCCACCTCGAGCCGCACCCGGACGATCTCGCGAAGCCGTGGAGCGAGCAGCGCATGCGCGCGAAGCGCGTCCGCGTGGTCCAGGAGGGGATCGTCCTCTACGACGCCGAGCTCGACGACCACAAGGCGATGGCGACCGCGAAGGAGCGCGTCGATCCGGACGGGATCGATCCGCCGATCCCGCCGAGCGGCCCGATGTGCAGCGCGGAGCTCCCGCGGCGCATCCACGTGAAGGTGCCGGGGACGGAGTCGGACGTGCAGTTCCGCTACGACAGTGCTTCGTGGAACCCGCCGCTCGTCGAAGGGCTCTTCACCCAGCCGGTGCCGGGCGGGCTCGAGATCGTCCGCGTGACGTGCGATCGCTGAAGCTCAGCGCACTGCGCTGACGGGCGCGAGGGCCGAGACGATGCGGCCCGGCGCATCGGTGATGATCGTCGTGACGCCGGCGGAGGCGAGCGCCTCGGCGCGGTCGGGATCGTTCACCGTCCACGCGACGACGCGGAGCTCGGCGCGCCGCAGCTGCGCCACGCGCGCCGGCGTGAGCAGGTCCTCCTGGACGTGCGCCGACGCGATCAGGGGACGGAGCGCGAGCGGCAGCGCCGTCGCGAGACGCGCGGTGCGGTCGCCGACGAGCATCCCGCGCGGCACCCGCGGCGCGAGCGCCGCGAGCGCGAGCACGACGCGCGGATCGAACGACGAGAAGAGCACTTCGGCGCGGCCGCCGTCCTTCGCGACGATCCGCGCGACGGCGCGTGAGAGGTCGAGGAACGACGGCGTGTCGTCCGTCTTCACCTCGACGTTCACGAGACGCCCGCGGAGGAGATCGAGCGCCTCGGCGAGGGTCGGGATCCGCGTCCCCCCGATCGAGGGCAGCTCCGCGCGGGGGACCGCGCCCACCCGGCGCGTGTCGACACCGCCCGTCGCGCGCCGGAGCGTGGGGTCGTGGAAGCAGACGACCTCGCCGCCGGCGGCGAAGCGGACGTCGAGCTCGACCCCTTCGGCGCCCTCGTCGAGCGCCCGCGCGAAGGCCTCGAGCGAGTTCTCGGCCGGCCAGCCCTCCCCTCGCCCGCCGCGGTGCCCGAGGACGACGGCGCGGGTCAGGTCGAGAGCTCCTCGGACACGGACTCGGCGATGTGGCGCGCCTGATCGAGCGCGTCGGCGGGGAGCGAGATCGCGCCGACGACCGGGTGCCCACCACCGCCGTGCCGCTCGCAGATGCGCGCGATGTCGTGGGTGCGCTCGACGTTCGACCACGGGTTGTAGCCGATCGAGAGCTTCACCTTCGTCTTCGACTTGCTGAGGACGACAGAGTACGCGCTCTCGGGCCAGAGCGCGTAGGTCACGAACTTCGTCGCGACCTCGATGTTCTCGGCGCCGAGATCGACGAGGACGACCTTGCCGCCTCCGACGAGACGCGCGTGCTTCTTCACCATCTCGACGAACGACGCGTTCTGCGCCGCGAGCGGCGCATAGGCCGCCTGGACGGCCGCATCGCGGGCGACCTGCTCGATGTCCTCGTTCAGGAGGCGCGGGACCATTCGCGCGAGAAAGGCATCGTCGCCGTGGTGCTCGACCACCGTCATGAGCTGCAGGACCGGCTCGGCGCGCTCGACCGCCATCTGCGCGTCGGGGAAGCTCGCGCTGTCGATCATGTCCGCCCAGCGGATCAGATCCGCCGTCTGCGGGTCGTCGACGCGGAGGCCGAAGCGCTCGCGGCCGACGTCGGCGATCAGCTTCGTGCACGAGCCGTACTTGCCGTCGTGGAACATGCGCCGCTGCGCGTCGCCGTTCGCCTTCGCCTCGTACGTCGCCCGATCCCCTTCCGACGGGAATGCGCTCACGTGGTGATCGAAGTACCAGGTGAGCTTCGGCGAGGTGGAGAAGCGGAAGTCGAGGATCGCGTTGTCCTCTCCCGAGAGGACGGCCGGATCGACGCCGATCGACCCCGGGCCGTAGCCCATCCCGCGGTACTCGAACGCGACGTCGGACGATGGCTCGAGGTGGCGGTAGAGCCTCGTGAACATGACCGCCGAGCACAGGCCGTCGAAACAATGACCGTGGGTGGCGACGACGACCTTGCGCATCGGCTCCGGGCTTAGCACGCTCGGCGCATGCGCATCCACCACGTCGCGCTCCGTACCGACGACGTCGCACGGCTCGAGCGCTTCTATGCCGAGACGCTCGGGCTCCATGTCACACGGCGGCAGGGCGAGCGGAGCGTGTGGCTCGACGCGGGCGGGACGGTCCTCATGCTCGAGCAGCGCGAAGCGGGCGAGCCCGCCGTCGATCCGCGCTCGATGGAGATGATCGCCTTCGCGGTCGAGCCCGCCCAGGCGCGTGCGCTCGAAACGGCGCTCGCGGTCGAGGCGCGCACCGCCTCGACGCTCTACGTCCGGGACCCGGATGGTCGACGCGTCGGCCTGAGCGCGTATCCCGACGTGCTCTGACGCGTCAGCGCGCGCGATGCGGGACGTGGACGCCCTTGGCGTCGGCGCACGCGATCGCTTCTTCGTAGCCCGCGTCGACGTGACGGATGACGCCCATACCCGGGTCGCTCGTGAGCACGCGCTCGAGACGCGCCGCGGCCTCCGGCGTGCCGTCGGCGACGACGACCATTCCGGCGTGGAGGCTCATCCCCATGCCGACGCCGCCGCCGTGGTGGAAGCTCACCCAGCTCGCGCCGGCAGCCGTGTTCACGAGCGCGTTCAGGATCGCCCAGTCGGCGATCGCGTCGGAGCCGTCCTTCATCGCCTCGGTCTCGCGGTTCGGCGACGCGACCGATCCGCAGTCGAGGTGGTCGCGGCCGATGACGATCGGCGCCTTCACCTTGCCGGTGCGAACGAGCTCGTTGAACGCGTGGCCGACCTTCGCGCGGTCTCCGTAGCCGAGCCAGCAGATGCGCGACGGGAGCCCCTGGAACTTCACGCGCTCCTTCGCGAGCGCGATCCAGCGGCGGAGATCGGGGTCGTTCGGCACCGCGTCGAGGACCGCCTGATCGGTGACCGCGATGTCGGCGGGGTCGCCCGAGAGCGCGACCCAACGGAACGGCCCCTTCCCCTCGCAGAAGAGCGGACGGATGTACGCCGGCACGAAGCCGGGGATGTCGAACGCGCGCGCGCAGCCCGCTTCCTTCGCGCAGGCGCGGATGTTGTTGCCGTAGTCGAAGACCTCGGCGCCACGCTTCTTCATGTCGAGCATGGCCTGGACCTCTTCGGCCATGCTCGCCTTCGCGCGCTCGACGTAGCCGTGCGGATCTTCCTTCCGGAGCGCGGCGGCCTCCTCGAGCGTGAAGCCGATCGGGATGTAGCCGATGAGCGGATCGTGCGCGGCGGTCTGCTCCGTGACGAGGTCGGGGATCACGCCGCGCTTCACGAGCTCGGGGTAGATCTCGCCGGCGTTGCCGAGGAGCCCGATGCTGACCGGCTTGTCCTCCTTCTTCGCGCGCTCGAGGCGGGCGAGCGCCTGATCGAGGTCGTCGAACCGCTCGTCGACGTAGCGGGTGTCGAGGCGCTTCTGGATGCGCGTCGGATCGACTTCGACCGCGAGGCACGACATCCCTGCCATCGTCGCGGCGAGCGGCTGCGCGCCGCCCATCCCGCCGAGACCGGCGGTGAGGACCCAGGCGTGACCGGTCTTCTTCGTCCGCGCGGCGTACGCCTTCCGCGCGGCGACGAACGTCTCGTAGGTCCCCTGCAGGATGCCCTGCGTTCCGATGTAGATCCACGAGCCGGCCGTCATCTGGCCGTACATGATGAGGCCCTTCTTCTCGAGCTCGTCGAAGTGCTCCCAGTTGGCCCACTTGCCGACGAGGTTCGAGTTCGCGATGAGCACGCGCGGCGCGCCCTCGTGCGTCTTGAACCGGCCGACCGCCTTCCCCGACTGGACGAGGAGCGTCTCGTCGCTCGCGAGCGACTGGAGCTCGCGGAGGATGACGTCGAACGCCTCCCACGAGCGCGCCGCCTTGCCGCGACCGCCGTAGACGACCAGGTCCTCGGGGCGCTCGGCCACCTCGGGGTCGAGGTTGTTCTGCAGCATGCGGAAGGCCGCTTCCTGGACCCAGCCCTTGCAGGAGATCTCGGAGCCACGGGGCGCGCGCACGGTGCGGGAGGTCATGATGGAGTGGGGCATTAGCGCGGATCCGCAGACGGATCGAGAGGACGCGGCGGCGAGCGCCGGTTGCCTGGAACGCAGCGCGTCAATGCACTACTTGGCCGGCTCGCCCTGCGCGGCGCCTTCGAGCGACTCGAGCGCGAGGCGGAGGCGCGTCTTGTCGTCCTCGTCGAGCGCACCCGGATACGCCTCGTCGAACTTCTTCGCCTCGGTGAGCCAGTAGCTCGCGAGGGCCCGGTCCCCGAGCGCGTGGTGGACGAGCCCGCGGTAGAGCGCGTACTCGGCGCGACGCGGGCCCGACCAGTCCCAGCTCTCGCGCTCGAGCGAGACGAGCTTCGCCTTCGCCTCCGGCAAGCGGCCGGCACGGAAGTCTTCCTTGACGCCTTTCAGCCCGCCCGCACACGCGACGAGCGAGACGAGGAGCAAGGCCGCGAAGAAGCGTTTCGTCATCGCGCGCGGACGGTGGCGGCGGGCTTCTGCGGCTTCGGAGGCCGCGGCCGCCGGCCTGCTGCGCGGAGCAGCTCGTCGAGGGTCGTCGCTTCGACGACGGCGGGAGCCGGCGACTCCTCGCGCTCGGCCTCGAGCGCGGCGAGCTCGAGATCGGCCTCCGTCAGCGGCGCCGGCGGGACGCGAGCGCTCTCGTCCCAGCGCTCGGCGAGCTCCTTCGCGATCCGGTCGACGAGCGGGCGCGTCGACGCGCGGTCGACGGCGGACAAGACGACCGCGTCGGGGTTCCGGCGCTGGAGGAGCGCGCGCTCGATCGGCGCGAGCAGCTCGGTCTTGTTGAAGACGAGCACGCGCGGGATCTCGTCGAGCCCGAGCTCGGCGAGGAGCGCCTCGGTCGTCTCGATGTGGTCGTCACGTGCTTCGTCCGTCGCGTCGACGACCTCGACGATGAGGTCGGCGTCGGCCGCCTCCTCGAACGTCGCGCGGAACGCGGCGAGGAGATCCTTCGGCAGATCGCGGATGAACCCCACCGTGTCGGTGATGACGACCTCGCGATCGCCGTAACCGGCCCAGCCGACGCGGAGGTGACGCGACCGCGTGTCGAGCGTCGCGAAGAGCTTGTCCTCGGCGAGCACTTCGGCGCCCGTCAGCGTGTTGAGGAGCGTGCTCTTGCCGGCGTTCGTGTAGCCGACGATCGCGACGGTGGGCACCGCCTCGCGCGTGCGCTTCCGGCGCCGCTGCTCGCGACGCATCGCGAGCGTCTCGAGCTGGCGCTCGAGGTGGCTCACGCGCTCCTTCGCGCGGCGGCGTCCGATCTCGAGCTTCGTCTCGCCGGGCCCACGGCCGCCGATGCCGCCGGTGAGGCGGGACAGCGAGTCGTCCTTCATGACGAGACGAGGCATGTTGTACTTCAGCTGCGCGAGCTCGACCTGGAGCTTGCCGTCCTTGCTCTCTGCGCGCTGCGCGAAGATGTCGAGGATCAGCTGCGTCCGGTCGAGGATCTTGAGGTCGGACTCCTTCGCGATCGCGCTCGACTGGCCCGGCGTGAGCTCGCGGTCGAAGATGAGGACTTCGGCGTCGAGCTGCATCGCGCGGAGGATCACGTCGTCGAGCTTGCCCTTCCCGAGGACGAGCTTCGGATCGACGCGCTCGCGGATCTGGACGACCGTGTCGGCGACGTCGACGCCGGCCGTGCGCGCGAGCTCGCGGAGCTCGCGCATGCTCTCCTCGGCGTGCTTCTGGGCGTCGCGGCGGGACTTGTCGCCGACGTGGACGAGGATGGCGCGCCCGTCCTTCGCGCGGACGTCGCGGGCGCGCGAGCGGCGCGCGAACTCCGCCTCGAGGCCGGCCATGAGCTCGCCGACGTGGACGCGCCCCTGCCCGACCGGCACGGGACCGACGACCTCGTACGGCAGCTCGCCCGTCTCGGCCGGGACGTTGTGTGCATACTGCAGGGACCGCGCTTCGCCGCGATGGTTGATCTGGATCGCGCAGACGAGGTCGAGCCGCAGGCGAACGAGGTCGACGAGGTCGTCGTGCGTCAGGTCCTCGCCCCGCACGTGCGTGTGCACGAGGCGGAGGCCGCGGAAGCGTCCTTCCGCGGCGCGGAGGCGACCGATGTCCGGCAGCATGAGCTTGCCGGCGTCGCCGACGATGACGTAGTCGACCTCGCCCGAGCGGTGCACGAGCGCGCCGACCTGACGCCCCGTCTCGACGCTCGCCTCGACCAGCGAGCGAACGAGCTCGGGCGTGGCGATGTCATCGAGGGGGACGCGCCGGCGGTAGATGCGCTCGAGCGTCTTCGTCGCGGACGGAGAGAGACCGGTGGTGTTGCCGTAGAGCTGGATGGGATCCTCGCGGCCCGACGAACGTCGGGAGAGCTCCGAAGCTAGCCCTGGTCAGGCCGGGATCAAGGGGATTCCCCTTCGATCGGTCACGGGCTGAGTGTCAGGGCGAGGAGGCTCCCGTCGGCGTAGCCGTTCGCCTCGGTCCCGGCGCTCGCGACGAAGACCTTCTTGCCGCGGACGGCGAGGGCGACCGGGCGCGGGATGTTCGCGGCGAGGAGCTCGACGACGGTCCCGTCGTGCCGGACGCGCTGGACGCGGCCTGCGAGGTAGTCCGGCGCCGCGCCCTGCTCGGTCCAGTAGGCGTATTCGCCGTCGAAGGCGAAGTCGGCGATGCGCATCAGGTTCGACGCGACGACCTCCTCCTGCCCCGCCGGCGTGATCCGCCGCACCTCGGCCGGGTTGCCCCGGGTGAAGTAGAAGAAGCCGTTCGCCGAGCCGCCCATCGCCCCGAACGGGCCGGCCTGCTCGCTGATCGCCCTCGGCTTCGTGCCGTCGGCGAGGATCCGCTGGAGGAGGCCCTGCTGGCCGGAGATGTCGACCCCGAGCCAGAACACGGTCGTCCCCGTCCCGCCCATCCCGACCGGCGTGCCGTTCGAATGGATCGGCGTGGAGGTGGTGCCGCCGAGGACGGTCCGCTGGATCTCGCCCTTCTCCGTCGTCCAGAACACGGCGTCCGTCACCGGCGCCGTCGCGATGATCTCGTTCGCGGACGACGCCACCGTCTCGAGCGCGCCGCCCGCGAGCGGCATCCGCTTCAGGACCTTCACGTCGGCGACGTAGAGATGGGTCGCCGTCGAGGCGACGACCGCAGGGCGGACGACGGTGGCGAGCTTCTCGCAGGCCGTCGTGCACCCCGTGTGGGGCGCCGCGTAGATGCCCGGGCTCGCCCCGGACTCGGCCCAGATCACCTTGTCGTCGGTCGCGACGAGGCCGCCACGCCAGGAGCGGAAACCCGCCTCCGCGCGCGCGCCGACCCGGCTCCGCCCGTCGACGATCTTCACGACGTCGACACGGAGGGCCGTGCTCGGCGGAGGGTCGACCTTCCCCGGCTCGGCCGGAGGTCTCGTCTCCGCCTTCTCTTCGGGCGGGGCCGGCTCCTCGGTCCCGGGCGGAAGCGGGGCCGGTACTTCGTCCCCTTGCTTGATGTCGCCGCACGCGACGAGGCTCACGAGGACGAGAGCTCGCACGCCGTCGCGGAAGAGGGGCACGCCGTTCGTTAGCAGGCCGCGGGCGCCGTGCAACTGCGGGATGGGCGCCGCTACTGGCAGGTCGAGGTGAGCGCCGGGGTCGCCCAGCTCCAGATCGGCGAAGCGACCTTGGGCCAGTAGACGGTGAACGAGTAACACATCTCGTCCGACGTCTTCTCCCCGTAGCTGACGGTCTGGTTCGTGGGGTTCGACCAGGTGCAAGTCGTCTTGATGACGTCGTTCGTCTTCGTCACCGCGTCGACCGGGAGCCAGGCCTGGGAGTCGAAGCTGAAGGCCTTCGTCGTGCCGAGATCGACGTCGGCGCCGCCGCCCGCCGGCGTCAACATCGTCGTCATCGACGTCCCGAGCTTGTGCATGTGGGGCATCGATGCGAGGAGGTGGAGACCGGCGAGCTGGCTCGGCACCTTCACCTGGCACGTCTTCGGGAAGGTCGCCGTGTTCGGCGGGATGTCGATCTTCTGCGTCCCGAACGCGAGGACGTCGGCCTCGTTCGGCCGCGGCGCGGACGTGCAGAGGTCGAAGCCGCTCGAGTCCTTCTGCCCGGCGAGCCCCTGCGGGTTCGAGTAGTGCATCTGGACGACGTAGTGGGTGGCGCCGCTCGTCTTGATCGGGAAGCCCGCTTCCGGCGGCATCGTCAGGCCCTTGCCGCCAGGGGCCCACGCCATGACCATCCGCCACTGGAGCGACGTGCCGGAGTCGCAGACCTGCGGGGTCGACGGATACGACGTCTCGGACTCGAACATCACGATGTGATGAACGATCGTCGCGTTGTCGATCCGGGGCGCGAACCCCACGACGTGCGTGGGGTTCGGACGCGTCACGTCGACCCCGAAGCAGACGTACTCGTCCCCCGCCTTCGCCGGCATCTCGAACGGCGTCGCGGGCGCGATCGGAAGGTCCGGCGTGCAGGCGACGCCCGGGTCCGGGGGCTTCGTACCGCCCGTGCACGACTCGTCGCCGGGACCGGCCGCAGGCGTGCCGGCGCTCACCCAAGAGGCGAGCACGTCCCGCTCCGGCTGCGAGAGGCGCGCGTTCGGCGGCGGCGGCATCGGGCTCGCGTCGTCCGCGGTCCGCGTGATCATCCCGTCGATGACGCGCTTGCTCCCGTCGGACGGCAGCGGCGCGAGGAGGTCTTTGCGCGTCACGAGCGACATCGGCGCGCCGAAGCGCGGCGGGCTCGCGTGACACTCCTGGCAGTGCGTCGTGACGACCTTCTGGACGGCGCACGGCAGATCGCTCGTGCTCCCGCCGCCGTCCGCGAGCGGGATCGCCGCGTCGGGGTCGGTCAGCCCGTTGTTCGGGGTCGCGTCCGTCGACGCGCCGCCACAAGCGACGACGGCCGCGAAAGCGGCCGCCGCGAGGGAGAGAGGAAGGAGGAGGCTGCGTCGCACCCGGGAAGCATGCGCGAACAGCCCCGCCGGGGCAAACGCGACGTGCGCGTGGGGCAACCGGGCGCGCGGGCGCGGATCAGCGGTTGACGCGTTCCTGGTACTGGCCCGTCGCCACGTCGATCTTGATCCACTCCCCCTCCTTGATGAAGAGCGGGACGTTGACCGTGGCGCCGGTCGAGAGCGTGGCGGGCTTGGTGGCGCCGCTCGCGGTGTCGCCCTTCACGCCGGGCTCGCTCGAGACGACCTGCATGACGACGTTCGCGGGCATGTCGATGCCGATCGCGTTGCCGTTGTAGAGCGTGACCTCGACCTCGAGGCCCTCGGAGAGGAAGCGCGCCTCGTCGCCGACCTTGTCCTTGCCGACGTAAATCTGGTCGCCCGTGTTCGTGTCCATGAACACGTAGTTGTCGCCCTCTTCCCACGAGTACGTCATCTTGCGGTCTTCGACGTCCGCGAGGTCGACGGACTCACCCGACTTCCACGTCCGCTCGACGACGTTCCCGTTCGTCAGGTTCCGGATCTTGCAGCGCGTGAACGACTGCCCCTTGCCCGGCTTGACGAACTGGTGATCGACGATGTGGAAGGGAATCCCGTCGATTTCGATCTTGAGGCCCTTGCGGATGTCGGTGGTGCTGGCCATGCGGGGGCCTCGTTACCACGGGGGCGTTCCGGCGAGCAAGCGCTGGCCTGTCGCTCGTCGCCGGAAGGTCGTCCGTACTGGGCGGCGACAGCCTCAGCAGGACCCGCCGCTCAGCGCGCACTTCAGCATGCAGTCGCAGTTGTTCTGGTTCGCGACCATGCAGTCCGCGATCTTCTTCCCCTGATCGGACTGTTGGCACTTCGCGACGTCGAAGGTCGTCGTCACCTTGACGCTCGAGCCGCCGTCGGAGCTGCTCTGCTGGGCGTCGCACTTCTTCGAGACGTCGGAGGCCGCCTGGCAGCTGTCCGCCGCGCTGCTGTCGTCCGACGAGCACGCGAGGAGGCCGACGAGGAACGCGACGAGGACGACGGAGACGAGACGGACAGGCTTCATGAGGAGTCCTTTCGGGGAGAGGCCGAGAGCCCTCGGATCTCGGGGCTCCGGCGGCGGAGGTGCCCGCGTCAGACGGGGCTCGCGCGCGCGCATTCACCGCTTCGCCGACTCCTTCGACCAGCGGGGGCTCCGTGCTAAGAGACCGCCCGCTCATGGTCCACGAGGTCGACGAGGAGCTGCGCGAGATCAAACGCGAGATCATCGAATCGCGCGGTCTCGTCATCAAGACGAACAACCTCACGAACGCGCTCTCGGCCGACATCAAGTCGATCGCGAAGCGGCAGCAGACCTACGAGCGGCGGCTCTCGTGGAACAGCGCGACGGCGTACGTCGTCTTCGTCGTCGTCGTGTTCGCCGCGCTGAAGCTCGCGTGGGATGCCCGGGTCGACCAGATCAAGGCGGAGACCGAGCAGCGGGGGCAGGACATCGAGCGCCTCCGCAAGGAAGTGAAGGACGCGCAGAAGCGTGACGAGGACCGCGCGCGGGCCGAAGCGCGCGCCGCCCAGTTCTACGATCTCGTCCGGCAGGGAAAGCGCGTCGAGCTCGTCGAGCAGTGGGAGGCGATGAAGAAGGAGCCGCTCAGCAAGGCGGAGGCGGCGATCTTCGCGGACGCGGTCGAGCGCGCGCGGAACGAGCTCGCGACGCAGCTCTATCAGCAGGGGATGGACAAGGTCCGCGTCCAGCGCTGGCAGGAGGCCGCGACCGCGTTCGAGGAGTCGATGCGTTACAAGGAGGACGCCGCGAACGGCCCGAGCGTACGGCTCGGCCTCGCCGATGCGTACCGGCACCTGAATCGGCAGAAGGACGCGATCCCGATCCTGACCGCGCTCGCCGAGAACCCGGTCGACAAGGAAGTGCACGACGACGCGCTCTCGCTCCTCGCCTGGTGCCAGATGGATGTCCAGGCCTGGAACGACGCGAAGAACACGTGGCGTACGCTCATCCGCCGGTTCCCGGAGTCGCGGTTCTCGGGCGAAGCGAGGATGCAGCTGGGGCAGCTGAATCTGCTGCACTGACGCTGAGCACATCGCGCGCCGGCGCTTCGCGCCGTCACGCGATGTGCATCGCGTCAGTACTTTTCCGTGGGCCCTGCGGGCCCCTCGCTCGCTCCGCGAGCGAGCCTCCCCGCCTCGCCTGCGGCGAACCGCGCTGGCGCGCGGCAGAGAGAGAGAGAGAGAGAGAGAGAGAGAGAGAGAGGGCCTGTCTCGTCTCCTCTCCGAGCATGGACCGAGGACGGAAGACTCCTCTCGCCGAGGAGACGCGACGTTCGCGCGCGCGTGACCGTGGACAGATTGGGCACGGGCACCCGCGAGACCCAGAGCACGACGCGATGACGTGAGCGGGTCGCGAGCAGCGGGAACGTAGGCCTTCACAGCCGCGACGAAGGGGACGGGGTGGAGGCTCGGCGACCGAGCACACAGGCGCGGGCCACGCCATTCCAGGTCGGATCGACCTCGCGAGGTTCCGACCTACTCGGGGGCCCCGAACCATGTTCCCTGGTCACGTCGAGCTGACATCGCTCGGCACGACCTTGCCGGTCGCATCGGTTGGTTCGGGGGGGAGGAACCGCCGAAATGACGTCCGCACGTCGGAACACCGCGCCCCTGCGGAGGGAGCCGAGCCTCCACCCCGGCCCCGGCCCCGCGAGCCCCCTCTGCCGGAGTGCGAGCGGCTACGCGACGAGCGAGCGATACGCCGCCGTCACTTCCGCGAACCGCGCTTCGAGCGAGCGGCGCTCTTCGTGGGTCGCATCGGGATGCAGATCCGGATGGTACGTCCGGACGAGGCGGCGGTATGCGCGCTTCACGTCTTCGGCTTCGGCGTCGAACGGCAGGCCGAGGGCGCGGAACGCGCTCGCACGAGCCGGATCCCACGACGACGGCGCGAACGGCGCGCGCGACGACTGGAACGTGCCGCTCGAGGGCTCGCGCTCACGCGCACGACGGCGGCCGGCGAGGAACTCCGTCTTCGCGAGCGGCGCTTCGAAGAGCCCGCCGCGCGGACGCGGGACGGCGGCGCGGAAGCAGATCTGTGCGTCGGCGAGGTCCTCGAGGACCGCGAGGCGGACCATGAGCTGCTGGCGGAGGGCGCGGCCGACGACCTCTGGCGAGAGGTGGAACTCGCGGACGAGCACCTCGCCGTGGAGGCGCCGCGAGGCGAGCGCGCGGAGGAGAGAGCGCCGGAGCGTGTCCTCGTCGACCTCCCCTTCCCGCCGGAGGATCTCCGCGAGCGAGGCGGATGCCCGATCGAGCTCGACGGCCGTGACGAGACCGTTCACGAGATGGACGCGGTGGACGCGACCCGATGACTCCGTGAGCTCGAGCGCACCACTCGCGCTCTGGCGGTGGAGAGCACCGAGGAGGTCACCGAGGGTCGTCGCGCGGAGCCGCCCGGGCAGCTGCATCCCCGATCTGGTAGCAAGCACCGCGCGAAGCAGCCAAATAAGCGGCTGCGGCCGGTCACCCGCCGACGACCACCTGGGCCCGCACTTCGGTGGTGACGGGCGCGCAGCGCGAAGGCGCCGCCCCCGCGTCGCCGGCGCGCTCGCACGTCACGGCACGGACGCGCGCCCGCGCCTCGCCCTGCCCCACCCGGCGCGCGACGAGCGCGAACGCCCATGCGCTCGCCGTCGCCTGACGCGACGTGGCATCCGCTTCTCCGATCCGCGCCTTCAGCGGAGAGGCGAAGTCCGGCACCTCGAGGATCTCGACGTCGGCCCACGCCAGCATGCGCCGGTCGCCGACCCGCGCCTCGACCGAGCACCGGACGCGACCGGGCTCGCTCACGCGATCGCACGCCATCGTCGCACGGAGGACCGCCTCCGGCTCGGCCTCCGCCCGGTGCGTGCTCGCCACGAGCGCCGAGAACGCCCCGATCACCACCGCCCCGGCGAGGACGCGGCGAGCAGGGTGAAAGGCGCTCTTCTCCATGGTAGAGCGGCGCTCATGAGGAACCTCCCCCGCGCCGTGATGGTCATCTTGCTCGCCCTCGCGGCGTGCGACAAGCCAGACGCGCCGACGGGCGCCGCGCCGAGCGCCTCCGCGTCCGCGACGCAGGCGCCCGCGACCGCCACCGCGGCGCCTTCGGCGACGCCGGCCGACGCCGGTCCCACAGAGGCCGACGCAGGACGCACGGCTTCGGCGGTGACGATGCCGGAGCGGCCGATCCCGAAGCCCCAGACGATGGTCGGGTCCGCCGCGCCGATCGAGGTGCAGCAGAAGGCGATCGGCTACATGGCCGCGATGCGCGCGCCGCGTGCGGACGACCCGCCCGCCGACACGGCCTACGCGAAGGACCTCACCGACAAGCTCCGGCCGATCGTGCTCTCGCTCGACACCGGAGCCGACAAGGCGAAGCTGAACCGCGTCGAGATGATCGCGAGCGGACGGCAGATCGATCTCCTCATGGCGGGCGGATGTGACCCGAAGACACCGACGCGCGCCGTGGTGCAGCGGGCGGGCGTGCCGCTCGCGACGCTCGTCTCGCACGGCGTGCTCGTCATCCGCTGCAACGACGCGCGGATCCAGTGCTTGCAGAGCACACGCGATCCGGACGACGTGCTCTGCACGACGGCGCCGCGCCACAAGTGAGTCAGCAATCGACGACGGCGACCGCGAGCTTCCCGCTCCGGACGCACGCGACGCGCGTCCCGTCGTCGGTCGCGACGCAGTGACGGAGCTCGGTCGACGCCTCGAGCTCCGTTGCGCTGACGCGCACCGCCTTCGGACCAGGGCCGCGGACGAGCACGCCGAACGGTGTCGCGAGGGCGACGGTTCCCCCGCCCGGCGCGCGAGGTGATCCCGGCGGGCCGCCCTGGTCGACGGCCGAGGCGAGGATCGTCGCCGTCGCGTCGCCGTCCTTGAAGAGCACGAGCTGGCCGGACACGATCGCTTCGAGGCCACGCGGTCCCCACGCGAGCGGGATCCCGGGGACGGGATCGCTCCGCGTCCCCGCGCAGCGCGAGCCGAGCGGAGGCGCGATCGGGAGGACGACGTCGCGGATGTCGCCTTCGGCGCCGGTCGGCGCGAACGTCGCCCGGAGCGCGACTCCTTCGCACGCGTGATAGACCTCGAGCCAGCGCGAGTGGCCGTCGGGGGAGAGGACCTGCGAAGGCCACGTCCCGACCTCGGAGGGCTGCTCCTCACCGGTCGTCGGGTCGACCGAGACGACGTGACCTCCGCCGCGCACGAGCACGTGGCCCGCGGCGTCGAACGCGAGCGGTCCCCACTCCGGGTGCCGCGCGCGTGTGCTCTCGAGCGGAACCGAGGGCGAGATCATCCGCGACGCGCGCGCGGAGAGGACCGGCGCGACCTGGTTCAGGAGCTGCTGGATCTCGGAGGTGCGCTGCGCCGTGCGCTTCGCCGGCGCCGCCTGCGCGCTCGCGGCAGCCGCGAAGGCGCGGAGCGCGTCACCGGAGGCGACGGCGGCTCGGACCTCGGCGACACCGGCGTCCTCGAGCGCGCCGCTCGCGCCGCACGAGATCGCGCCGCCGCCGTTCCGCTTCGTGAGACGAGGGGCGCCGCCCTCTTCGCAGATCGCGCGATAGAGCGCGCGCGCTTGCTGGACGAGGACGGGGACGGTCGCGGCGTCCTTGCCACGCGCGCGTGCCCCGGCCAGCTGCGCGAGCGCGCGGAGCGATCCTTCCGGCTCGTCGGGATCGCGGCTCGCGCCGGCGGGACGATCGAAGAAGACGAGCTTGCCCGTGACGTGCGGAGCGGGCTCGAACGGAGCGCTCGCGCCTTCGAGGGTGACGCGGACGTAGACGTCGTCGATCCCGTCCTTGTCGCGGTCGGCGCCGTCGACGTCGAGCGAGAGCTTCGCCGCCGACGGCGGATCGACGATCGTGACCTGGAACGTCACCGTGGGCTGCGCGGCGAGACGGACGACGGCCGAGGTGCGGCTGCTGCCGCCACGCGTGCAGGTCATCCCGAGCTCCGCGAAGGCCGAGCGCGGACCGACGCGCTCGAGGCGCGCGACCGGCGAGCACTCGGGACGGAGCACCGGGCCCGACGCGACGAGCGTCGGCGTCGCGTCCGCGATCCGCTTGCCGGGCTGGGAGCCACGGACGAGGACGAGGTCGACCGTGCCGCTCCCCGGCGTGCCCGCCGGCTTCGTCACCGCGAGCGCGTCGGGCGCGCCGTCGCCGTCGACGTCGTGCACGAGCGCGAGGGCGAGCTCCCTCCCCGGCGGAGCGGTGAGGTCGAGACCTTCGGCCACGCGCCACGACGTGGCGCGGAGCGGCGCGACGAGCGCCGGCGTCGTCACCGGCGGCGGCTCCTTCTCCGGTCCGGCGGCGGCGGCCGCTGCGGCGCCACCGTCCGCGCTGCTCGTCGCGTCACCGACGCTGTACGGCACGTAGGGGCGGTCGTTCTTGCACGCCTTCGCGCAGCCCGACGCGAACAGCGCGAGCCCGAGCAGCGCGAGACGCGAGACGATGCGGGAAACGGCAGTCATCTGGCCGGAAGGACGAGCCACGTCGGAAGCGACTTACCATGGACAACGCCCGACCGGCGTGGGAGCTTTCCGGCGGTGCGCGGCCTCGCGGCGGTTCTGGGTGCACACCTCGTGACGGCGACGGTCGCGCTGGGCGCGGACGCGAACGTGGACGCCGGCGTGAACGTCGACGCGAACGCGGAGGCGAGCCCGGAGGAGGCCGAGGCGGCCCTCGACTTCCCCCGAGCGCTCGCCGCCTACGACGCCGTCGTCGCGCACGGAGGCGCGTCTCCCGAAGCGGCGCGCGCGCGGGCGCGGGCGGCGTGGCTCCGCGCCCGGTCGGAGGGCGGGTTCGCGCCGCTCGCGCGGCTCGAGCGCGCGCGCCGCGCGGCGGAGATCGATGCGCCGATGCTCGACGCGCTCGTCCGTGACGCCGACGCGTTCCCGCCCGGCCTCGTCCGCGTCGAGACGTGGGCGTTCGCCGCCGACGCGTACGCGCGTCTCGAGCACCCGGAGGAGGCGCGTGAGCTCCGGCGCCGGATCCTCGGTGACCCGCGCGCCGACGACGTGACGGCCGCGAAGGCGTCCCGTGATCTCGTCGACGACGCGCTCGCCCGCGGTGCGCTCGCGGACGCACGTGCCGTCGCGACGGGAGGCCACGTCACGCCGGACGTCGTGGCGCTCGTCGCGCGTGCGACACGCCGGCACCACGTGCATGTTGCAAGTATCGCGGTCGTCCTCGCGTGCGGCCTCCTCGCCGGAGCCTCGGTCCTGCGCGCGGTCCGTTCGCATGCCGGCGCGCGCGTGCTCCGCGCGGGCGCGAAGACGCTCCGGACCGGCCTCGTCATGGCGGCGTGGATCGGCGGCGTCGGCGCGCTCCTCGCGCTCGGCTACGAGGGCGGCGACGCACGCCCCTTCGTCGTCCTCGGCGTGGCGCTCGTGCCGACGTTCTTCGTCGCGCGAGCGTGGAGCGCGGCATCGCCGCGGACGTCGCGTCCCGCGCGCGCGGCGCGGGCGCTCGTCTGCGGGTGCGCGGCGCTCGCCGTCGCGTTTCTCGTCCTCGAGGGGACGGACGTGCGCTACCTCGAAGGGCTCGGGCTGTGAGCGACGACCGCCGCGCCTCCCCTTCCCCGGCGCACGTCCGCGCCCTCCGCCTCGGGCACGGCGCGAACTGCTCCAGCGTCGGCAGCGTGATCGACACCCTCTTCGTGTCGGCCGCGATCGGCGGCGCCGTCTTCGCCGCGGTCTGCGCGGCGATGAAGGACGAGCCCGTCCGCGTCGTCGGCGAGGAAGCGGACGAGCCCCCTCCGTCCGAGGAGGACCGGTGATCGTCCGCTACGAGCCCTGGGGCGCGTGGGTGAAGCTCGAACGCGAGCCTGCCCTCGTCGCGCTCGATCGCGCAGGCGTCCGCGCGCTCGGGCTCGAGGGCGGCCGCACGTGGACCGCGCCGCCGCGACCGAGCCCACCGCTCGAAGTGCACCTCGCCGTCACCTCGCGCTGCGCGGCCGGATGCGAGGGCTGCTATCTCGACGCGCGCCCCGACGGCGTCGACCCGCCGCGCGAGACGCTCGAGGCGGCGCTCGACGCGCTCGCGCGAGCCGGCGTCTTCACCGTCGCGTTCGGCGGTGGGGAACCGACGCTGCGCGAGGACCTCGGCGAGCTCGCCCACGCCGCGCGGCGCCGTGGGATCACGCCGGTGGTGACGACGAGCGGCCTCGGCCTGAACGCGTCGAGGCGCGAGGCGCTCCGCGCGTTCGCGCAGGTCAACGTGAGCTACGACGGGGCGAGCGAAGCCTACGAAGCAGTCCGCGGCTTCGACGGCGCGAGCCATGCCGAGGCGGCGATCCACGCGCTCGCGGAGGCGGGGATCGCGGTCGGCGTGAACGTCGTCCTCGTGCGGGGCACGTTCGACCGGCTCGCGGCGACGCTCCGTCGCGCGCGCGAGCTCGGCGCGCGCGAGGCGCAGCTCCTCCGCTACAAGCCGGCCGGCCGCGCGCGCGGGCTCGACTACCTCGCGCGCCGGTTGTCGGCGGCGCAGGTCGCGCGCCTTCCCGCCGTCCTCCGCGCCGTGTCGGCGGAGCACGAAGGGGCGCTCCGGATCCGGATCGACTGTGCGCTCGTCCCCTTCCTCTCCTCCGACGAAGAGCTCGCGTCGCGCCCGGAGGACCTCGCGCGGTGGGGCGTCTTCGGCTGCGAGGCGGGCGCAGCGCTCGGGGCCGCGCGCGTCGACGGGCGGCTCGCGCCGTGCAGCTTCGCCGAACCCTCGGCGGCGAAGGTCGAGGACCTCGGCCGCGCGTGGCGGGACGACAGGGCGCTCGCACCGTTCCGGGAGTACGTCGAACGCCCGCCCGAACCGTGTGCATCTTGCACGCTCTCGGCGGTGTGCCGTGGCGGCTGCAAGGTCGTCTCTGCGCACCTCTCGCCTCGCACCGGCGGCTTCGCGCCGGATCCCGAGTGCCCGCGTGTCCGCGCCCACGCGGCGCGCGAGGAGGCGTGAGTCGCGTCCGCGCCGCCGTGGCGTTCCTCGTCGCGTGCAGCGCGGCGGTGCTCGTCTACGCGCTCCTCCGGATCGCGCAGCGCCTCGTGTTCGAGGAGCCCGACCCCACGCTCGTCCTCTACAGCGCGCATGCGGGCTACTTCTGGCGCGCGTGGACGTCCGCCTATGCGGGCGGGATGGCGGGCCTCGTCGCGTGGCTCGCGGCGCTGCGCGATCTCGCGCGGACGGCGCGCGCGGCCTCGGCGCTCGTCGGTGTCGCGGCGACGGTCCTCGTCCTCGCGTCGGCGCTCTTTCCGTGAAGGTGTAGGATCGCCTCCATGCGGTCTCTCGCGCACGTCCTCGTCCTCGGAGCGACCGTCGCCGCGTCCGACGTCGTCCCGCGCTGCAGCGGGCCCGAAGTCGTCGTCCGGAGCCCGGGCGAGGACTGCGGCGCGCGCGGCAAGCACTACCAGCTGAACTGCCGCGCGCCCGCGCAATGCGTCACGCTCGAGACGGTCGGCGACACGTGCTCGCTCTCCTGCACGAAGGACGCGGACTGCGCGCCGCTCGGTGCCGGGTTCACGTGCTCGGCGAAGGACCTCGCCACCGGCGGCGGCGCCTGCAAGAAGTAGTCAGAGACGGGCACCGACGAGGACAGGCTCGTTCTCGAGGACGACGCCGAAGCGCTCCCGGACGCCGGCCTGGATCGTCCGCGCGAGCTCGAGGATGTCGGCAGCGGTCGCTTCGCCGCGGTTCACGAGCGCGAGCGCGTGCTTCGACGAGATCGCGGCCCGGCCCTTCGTGAAGCCCTTCGTGAAGCCCGCGCGCTCGATCAGCCACGCGGCGCTCACCTTCGTGCGCCCGTCGGGCTCCGGGAAGGTCGGCATCGACTCGCCTTCGCGGAGGACGGGCGCGACGCGCGCGACGAGGCGCGCGAGCCCAGCGGCGTCGAGGATCGGGTTCGTGAAGAACGAGCCCGCGCTCCGGCTGTCCGGGTCGGCCGGATCGAGGACCATTCCCTTCTTGCGACGGAGCGCGACGACGGTGGACCGGACCCGCTCGAGCGGCGCGGAGCCTCCGCTTTCGACGCCGAGGGCGCGCGTGAGCTCGGCGTAACGGAGCGGACGGCTCTCCGCCGAACGCGCGAAGGCGAAGGTGACGCCGAGGAGGACGTGCCGGTCCTTCCCGCGGAAGACGCTGCTCCGGTAGGCGAAGCCGCACGCCTCGCGCGGGATCTCGACGACCTCGCCGGTCGCGCGATCGAGGGCGCGGACGCTCGTGATCGTATCGGCGACCTCCTGTCCGTACGCGCCGACGTTCTGCATCGGGACCGCGCCGACGAGGCCGGGGATCCCGGCGAGGCACTCGACACCCGCGAGGCCCTCGGCGACGACGCGTGCGACGAACGCATCCCAGCTCTCGCCCCCGGCGGCGGTGACGAGGACGCGCTCGCCTTCGTCCACGAACGTCACGCCGCTCGTCCGGATCCGGAGTGCGGTGCCAGGGAACCCTTCGTCCGCGACGAGGAGGTTCGACCCGCCGCCGACGACGAGGAGCCCCTCGCCGCGCGCATCCACCTCGCGAACGACTTCCCGGAGGTCCTCGTCGCGATCGACCTCCACGAGCCTCCGCGAAGGGCCTCCGACGCCCAACGTGGTGAGCGGCGCGAGGCGGACGTTCTCGGATTGGCGCACCAGAGCTATTAAGCGCGAACCGGCTCGCCGGGCAAACGTTCGATGCCCCTCTCTCCCCTCCCGATCGATCCTGTCCTCCCCGACGTCGTGACGGCGCTCCGCAACGGGCCGAGCCTCGTCCTCGAAGCGCCGCCGGGCGCCGGCAAGACGACGCGCGTCCCGCGCGCGCTCCTCGACACGGCCGCGTTCCCGGGAGAGATCGTCGTGCTCGAGCCACGTCGCCTCGCGGCGCGGCTCGCCGCGAAGCGCGTCGCGGAAGAGCTCGGGGAGAAGCTCGGCGAGACCGTGGGGTACACCGTCCGCTTCGAGGACGTGTCGAGCGCGAAGACGCGGATCCGCTTCGTCACCGAGGGCGTGCTCACGCGGCGGCTCCTCGCCGATCGCGAGCTGCGGAACGTCTCCGTCGTCCTCCTCGACGAGCTCCACGAGCGGCACGTCCACGGTGACGTCGCGCTCGCGCTCCTCCGGCGGCTCCAGCGGACGAGCCGCCCCGATCTCCGCCTCTGCGCGATGTCGGCGACCCTCGATGCGGCTCCCGTCGCGAGCTACCTCGGCTGCGAGGTCGTGAGCTCGGAGGGGAAGCGCTTCGACGTCGCGATCGAGCACGAGCCGACGCCCGACGACCGCAAGCTCGACCTCAAGGTCGCGTCGGCGGTGCGCACGCTCGTGCGGGACGGCCTCGACGGGCACGTCCTCGTCTTCCTCCCCGGCGCCGGCGAGATCCGTCGCGCGATGGAAGCGTGCGAGAAGCTCGCGTCCGAGAACGGCCTCGACGTCGTCGCGCTGCACGGCGATCTCTCCGCCGCCGATCAGGACCGCGCCGTCGCGCCTTCGACGCGCCGGAAGGTGATCCTCTCGACCAACGTCGCGGAGTCGAGCGTCACGATCGACGGCGTCGTCGCCGTCGTCGACGGAGGGCTCGTGCGCGTCGTCCGCCACGCGCCGTGGTCGGGGCTACCCACTTCGGGGTTCGAGCGGACGAGCCGCGCGTCGGCCGTCCAGCGGGCCGGGCGCGCGGGGCGCACGCGCCCCGGACGCGCGCTCCGCCTCTACACGAAGGCAGACTTCGACACGCGGCCGGAGCACGACACGCCGGAGATCCTCCGCGTCGACCTCGCGCAGACGTGGCTCGAGCTCGCGGCCTCGGGCGCGCGCGACATCGCGTGGCTCGACGCGCCGAAGCCCGATGCCGTCACCGCCGCCGAGGAGCTCCTCCGGCGGCTCGGCGCGCTCGACGCGAAGGGCGACGTCACCGACGTCGGAAAGCGCATGCTCGCCTTCCCGCTCCATCCGCGGCAGGCGCGGATGCTCGTCGAGGCGGAGAAGCGCGGCGTCGCGGAGGACGGCGCGATCCTCGCCGCGCTCGTCGGAGAGCGCGATCTCCGGGTCGCGGCGAAGACGCGCTTCGACCGGCGCGGCGGCGGACGCGGGTTCGACGCCGCGACGGAGCGGAGCGATCTCGTCGGCCTCCTCGATCTGTTCCGCGAGGCCGAAGCGAGCGGCCTCTCGGCGAGCGCGCTCCGCACGATCGGGCTCGAGCCGGGCGCCGTCTTCGCGGTCGACCGCGCGCGGAAGCAGCTCGGGCGGATCGCTCGCGATCGGGGTCCCGCGCCGACGGGTCCCGCCGTCGACGACGCGCTCCTCGTCTCGGTGCTCGCCGGCTTCCCCGACCGCGTCGCCCGCCGGAAGCGGCAGGGCTCGCGGGATCTCGCGCTCGCGCAGGGCGGGACCGCGGAGCTCGCGGAGACGAGCGCGGTCCGCGACGCGCCGTGGATGGTCGCGGTCGATGCCGAACAGCAGGCGGGACGCACGCTCGTGCGGCTCGCGAGCGGGATCGAGCCCGAGTGGCTTATCGATCTCTTCGAGGACCGCATCCGCGAAGCCGCGGACCTCACGTTCGACGACGCGAAGGGCGTCGTCACCGGCGGCTCGAAGATGCTCTACGAGGGTCTGCCGATCGCGGAGTCGCCCGGGTTCGACAAGAACGATCCGCGCGTCGCCGATCTCCTCTTCGAGCGCGCGAAGGCACGCGGCGCGCGGGCGTTCGCGCCCGAGGGCGCGCTCGATCGATGGCTCGCGCGCGCGCGCTTCGCCGCGACGCAGGACGATCGGATCACGGCGCCCGACGCCGAGGTGGTCAGCCGCGTCCTCCGCGCTCTCTGCGCGGGCAAGGTCTCGTTCCGTGAGCTCGAGGAAGCCGATCTCCTCGCGACGCTCCGCGCGGAGATCGGTCACCACGGACGGATCGACGAGCTCGCCCCCGAGCGCATCACGCTCGCGAGCGGCCGCAGCGCGAAGGTCGAGTACGAAGACGGGAAGCCGCCCTGGGTCGAGTCGTATCTGCAGGACTTCTTCGGGACGAAGCAGACACCGCGCGCCGGTCGCGTGCCGGTCGTGATGCACCTCCTCGCGCCGAACAAGCGCGCGGTGCAGGTCACGACCGACCTCGCCGGCTTCTGGGAGCGTCACTACCCGTCGATCCGCAAGGAGCTGATGCGGAAGTACCCTCGTCACGCATGGCCCGAGGACACGAGCGTCCCCGTCGCACCGCGCCCGCGGCGTTGACCACTTTTCGCGTGCGCCCGCCCGGGCGCCGTGCATCCTGAGGGCGATGAAGCTTCGCCAGAGCGCCCTCCTCTTCGCCTCCTTCGCCTTCGCCGCGGCCGGCACCGCCCTCGTCGCCGCGTGCGCCGGTGACGACGATCCCGAGGTCGGTGAGACCTTCGAGGGCGGCACCGGCGACGGACGCGCGCGCGAGGACGGCGCGGCCGAGGCGGAGGACGCGGCGCCGGACGCGCGCGTCGCCGACGCGGGCACGGACGCGCGCGACGCGGCGAAGCGCGACGCGAACGGCCCCGGCGCCGCCGACGCGGACTGCGCGTTCAACGCCGACTGCCAGTCGGCGCTCCGCTGCGAGTGCACCGAGGCCGCGGGGTGCTCGTGTCAGCCCGGCGTCCGCGGCAAGGGCCAGAACGGGATCGACGTCTGTGACGCCGGCGCGTTCGGCGCCGACTGCGAGAGCGCGGTCTGCGTCGAGGGACCGAACGGCGTCTACTACTGCTCGGACCAGTGCCAGACGGCTGCAGACTGCACGGGGACGCTGCCGAAGTGCACGAACGTGTCGTTCGTCGGACAGATCTGCGTGCGCGAACCGCCGAAGTGACTCAGCGCGGCGGCTTCGGCGCGCGCTTCGGTGCCGGCGTCGCCGCCGTCGTTCCGGTCGCGCGCGCCGTCGGTGCGCTCGAGGCAGCCGGGAGCGACGAAGGCGTCGTCGTCATCACCGAGACCGTCGGCGCCGCGATCGGCGCGACGACGGGCGGCGGAGCGGCCTTCGGCGGAGCCGTCGTCGCCACGGCCGTCGGCGGCGGCGCGCTCGGAACGAGGCCGAGCCACCCGGGCTTCCGCCAGATGATGACGGCGATCCCGCACGCGGTCACGAGCACCAGCATCGCCATGAAGGCGACGAGCTTCTGCGCGGCGCTCGGGCCGCGCGGATGGACGACGACCGTCATCGCACGCGGACGACGCGGGCGCTCGGGCATCCGCATCGTCGGATGCATCGCGCCGCGTGGCACCGCGAACGGCGGCGGCGTGAACGGCTGCGACGGGACGTGGGGCATCGGCGTGACGGGCGCAAGCGAAGCGGGCCCCGGCCGCGACGGCGGCCCGACCGGGAGCGGCGCGGTGTACGGGACGGCACCCGCGAGCGGCGTCGTCATGTGGGGCGGAGCCGACGGCACCGTGTCGTCCACCGCGACGATGACGGCCGGCATGTTCGGGTCCTCGTCCTCGGCGACGTGCGCGGGCGGGACGCTGTGCGGGCGCGACGAGGCATAGCTCGCGCTCGGGCGACCGTGCGAGTCCGTCGCGTCGTGTCCGCTCGGACGACGGCCGCCGAGGGCAGCGCTCAGCGCGTCGAAGTCCACCGCGCCGTTGCCTTCACGATGAGGATCGTGTGCGTTCGGGATCCGCCGACCGGAGGCCGGCAGCTTGGGCGCGGACGACGGCCCGATACCGGGCGCGGTCGAGCTCCGGCCCGAAGCCGCTCCGCTGTCTCCGCCGTCCGAAGCCATCTCGATCCACTAGGCTACCCGTTTTCGACACCGTGAGGAAACTCTCCCCCGCGGCCCTCCCGCCGGCCGTCAATCGTCGTAGCCGGGGACCTTGGGGGCGGCCGGAACGGGGCGCGCGGCGGGCTTGGGATGGGAGGTCGCCGTCGGTGCGACGGGAGCGGCGGGAGCGGTCGCGCGCGGCTTGGGCTCCGGTTTCGCGCTCCGAGCTGGGCTCGGGGCGGCCGAAGGCGTCGATGCGGTGGACGCGACCGGCGCGGCCGGCGGCGGTACGGGCTCGGAGGCGAGGGGGGCGCTCGAAGCGACCGGCGCGGCGGGGGTGGGGACGGGTGGAGCCGTCATCGCCGGCGCGGACGCGTGTCCCTGCTCGCCGGCGAGCTTCCCGCGGACGAGGACGACCGCGCCGCCGACGACGAGGCCGCCGACGAGGAGAGCGGCGACGAGCGGCACGAACAGCGCGCGCTCGGGCGGACGCGTCCGCGCCTCGCCCGCCGTCGGTCCGGTCGGTGTCGGGCCGTGCTGCGGACCCGTCGCGAAGACGAGCTCCGAGGGGCCAGGCCTGCTCGAGCGCGGTCCCTCGACCGGTGGAACGACCAGCCCCTCGCGCTGGCCGAGCGCGGCGTGGACAGCCTCGATCGGCGCTTCGTTCGGGTCGGCGAGCGGCGCGCCGAGTCCGTCGATCTCGGTCCCGTTGCTCGCGATGCGGAGCGTATGTCCGAACGGGACACTGGTGTGCGTCGCCGCTTCGCGATCGAACGGCCGCACGCCGGGCTGGCTCCCCTGCCCCGCGAGCAACGTCGGCGAGGTCGCCGACGCGAGCGCGTTCGCGGCGAGAGGCGCTGGTCCGACCGCGGACGGGACCGGCATCCCCTCCGCCGTCGCGCTCGTGGCCGCGAGCGGAGAGCGCGGTCCGGAGCTCGGGACCGCTTCGCCCTCGTAGGCCGGCACCGTGCCGTCGTAGGCCGGGTCGGGTCCGCGTGTCGGCGGCACCTGACTGAGGACGTTCACCGCCGTCGCCGACTTCGGCGCCGCTTCTTCCTCGCGGAGCATGCGCCGGAGCTCGCTCGCGAACGTGAAAGCGTCGCGCGGGCGCAGAGACGGCTCCTTCGCGAGCGCGCACATGACGAGCGCTTCGACGTGGCGCGGCACCTGCGTGAACGCGGAGATCGGCGGCGGCGCCTTCTGCGCGTGGGCCGCGCCGACGGCGTACGCGTCGCCCGCGTCGTCGAAAGGACCTCGCCCCGCGATCATCTCGTAGAGGACGAGGCCGAGCGAGTAGAGGTCGGTCGGCGGCCCGAGATCGCCGCCCATGATCTGCTCCGGCGACGCGTAGCGAAGCGTGCCGATGAACCTCCCCTGCGTGTGGCTCCGCTTCCGATCGAGGAGCCGCATGATCCCGAAGTCGAGGAGCTTCGTGATCGTCGTCCCGTTGATCTGCCGGTGGAGGAAGATGTTCTCCGGCTTCACGTCACGGTGGATGACGTTGTTCTCGTGCGCGTGCTCGAGCGCGTCGAGCACGTCGATCGCGATCCGAAACGCGTGGGAGAGCTCGATGATCCCCCGCTTCTCGAGGAGGACGCGCAGGTTCTGCCCGTTCAGCCGCTCCATCACGTAGAACGGCATCTTCATCGCGTCGCCGGTCACGCCCGCGGTGACGACGTCGACGATGTTCGGGTGCTGGAGCTTCGCGAGCGTCCGCGCCTCGGCCTCCATCCGCCGCGCGAGGTCCTCGCGCGAGACGAGCTGCGGGTGGAGGGTCTTGAGGACGTAGCGCTTGCCGACGGTGACGTCCTCGACGTCGTAGACGCTCCCCATGCCGCCGGTCGCGAGGTGGCGGACGACACGGTAGACCGTGCCGGGGAGCTGCTGCCCCGTCATGTACATCGCGTCCGTCACCGAGCGCATCTTACGCCCCGCCTCACGAAGGCGGCAAAGGGCGGGACGCGTGCGGGAAATCCCTCATGCGGCCTTCACGCCCCCGTTCGGGTGACAGCACGGGCCCGTCCGGATGCCGAAGCTGTGCGAGCATGATTTTTCTCATGGGCGCACGCGCTTGGCTTCGGGCGGGCTTGGTCTTGGTCGGCGTGGGGGCCGCGAGCTTCGCGTGCCTCGGGGAGGATGCGAATCCGGGCGTGGACGTGGCGGATGCGGGAGGCAGTGATGCTTCGGCGCCGGACGCGAGCGTCGATGCCGGCGTCGTGCCGGATGCGGGAGGGGACGACCCGGTCACGACCGCGGCGTGCCCGGCGGACGCGCCGGCGCCGGTCGCGTGCGGGCCGGCGCTCGTGAACGTCGGCGCCCCTGCCCTCCACCTCGATGCGTGCGCGCTCGCGAAGGTGAACGGCCGCATCACGGAGTGGCCGAGCACGGACGGGAACATCGTGATGAAGGGCAACCCGGGCGCCCTGTTGTGTCAGAGCACGTTCAACGGGCGTCCGGCCGTGCACTTCGATCGCGACGGCTTCCAGCTCGCGGCGGGAGATGCGGTCGCGCTCGACACGGCGCCGGAGTTCTGGCTCGCGATCGTGATGCAGTACACGCCGGGCACGCGGCCGCGGAGCGCGGCGGGCGGCATCGTCTTCGGCCGTACCGCCGCGAACTACCCGTTCTTCGGCCCCCAGGTCACCGCGAACTTCGCCTACCAGGCGCAGGTCGGCGCGCCGGCGTCCTCCGAGCCGACGAACCTCCTCGGCGGCGCGATGCGCTTCGGCGTCAAATCGCGCGGCATCCCCGAGAGCACCTTCGCGGCGGTGACGGACAAGGCGTATGCGGCCCCGATGCTCGTCGTCTTCCGGCGGCTCGGGAACCGGCTGAGCCTATCGGTGAACGGCACCGAGGTCGCCTCCGAGGAGCGGGCGGACGGCAGTACGCTGAGCGACGGGACCGGGAGCCCCGTGTGGCTCGGGCGGAGCAGCGGGGAGAACGGGTATCTGCTCGGGAAGGTCAGCGAGGTGCTGTTCTACAAGAGCACGCCGAACATGACGCCGGACCTGGAGAAGGAGCTGATGGGGCGGTGGGGGGTCGGGAAGTGAGCTCGAGCGATCTGCCGATCGTGGTCTGCGGAGCTGGAGGCCACGGCAAGGTCGTCGCCGACATGCTCGTGACGGCCGGCGCGCGCGTGCTGGGATTCGCCGACGATCGACGCGCCGTCGGGGAGAAAGTCCTCGGGTTGCCCGTCGTCGGGCCGCTCGCGTCGCTCGAACCGGGCGGTATCGGCATCGCGCTCGGCGTCGGTGACAACGCCGCGCGCGAGCGCGTCGCTGCCGAGCTCGTGGCGCGCGGCCATCGCCTCGTGACGGCGATTCATCCGAGCGCCGTCGTCTCACGGTTCGCCACGATCGAGGAAGGTGCGGTCCTGATGGCGCTCGCCGTCGTGAACCCGGACGCGCGCATTGGCCGCGGCGCGATCGTGAACACGGGTGCGGTCGTCGAGCACGACTGCGTCGTCGGCCCTTTCGCCCACGTTTCGCCGAACGGGACCCTCGCCGGGGGCTGCCATCTCGGCGAGCTCGCCCACCTCGGCGCCGGCGCGTCGATGATTCCGCTGACCCGTGTGGGAGACCGGTCGATCGTCGGCGGAGGTGCCGTGGTCATTCGGGATCTCCCCGCCGACGTCGTCGCGGCCGGGGTCCCGGCCCGGGTGCTGCGACACCTGATCATCCGCGCACCCGCCGCAGGCGATCCTTGAACGTTCCGCGCCGCTTGCGCCACGAATGATAACGGGCAAGGATTGCCGCGCTTTTCGGCCCGTCCTTCCGGCGGGTTCCCCGAGGGTTCGTCATTGGCGAAGATCTGGCTGTCCGCACCGCACCTGGGCTCTCTCGAGGAGACCTACGTCCGCGATGCGATCGCGACGAACTGGGTGTCCACCGTCGGGCCGAATCTCGAGGCGTTCGAGAAGGCGTTCTCCGACGTCGTCGGCGGCCTCCCTTGCGTCGCGCTCGCGAGCGGAACGGCAGCGCTCCACCTCGGGCTGAAGCTGCTCGGTGTCGGCCAGGACGACGACGTCCTCTGCGCGACGCTCACCTTCGCCGCGTCCGCGAACCCGATCGTCTACGAGGGCGCGCGGCCGGTCTTCGTCGACAGCGAACGGGCGTCGTGGAACATCGATCCCGACCTCGTCGCCGAGACGCTGGAAGCGCGCGCGAAGAAGGGCAAGCTCCCGCGTGCGGTCGTCGTCGTGCACCTCTACGGGCAGAGCGCCGACCTCGACCGCCTCGAGAAGGTCTGCGCCGCGTATGACGTCCCGATCCTCGAGGACGCCGCCGAGGCGCTCGGGACCCACTACAAGGGCACGCAGGTCGGAACGCGTGCGCCGGTCAGCATCTTCTCGTTCAACGGGAACAAGATCCTGACGACCTCGGGTGGCGGCATGCTCGTCGCGCGCGACAAGGCGATGGTCGACAAGGCCCGCTTCTGGTCGACGCAGGCGCGCGAGCCTGTCGCGCACTACGAGCACAAGGACATCGGCTACAACTATCGCCTGAGCAACGTGCTCGCCGGCATCGGCCGCGGGCAGCTCGCCGTCCTCGAGGATCGCGTGGCCGCCCGACGCGCCATCGCCTTCCGCTACCGCGACGCCTTCGCCGACGTCGCCGGGCTCGAGCTCATGCCGCAGGCATCGTGGGGCCGTCACACGAACTGGCTCAGCGTGTTCCTCGTCGACGAGGACGCCTTCGGTGCGTCGCGCGACGACATCCTCGCCGCGCTCGCGAAGGAGGAGATCGAGGCGCGCCCCGTGTGGAAGCCGATGCACCTCCAGCCGGTGTTCGCTTCGGCCGAGCGCGTCGGCGGTGACGTCGCCGCCGACCTCTTCACGCGCGGCATCTGCCTTCCGAGCTCGAGCAGCCTTTCACACGCCGATCAGGATCGGGTCATCGAAGCTGTCCGGCGCGTCGCGAAGACGAAGAAGCGTTCCCCGACCGTCGTGTCTGCTGCCGAGCCGCCGAGGGCACCTTGAAGGCACGCATGGACATCATCCGCGAGCTCGTCGTGCAGTACCGGCGCGCGCTGGTGGTGCTGGTGCACCTGGTGCTGTGGAGCGGCGCGCTCGTGCTGGCGCTCGCGCTGCGGTTCGAGTTCGAGGTGCCGGCGCCTTACTTCAGGCTCCTGCCGAAGCTGCTCGCTCTGTCGCTCGGAATCCGCGCGCTCGTCCACTGGAAGCTCGGGCTGTTCCACGGGTTGTGGAGGTACTCGGGGTCCCGTGACCTGCGCTCGCTCCTGTGGGCGGCGACCCTGTCGTCCATCTGCTACGCGGCGGCTTGGGCGTTCCTCGACGCCCGGATCTTTCCGCGGTCGATTTTCGTCCTCGACTGGGCGTTCAGCATCTTGATCGTCGGCGGTCTGCGTTTCGGCATCCGCACGATTCGCGAGGTCACAATCCAGAACGCGATGCCGAAGAGCGACGCGCCCCGCCGTCGGCTGCTCATCGTCGGCGCGGGTGATGCCGGCGAAATGCTGATGCGCGAAATCGTGCGCATCTACCGCAACCGTTACGAGCCGATCGGGTTCCTCGACGACAGCGCGCACAAACAAGGCGAGCGGATCCACGGAGTGCCTGTCCTCGGCCCCATCGACACCATCACCGAAGTCGTTCGTCGCGAGCAGATCGACGAGATCATCCTCGCCATTCCGTCGCTGAGCGGACGCGAGATGCGGAACATCGTCGAGCTGTGCCGGCCAACGGGCGTCCACATGCGGACGCTGCCGGGCGTCGACGGCCTGATCGACGGACGCGTGACGGTGAACCAGCTCACGGAGGTCAACATCGAAGATCTCCTTCGCCGCGAGCCCGTGAAGCTCGACCTCGAGGCGCTCGGGCATGCATTCGCCGGCCGCGTCGTCCTCGTCACCGGCGCGGGCGGGAGTATCGGTTCCGAGCTCTGCCGACAGGTGTGTCGCTTCGCGCCGAAGCGCCTCGTCCTCGTCGAGCAGGCGGAAAACAGCTTGTTCCACGTCGAGCGCGCCCTCCGCGCCGAGTATCCAGACATCGAGATCGTCCCGTACATCGCAGACATCTGCGACTCGAAGCGGCTCGAGGCCATCTTCTCGGCCGAGCGCCCCCAGGCCGTGTTCCACGCGGCCGCGCACAAGCACGTGCCGCTGATGGAGGCGAATCCGGGCGAGGCGATCAAGAACAACGTGTTCGGCACGCGCAAGGTCGCCGACCTCGCGCACCAGTTCGGCGTCGAACGCTTCGTCATGGTCTCCACCGACAAGGCGGTGAACCCGACGAGCCTCATGGGCGTGTCGAAGCGCGTCGCCGAGATCTACGTCCAGTCGCTCTCGCAGCGGTCGAAGACGCACTTCATCACCGTGCGCTTCGGAAACGTCCTCGGCAGCGCGGGCAGCGTCGTTCCCATCTTCCGCGAGCAGATCGCGAAGGGCGGCCCCGTCACGGTCACGCACCCGGAGATGCGTCGCTACTTCATGACGATCCCGGAGGCGTGCCAGCTCGTCCTCCAAGCGGGCGCGATGGGCCAAGGCGGCGAGATCTTCGTGCTCGACATGGGCGAGCCCGTGAAGATCGTCGACCTGGCCCGCGACCTCATCCGCCTCTCGGGGCTCAATCCGGACAGCGACATCGAGATCAAATTCACGGGGATGCGTCCCGGCGAGAAGCTCTTCGAGGAGCTCGCTGTCGACGAAGAGAGTGTCGAGAAGACGAAGCACCCGAAGATCTTCGTCGGTCGCTTCCGTCCCTACCCTCTCGACGAGATCCTGCAGGGCCTCCAGAAGCTCCACGCGTGTTCCGATGGCGCGAACGTCGAAGCTGTGAAGCGCGCCTTCAAGGACGTCGTCCCCGAGTACCAGGGCGTGCCCGACGAGCTCCCGCCGCCGACGCGACCCTCGCACGCGCACCCGCCGGTCGTCGGCGAGCCGTCGAGCGACGCAGGAAAGGACGACCGGATCAGCCGTACGCCCGCGCTCGCGTGAGCCGCTCGCGGTAGTACGCCTCCCAGTTCGTCCAGACGGTCGCGCGCGAGAAGCGCATCGCGGCGCGGGCACGCGCTGCAACGCCATGGGAGCGTCGCAAGGCGGGCTCTTCGAGGTAACGGGTGATCGCCGCCGCGAGCGCGGAGACGTCGCGCATCGGCACGATCGTCCCGGTCTGGCCGTCGACGACCGCGTCCACGACGCCCGTTGCGGCGAAGCCGACGGTGGGGACCTCGGCGCACGCGGCCTCGAGGGGGACGTTCGGGAATCCCTCGCGGTAGGAAGGGAACGCGAGGAGATCCATGCGAGCGTAGAGCGGAGCGAGGTCGTCGCTCTTGCCGTACGCGATGGCCCACGGCGTGGCCCGGATTCGCTTCGCGAGCGGCTCGTCGTCGTCGCCCGCAAACCCACCGCCGATGAGCAGGAGCTTTGCACGAGGCCGCGACGCGCGAACGAGAGTCATCGCGTCGAGCAAGTCACCGATCCCCTTGTCGGGGTCGAAGCGACCGACGAACCCGACGAGCTCGTCCTCGTCTGTGACGCCGTGCTTCGCGAGGACCGCCTTGCCGTCCCGGAGCCGATCGTCAGTGCGCTGGAATCGGTCCACGTCCACCCCGTTCGACGACCCATCGCCCAGGACGCGGGCCTTACGCGGGTCGACGTGTCCACCCGAGACAGCGGCGTCGCGCAAGCTCGTGCTCACGCAGACAACTTCATGCGCACAGGCGCTCGCGATGCGCTCGGTCGCGGAGAGCACGCGCCGGAGATTGCCGTGCGCCGTTTCGAGCCGGAGTCCACGGAGGAGGTAGACCCGGACGGGAACGCGCAACGCACGCGCCGCCATCATGCCGAGCAAGCCACCCTTCGGCGTGCTTGCGTTCACGATGTCCGGCCGCAGGTGGTGCAGCTCTCGCGTGAGTCGCGCGACCGAGACGAGGTCCGCCTTCGGATTCGGAGCTCGCTCCATCGGAAGCCCGACGACCCGCACGCCCTCCCGGCGCTCGACGCGCTCGAGCTCCGGGCCGGGCCCCGCAATCACGGTCACGTCGAAGCCGCGCTCGCGGAGGAACGCGAGCTGCCCCGCGAGTAGGAGGTCGGCGGTCACCGGGTGCGTGACGACGTACACGAGCCGCGGGCGTGCGAGCGTCATGGGAAGGCCACATTACCAAGAAATTTCACGGCGTCGGTAGCACGCCGGCGCCTGCGCGCACCGCTTCGCCCGCCCCCGCACCTGTGGTACTGGACTTGGCGCCGTGCCGCCCGATTTGAACGGGAAAGGCTCGCTGCTCACCGGAGCACACTGGAATGGTCGACTTGTCGTACGTGCGGGGAAAGACGGTTCTCATCACCGGGGCCGCGGGCACCATCGGTTCGGCGCTCGCCGAGCAGGTCCTCCCGGTCGCGAAGGCCGTCCGGTGTCTGGATCACGCGGAGACGGAGCTCTTCTTCCTCCACCAGCGCCTCGTCGGTCGCGGCGCAATGGCCCCGCAGCTCGGCGACATCCGTGACCTAGATCGCCTTCGGTTCGCGATGGCGGGAGTGGACGTCGTCTTCCACACGGCTGCCCTCAAGCACGTCGGTCTCGGCGAGTACAACCCCTTCGAGGTCGTGCAGACGAACCTCCAGGGCGTGAACAACATCATCCGCGCTGCGCTCGACGCGGACATCGAGCGGGTCATCTTCACATCGAGCGACAAGGCGGTGAATCCGACCAACGTGATGGGCGCATCCAAGATGATGGGCGAGCGCCTCGTCATCGCCGCGAACGAGATCCGCGGTCACAAGCGCACGCGCTTCGCGGCTGTGCGCTTCGGCAACGTCGTCGGATCGCGCGGCTCCGTCGTGCCGATCTTCGCCGGCCAGCTGCTCCGCGGCGAACCGCTCACGATCACGCACGACCAGATGACCCGGTACGTCATGACCGTCGACGACGCCGCGAGGCTCGTGCTCGAGGCTGGCGAACGCATGATGGGCGGCGAGGTCTTCGTCACGAAGATGCGCGCGCTGCGCGTAACCGACCTCGCGGCTGCGATGGCGACGGCGCTCGGGAAGCCCTGCGAAATCGTGAAGACGGGTCTGCGCCCCGGCGAGAAGCTCTACGAGGAGCTCATCTCGCTCGACGAGGCGCCGCGTACGCTCGATCTCGAACGCCTCCTCGTCATCCTTCCGGCCGACGGCAACGACACGTCGCTCGCGGAGCTCCGCCGCGCGTACGAGAGCAGCCGCGGCGTGACGAAGGACTGGAACAGCGCGAAGGACGTCCTCATGACGAAGGACGAGATCCTTGCCTATCTCGAGGAGCACGGCGTCCTCGAGCCCTACCGCCGCCCCGGCGCGCTCATCTGAACAGGACACGAGGAGATCGAACGATGCGCTGTCTCGTCACCGGCGGAGCCGGCTTCATCGGACGCTGGCTCGTCGCCAAGCTGCTCGAACGCGGAGACGAGGTCCTCGCGCTCGACGACCTGTCGAACGGCCGCCGCGAGAACGTCCGCGAGTTCGAAGGCAACGCCGGTTTCATGGGCCTCGTCGTCGGAGACATCAAGGACACGGCGTGCATCGCCGACCTCTTCCGCAAGAACCACTGGGATGCCGTCTACCACCTCGGCGCATCGATCCACGTACAGCGCTCCATCGACGACCCCGAGCCGACCTTCCGCAACGACGCCGAGGGAACGTTCCGCGTCCTGGAGGCCTGCCGACGCCAATATTTCGAGGACAACGGACTGTCGCCGGACGCGAAGCACTTCGACTACGACAAGGATGTTCCGCGCCTTACGAAGCGGGCGCCGCGCGTCGCGGTCATGTCGACGTGTATGGTCTACGACCTCGCGGGCGGCGCCGCGGTCGAGCGCGGGATCGGAGAGACGCACCCGTACCGGCCTGCGTCGCCGTACGCCGCCGCAAAGATCGGCGCGGACATGCTCGCGATCTCGTACGAGAAGAGCTACCGGATGCCCGTCACCGTGGTGCGTCCCTTCAACACGTACGGGCCGTTCCAGAAGTCGAACAGCGAGGGTGGCGTCGTCTCTATCTTCCTGAAGCGCGACATCGCGCGTGAGCCGCTCCTCGTGAAGGGCACCGGCGATCAGACGCGTGACCTCCTCTACGTCGAGGACTGCGCCGACTTCATCATCCGCTGCGCGAACGAGCCGAAGGCCGAAGGGGAGATCGTCAACGCCGGGACGGGGCGCGACGTCGTCATCACGGACCTCGCGAAGCTCTGCGCGACGGCGGGCAACACTGTCCAGCACGTCGCGCATGACCACCCGCAGGCGGAGATCATGAAGCTCCTCTGCGACTCGTCGAAAGCGAAGCGCCTCCTCGGCTGGGAGGCGAAGGTCGACCTCGAGGAGGGCCTCCGCCGCACGCGCTCGTGGCTCGAGGAGAACCGGTGGGCATGGTGAGCGACCTGAAGCCCCTCCACTACGGCCGGCAGACGATCGAGGACGACGACATCGAGGCCGTTGTCTCATGCCTCCGGTCCGACTTCCTCACGCAGGGCCCCGCTGTTCGGCGCTTCGAAGAGTCGCTCTGTGAGGCAACGGGCGCGCGTTACGCCGTCGCGGTCGCGAACGGTACGGCTGCTCTCCATCTCGCGAGCCTCGCAGCGGGCGTCCGCGCCGGGGACGTGGGCATCACGTCGACGATCACCTTCGTCGCGTCCGCGAACGGCATCCGGTACGCCGGCGGCACGGCACGCTTCGCCGACGTCGATCCGACGACCGGACTCGTGACGATCGCATCACTCGAGCAGCGCGTCGCGGAAGCGAAGCCCAAGGTCATCGTTCCGGTCGATCTCACGGGGGCGGTCGCGGACCTGCCAGCGGTGCAGGCGATCGCCAAGCGCGCCGGCGCGCTCGTCATCGAGGACGCCGCCCACTCCCTCGGCGGCGACTACGAGGACGGCGGACAGCGCTTCCGCGCGGGCTCGTGCGTGCATGCCGACATGGCGATCCTGTCGTTCCACCCCGTGAAGCACGTCACGACCGGTGAAGGCGGAGCGATCACGACCAACGACGAGACGCTCTACAAGGAGCTCCTCGACCTCCGCACGCACGGCATCACGAAAGATCCGTCGAAGCTCGAGAAGAACGACGGGCCTTGGTACTACGAGCAGCGCACGCTCGGGTTCAACTATCGCATCACCGACATGCAGTGTGCGCTGGGCGTGAGCCAGATGAAGAAGCTCGGGCGCTTCGTCGCACGCCGACGCGAGATCGCTGCACGCTACGATGCCGCGTTCGCAGAGCACCGTGCGCGCGTGTTCCCACTCACTGTCCCAGCCGGCGTGAGGTCCGCGTATCACCTCTATGTCGTGCGCGTCGCGGCGCGCGACGACGAATCGCTCGCCTCGGTGGCCGAGCGCCGCAAACAGCTCTACCTGCGGCTCGCGGAGCAGAAAATCTTCACGCAGGTGCATTACATCCCGGTGCACCGCCAACCCGACTTCCTCCGGAACGGGATGGGGGGTGAGGACCTCCCCGGCGCAGACGCGTACTACGCGAGCTGCCTCAGCCTTCCGATGTTCCCCGCGATGACGGATGGCGACGTGGATCGCGTCGTCCGCGCCGTCACCGAAGCCGTCTGAGGACTCGATGAAGTCGTTCGACATCGCAGGCATCCCCGTCGGGGACGGGCACCCCGTCTTCATCGTCGCCGAGCTCTCGGCGAACCACGCCGGCAAGCGTGACGTGGCGCTCAGGACGATCGAAACGGCTGCGAAGCTCGGCGCCAACGCGATCAAGATCCAGACGTACACGCCCGACACGCTGACGCTGAAGAGCGACAAGCCGTGGTTCGTCGTCAGGACGAAGAACGAGTGGGCCGGCCGCACCCTCCACGATCTCTACGCGGAGGCGATGACCCCGTGGGAGTGGCACGCCGAGCTGAAGGCGTGCGCGGAGTCCTGCGGGATCCCGCTCTTCTCGACGCCGTTCGATCCGACCGCGCTGGAGCTGCTCGAGCAGATCGGGTGCGCAGCGCACAAGATCGCGAGCTTCGAGATCGTCGACCTGCCCTTGGTCGAGACCGTCGCGCGGCGCGGCAAGCCGATGATCATCTCGACGGGGATGGCTTCGCTCGGCGAGATCGAGGCCGCCGTCCGGACGTGCCGTGACGTCGGCAACGAACGGCTCGCGCTGCTCCGTTGCGTTTCGTCGTACCCGGCACAGCCCGAGCACATGAACCTCCAGAGCTTCGCGGCGCTGAAGTCGTTCGGCACTGTCGTGGGGCTCTCCGACCACACGCGCGACAACACCGTCGCGATCGCGAGCGTCGCCCTCGGCGCGCGCATCATCGAGAAGCACTTCATCCTCGACCGCTCCGTGGGCGGCCCAGACGCGTTCTTCTCTCTCGAGCCCGACGAGCTCGAGAGCCTCGTGAAGGCGGTCCGCGCGACGGAGCGCGCGATGGGGGCGCCGCGCTTCGGCGTGTCGCAGGACGAGAAGGCGTCGGTCGCGTTCCGGCGCTCGCTGTTCGTCGCGCGTGACGTCGAAGCCGGCGAAGTGCTCACGATCGACGACGTGCGGTCCGTTCGCCCGGCGCACGGCATCGGTCCGGAGAACCTTCCCGCGGTACTGGGCAGGACAGCGGCGCGCCGCCTCGAGATGGGGACGCCGTTCGCGTGGGACATGGTCGGGGGTGCTCCGGATCGGCCCAGCGTCGAGCTGCGTGCCGCGACGGCCGACGACGCGCCTCAGCTCCTGGCATGGCGAAACGATCCCGAGACGCGGAAGCAGTCTGTCTCGACGGACGTGGTCGCCGAAGCGAGCCACAAGGAGTGGCTCGCGCGCTCGCTCGCGTCGTCGGATCGCCGGCTCTACATCGCGCTCCAAGCGGGCGCCGAGGTCGGGACGGTCCGACTCGACCGCGACGGCGGGGAGACCTGGGAGGTCTCGATCACCGTCGCGCCGAGCGCGCGTGGCAAGAAGCTCTCGGCTTCGATGCTCGTCGCCCTCGAAGAGCGCGCGAAAGTCGACGGAGCGAAGGTGCTCACTGCGAAAATCCGCGCGAGCAACGCCGCGAGCGTCGCCGCGTTCAAGCGCGCCGGGTACTACGCATTTGTCGAGCGCAGCGAGAACGGCGATACGTGGCTCGTCTGCGAGCGCCGCATCGTACCGTTCGGGCGCTGACGTGGGCCGTCAGGGCAGCTCGAGCTTGTTGTCGACGAGCACGCGCCGATCGACCTGAGCCACCAACGCGATGGATCGGCACGGAATGTGGGGAACCACATCTTCGTGCGGTGAACGCGCATCGCTACAATGCACCGAAGCTCCGCTGGACGGTCGCCGAATGGCGCTGCACCGAATCATCTTGTCGCCGATCACGCTTCTCGTCGTCGGCCTCGTCGCGCGGGTCGCGATCACCGAACGGCACCGTCGAGCTCGTCAGCTCGAAACGCACGCGTTCTCGATTCATGGTCTGTCGCCTTCCGGCGAGGTGGTGTACGCGGCAGGCCAGATCGAGCGCCGGTATCTCGGCAAGGCGAACGGCGCATTTTAAAGCTGCCCGTCGACATCGGCGCGCCGAACGGGATCGTCGTCGATGCGACGGTCAGTGGTACTCTGTTCCCGCTCGTGAGGTTGACACTCGGTCACCTCGAAAACCCTGCCGGGACGGGGTAGGACGAAGCTCGTG
>JBDHVE010000044.1:0-58587 GCA_039809485.1 Polyangiaceae bacterium | reverse complement strand
CGGCAGTCCGGAAGAGAGATCGCGCGCCCGCAGTCCGCGAGTGACGAAATCACCCCTTCACGCCCCCCGCCGTCAGCCCGCTGATCAGCTGGCGCTGCGCGACGTAGAACAGGATCATCACCGGCACGCTGACGAGGATCGCGCCGGCCGCGAATGCGCCCCAGTTCGCGTCGTACTCGCCGACGTACGACTGGAGGACGACCGGCAGCGTGAACGCGCTCTCACGACCGAGGAGCGTCGCGGCGAGGATGAACTCGTTCCACGCGCTCATGAACGCGAAGAGGGACGTGACGGCGATCGCGGGGCGCGCCGCCGGCAGGGCGACCTTGAGGAAGGCCTGCGTGCGCGTCGCGCCGTCGACCATCGCGGCCTCCTCGAGGTCGACCGGGATCGCGAGGAACGCGCCGCGCAGCTGGAAGATCGCGAACGGCACCGCGGTCGCCGCGTAGACGAGGACGAGCCCCGTCCGCGTGTCGAGGAGGTGGAGCGCGTCGAGGATGAGGTAGAGCGGAACCGCGCTCGCGACGCCGGGGAACATCTGCGTCAGCAGCATCGTCCGGAGCCCGGTACGCTTGCCGACGAACGAGAAGCGCGCGAGCGCGTAGGCGGTCGGGGTCGCGATCAGGATCGCGGTGAACGCCGTCGCGAGCGACACGACGAGCGAGTTCACGAGCTGCCGCCCGAAGAGCCATGCGCGCTCCGCGTCGCCGGCGCCGGTCACGGTGCGGAAGTTGTCGAAGCTCACTTCCGAAGGAAGAGGGATCGCCTTCGGCTCCGCGGTGCCGGCCGGCGACAGCGCGAGGGTCACCACCCAGAGCACGGGGTAGAGCGCGTAGACCACCGCGACGATCAGGAGCCCGTTCGTCACGAGCCGCTCGAGGAGCGACGAGCGATCGGTCTCGGCCTGGGCGCTCATGCCTCGCCTCCGGCGTTCGACAGGCGTCGTGGGTCGGTCGAACAGGAAACAGGGAACCGGCAACCGGCAACCGGCAACGTTCGCTCGTCGCGGCAGGTCTCCGGGTCGAACGATTTCCTGTTTCCTGTTTCCTGTTTCCTGTTTCCTGTTCTCCCGTGCTCCTCGGCAGGAAACGCTCCGCGGTCGGCGCTCATGCCGCCTCCTCCTGGCTTCCGCCGCCGATCTTCCCGAGCACGCGCGACATGAGCGCGAGGAGCCCGAAGATGATGACGGAGTACGCCGCGGCGTAGCCGATCTGCGCGTTCCGCGCGAAGGCCCAGCGATAGGCCTCGCTGACGAGGATGTCGGTCGTGCCGTCGGGCTCGCCGCCAGAGACGAGGAACACGACGTTGAACATGTTGAACGTCCAGACCGAGCCGAGGACGACGGCGGGGAGGAGCGTCGGGCGGAGGAGCGGCAAGGTCACGAGCTTGAACGACTGCCAGCGCGTCGCGCCGTCGACCTCCGCCGCCTCGAGGACGTCCTTCGGGATCGACGTGAGCGCGCCCATCACGACGACCATCATGAACGGAAAGCCGAGCCACACGTTGGTCGCCACGTTGGCGGCGAACGCGGTCGAGAACTTCGAGAACCACGAGACGGGCTCGGCGCCGAACGCCGCGAGGATCGCGTTGATCGCGCCGAACTGCCGATGGAACATCCCCTTCCACGCGAGGGCGGTGACGTACGAAGGCACCGCCCACGGGAGGATCAGGAGCACGCGGTAGATCGCGCGGAGCCGGAGGAACGGCCGCGCGAGCAGGATCCCGAGCACGAGCCCGATCGCGACGTGGAGCGTGACGTTCACGATCGTCCACGCGACGGTGACGAGGAGCGTGAAGTAGAACGACCCGTGCGAGAGGAGCGGCTTGCCGCGCGCGGTCAGGATCTCGACGTAGTTCTCGAGCCCGACGAAGCGGAAGGCGTCGCGCGTCCCGGCGTAGAACGACGTCGCCGCGCCGGCGACGAGCGGCAGGACGACGAGGACGAAGATCGTGAGCGCCGCGTGGAGCACGTACTTGTATGCGGGCGCCGAGGCGCGGAGCTCCGCGCGGAAGCCCGGCGCCGAGACGCGCCGCACCGCGAAGATCGCGAGGGCGAGGAGCGCCATCCCCAGCACGGCGACGAGCGGCGCCGGCGACGGCGACGGCGACGGCGGCCGCATGATGTCGTCGTAGCGGGCCTTCGCCTCCTCGAGCGCGTCGTGAGGCGTGGCGTCTCCGCGGAGCACCTTGAGGAGCGCCTGCTGGGCCGGCACCCACGTCGCGCGCATCGCGACCGACGAAGGCATCGGCACCGCGTCCTGGGCCGCGTCGTGGAACGCGCGGAGGAGGGGCGTCCCGGCATCGCGCTCCGACCAGAACGCGCGCGAGGCGACGACCTGCGCGCCCACCTTCGCGCGCGTCCGCGCCGCGTCGAGCGACGCGAGCTCGCGCGCGAACGACCGTGCCTCGGTGCGCTTCGCGCCCGTCGGCGTGAGGAATGCGCCGTCGACGGTGAGGTACGGCTTCATCTTCCCGGCGCCCTCGACGGCGGGGAGCGGCACCACCACGTACGGCACGCGCGTCCCGAGATCGCTCGCGAGCCACGGCCCGCTGATGACGGACGCAGCCTTGCCGGAGACGAAGAGGCGCTTCACGTCGTCGCCGCTCGCGTCGGGAGGGATCATGCCCGTCGTCGCGAGCTCACGAAGGCGCGTGGCGGCGCGCTCGGCCTCGGGCCCGACCATCGCGAAGGTGGTGCCGTCGAAGAGCTTGCCGCCGTACGCGTGGAGGAGCGCCGCGTGGAAGTAGGGGCTCTGCGCTTCGTACGCGAGCGGCAGGACGCCGGCCGGGAGGCGGCTCTTCGCGGCGAGGAGCTCCTCGAGCGTGGCAGGCGCCTTCTCGCCGAGGAGCGCCTCGTTCATGTAGAGCGCGACGCACTTCGTCGCGAGCGGCACGGCCCATCGCTCGCCGTCGGCGCTGATCGCGTCGAGCGCGACGGGCTCGTAGCTCGCGGTCTCGCTCTCCGGGAGCGCGTCGCCGACCGGCGCGACGAGCCCGTTCTGGCGGTAGCTCCCGAGCCGCTCGTGCGGGCTGACGAACACGTCGGGGCCGTTCCCACGCGGGATCGCCGCTTCGAGCTTCGCGGCGTACGCGTCGTACGGCACCGCGAGCGTCGTCACCTTCACGCCGCTCTCGCGCGACCATCGCGACGCGATCTCCTCGAGCGCCTTCTGCTCGCCGCCGCGGTACGCGTGCCACACGACGATGCCGCTCGGCGCCTCGCCGCAACCGGGCAGGAGGACGAGCAGCACCGCGAGCGCTGCGAGGACCGCGAAGGCGAGCTTGCGCACGTGCTACTCCGCGAGGGATCGGCCCGACGCCGGATCGAACAAGTGCACGCGCGAGGGCGCAACGGCGAGCGGCACCGCGCGTCCGGGGGAGAGCGCACGCGCGTCGTCGGCGTCGAGGCGCGCGATGATCGAAGGCGCGCTCTGGCGGAGCCAGCCGTGGGCGAAGGCCTCGGAGCCGAGCATCTCGACGAGCTCCACCTTCAGCTCGCCCGCCGGAGGCACGCCGTCCTTCGCGAGCCCGAGGTCGTGGGGGCGGACGCCGATCGACACCGCACGTCCGTCCTCGAGCGCGGAGCCGAAGCGGTCCTCGTCGACGAGCGCACGGAGGCCGCCGCCTTCGGCGTAGAAGCGCCCGCTCTCCTTCGCGAGGATGCCGTCGAGCATGTTCATCTGCGGCGAGCCGAGGAAGGTCGCGACGAAGCGCGTCTTCGGCCGCTCGTAGATCTCGAGCGGCGGGCCCTTCTGTTCGACCAGGCCGCCGTTCAGGACCCAGAGCGTGTCGGCGAGCGTCATCGCCTCGACCTGGTCGTGCGTGACGTAGAGCGTGGTCGCCCCGAGGCGGTCGTGGAGGCGGCGGATGTCGACGCGCACTTCCGCGCGGAGCGCGGCGTCGAGGTTCGACAGCGGCTCGTCGAAGAGGAACAAGTTCGGTCGCCGAACGATCGCGCGTCCCATCGCGACGCGCTGGCGCTGGCCGCCGGACATCTGCTTCGGGAGGCGGTCGAGCAGCTTGTCGAGCCCGAGCATCGCGCTCGCTTCCTTGATGCGCTCGGCGATCTCGTTCTTCGGCGTCTTCCTGAGCTCCAGCCCGAACGCGAGGTTCTCGCGCACGGTGAGGTGCGGGTAGAGCGCGTAGCTCTGGAAGACCATCGCGATGTCGCGGTCGCGCGGCGGCAGCTTCGTGACGTCTTTCCCCGCGAGCGTGATCGTGCCCGCGTCCGCCATCTCGAGTCCCGCGACGAGGCGCAGCAGGGTCGACTTTCCGCAGCCGCTCGGTCCGACGAGGACGGCGAACGAGCCTTCGGGGATCTGGAGGTCGACGCCGCGCAGGATCGTGGTCGCGCCGAAGCTCTTCTGGATGCCCTTCGCCGAGCAGCGGAGGGCGCGCGGCGCGGCAGCGGCGCCCGGCCTCTCGCTGGCCGCCGGCTTGCTTTCCTTGCCGACCGTGCGGCTCGCTTGGTGGATCCCCTCGGACATCGTGGAAGCCCCGGATTGTAACGACCACGCGCCGCACAGGCGCGCCCCGGCGACAGGGGCGTTACGCGTAACTCATTTTCGAGTGACGGACGAGCGGAATGACGTGGCGGCCCGCGCAGAATCGAGGCAGGGAGACGGCGTGCCTCGCGGGGTCCTCGGCGTCGTCCTCCTCGCATCCGCGGCGTGCGTGGCCTGCTCGTCGGCGGAGCCCTCGGCGGTCCCGGGCCCCACGGACGGTGGGGTCGCGCCGGCTGTCCCGGCCCCGGCCTCGTCGGCCCCGCCGCCGGCCTCGGCCACCCCCGAGACGGGGGTGCAGCCGCCTTGTGACCGCGCCCGTCAGGCACGCGGCGCCCCGGTCGCCCTCTTCGACGCGCTGCGTAGCGACCTCGCCGCGCTCGCGCCGGACGCGCGCAGCGGACGCGTCGAGACGTTCCTCACGGACGTACGCCTCGCCGGCGGTGCGCCGCTCGAGGACGCGGGCTCCGATCGCGTCGTCGTCCTCGCGCGAGGCGCGGGGCCGAAGGGACCGTGGGCGGTGACGACGTCGGAGGTCGGCTTCGACGTCGCGCAGGCGACGGCGCTCACGGCGGTCGAAGGGACCGATCTCTGGGCGGCCGAGCTCGAGAGCCCGCGGACGAAGAGCTTCACGTACAAGCTCCTGTCCGGGACGACCTTCCTCGAGGATCCGCTCGCGCCGAACGTCGCGTGGGACGGCGTCACGCGGGCGTTCGGCGTCCGCGGCGAGTTCAACGCGATCGGCCACGCGAGCGCGTGGCCGGCCGAGAAGGGCCGGCTCGTCGCGCTCGGCAAGCAGCACGCGACCAAGCTCGGCGACGACCGCGAAGTCTTCGCCTACCTGCCTCCCCGTTACGACGACGGCTCGTGCACGAAGCTCCCGTCGGTCCTCTTCCACGACGGCAACGAGTCGCTCACGCGTGGCGACTTCGCGGGCGCGGCCGATGCGCTCTACGCGAAGCGCCCCGAGCTCTCCGCCGTGCTCGTCTTCGTCGGGCTCCCTTCGCAGGACGTTCGCATGACGCAGTACGGCTTCGGCGAGGGCTTCCGCGCGCCCGAGTACGTCGACTTCCTCGCGACCGACCTCTGGCCGACGGTGACGAAGCGCTTCCGCGTCTGCGGGAAGTCGTCCGCGCGCGGGATCTCCGGCGCTTCGCTCGGCGGTCTCGTCTCGACGTTCGCCGCGTTCGAGAAGCCCGGGACGTGGGGCTGGGTCGGCGCGCAGAGCGCTTCCTACTTCTGGGGCGACGAAGGTCTCATCACGCGCGCGTCGTCCAGTCCGAAGGTCGCGACGCGCTTCTATCTCGACTCCGGCTGCCCCGACGACAACTGCGACGTCACCGACAAGATGGAAGGCGTGATGAAGCAGAAGGGCTACGACGTCCTCCGCGTGAAGGCGCAGGGCGCCGAGCACGAGTGGTCGGCGTGGAACGCGCGCCTCGCGGGGATGCTCACGCACTTCCGCGAGGCCGTGACCGCGTGCGATTGAGGCTCAGCGACAGTCGACGTTCCACGACTCGGGGCGGGGGAGCGCGCCGGTCGTGTAGAGCTCGGATCGCGCGCGGCAGTCGAGGCGCTCGACGTCGTCGAGGTTCCACGGCTCGCCCGCGCACGTCGCGCGCTGCTTGAAGGCGAGGTCGGCGACGCTCGCCCCGACCGCGCGCGCGATCCTCGCGAGCTCGCCGTTGAAGTCCTCGATCCGCGGGACGACGAGCGGGTCGGCTGCGACGCCGGCGACCGCGACGCCGGTCGTCTCGCTGTCACGCCGCTCGAACACGCCTTCGCGGTGCGCTTCGGCGCCGGCGAGCGAGCGTGCGAGCACCGAGTAGGGAACGCTCCACGTGTGGTGCCTCACCGGGTACTCCACGCGCGCGATGATCTCGCGTGTGAGCGTCGGCGGTGTGTTGGCGAGGTGCTGCCGCGCGTTCGCGAGCGCCTGCTGCCGCTGGTTGTAGGTCGGGACGATCGCGTTGTAGTGGTCGCACGCGGCGGGGGTGCGGGTCCGGTTGCAGCGCGCTTCACGGTCGAGCGCCTCCTGCTCGATCGCCTGGAACGCGCTCTGCGCGCGGTCGACCTCGGCCTCGGCGGCAGGCCGGTTCGGGTTCGGATAGGTCTCGACGCCGGACACGTAGGTCGCGACGCGCATCTCGGTCGCCACGCGGTGGTCGACGCCGCCGAGCGTGAGGCCGAGATCGAGGGCGAGATCGGGCGCGACCGGCGCTCCGCGCGAACAGTACGCGCGCGGGCCGAGCGCCTCGGCGATCGAGCTGCACGCATTGGCGGTGGTGCCGGGGAGGAGGCTCGCACCGCCGGCGCGGGTCCGGACGGTGATCGGCAGCGCGGCCGCGCGGAGGAACGCGTCGGCCGACGCCTGGACGACGGCGCCTTCGCCAGCGCCGCGCGAGAAGCACTGCGCGGAGCGGTTGAACACGAAGGACGCGCCGTGGGGGCCGGAGCGACCGAGGGTGAGGAACCCGCTCGCCTGGTGCGCGCGCTCCTCCTGCAGCATCGCTTCGTAAGCGGGATCGTCGACGAGCCGCGCGACGTTCGCGAAGCAGCCCCAGCGAACGAGCATCATCGACGCGGTTCCCTTCGCGTCGAGCGTGGCGCACGTCTTCGCGTGGAGGCGCTCGGCCTCGCGGAGGAGCGCGAGCGCTTCGGGGTTGTTCGGCGTGAGGACGCGAAGGTCCGAGAGGCCCTTTGCGCACGCGGTGAGGTCACCGCGCTGGCACGCGGGGGCGCTTCCCTCGAGGCTCTTGCGCGTGAGCGCCTCGGCGGTCCGCTTCGCGTTCGTGCACGTCTCCTTGTCGTCGGGCTCGATCTGGCAGGCCGAGCGCCATGCGAGCGCTTCGGCCGCGAGGTCGCCGCGGGCGCGGGCCTCCTTCGCGGCGAGGATCTTCTTCTGATAGAGGCTCGGACCGCAGCCGGTCACCAACGAGCCGAGGACGACCGAGAGCGCGAGGTACGGCGTTCGAGGCATCGTGAGCGGGCGGAGCATGGTCCGTGCCCGCCGATCGCGCCAGCGTGGCGCGCGGAATCGCCCGCGAAGGGCCTCTCGCGGAGGCCGCGCACGCCCTCCGACCGGGCTTGCGCCACGTTGGCGCCGTTCGCGCCCGGCGCGCATGGACGCGGGGACCCGGTCGTGGCATCACCCGTGCCGCGATGGCGGAGCCGAAAGCGCAACTCGCCGGTCAGGCCGAGAACGCTCCGGGGCGGAAGCTCTCCGGCCCGGTCCCGATCGGCGAGCGCGAGACGACGCCGGCGCCGCCGTCCGCCGACGCGACGCCCACGTCGGTGCCGCTCTTCGACCCGGTCGCGATCGCCGAGGCTCCGCTCCCGCTCGGGGCCCCGTCCTTCGCGAGCGGCGTCACGTCGATCGCGTACCGGACGACGGCGGAGCCGCCGATCGACCTCGATCTCCGGCTCGCCTTCGTGCTCCTCCACGTCGACGGCGAGGCGACGCTCGAGGAGATCGCGCAGTACGCGGGCCTACCCGGCGAAGAAGTGCAGGCGCGCTTCCTCGAGCTGCTCGCGATGGGGCTCGTCGACCTCCGCACGACCTGAGCTCACGCCGCGCGAAGCGATGGTGGCGCGACCGCCGTCGCGAGCGCGACGACGGCGCGGGCCGCGCCGCGCGGAACGAGCGCACGTGCGCGCGCGCCCATCGCGGGGAGGACGCCGCGCGCGCGGAGCGCGTCGACGACACCGCCGACCTCGTCGGCGCGCGCTGGAGCGCCCCCGCCGCCGCGGACGACGAACGCCTCGTTCTCGGCCTCGTTGCCAGGGACCGCCGACGCGATCACCATCGGGCGTCCCGCCGTGAGCGCTTCGGTGACGGTGAGGCCGCCGGCCTTGCCGACGACGACGTGCGCGTCCGCGACGCGGCCGGCCATGTCGTTCTCGAAGCCGAGCACGCGCGCGGGGATCCCCCAGCGCGCGGCCTCGCGTGCGACGCCGTCGACGAGATCGGCGCGGGCTCCGCAGACGACCGTGAGCTCGACGTCGGGCACGGCGCGGAAGCTCCGGACGATGCGCGCGATCGGCCCGATCGCGAAGCCGCCGCTCGTGACCAGCACACGCAGCGGCCCGTCGTGGTGTGCGAGCGGCACGACGTCCTCGAATCCTGCGCGCACGGGGATCCCGGTCACGTGGATGCGCCGGCGGTCGACGCCGTGCGCCGCGAGCTGCGCGCGCGTCGTGCGGGTCGGCACCGCGAAGGCGTCGACGCCTCGCTCCGCCCAGCACGCGTGGGCGATGTAGTCGGTCACGACCCCGACGAGCGGCGCGTCGAATGCGCCCTTCCGCCGTGCGCGACCGAGGACGACGAGGGGGAGGTGGTGCGTCGCGACGACGGCGTCGGGCGAGGAGGCGAGGACCCGATCGCGGAGTCGTCCGAAGAGGAGCGCGTCGAAGCGCGCGCGGAGCGGGTCCATCGCGGGATCGCGTCGATTGGATGCAAAGTACATGTGCCCGTAGAGCTCGGGCGCGGCGCTCTGACCGGTGAAGTGCGCGGTGAGGTACGCGTCCGAGGCCCACTTCGGAGCGAGCTCGAACGCGTCGACGACGACGACGGAGAGCCCGCGGCCGCGCGCGGCCTCTGCGGTGGCGATCGCGGCGGCCTTGTGGCCGCCGCCCACGGGACTGTGCACGACGACGAGATCGGCTTTCATCGGCTCGCTCCGAGGAGCAAGCCCCGAGCCGCGGTCGCGTGCGCGTCGGCAGCGGCGGCCTACGCCGCCGTCACCGCTGCGGAAATTCCCGGACCCCTGCGTAAATGGTCAACTGGTTCAACCAGTCGACCAATGCGCACGGTTCGCACCGCGCCGTGAACGGCGCTTCTCAGCCGAACAGCTCGCGGAGCTTGTCCATGAACCCCTTGCGGACGGGGCTCACGTCGTCCTTCAGCTCCTTCGCGAGCTCCTCGAGCAGCTCGCGCTGGCGCGGCGTGAGCTGCGTCGGGACCTCGACGGTCACCTCGACGCGCTGATCGCCACGCCCGATCCCCGCGCGGCGGGGCATGCCCTTGCCCTTGATCCGGAGCACGGTGCCCGGCTGCGTCCCGGCCGGGACCCGGAGCTTGCCCTTGCCGTCGAGGGTCGGCACCTCGACCTCCGAGCCGAGCGCCGCTTGCGTGAAGGCGAGCGGAACCGAGCAGAGGACGTCGTCGCCGGCGCGCTTGAAGAAGGGGTGCGGCGCGACGCGGATCTCGAGCTCGAGGTCACCGGCAGGGCGATCGGGGCGCGGACGATTGCCCGCCGCGTTCACGACCCGCGTCGCGCCGTGCTCGACGCCAGGCGGGATCGTGATCTCGATCGTGTTCGTGTCCGTCACGAGGCCGCTGCCCTTGCACCCGGTGCACGGCGTGACGACGACGCTGCCGCGTCCCTTGCAGCGCTGGCAGACGCGCTCGACCGCGATCGGCAGGATGCCCTGCTGGAACCGGACGCGTCCGCGGCCGTTGCACGCCGAGCACGTGTCCGGCTTCGTGCCGGGCGCCGCCCCGGAGCCCGCGCAGTCGCCGCACGAGACGATGCGGTCGTACTTCATCGTCTTCGTGACGCCGAACGCGGCCTCTTCGAACGTGATCTCGAGCTCGCGCTTGAGGTCGCCCTTGTCGCCGCGACCCACGCCGAAGACGCCGAGGAGGTCGCCGAGGATGCCGTCGATCGCGATGTCGCTGAAGTCGACCACGCCGCCGGCGAACGGACCGCCGCTCGCGAACGGCGAGCCCGGCTCCTCGGCGCGATGACCGAAGCGGTCGTACATGGCGCGGCGCTGGGGATCCGAGAGGACCTGGTAGGCCGCGTTGATCTCCTTGAAGCGCGTCGCGGACGCAGGATCCCCGTCGTTGCGGTCGGGGTGATGCTGCGCCGCGAGCTTCCGGAACGCGGCCTTGATCTCCTCGGGCGTCGCCGTCCGGGAGACGCCGAGGACCTCGTAATGGTCACGAGTCTGCTCGCGCATCGACGCCTCCTCGTAGCACGCCCAGCCGCTCCGTGGTATCGACCCGCGGCCTCACATGTCGTCCCCGGCGTACCCGCGTCTCCAGCTGGCCGATCAGAACGCTCTCCTCGCCCGCATCGTGGAGCGCTGCCGCCCCGTCCCGGGGCAGCCCACGCCCGTCGTCGTCTTCGACCTCGACGGCACGCTGATGGACAACCGGCCCCGCACGGTCGTGATCCTGCAGGAGCTCGCACACGAGCTCCGGTCGGAAGCGCACTCCGCTGCCGAGGTCCTCGCCGCGACGCGCGCGGAGGAGCTCGCGTACCTCCTCTCCGATTCGCTCCGGAAGCTCGGGGTCGAGCACCCCGAGCTGCTCACGCGCGCCGAGTCGTTCTGGAAGGAGCGCTTCTTCTCCGACGAGTACCTGAAGCACGACGTCGCGATCGCCGGTGCGACTGCCTTCGCGCGCGCTTGCTACGACGCCGGCGCCGTCATCGTCTACTTCACCGGTCGCGACCTGCCCTTCATGGGGCTCGGATCGTTCCAGAGCCTCCGCGACCTCGGCTTCCCGATCGGCGTCGTGGGGACCGAGCTCGTCTGCAAGCCGGACGCGAAGATCCCCGACGAGCAGTTCAAGCGTGCGGAGGGACCGAAGATCGCCCGCGTCGGCCAAATCGTCGCCGCGTTCGACAACGAGCCGGGCAACTGCAACGCGTTCCTCGAGATGGCGCCCGACTCGGACGTCGTCTTCGTCGACACGCAGCACCTGCCCGGCGCGCCTGCGCTGCACTCGAAGGTGCACGTCGTCGGCGACTTCCGCATGGGTTGATCGTGGCTGGAGGGCTCGCGCGCGGGAGGCTCGTCGTCGTGGCGGGCGCGCTCGCGGCGGTCCTCGCCGCGGCAACTGCCGCGTCCTCGGGCTGCAAGGGCGGGAGCGGCTCGCCCGACGATCCGGCGGCGAGCCCGCAGGCGAGCGCGGTGCCCGCGCCGCTCGCGAACGCGTCGACGTCGCCGACGGCGGCCGCGCCCGCCGCCGTCCTCGACGGCGGCGCGCCGTATCCGACGTTCCGCGCCGACACGCCGCTCGAAGCGGACTCGGCCGGCCGCGACTCCGCGGGATACGCGCTCTCCGCCGTGCTCCGTCCGACCGAGCTCACGGGGCCGCCGCGCGCGCCGGAAGTGAACAACGCGGGGCTCGAGGCGGCGCGGAAGAAGACCGAGCTCCGGCTCGCGATCGAGCTCGCGCCGACGCGCATGCGCGTCGCGATGCAGGGCAGCGGCTTCGTCGTGCCTCCCGACACGGAGCTCCGGGCGCGGACCGACCGGCTCGGGCACATCGTGCTGTGGCCCGGGGGCACGACGTACCGCACGCTCGCCCCGGGCTCGCTCCGCGCGCTCCTCGGCGAGCGGCGGTTCGACGTCGCGCCGCTCGCGCCCGCGCAGGTGACGCCGACGGAGGAGACCGGCAAGCGGATCGGGATCCGGACCCGGAAGGTCGAGGTCGCGACGCGCGCGGCGAAGGTGACGTTCGACATCGGTCGTCTCGAGGGGCTCGGCGACGGCGGGATCCTCCTCTGCCGGATGCTGCTCGATCTCGCGAACGGCCCTCCGACCTCGCCGGTGTGCGGCGTCGACGAGCTGCCGCTCCGTGCCGAGCTCCGCTGGGCGTCGAAGGGCTCCCTCGGCTTCGACGTCACCGGCGTGCTCCGGCGCGCGGACCTGCCGGCGGCCTCCCTCGCCGTTCCGCCGCCGGGCGCGAGCTTCGGCGAGCCGCCGCCGCCGCGCGCGGGCCTCCAGGGGATGCTCTCGAACGCCGAGCTCGCCGCGCTCCGGACGGGGCCGGTCGACGTCCCGCCGGGCCCCACGCCTGCGGGCGACGGTCTGCTCGTCGCGAACAACAGCGACCAGGTGCGGATGCTGTTCCTCGACGGCGTGCCGGTCGCGTGGGTCGCGCCGGGCGGCAAGGACGGCCTCTACGGTCTCCTCCGCGGCCGCTACGTCGCGCAGTGGCGCTCGTTCCTCGGCGACGTCGTCGAGCCGCCGGCGACGCTGGTCGTGCCCGGTGCGACCGTCACCGGCAGCGCCGATGCGGGCGCGCCGCGCTGATCACTCGTAGTCCTCGCGCGAGAACGTGATGTCGCCGGTGCCGCTCGCCTCCGCGCGCGCGCGGAGCGTCTCGACGACGCCGGCGATCACGTCGAAGCGCGTCGTCGGCAGGTAGTACTCCTGCTCCTCGACCTCGGGCATCGCGGCGAGGCGCTCCTCGATCATCTCGCGTTCGACGGGATCGAGCTCGAGGTGCGCGTGCCAGCCCTCGGCGTCGGCGAGCGTGAGCGCTTCGCGCGCCATCCCGATCGGATTGAATGCGAGATACACATTCGTGAAGTAGAGGCGCCACGCGTCGTGCTCTCCCTCGGCGGCCCACTCCGCCCCGAACGCGTGCCGGAACACCTCGCCGAGGTAGGCGCCGATCGCGGGGGCGACCAGCTCGAGCGTCTCCGGCCGCTCCTTGATCGCGTCCCGCGCGTCGCGGACGTACTGGTCGACGAGGCTCAGCGTCTCCGGCGTGCCGTCGAGCGGGACCTGGTACTTGCTGGCGACGAAGCGCATGCACGCTGCGACGAGCTCGGCCACGTTCGCGGGCGGAGGTTCGCGCTCAGGGAGGGCGAGACCGAGCCCGCCTTCCGGATCCCCTGCGCCCTCGTCGTGGTCGTGGTCGTGATGCGCGTCGTGATCGGCGCCGTTCGTGCCGTTGCTGCCGTTGCCGGCGGTCTTCTTCGGATCGGGCGGGTCGGACGGAGCCATCTCGCGCCGGCTCTAACCGCGGCGCCCGGCCCGCGCAAGCACGGCTCTCGCGATAACCGGGAAAATCCCTTCCGTCCGGGGCCGATGCCGCCTAGCCTATGAGGTCCATGCGACTCGGTGTCTTCAGCGACATCCATGCGAACCTCGAGGCCCTCTCGGCCGTGCTCGAGGCGTACGGGAAGGAGAACATCGACGTCTACTACTGCCTCGGCGACACCGTCGGGTACGGCGGCTCGCCGAACGAATGCGCGGACCTCGTCCGCGAGCTCGCGAAGGTGACCATCCTCGGCAACCACGACGCCGCCGTCAGCGGCCGCATGGATTACTCGTACTACTACGAGGCGGCGCGGCACGCGCTCGACGTGCACGCGGCGATGATCTCGCCCGACAACATGTCGTGGCTGAAGTCGCTGCCCTACCAGCACAAGCTCGAGGACTCCGACGTCCTCCTCTGCCACGGCTCGCCGGTCCGGCTGGAGGAGTTCGAGTACATCTTCGCGCCCGAGCAGGCGCGCGAGTGCCTCCCGCTCTGGGACAAGCTCGGTCACATCACGCTGATCGGCCACTCCCATCTGTGCAAGGTGTTCGCGCTGACGCGGAACAGCGTCGAGGAGCTCCCGGCCGTCGACTTCGAGCTCGCGCCGGACAAGAAGTACATCGTGTCGGTCGGCTCCGTCGGCCAGCCGCGCGACTTCGACAACCGCGCGAGCTACACGGTCTTCGACTCGGACAAGAAGCGCTTCGAGTTCAAGCGGATCGAGTACGACATCGAGCTCGCGGCGGACAAGGTCCTCCGCGCGCGGCTCGAACGCAACTTCGCGCACCGGCTGTTCATCGGCGTGTGATGCCGCGCGCGTCGGCCGTCGGCGCGGTCGTCGTGGGGATCGGCTTCGCCGCGCTCGCGTGCACGCCGTTCGACGCGGAGGGGCAGCCGCCCCAGCCGTTTGCGTCCGACGCGGCGGTGCCTTCGCCCGACGCGGCGAGCACGGATGCCGGAAGCCTGTGCAACGGGGCGATGCTCCTCCTCTGCGACGACTTCGACAATCGCACGAGCCCGTCGGACGTGAAGGGGAAGACGTGGGGCCTCGAAGGCACGCTGGGTGAGATCACGATCGCGCCCGCGTCCGCCGCACGGTCGAGCCCGCACCTCTCGATCCGCGCACCGCCGGAGGCGAGCGACTACGACGCGCTGTCCCTCGTCGGTTCCGTGCCGCTCGTCGGTCGAGCGACGTTCACGGTGCGTTTCCGCGCGAAGGTGCCGACCGACCTCGTCTACATCCGGATCGCCGAGTTCATCGTCGACGGCGCCTTCAGCGCGATCGTCGTCGAAAACGGGATGCTCGTCGCGCAGGTCCCGACGACGTATGCCCCGACGGTGACGCGCGCGCCTGCCGACTGGGCGACCTACACGTTCGAGGTGACGTTCGCCGGGACGGCGCGCCTGCTCGTCGACGACGTCCCGATCTGGACCGGAGCTTCGAACATCGAGCCGAGCCGGCGCGACTTGAAGGTGGGAATCGGACCGCGGTTCGCGAAATCGGCGATCGGACGTCGAGTCACGGTCGCGTACGACGACGTCGTCATCGAGTGAGCCGCAGGCGCCCTCGTTTGTCAGCGTGGCGGGGAAGCGTATCCTCACGGCCGTGATGGCGCCGTTCACCCCCGGACAGACGTTCGGCCCGTTCGTGGTCGAGGGCGTCGTCGGTGTCGGCGGGATGGGCGTCGTCTACCGCGCGCGAGAGACGTCGCGCGGCGTGCCGGTCGCGCTGAAGGTGCTGCGCCTCCGCGACGGCGCTCCGCCGACCGACGAGGACCGCGCGCGCTTCGTCCGGGAGGCGCGGCTCGCGGCGGGCCTCGTCCATCCGTACATCGTGAAGATCGTCGCGTCGGGCGCGGTCGGCACCGTGCCGTACATCGCGATGGAGTGGGTCGACGGCGCGAGCCTCGCCGTGCGGATGGACGGCGCGATGCCGCTCGGTGTCCGGCTCGACATCCTCGCCGGCGTCGCCGACGCGCTCGCGCATGCCCACGCGAACGGCGTCGTGCATCGCGATCTCAAGCCGACGAACGTGATGATCGATCTCCGCGGGATGCCGAAGCTCGTCGACTTCGGGATCGCGAAGCAGGCGCGCGACGCCTCGCAGCCGTTCGCGCTCGCGCACACGGAAGCGGGGATCCCGCTCGCGACGCGGACGGGCGTCCTCCTCGGGACGCCTTCGTACATGGCGCCGGAGCAGATGCTCTCGCCCGAGGTCGACGCGCGTGTCGATCAGTTCGCGTGGGGCGTGCTCGCCTACGAGCTGCTCGCCGGGGTTCATCCGCGCGACACGATCGCGGCGGGCGACGCCGCGTTCCCCGTCGGACGCGCGCGTCCGCTCGCCTGGCAGGCGCCGGAGGTGCCGGAGCCCGTCGCCGCCGTCGTGCATCGTGCGATGGCGTACGAGCGCGATGCGCGCTTCGCGACGATGAACGACGTCGCGATGGCCTTCCACGCCGCCCGGAACGCGCACGCGAGCGGTGCGGTCGCGGGGCGCGCGACCGACCGCACCGGCCCCGCGCTGCTCGGCTCCGCCGCGCCGCTCGTCGCGCCGGTGGCCCCCACCGTCGCGACGACGATGGAGGGGATGGTCAGGACCGACTCGACGCCGCGCGCGCAAGCGAAGCCGGCCGTCCTCGCCGTCCTCGCCGCCGCGACGTTCATGACGCTCGGGGGCGGTTACGTCGCGTGCTCGCGCACGCCGGCGAGCCCGGTCCCGCCGGTCCCGATCCCGGGCATCCGTACGATCGAGCTGACGAGCCGCCTCGACGACATCCCGTTCGAAGGCGGTGAAGCCGGCGTCGCGAAGGCGAAGGCGGAGGTCCACGGCCGCCTCCGGCCGTGCATCGACAACACGATGCAGGGCGAGGACATGATCTCGGTCGACATCGAGATCGGCACGGACGGCAAGGTCACGACCGTCGGCGTCATCAACTACTGCCGCCGCGAGTACGGCAACCACTACCTCTGCACCGAGCTCGGCGATCCTGTGAAGAAGGGGCATCCGACGCCGCCGGTCGCGATGCTCACGTGCGTGAAGACCGAGGCGAGGAAGCTCGCGTTCCCGCAGCTGATGCCGCGCCGCACCGAGCGGCACGAGCCGGCGAAGATGCCGGAGCCGACGTCGACGACCCTCGACCTCGAAGCGCGCTAGGGCCGCGTCGGGCGCGGTCCGAGCGGGACGGTGAGCGCGGCGGCGTCCTCCGCGACGACGTCACGGACGAAGGTCGTCGCATCGAGGGACACGCGATAGCTCCGTCCTGCGCCGGTGACCGTGCCCTCGACCGAGATCCCGATCTCGCCGCCGCGTCCGCGATCGATCCGTGCCCGCGTCACGCGGCAGTCGCACTTCCCCGGCGGCACGATGATCGGCAGCTCGCCCGGGATCTCGAGCTCGAAGCGCTCGAGCACGGGGACGCTCTCCTTCGTCGTCGGCTTCGGCGGGTCGAGCGTCACGACGAGGCCCACGCGCGTGCGCTTGTTCGGCGCGCCCGCGATCCGCGCGCTGTCCGAGTCGCCGAGCGCACCGAGCTCGACGCGGAGCTTCTCGCGGAGCCCGACGACGACGACTGCACCACGGCCGACGTCGGGCGCGAGGTCGATCTCCGTCGCCTTCGGATCGGCGGTCCCCGACTCGCCCTTCACGAGGAGCTTCCCGCGCGGCTCGGGCAGTTTCGGGAGCCCTTCGAGCGATGCGGGGAGAAGCGACTTCCACCGCGTCACCTCGCGCACGCACGCGGCCCGATCGGCGGGCACGAGCGCCGCGCACTTGCCGTCGCTCCGCGCGCTCATCGCCTCGCACGTCGCGCGCTGCGCGGGGCGCGGCTCGGCCGCGCAGAGGCGCGGATCCTTCCCGGCGAGCGCGACGCACGTCGGCGCGCGTCCCTTCGCGGGAAGCCCTTCGTAGACGAGCGGGCATGCGTCCGGCGTCTGCGCGAGCGTCGCGACCCAGGTCCTGCAACGCGCGCGGAGCGAGCTCGCGTCGATCTTCTCGCAGGTCTCCCGCTTCTTGTCCTTCGCCGCCTCGAGCAGGCGGCACGCGTCGCGCACGAAGGTGTCGTAGCCGATCGCGCGGAGGGCATCGGCGAGGAGGGGATCGAGGTTCGCGCGCTGCGCGACGCAGGTCTCGACGTTCACGAACTGCTCGAGCTCCTTCGCGAGGTCACCGGCCGGGGCCGGAGGGTCGACGAGATCGAGCGGCCCCGCGTCGACGCCGAGCGCGGCGGCGAGGCCCGAGGCGTTCGGCGCCGGAGAGGGCGGGGTGTCGGTCGCGGCGGGGCCGAACGGCCGCTTCTCGCCCTCGCACGCGAAGAGCGCCAGCGTGCAGAGGACGAGGGCTCGCCTCACGCGCCCTCCTTCGGAGCCGCCGTCACGAGCGGCCCGAACGCGGCGCGGAAGCGATCGCTCCACGGACACGGCTTCTGGGTCTTCGGATCGAGCCGGACGAGGCGCGTCCTGCCGTCGGCGTGCAGCACGTCGCCGTGCCGCGAACGGACGCGCGCGGCGAGGATCAGGCTCGAGGTCCCGAGGTGCACGGGCTCGAGCTCCACGGTGAGCTCGCCTTCGCCGCGGACGGGCGCGAGGTAGCGGATCTCGTGGGCGGCGACGACGTGGTACTTGTCCGGGTTCACCGCGAGGTCGTCCTCCCAGCGGAAGCCGAGCGTGACGAGCAGCTCCCCGCGCGCCCGCTCCATGAAGAGCAGGTACCGCACGTTGTGCAGGATGTTCAGCGCGTCGAGGTCGTCGAAGTAGACGCGCTGGATGGAGCGGAACGGCATGAGCGGCATCGGCCGCATCCTAGTCGGATTTCCGTTCGGATCCGGGGCGTCCGGGCCGCATCCACGCAGCGCGTCGTTCTCTCCTTGACGAAGCCCCGCCGTGCGCTAGTGCCTCAGCCATGAGTGACGGCCCGACTGCCCGCTTTTTCCTGCTTTCCTTCGTCTTCGCCGGCCTCGCGGCCTGCTCCGCGCCGACCGAGCCCGAGGCCGTCGGCATCGCCGAAGGCGAGCTCGGCGAGGCGGCGACGATCCGCTTCGAGGGGAACTTCGAAGAGCGCGTGACCGGCACGATCCAGAAGGGGAGGAAGGCCCGCATCGTCTACGACGCGGCGCGGCTCACGCAGTGCCGCGGCGAGCAGGGCGGCTCGCCGTTCTGGGCGATCTCCGGCAACTACCGGATCGGCAGCGGCCCCGTCCGCACGTTCCCGGTGGCGGGGCTGAACGCCGACCCGCAGGGCGCCACGATCGATCTCGATGCCTCGGGCGAGCTCCAGGTCTGGTTCGAGAACACGAACCGCTGGGGCTGCCACGCCTTCGACTCCGACTTCGGCCAGAACTACCGCTTCGCGGTGAAGCCCGCCGCCCACGAGCCGGGCTGGATCGGCAACATCCGCTACGCGATCGAGCGCGTGACGTGCGAAGGCGGCCCGTGCGACAGCACCCTTCGCCCCGTCCCCGCCGAGCTCGTCTACGACTCGTGGGCACGCCAGCGCGCGGCGGTGCGCGTGATCACGTTCGAGACCTGGAAGGAAGGCGTCACCGACTTCGACAACGGCGACCTCTGGAAGCAGCTCGACGTGCAGGTCCACACGCGCGTGCAGGGCACGACCACGTTCGCGTCGAGCTACGTGCGGTTCTCGAAGCGCGCCGGCAACAACGCGCGCTACGCGGTCGACCTCACCGCGATCGACCCGATCCCCGGCCACGTGATGGTGCAGGACAAGAAGGACTGCCCGGCGTTCCCGCTGAAGAGCGCCGCGAACGGCGCCTACGTCGAGGCGACCCTCGAGCTCTACATGACGGTGAACGGCGTCGAGGTCCGGCCCGAGGGCGCCGGCTCGGACGGCCTCTTCCGCGTGCGTTACCAGAACTACGCGGACCGGTTCGCGCCCTGCGTCGCGCCCTGACTTTCCGACCCCGACCGCGTTTGCCACAATGAGGGCAGATGCGGCTCGTTTCTCTCGTCGTCCTCGTGCTCGTGGCGGCGTCCTTCGCGGGATGCAGCTCCGAGCGCGAGCCGGACTTCCCCGATCCCGACGTCGCGGCGACGGCCGTGAACCCGGACGGCGTGCCGTATCCGACGGACCACATCGGGACCCTCGAGCGCGCGAACGGCAAGCCGGGGAGCCGCGTCCCGAACCTCTCGTTCCAGGGCTACGTGAACGGCGACCGTGCCGCCGGCCTGAAGACGATCTCGCTCGCCGACTTCTACGACCCGAAGGCGCAGCGCCACAAGGTGCTGATCGTCCTCGCGGCCGCGACGTGGTGCTCGATCTGCGCGGCGACGGCAGAGGACCTCGTCCCGAAGAAGGCCGAGCTCGAGAGCGAGGGCGCGGTCTTCCTCGAGGTCGTCGTGAACGGGAGCCGCCTCAACGAAGGGCCGAGCCTCTCGGAGGTCGACCAGTGGATCAACCGCCACCAGGCGAACTACACGACGGCGATCGACGTCCGCGCGCGGCGCATGGCGCAGCTCGGGGTCGACACCGTGCCGTGGAGCATGCTGGTCGACACGCGCACGATGGAGATCCTGGAGGCCGGCGCCGGCGCACCCGCCGACATGGCGAAGTACGCGCGCGCCGGGATCCAGTTCGTCACGACCAATCCGCCGGCGTACTGAATCACTCGTATGACAGCATGCTCGCTTCGAAGCGCTCCTCGACCGTTCGTGTGCCGTAGGTCCCGAGGCGGGTGACCGTGAAGTCGTTCGGCGTGGCGCCGGTCGCGGGATTCAGATCGAGACCGCCGGACGCGCCTTCGTAGTTCAGATCGTCGCCCTCGCTCACCTTCCGCGTGAACGAGGCGAGGTCGTCGGGGCCGGTGCGCGATCGCCCGATCGAGAGCGCGCCGAGGTTGGTCGCGGTGGTCGCGAGGTCCGCGCCTTCGCCGGCGCGCGCAGCGGCGGCGGCGAGGAGGAGCGTCGCGTCGTACGACGCGGCGGCGACGATGTCCGGGACCGTGCCCGGGTACTTCGCCGTCCACGCGGTGAGGAACGCGCTGTGCTCGGGCCCGACGTGCTCCGCGGGCGTGACGATGTCCCAGCCTTCGACGGCCGACGGCGCGTACGGGTCGGATGGATCGTACCGCGCATCGGTGAGCAGGGTCGGGGAGAGCACGCCGACGCCGCCGGCGATCGTGGTGACCTTCTTCTCGTCGAACGACGAAGACATCGCGACCAAGTTGCCGTAGGCGCGCGCATACATCCCGAGCGAGCGCGTGCCGAGGACGAGGACCTGGCAGACAGGCGTGTCGAAGGCTTCTCGCGCGACCAACTGCGCGAGGTCGTCGAAATGGGCGTGTGGAGCGTCGCCGCGCACGGCGGGGGTCTTCACCACGCGAAGCGAGAGCTGAAGGTAGCGGTTCGCGATCCACTCGGTGACGGTCTCGAACTCGGCGCCCTGCTCGGAGACGAGGACGATCTTCGGGCAGCGTCGCTGGCGGTCGACGCTCTCGGAGGTGTACTGGGCGAGGGCAATGGCGAGTGACCTGTCGCTCGCGAGGGTCCGGTACAGCACCGTGCTCGTGAAGGACGTCGGGCGCGTCTCTGGCGGCAAGTCGAGCGCCGACGACGTCGCGGTCGGGGAGACGTAGAGCACGCGTCCTCCGCGCACGAGGTCGATCGCCGCGAGCGCCTGGGTCGACGTCGTCGGCCCGATCCCGAGCCGGACTCCGCGCGCCTCGAGTGCCTCCATCTTCGCGCGCGTCTGGTCGGCCTCGCTCCGATCGTCCTCGACGTGGAGGACGACCTTGCGACCGGCGATGCCGCCGAGGGCCGAGAGCTGCTCGACCGCGAGCTCGGCTCCCTTCTGGATGCTCTCGCCGACGACGCGATCAGGGCCGGAGAGGGACGCGACGAGCCCGAGGTTGATCGCCGCGGGATCGACCGCCGAAGTGGACGAGCCGCCGTCCGGTGCGGTGGCGGGATCGATCGCCCTGTCCCCATTCGCCTTGCCACCGCAGGCGACCGCGAGAGACGTGCAGAGTGCAACGAGTGCGAATGCGCGAGTCGTGCTCATGTTCCCGAGGCTACGTCGCGAGGGCGACGCGCGCGTCTCGGATCGGGGACGTCAGCCGTGAATTAACCAATGCGGCCTCCATCCCGCACGTCGGCGTCGCGTCTACTCGTCGCCGAGATGCGACGACTCGAATTTTCCCTTCGGGACCGGCGTCCCGTTCTCGACCGCGAAGAGGAGGACGTCGTTCGGGGTGTAGCCGCCGTTCAGAGCGAAGTTCATCATGCCGGAGGCGCCCTCGTAGTCGACGTCGTCGCCGCGCACCGCGGCGTCGACGAGCTTCACGAGATCGGTGGGGCCCTGCCGGAGGCGCCCCTGCGAGATCGCGAACAGGGCATCGCCGAGCGGGGCGACTTCGGTCGACGTGGTGCGCGCGGTGGCGAGCGCGAGGAGGAGCGTTGCGTCGTAGGCCGCGCTCGCGGTGCCGTCCGGCGCGGTGTCGGGGTACTTCGCTGTCCATGCCGACGCGAAGGCGGCGTGCTCGGGCGTTCGCGGTGTCAGGTCCGGCAGCACGAGCGTCCACCCCTCGATCGATGACGGCGACGTCGGCGCCGCCGGGTTCTGCCGTGCCTCGGCGATCACGCTCGCGCTGGACACGCCGAGACCTGTCGCGATCGTCGTGAACGTGTTCGACGCGAGACCGAGCTCGGCGGTGGCGCGTTCGACTGCGCGCGCGTACGCCGCCGTGGTTCGCGTGCCGGTGATCACGATGTGGCACTGCCGATCGACGGCGAGCTTGCCGATCACCGCCCTCGCGACGGCCATGACGGACGCGGTAGAGGCCGCCGGCGGCAGCAACATCGGCCCTTCGATCCGTAGCGACAAGCGCTTGTAGAGGAAGACGATGCGCTCGGCGAACGCGCGACTCTCCGCGTCGTCCTCCACCACGATCGTCGCAGCGCTGCAGCGCCGGGCACCGCTCTCGACGGGACCGGTCGCGTGCTGCGCGACGGCCGTGGCGAGGTACGAATCCGGGAGGCGCGCGCGGAAGAGAATCGTCGGGGTGTAGCTCTCGGGATGGGCGTCGGGGACGTCCAGGATCGACGAGCCCGCCGTCGGCGACACGTAGAGCACCCGGCCGCTCCGGAAAAAGTCGAGCGCGGCAGCCGCTTGGGTCGATGTCGTCGGTCCGACACCGAGGACGACGCCCTGCGACGCGAGCCGGTCGATCGCGGCGCGCGTCTCCGACGGCTCGCTCCGATCGTCGTGGACGAGCAGCTTGATGCGCTTGCCGCGGATGCCACCGAGCGCGTTGAGCTGCTCGGCGGCGAGCTGCGCGGCCTGGAGGCTCGGCGTTCCGAGCACCGCGTCGGGGCCCGACAGCGAGAGCACGACGCCGACGTTGATCGCGTTCGGGTCGGGAGTGTCGGACGGCGTCTCGTCGTTCACGCCGATGCCGGGCGTCGGAGGCGTGTCGCTCGAGGTCTTGCCGCCGCACGCGACGGCGACGAGAGCGATCCCGAGAGCGATGCAGGACGTCCTTCGTCGCATGGCCGTCACTCGTCCCCGAGCTCGGCCGCCGTGTATCTCCCGTCCCCGTGCAGCGCGCCCTCGACATCGAGCTGCCACGCTACGACGTCGTTCGCGACGCGACCCGCGAACGAGAAGTCGATCGGTCCCGAAGCGCCGTCGTAGTTGACGTCCTCGTTCGCCTGGAAACGCGCGACGAGATCGGTGAGGCCAGCGGCCGTGACTCTCGACCGACCGCGGCTCATCGCGCCGAGCTCGCTGGCGATGACGCCCGTGTCCGTCGGCGTGAAGGCGCGCGCGGTCGCGCCGGCGAGGAGGAGGGTCGCGTCGTACGCGGACGCGGCGATCTCGTCGGAGACAGTCGCCGGAAACTTCGAGCCCCACGCGCTCTCGAACGCGGCGCGCTCGACCGTGCTCCCCCGGTCGACGGCAAGCACGGTCCAGCCGGCGACCGGCAGGTATCGCGTCTCCGGGTCCATCGTTCCGCGAGCCTCACGCACGAGGTCGGCGGCGGTCGTTCCGGCGGCGACGACGGTGAGCTGCGCCGGCGGGAGCGCGGCGACCTCGACGGCTTGCGAGAGGAAGCGAGCATACGCCGCGGCTATCGGCGCGCTCGCCGCGACGAGCACGCAGGTCTTCTCCTTCATCGCGCGCTGGACGACGGCGGTGACGGCATCGCGGAGGACGCTCACCGGCGTGTCGCGCGAGATGTCGACGTCGGGCTCCGTCCGGAGCGAGAGGAGCGTGAAACGGAGCTTCGTCGCCTCGGCGATCGACATCGCGGACGGCTCGGTCTCGCGGACGGTGCCGATCGAGATGCAACGACGGAGCGGCGTCGGACCGTCCAGGACCGCGCTCGCCCACTGCGCGACCGCCGTGCCGAGGACGCGGTCGCTCGCGCGCGTGCGGAAGAGGACCGTGGGCGTGAAGCTCGTCCGCTTCGCGTCGGCGTCGGCATCGTCGAGCTCACGCGCGGTCGCGCTCGGCGAGACGTAGACGACCTTCCCGGCGCGGAAGAGATCGAGGGACGCGAGCGCCGCGCGTGACGTGGCCGGCCCGATCCCGACGACGACGCCTTCGCCGGCGAGCTCGAGGATTCTCCGTCGCGACGTCGAAGGATCGCTTGCGTCGTCGCGCACGACGATCTTCACGCGCTTTCCGCGCAAGCCTCCGAACGCATTCAGCTGCTCCGCGGCGAGCATCGAAGCGTCGCGGATGCGCTCGCCGAGCTTCTGATCGGGCCCGGTGAGCGGCACGACGAGACCGAGGTTCAGCGCCTCCGGGTCGACCTTCGTGTCGGCGCCCGAGGACGACTCGGGTGACGTCGTCGCCGGCGTCGACCCGGGCGACGTGTCGTCCGCCCGGCCTCCGCAGGCGAGCGCGAGGAGAGCGATCGAGAGGAGACCGGTCCGCATCGTCATCCCGAGATCCTATCGAGCGGCGCCGGCACCGCGCGATTGCGGGAACCTCGTAGATGCGTGCGTTTAACCCGCCTCCGAGCGACGACTCACCAGCGCCGCACCGCTGCGCCTTTCGCACCGGACGAGGACGCGCTATGCGCCCTCTGCTTGCCCGGTGTCTTGCGAACGGCTCGGAAAACCGCTCGGAAATCAGCGGTCTCGATCCGGTGGAGCGGTTAGGGACCACCCCAACTTGCACTGAACGCAAACGCAGTATAACGTCCTGAACAGAAGTCACCCCCGACCCGCCGGAGCGCACATGGAAGAGAAGAACCGTCAGAAGGCCATCGAGCTCGCCCTCGCCAGCATCGAGAAGGAGTACGGCAAGGGCTCGATCATGCGCCTGAAGGACGGCGAGTCGACCTTCCAGGACGTGCAGGTGGTGTCGTCCGGATCGATCGGCCTCGACATCGCGCTCGGCATCGGTGGCTATCCGAAGGGCCGCATCATCGAGATCTACGGCCCGGAGTCGAGCGGCAAGACCACGCTGACGCTCCACGCGATCGCGCAGGTGCAGAAGGCGGGCGGCGTCGCCGCGTTCATCGACGCGGAGCACGCGCTCGACCCGGCCTATGCGCGCAAGCTCGGCGTGAAGACGGACGAGCTCCTCGTCTCGCAGCCCGACTACGGTGAGCAGGCGCTCGAGATCGCCGACATGCTCGTCCGCTCGAACGCGGTCGACATCGTCGTCGTCGACTCCGTCGCGGCGCTCGTGCCGAAGGCGGAAATCGAAGGCGACATGGGCGACAGCCACGTCGGCGTCCAGGCCCGCCTCATGAGCCAGGCGCTCCGCAAGCTCACCGGCACGGTCGCGCGTTCGAACTGCCTCCTCGTCTTCATCAACCAGATCCGCATGAAGATCGGCGTCATGTTCGGCTCGCCGGAGACGACGACGGGCGGTAACGCGCTCAAGTTCTACTCGTCCGTCCGCCTCGACATCCGCCGCATCGGCCAGATCAAGGAAGCGTCGGCGAGCGACAAGAAGGACCCCGTCACGATCGGCAACCGCACGCGCGTGAAGGTCGTGAAGAACAAGATGGCCCCGCCGTTCCGCGAGGTCGAGTTCGACATCCTCTACGGGCAGGGCATCAGCCGCGCCGGCGACATCATCGACCTCGCCGTCGACCTCGGCATCGTCGACAAGAGCGGCGCGTGGTTCTCCTTCGGCGGCGAGCGGATCGGCCAGGGCCGCGAGAACGCGAAGACGTATCTCGATCAGCACCCGCAGCTGATGGACAAGCTGGAGGCGATGATCCTCCAGAAGCACAACATCAAGCCGCGTGCGGGCGATGCCGTCGTCCAGGAGTCAGCGGCTGCAGCCGCGCCGGCCGGCAAGAAGGAGAAGGGCGAGGCCCTCGCGCCCGACGGCAAGCCGGTCGTGAAGCTCGCGCCGCCTCCGGCCGTCCGCAACGGTGCGCCGGCAGAAGAGCCGAAGCGCGCGCCGACCAAGCCGGCGAACTGAGCGCCTACTTCGCGAGGCGAACGACCGAGCCCTGGCCCTGCGTGTCCGCGGGGCCTCGGTTCGTCCAGTAGATCTGCTTCGCGTCGACCGCGACGTCGAACGGGCTCGACTGCTTGTCGGCGAGCACGGCGCCTGCGTCGGGCAGCGCATCGGAGAGCGCGCAGCGGAGGATCTTGCCGTTGAGCGAATCGCCGAAGTAGACGCGCGCGTCCTCGACCTCGAGGTGCTCGAGCTGCGTCGCGAGGTTCGAGAGGCGGCGGGGCGCCCCGCCGTCGACGAGCACGGTGGAGACGCCGCCGCCGAGCTCGGCGAAGACGAGCATGCTGCCGACGATCTGGATCTCGCGGCCGACCACGTTGCTGCGAACCGTCGTCGCCGGTGACGTCCCTTCCGCGACACGGACGTTGCCCGGCCCGGGCAGGAGCGAGTCCCAGGCGACCTTGTCGCCGGAGACGGTGATGTAGGAGGCGAAGCCCTCCGTCGTCGAGATGTCCGTCACCGTGTCCGTGCACGGCAGCGTGCAGCGGCGGACGCGTCCGTCGAAGATGCTCTCGGCCACGACCAGGCTCGTGCCCGCGAGGTCGAAGGACTTCGGATTCGCGAGCCCCGCGAGGACGGGCGTCGGCGCGGACCCGCAGCCGGTCGCGGCGCAGCGGAAGACGCCGCCATCGGCGTCGTCGACCGAGAAGTACACGTCGGATCCGGAGCGGACGATGCGCGTCCCGTACGGCGTGTCGGGCGGCCCGTCGTAGACGGTCTCGACACCACCGCCGTCGGTCCGCGCGCGCCGGATGTCGCCGACGGCGGGATTCGTCCAGTACACCCATTCGCCGTCGATCGTGATCACGCCGGGGCGGCCGGGCTCCGACGAGACGGTGACGGGCTGGCAGCGGCCCGCGCTACACACGCCGCCGAGGCAGTCGTGGCCGCACGCCCCGCAGTGACGCGGGTTCGTGTCCGTGTCGACGCACGGATTCTCCGCGGCGTCGTTCGCGGCGTCCGGCGACGTCGCGTCGGCACCGCCGTCGCGCTCACCCGTACTGCCGTCCGCGCTCGCGTCCGCGCTCGGCGGGGCGAGCTCGGCGCCTTCGATGTCGAGCAGCGCATTGCAGCCGAGCCAGGCCGCGCTCGCGAGCCACATGACGACGAGAGGCGAACGTTGCTTCACGTCAGAAGCTCCCCTCGAAGGCGACGCCGCCGAGGCCGACGCCTGCGCGCGTCCGCGCCTTCGGCGCGGTCAGCCACAAGACCGCGGCGCCCGCGAGGGCGACGCCACCGACCACGAACGCGACGGTCGACACGTCGCCGAACGTCTTCGCCTCGTTCCAACGATCGGCGCCTTCCTGCGTCGGGCAGCGCAGCGGGGTGACGTCCTTCGGACAGAGGCGGTCGGCATCGGATCGCGTGCTCATCGCCATCACGCCCGAAACGGCGCCGACCGCGACGCCCGCGACGCCGACACCGCCGACGATCGCCGCGAGCGTCCGCTGTCCGCTCTTCGGTTCGTCCGTCGCGCGTCGCGGGTTCGGATCGACGAGCACCGGGATCTGCACCGTCGCCGTCGCGGCCGGCTCCACGCGGAACCGCGTCGACCACGCGTTTCGTCCGGGCGCGCTCGCGGTGAGCTCGTGGTCACCGGGATCGACCGCGAGCGGATCCGCCGCGGCCTTCACGGCCTCGCCGTCGATCCGCGTCTCCTGTCCCGGTGCCGGCGACGCGGGGACGATGCGGACACGCGCCAACTTCGGCTCGAGGGCCGCCGCGCGCTCGCGCGCGCTCTTCTCGCGTTCGAACTTGCCGGCCGCGCGCGCGATCCGCGCGACCTCCCCGAAGAGCGCGTGCGCGGTCGCCGTGCGCCCGACGTGCTCGTAGCAGTCGGCGAGGTTGAACTGGGTGCCGACGGCGGGATCGAGCCGCAGGCTCTCGGCGAGCTTCGGGCACGCCTCCCCGTAGCGGCCGGCGTCGACGAGCGCGCGCGCCTCCTGGAACAGCTGCTCGGCGCGCGCGGTGGCATCGTCCGCGCTCGCGGTGCCGCTCGCGAGGACGCACGCCGAAAGGACGAGGGAGGCGAGGCGTCGGCGCATGCGGCGGTCAATCATATCGGGAAGAAGCCGTCGTCGCGGGGGTCGGACGCGCGGTCGCCGTCGCCGCGGGCTCGACGGGCGGCTCGGGACGCGCGGGCTTCACGGGCGCCGCGGAGGAGGAAGGCTTGGGTGCGGCGCTCTTCGCGGGAGCCGCGACGAACACGGGCGGCTTCGCGCCTGCGACGGTGCTCGGGCGCGGAGCGGGCGTGCTCGTCGTCGTCGTCGCGATGGGGGCGGTGGGCTCGGCGGTCACGGCAGCTGGCTCGGTCGTGGCTTCCGTCGTCACCGTTCCCGAAGCCGCGGTGGGCACCGTCGTCGCCGCGTCCGCGTTGCGCCGCGCGTTCGCGCGGAGCGCGAGCAGGATCATCGCGACCCCGGCGAGGCCGGCGAGCAGCAACACGCCGAGCGCGAGGACGAGCGGCTTCCGCCCGCGACCATCGACGAGGGTGCGCTCCGCCTCCGGCGCCGAAGGCCCCGTCCGCGCGACGCCGGCGGCGGGCAGCGAAGGGGAGGACGCGGGGAGCGCCGGCTGCGTCGTCGGTGCGCCGGGGACACCACCTTGCGCCGAGAGCCCTGCGATCCGCACGAGGACGCTCGCCGCCGGCGCGGTCCCGAACGGCGCGATTGCCTGCGTGAGCTCGAGGATCGACGCGGGCCGCTTCGCGGGATCCTTCTCGAGGCAGCGGAGGACGACGGCGTCGAGCGCGGGCGGTATGTCCGCCCGGCGCGACGCGAGTGCCGGCGCGGGATCCTGCAGGATCATCGCGAACAGCTCCGGCATCGACTGTGACTCGAACGGAGGCCGCCCGGTCAGGAGCTCGTGGAACAGCGCGCCGACGGCCCAGATGTCGGTCCGCGCGTCGACGCGTCGCGACGACCGCATCTGCTCGGGCGCCATGTACTGCGGCGAGCCCATCACCGTCTGCGTCTGGGTGAGGCCGAAGTCAGGACGGCTCTCGTCGACCGCACTGACCAGCTTCGAGATGCCGAAGTCGAGCACCTTGACCGTGGCGCTGCCGTCCGGCCTTCGCGTCAGGAACAGGTTCGAGGGCTTGATGTCGCGATGGACGATGCCCTGCGCGTGCGCTTCCGCGAGCGCTTCGCAGGCCTGCATCACGTAGTCGACGGCGACCTGCACCGAGAGCGGGCCCGAACGCTCGACGACGGACCCGAGGTCCGAGCCCTCGAGGTACTCCATGACGAGGAACGGCGTCCCGTCCTCGATCGACCCGACATCGAGGACGCGGGCCACGTGCTCCCCGCGGATCCGCGCAGCGGCACGGCCCTCGCGCAGGAAGCGTGCGACGGCCTCGGGGTCCTTCGCGGCGTCCTCGAGCAGGATCTTGATCGCGACGCGGTCCTCGAGCGCGACGCGGCGCGCGGCGAAGACGCTGCCCATCCCGCCCTGACCGAGCAGCCCTTCGACGACGTACTTGCCGCCGACGACATCTCCGGAGGCGAAGCGTGTCTCGGGCCGCATGCGCCACGAGGGTATATCAAGCGCGGCGGTCCGCACGTTAGGATGGCCGCCGGAATGAAGCTCTACGTCATGCGTCACGGGCCCGCGGAAGATCACTCTCCGACGGGACGCGACGCAGACCGCGCGCTGACGCCCTCCGGTCGGGACCGGGTACGGAGTGTCGCCCGCGCGCTCGAGGAGAAGGACGAGGCGCCGTTCACGATTGTCTCGAGCCCGCTCGTCCGTGCGCTCCAGACGGCGGAGATCGTCGCGGCCGTGACGAAGCTCGACACGCGCGTCCAGGCGAACGCGGCCGCACGCGGCTCGGGAGCGACCGGCGCGGTCGAGATCCGCCGCGAGCTCTCCCCTGGGGGGGATGCGCACGAGCTCGTCTTCCAGCTCGCGCGCGAGGGGCGGAGGCGCGTCATGATCGTCGGCCACGAGCCGGACCTCTCGATGCTCGTCGGCAGGCTCGTCGGGCGGATCCCGGACGAGGGGATGCTGAAGGCGATGGTCGTCGGCGTGAGGCTGACCCCGACCGGGCCGGGGGTCGAGGGCAGCGGCTTCACCTCGAGCGGTCGCTTCGTCCTCCATCCGAAGACGCTCGCCTGGCAGCACGACTGACCGCTGTGCGCCCTCGCGCAGTCGCGCTCGCGATCGTGGCAACCTTGTCCCGCGCGCGGCCGACCGGACCTCGGCCGAGGGGGCGTCAAGGGATTCCGCGTAGGGTCACGAACATTGCCCTGCCTACCCCTGCCTACATGGGAGTGGGGGCCGGGGCCTACATGTTCAAGCGGTTGAAATTGCACGTGAAAAGTCCGTTCCTTGACAAGGAAACCCCTCTCCCTTACCCCCCAAGAAGGTCCCCCGGATGGCAGCGCGCAACGCGGTCTCGCACGTCGGTAGCTGGCTCGCCCCGCGCTGGTCTGGGCGTGGCGCGACGGCTCTCGCGCGGCCGCCGGTGTCGGCCGCCGTACTCCGCATTCCTGAGCGTCTGAGCAGCCAGCTCGGTCTCGCGTTCCCGAGCGCGTCGCCCCAGTTGTTCGTGCACGAGGGCGCGCGGCAGTCGCTCGAGCGGCGTCTGAAGTCGGCGGTCCCCGGCCGGCCGGTCGTGCTCTCGATCACGGACAACCGCCACTCGATCATCTCGCACTCGACGAAGAACGGCGTCCTCCACGCCCGCGTCCATCACATGTTCCTCGACGCGCCTCCCCGCGTCGTGGACGCGCTCGTCCGCTACGTCACGCGTGGCGACAAGCAGGCGAGCACCGTCGTCGGTCACTACATCGAAGTGAACGGCTCGCGCCTCGCGCGCCGCCGCCCGCGCGCGATCCCCCTCTCGGCGAAGGGGGAGCACCACGACCTCCTCGCGATCTTCCGCGACCTGAACGAGCGCTACTTCGGTGGGGCCTGCACCGCCCTCATCACGTGGGGGCGTCGCACGCGCCGCAAGCGCGGGCAGCCGCGCGAGTCGATCAAGCTCGGGAGCTACACGAATCTCGAGCGCCTGATCCGCATCCACCCCGTGCTCGACAAGCCGTGGGTGCCCCGGTACTTCGTCGCGTACGTCGTCTACCACGAGATGCTGCACCACATGATCCCGTCGGCCCGCGGCACGCTCCGCGTGTCGAGCGCCGCCGTCGCGAACGTCGCGTCGGCGAAGGGGCAGGTCCAGCGACGCGTGCTCCATCCGCCGGAGTTCCTCGAGCGCGAGCGCGCCTTCCGGAACTACGAGCGCGCGATCGAGTGGGAGCGCCGCCACATCGCGCGCATCCTCCGCGCCTCCTAGGTCGAGCGAACCTCGCGCGTGGCCTCCGGCCGCGTGGTAGCCTCCCGCCGTCTTGGTCGAGGAGGTATCGGTGCGCATCGAGCGGCTCGCGCGTCTGGTGGTCGTGGCCTCGAGCATCGGGGCGTTCGCGTTGATCGCATGCAGCGGCTCCGGCCAGCGCACCCCGAACGCGGCGCCTGCTGCTGCCGGGAACAGCGCCCCCGCCGGCGCGGCCGAGGCAGGCGCGGCGGACGCCGGCGCCCACGAGAAGGTGTTCGCCGGATCCGCGGCGGAGGCGACGCAGCTCGTCAGCGCCGCGATCGACAAGAACCGCGAGAGCATGGCTGCCTGCGTCTCCGACTACCGGAAGCGGAAGAATCTCGGCCGGGCGCGTGTCGAAGTCCAGGTGGGCATCGATCAAGAAGGCAATCTGCTCGGGGCGACGCTCGGCAAGGGCAAGCAGGACCAGGAGCTCACGCAGTGCATGCAGCGTGCGCTCCAGAACGCGACGTTCCCGCGGAGCCACGCCGGCGTCATCTCCGTCACCAAGGTCTACGAGGAGATCCTGCAGTGAAGGTCTGCGCGCCCCTGCGCGCAGGCCTCCTCGCCGTCGCGCTCGTCTCCCTCGCTCCTCTCGCGGGATGCGGCGGCGCGAACCCTTCCGCGGTCGGGATCAGCGAGGCGCAGCAGACGAAGAAGCCGAAGCGCGATCCGTCGCGCGACGTCGTGCGCTCGCATGCGCTCGCGACCGTCGCGGAGCGGACGCTCGGTCCGTTCATCGCGCGCCGTGAGCCTCCGCGCGGGCGACCCGATGCAGGCACGGCGCTCGTCGCCTGGGTCACGCCGCCGGAAGGCACCGGGCGCCGGATCGTCTCGGCCGGGCTCTCCGCGACGGGCGAGCCGCGCGGAGGCGAGCGCACGGTCGCGCAGGTCCCGATGGACACGACCATGCTCGTGGTCGGTGCGATGAAGGGACAGAGCCCGGGCTTCGTCCTCGCGTGGACGTCGCTCACCGATCGCGGCGAGGCGCTCTGGGCCGCCGTCGTCGGCGACGACGGCGTGCCGCGCAGCAAGGCGATCGAGCTCGCGCGCACCGGCGACGACGTGGTCTGGGTCGACATCGTCCCGACCGAGCACGGCGCCGTCTGCGTCTGGGCGGAGGAGACGCGCGCCGGCGACGCGAACCTCGTCGCGGCCGCGCTCGACGGTGAGGGAAAGGTCAGCGGCGTCCCCGCCCGCGTCGCGCGCGGCGCGATCGGCTGGCACGCGCTGCCGATCGCAGGGGGCGTCGGCGTCTCGGTCGTCACGAACGCGAACGCGAAGCGCGCCACCGCGAAAGGCGGCGCGCTCGCGTTCCAGAAGCTCGACGCCGACGGTCATGCGCTCGGCGCGCCGACCGTCGTCTCGTCCGCGCCCTCCGTCAGCGGTGACGTCGAGGTCGCGCTCGAAGGCGATCGCATCCTCTTCGCGTGGACGGATCGGACGTCGGACGAGCCGTTCATCGCCGCGGCCGCGATCGGCCCGGGCGGCGCGGTCGAGGCTCCACGGCGGATCGTCGACGCGCGTGGAGGCGCGTCGCTCCTCGGCCTCGCGGCGGGGAAGGCCGGCACCGCCGTCCTCTTCGAGGCGCCCGTCCGCTTGAAGAGCCCGACCCGCCGCGTCCATCTCTCGAAGCTCGCGCCGACCCTGGTGCTCGACCGCCCGCGCCTGTCGCTCGAGGTGGAGGGCCGCGCCGCACCCGAGCTCGCGGCGACCGAGAGCGGCTTCGCCGTCCTCGCCTCGCTCCATGACTGCGACCTCGGCGCGCCGGGGTGTGCGAGCGCGCCGGTGAGCACCACGCTCGTTCGCGTCGATGCGTCGTTCGAGCTCGTCCAGCGCGAGCCGCTCGCCTTCGGGGGCGACCCGACCCCGGTCGGCTGGGGCCTCCACTGTCAGGGCGACGACTGCTTCGCCCTCACCGCGACGGCGGGGACGCCGTCGAAGGTGCGTGCGGCGGAGATCCATCCGAAGGCGAATGCGCCGGCGCGCGTGGAGCCCGCCCCGCCCCCGAAGGACGCGCCGCGCGTGGCGGACATCTCCGCGGTCGTGAGTGGCGAGAGCGTCGTCGATCTCGCGACGGCGCGGTTCGGCGACGCGACGATCGTCGCGTCGCTCTCCTCGGCCTCCGAGCCGAACAAGACGAGGTCCTCGCGCGACGACGACCCCGCCGCGCGCACCGCAGGTCTCGTCCTCGCGACGCGTGTGCTCGATGCCGCCGGCAAACCGTCGGCGCCGATCGTCCTCTCGACGCGTGCGCTCGCCGTCGGCGGCGTCTCGATCGCGCCGGCAGAGAAGCCCGAGGACGGCGGCGTCGTCGCCTGGGTCGCGCGCGAGAACGGCGACCCTGAGGTCCACGTCACGCGGATCGACAAGCGTGGCAAGCGCACGAACGACGTGCAGCTCACGACGACGAAGGGCGAGGCCGGCGACGTGTCCGTCGTGTGGGCCGGCAACGGGTGGCTCGTCACGTGGGTCGACGGGCGGGACGGAAACGGCGAGGTCTATGCGACGAAGGTCGGCCTCGATCTCGCCCGCACGGCGCGTGAGGAGCGCATCACGACGGCGCCGGGCGACGCGAGCGATCTCGTCGCGCTCCCGAAGGGTGACGTCGTGTGGCTCGCGTGGGCCGACTCGCGCGAGAGCCCGAAGGACGGCGTCGCGGACATCCATCTCACGTCCGTGCGCATGCGCGACGCGAAGCGCGCGTCGGAGGACGTCCACGTCCTTGCGACCGCCGCGCACTCGCGATCTCCCCATCTCGCCGTCGGCGAGGAAGGGACGATGTATCTTGCATGGATCGAGGAGGCGCTCCTGGGTATCGCTGCGCCCGCGTCTGCCGCCCACGGTGCGCTCTGGACGACGCTCGACGCGCAAGGGAAGCCGAGCGGGAAGCCGTCCCGGATGCCGCTCGCAGGAGAGGGCGTCGCCTCCTCCGTCGCGCTCGACGCGAAGGGCGCGAACGTGAGAGCCGTCATTGCACGGAGCGACGCCGAGCACGTGGCGCTCGACACCGTCCTCCTCGCGCCGGGAACGCCGCGCGCGTTCCCGCTCCTCGTGCTCGACGGGCCGCCTTCGCTCGACGTCGCGCTCGTGCTCGACGGCGACACGCTGCTCTTCAACGACGACGGACCGATGCCGCAGGATCGTCGTGCGCGGCGCGCGCGGCTCTCGTGGTCGCGATGACCTCGCGCGCGCGGTCGCTCGCGGCGCTCGCGCTCCTCGGCCTCGCGGCGTGCCCGAAGACGGGCGCCGAGCCGCTCGCGCCGGCGTCGTCCCGCGCCTCGGCTCCGGTCTCGTGTGGAGGTCTCGACGCACGCTCGTGTGATCGGGCGCTGGGGCTCGTCCAGGCGGCAGCCGGCTTCGGGAACGTGAAGCACGAGATCCTGCTCGACCCGACGAGCACCCTCGTCCCGGGGCGCGGGATCGAGAAGACCGAGTCCGGCGCATTCCGGGTCCTGCCGACGCGCTGCGCGCAGGAGCGTGTCGGCAAGGCGCCGGAGGCCGGTCGCGTCGACGCCGACACGATCGATTTCTCGTACGTCGGCGTCTCGATCGACGGCGCGCTCGTCGGTGCCGATGCGGACATCGGGCCGTGGCTCTCGGCCGGCGCGGAGGCGAGCGAGCATCGCGTGTCGCTCGTCGCGCTCGCGTTCGTGCGTGATCTCGACCCGCAGTTCTTCGCCGCGTCGGAGGACGTCGCGCTCTCGGGGGACGCCTGCACGTGCGGGCGCGCCACCCACTTCGTCGGCGCGGTGAAGAGCGGCGGCCTCGTCTCGTACGAGATGACGGTGCGCGCGGGAGAGCTCCACGCGCGTGCGCTCGACTTCGTGAAGGCGCGCATCGCGAAAGGCGACGCGAAGGTCACGCAGACGGTCGTCGGTGGGCTCGAGGTCGACGGGCTCGATGCGCTCGCGGCTGGCACGACGAAGCCGGACGCACCGCCGAACGCGAAGCCGCTCGCTTTCCGGGTGAAGAGCCCGGTGCCGATCGCCTTCGCGGTGTACCCGCTCGCGGACGTGTGCCGGTTCGCGTTCCCGGTCCCGGAGGTCTCCCCCGAGGTCGTCGAGCTCGGCGACGTCCCGTACGGGACCGAGGTGCAGCGCCTCGTCCACGTCGTGAACCGCGCACCGGTGGAGCTCCGCGCGTCGGTGGGTGACCGCACGTTCGCGGTGCCCGCGCTCGGGAGCACCGATCTGCCGTTCACGTGGACGCCGAAGGGGCAGTCGCTCGGCTGCGAGCCCGTCACGTACGAGGAGACGCTCTCGTTCGTCCCGCGCGACGCGAGCGCGCCGGTGTCGCCGAAGATGCAGTCGGTCCGCGTCGTCGCGCGCGGGCGCGCGGGAAAGCCGATCTTCCGCCAGCACGAGCACGTCGACACGGGCGTGCACCGGAAGCCCGACTACGGCGCGACGAAGCGCGTCTGGTCGTGCCCGCCCGACTACGCGCTGGCCTCGTGCCGCACCGAGAAGGCCGAGTGTGGCGACGGGCGATGTGCGACCGACGGCTACGCCGTCAACGCGGGGCCGGAGGGCAACGGATGCCGGTTCGCGTGCTCCGGGCCGGACGGGCTCATCCCCGGTCTCTCTTCGAATTTCTGCCGCTTCGACGCGGTGATGGAGTGTCGCCTCCGCTGCCGGTGACGTCCCTCGAAAAAAGCTGGCAACCGAGCGGGCGAGGCGGCCGACGAGGCGCATCATGGAGACCCCGAGCATCACCGCCCGCACCGACGTCACCCTCGCGACCTCCGAGCCCCGCGTCACCCCCACGCCGCCGCGCGGTGCCGCGTTCCGCGACGTGCTCGCCCGCACGGCCGTCCGCGGCGCGGAGAGCGCGATGCGCAGCTTGCCGGGCGCCCCTCTCATGGCGGTCGCGCTCCGCGGCGCCGGCGGTACGCCGACGTCGATCGGCGTGCCGCTCCCCGGCGCCGGCAACCTGCGATCGCCGGAAGGCCCGATCGGGACCTCGACCGGCGCGACGGCGAGCTCGGCAGGGTTGTCGGCCCTGGGCGCCAGCGGCACCCCGGGAGCGGGCGGCGAGCCGGGAATCGAGGCGTCGCTCGCCGACAGCCACGATTCGAACGTCTACTTCCTGAAGCTGCAGGAGTCGGTGAACGCCGAGAACCGCTACTTCACGGCGGTCTCGAACGTGCTCAAGGCCGAGCACGACACAGTGAAGACGGCGATCGGCAACATTCGCTGACGGAGCTGCGGCGGGACCAAGACCAGACCTCGGCTACGATGAGCCGGGTCATGGTCCTGGTCTCGACCCCGCTCCTCGGTTAGACAAGGAGACGAGCCATGGGAATCGATCGCATCGGAAAGGGAGGCGCGCCTCCCACGACGCCGGACGCCTCGGGCGCGACCGGCGCGACGGGTGCAGAGAAGAAGGGCGCGGTCGACAAGCCCTTCGAGGTCGCACCGCGCGATCCCGTGGCGAAGGCCGGTGGCCCGGAGGCCACCGAGACGTCGGCGAACCTCGCGAAGCTCCGCGCCGGCGAGATCGACGTGAAGGGCTACATCGATCTCGAGGTCGACGCGGCGACGCGTGGGCTCGAAGGCCTTCCGCCGGCCGACCTCGCCGAGATCAAGAAGGTCCTCCGCGATCAGATGGCGACCGACCCCGGCCTGTCGGATCTGCTCCGGCAGGCGACGGGTCAGAAGCCGCCCGTTCCCGAGGACTGAGCCATCGCTTCGGGCCCGCTCGGAGGCGGGCCCTTCGCGGCGAGGACACCGAGCTCGCGATCGGTCAGCACGCGCGAGCGGACGAGGAAGCGGACGCCGCGGGGCGCCTCGACCGAGAAGCCGCTGCCGCGTCCCGGCACCACGTCGACCGTGAGGTGGGTGTGGCGCCAGTATTCGAACTGATCGGCGCCCATGTAGAACGGCGTGCCCGCGACGAAGCCGAGGAGGACGTCACGCGAGCCGATGCGGAACTCGGCGCGGGGGTAGCACATGGGCGCGCTCCCGTCGCAGCAGCCACCGGACTGGTGGAAGAGAAGGGGACCGTGCTCGCTCTCGAGCTCGGTGAGGAGGTCTTCCGCCGCCTGGGTGATCTCGACTCGCGTGACGTCCATGGCCGTTCTCAGAAGAAGCCCATCGCCTTCGCGCTGTAGCTGACGAGGAGGTTCTTCGTCTGCTGGTAGTGCGAGAGCATCATCTTGTGCGTCTCGCGCCCGATGCCCGACTGCTTGTAGCCGCCGAACGCCGCGTGCGCGGGATAGAGGTGGTAGCAGTTCGTCCAGACGCGACCGGCCTGGATCGTGCGACCCGCGCGATAAGCGGTGTTCGCGTCGCGCGTCCAGACGCCGGCGCCGAGACCGTAGAGCGTGTCGTTCGCGATCTTCATCGCGTGATCGAAGTCGCGGAACGACGTCATGCTGACGACGGGGCCGAAGATCTCTTCCTGGAAGACACGCATCTCGTTCGTGCCCTGGAAGATGGTGGGCTGCACGTAGTAGCCGCCGGCGAGGTCGCCGCCGAGCTCTGCGCGCGCTCCGCCGAGGAGGACCTTCGCGCCCTCCTTCTTGCCGATGTCGATGTACGAGAGGATCTTTTCGAGCTGATCGTTCGAGGCCTGCGCCCCGACGGTCGTCTTCGGATCGAGTGGGTTGCCGTTGACGTGCTTCTTCGTGCGCTCGACGACGCGCTCGATGAACTTGCCGTAGATCGACTCCTGAACGATCGCCCGCGACGGGCAGGTGCAGACCTCGCCCTGGTTCAGCGCGAACATCGCGAAGCCCTCGAGGGCCTTGTCGGCGAAGTCGTCGTCTTTCGCGAAGATGTCGTCGAAGAAGACGTTCGGCGACTTGCCGCCGAGCTCGAGCGTGACGGGGATCAGGTTCTCGGACGCGTACTGCATGATGAGGCGCCCGGTCGTGGTCTCGCCGGTGAAGGCGACCTTCGACACGCGCTTGTTCTGCGCGAGCGGCTTGCCAGCCTCGATCCCGTAGCCGTTCACGACGTTGACGACGCCCGGCGGGAGGAGGTCGCCGACGAGGTCCATCAGCATCATCAGGCTCGCCGGGGTCTGCTCGGCGGGCTTGATGACGACGCAGTTGCCGGCGGCGATCGCGGGCGCGAGCTTCCACGCCGCCATGAGGAGCGGGAAGTTCCACGGGATGATCTGTGCGACGACGCCGAGCGGCTCGTGGAAGTGGTACGCGACGGTGTCGTTGTCGAGCTCCGCCATCGTCCCTTCCTGCGCGCGGATGCAGCCCGCGAAGTAGCGGAAGTGATCGATCGTGAGGGGGAGGTCGGCCGCGAGTGTCTCGCGCACCGGCTTGCCGTTCTCCCACGTCTCCGCGACGGCGAGCTTCTCGAGGTTCTGCTCGATCCGGTCGGCGATCTTCAGCATCACGCCGGCGCGCTCGGTGGGGGAGGTCTTCGCCCAGCCCGTCTTCGCCTTGTGCGCGGCGTCGAGCGCCTTCTCGATGTCCTCGCTCGTCGAGCGAGCGACCTCGCAGAACGGCTTGCCGTTCACGGGCGAGACGTTCTCGAAGTAGTTCTCCTTCGTGGGCTTCACCCACTGACCACCGATGAAGTTCTCGTAACGGGAGCGGAAGCTCGCGATCGAGCCTTCCTTGTTGGGCGGGACGTAGGTCATGGTCTCCTCCGGATCTTGTCTTCGCGCACCGACTGCGAGGGGCGCGCCAACCGTTTCGTGACGCGCTCGATTCGCTCCGGCCGCGCTCGCGAACGGGCACGCCGCGTGGAAGACAGGAAGAGAGACGAGGAACGGTGTCGAAACGAAACACGAGCTGACCGACTGGACTGCTCGGAAACGGGCATTCCCTGCGTCCGACGATGACGCACCTGTCGCGACGGTGATCGGTCACCTGTTGCGACTCGCGTCAACCCGACGCGCCGCGGCGGTCGATAAGCCTGGCGACAGCCGGGCGCCCTACTAGGCTGAGCATGCACAGACCGCGAACGAACGGGTCCACGGCTGTTCCCGAGGGGGATGCGTTGCTCTTGTTGACCGAAGGCCAGGACGGCCTCTGGGAGCGCTTCCAGCGTGATCGTCGCGCGCCGGAGCTCGCGTCGCTCGAGCCCGTCGTTCCGCGCTGGACGCGCGCGCTCGAGCTGGGCGTCCGCGCGGACACGGAAGCGCATCCGATCGCGGTGCGCGGCCACGAGCTCGCGGTCCGCCGCGACACCGCGCTCGGTGTGCTCGGGGAAGGCACCGGCGTCGTCGAAGCGCTCGAGGCGGAGGTCACGTCGCGCGGCCTCGTCTCGCTCGTCGCCGACCCGAACGGCGTCATCGTGCGTGCGCGTGGCGGCGGGATCTTCTCGAGCGAGGTGAAGAGGACGCGGCTCGTCGAGGGGGCGTGCTGGTCGGAGGATGCGCGCGGGACGAACGCGATCGGGACGGCGCTCGTCGAGAAGACGCCCGTCGCCGTCGTCGGTCGCGCGCACTGGGAGGCCGTGAACCACGGGCTCTACTGCTACGCCGCGCCGGTGGTGGACGCGTTCGGTGAGCTCGCGGCGATCCTCGACGTGACGGGGCCGGTCGAGCTCGACACGTCGGCGATCGGCGCAGCAGTCCGGAGCGCCGCCGCGGCGATGCAGCAGGTCCTCCGCATGCGCGCGTACGCGCGCACGGAAGCCGGATCGCTCCGGCTCGTCGAACGCATGGTCGAGCGGTGCGGGACGCCCGTCGCGCTCGTCGAGTCCCCCGGCGTCGTCCGCGCGCGGAACGCGGCGGCTGCCGCGGAGCTCGATCTCGGGAGCGGGGACGTTGCGGTCGAGCGCCTCTTCGGCCTCTCGTGGGAAGAGCTCGTTCGCTCCGCGCTCGGCGGTCCCGCGTCGTTCGAGACGCGACGACGGACCTACAGCGTGGAGTTCGAGCCCGTGATCGCCGAAGGTCGGGTGCTCGCGCTCGTCTGCTTCTTCTCGGCCGCCGCGCCGCGGCCGCGACCCGTGCTCGAGACGCCGCGTCCGCTGCCGCCGGAGTTCGCGCGCATCGTCGCGCACGATCCCGCGGTCGTCGCCGCGAAGCAGCTCGCCGCGAAGCTCGCGCCGTCCGACGTGCCCGTCCTCCTCCTCGCCGAGACCGGCACGGGCAAGGAGCTCTTTGCCGACGCGATCCATCGCGCGAGCACGCGCGCTTCGGGCTCGTTCGTCGCCGTGAACTGCGGCGCGCTCTCGGGGTCGCTGCTCGAGTCGGAGCTCTTCGGGTACGCGCCGGGCGCCTTCACCGGCGCGAGCGCGCGTGGCGCCGAGGGCAAGGTCGCGGCGGCGGACAAGGGCACGCTCTTCCTCGACGAGGTCGCCGAGATGAGCCCGCAGGCGCAAGCGATGCTCCTCCGCTTCCTCGAGGACGGGACGTACTCGCGGGTCGGGGACGCGGCGCCGCGGCGCGCCGACGTTCGGTTGATCTGTGCAACATGCAAGGATTTGCCGAAGCTCGTCCGTGACGGCGTGTTCCGACACGACCTCTTCTTCCGGATCCAGGGCGGCTACGTGAAGATCCCGACTGTGCGCGAGCGGAGCGACCGGATCCCGCTCGCGCGGGCGATCCTCGCCCAGCTCGTCGAAGCGCGCGCGCGGAAGGGCGGGCACGCAGCGTCCGTCCCCGAGCTCGGTCCGTCGGCCGAGGCGTGGATCCTCGACCACTCCTGGCCCGGCAACGTCCGCGAGCTGAAGACCGCGCTCTCGCACGCGCTCGCGGTGTCGGGTGGTGAGCCGCTCGGTCGCGAGCACTTCCCACAGCCGCTCCTCGTGCCCACGCTCGGCGCGCGGCTCGACGAACCGGCGCCGTCGCGCCGCGCTGCGCTCCGTGCGCTCGCGAACGAGGCGATGACCCGTGCCGGTGGCAACGTGAGCGAGGCCGCGCGCACGCTCGGTGTCGCGCGGAGCACGCTCTATCGCATGCTCGGCAAGGGATAGGGAGCGATCCGCGTCCGCTCGAGGAGGCGGGCGACGTACGCGAGCGCGACCGCGTGCGCGACGCCGAGCACGGCATACGCCGCCGCGAAGGCGCGGAGCGCGTCGGCGCTGCGTTCACCGACGACGTGTGCCGACGCGAGCGCGACGAGGACCAGTGCGTGCTGGAGGAGGCTCGAGCGCGCTGTCGCGCCTGCGCGCGCCGCGGCGTCCGTCGCGTTGTCGAGGAGCCGCTCGGCGACGACGAGGCACCGGGAGGCGACCCACATCTCGGTCGGCAGGACGACGAGCAGCGCGATGCCGGTTGCCGTGTCGCACGAGAGCCTGTCGTCGACGGCGACGAGCACGGCAGGCCAGAACGGGAAGCACGCGACGAGGCCGAGGAAGCCACTCACGATCGCGGTGCCCCACACCAGCTTCGGCGGACGACCGGCGACGACGCTGTCGACCTCGAGCGTCCGATACGGGCCGAGCGCTCGCGTGGTGCTCTCGCGGTGCGCCCACTCCGTCACGACGGGCGGACGACACATCGTCGCGCCGGCGAGAACGACGAGCGCGAGGGTGAGCGCGATCACGCCGCCACCTCAGGGGTGAGCGTGCTCGTCGTGATGCGCCGGCCGTTGTGCGCGTCGATCGCGGCGGCGGCGCGGACGAGGAGCGTCGCCTGGAGGAGCGAGATGCACGGGTAGATCGCCGTCGCCGGTCCGCGGAAGAGGCTCTCGACGCCGGCGAGGCTGACGACGCCGAGCGCGGCGAGGAGCACGACATTGTGGCCGAACGCCCAGGCCGCCGCGTTCCGCGCCCGCTCCGCGATCCCGTCCGCGTTCATCACGAGGCCGTCCGCGATCGCGAGGAGCTTCGCCGCGACGACGGCGCCGGTCGGCGCGGAGAGCAAGAGGACGAGGATGCCGGGGTAGGAGGCGATGCAGGGCAGACCGATCAGCGCGATCGGCGCCGTGACGACCATCTGGCCGAGGAGGTAACACGTGAACGCCGCAGCCCAGACCACCGCCGGCGGCGTCGCCCGTCGCGTGAGCGCGATGGGGACGGTGCGGTACGGCCCGACGGGCCTCGTCTCCTCGCCGGCCGGGACGAAGCCCCACTTCGCGCCCGGTGCATTCCGGCGGAGCACGCAGCCCGCGACGGGGACGACGAGCGCGAGGAGCACGACGGAGGAGGCCGATGCGAGATCCATGACCGCCACGGTGCGAGGGCCGTGCCGCATCGGCGGAGCCGGATATGAGGGAATTCGCGCCACCGGTTCAGCCCTGCTGCCCACGGCGTGGACAGCGGCTGTCATCGACGTGAACAGGGAGTAGAGTCCCCGTCGCGATGATCGGTCGGCGTGGGTTCGTGGCGGGGCTCGGGGGCGCGGTGGTGGGCTGCTCGCGAAAGTCCGCGCCCGAGGCGACGCCGCCGCAGCCTTCGACGATGCCGCTGTCGGCGATCCCGGCCGCGCCTCCCGAGGCAATCGATGCGGGCGAGACGGCTCGAGCGGCCGACGCGTCCACTCCCTCTCTCCGTGGCCGGATCGCGATGGACACGTGGACGTTCGAAGGTGGCGGCCGCGCCGCCGTCCTCGTCCCCGCGTGGGCCGAGGGCCGACGCCTTCCGATGCTCGTCGCGATGCACGGACGCGGCGAGGCGATGAAGGGCCCCGAGAAGGGCGTGCTGGGATGGCCGCGCGACTACGCGCTCGTGCGGGCGTTCGAGCGGCTCTGCGCTCCGCCGATCACGAACGAGGACCTCGAGGGCTTCGCCGATCCATCACGGCTCGCGAACATGAATCGCGAGCTGCGCGATCGACCCTTCGAAGGGCTCGTCGTCGTCTGCCCGTACTCGCCCGACGTCGATCTCCGGAAGCCCGCCGAGATCCGGCAGTACGCGACGTACGTCATGAACGTCGTCGTGCCGCGCGCGAAGAAGGAGCTGCCCGTCCTCGGCACGCCCGCCGCGACCGGCATCGACGGCGTGTCGCTCGGCGGCGCCCTCGCGCTCCGGATCGGGCTCGCGAACGCGACGTCGTTCGGCGCGGTCGGGACGCTCCAGCCGGCGATCGGCGAAGACCAGGTCGAGGACTTCACCTCGCTCGCGAAGAGCGCGCGCGAGAAGAACCCGAAGCTCCACCTCCGGCTTCTCACGAGCAAGGAGGACTACTTCCGGAACGCGATCGCGAAGACCGCCGCGGCGTGGCGCGCGGCAGGGCTGACGCACGACTACGTCGACATCCCGGGCCCCCACGACTACCCGTTCAACCGCGGGCCAGGCGCGATCGAGATGCTCCTCTGGCACGACCGGGTCCTCGCCCGCGCGTGACGCGCGCGGTGCTAGCATGGCGACGCGATGGCACAGGCCGAGGCCGCGAAAGGGACGATGAGCAAGCGCGACGCTTCCGCGCTGCTCCTCTCGTCCGACCAACTGCTCGCCGACCCGACGATCGCGACGCGGGCGAGCATCGGTGGGAAGGCCGCGCGCCTCGTCTGGCTCCGCCGGCACGGCTTCCACGTCCCCGACGCGTGGGTCGTCCCCGCGAAGGCGTTCACGGCGGCGCTCCGTGAGCTGCCGCCGTCGTGCGAGCCGCGCTCGCTCCTCCGGGCGGCGTCGGGTCGAGCCGTCTACGCGCGCGCCGCCGACGCGCGCGAAGAGCTCCTCCGCGCGAAGCTCCCCGCCCATCTCGAGGCGGAGCTCACCGACCTCTGGGAGCGTCACGGTGCGAGCGCGCGGTGGGGCTTCGCGGTCCGCTCGAGCGCGACGCACGAGGACGGCGCGCTCGTCTCGATGGCGGGCCTCGCCGAGAGCGTCCTCGGCGTCCGCGGCGCGCGCGGACTCGCCGACGCGGTCCGGCGGGTCTGGGCCTCGATCGCGTCGGGGCGCGCGCTCGGCTACCTCGCGTCGCACGGCGTGCGGGACGTCGGGATGGCGGTCGTCATCCAGCCGATGGTCCCCGCCGAGGCCGCGGGCGTCATGTTCACGCGCCAGCACGGCGGACCGCGCGAGCGGATCGTGAACGCGGGTTTCGGCCTCGGCTCGCCGGTCGTCGACGGCGTGACGACGCCGGACATGCTCCGGATCGCGGAGAACGGCGCCGTGCTCGAGCAGACGATCGCCCGCAAGCGACGCGTCACGCTCGTGACGGAAGAAGGGCTCGTCGAGGAAGACGTCGCGCGCCCGGATGCACCCGCGCTCTCGCCGGAGCACATCGCGGAGCTCGCGCGGATCGCGAAGCGCCTCGAGGAGATCGAGGACGTCCCCTGGGACGTCGAGTTCGCGTGCAGCGAAGGGCGCGTGTGGGTCGTGCAGGCGCGCCACGTCACGGGGCGCGGGTACCCGGAGGGCGGCAACGCGCAGACGGTGTGGAGCAACGCGAACGTGGGCGAGGCGCTCCCCGGCGTCGCGACGCCGTTCACGTGGTCCGTCGCGGGCGCGTACAGCGAGGTCGGGTTCCGGAAGGCGTTCGGCACGCTCGGCTGCAGCGTGCCCAAGAACGCGCGTCTCGTCGGCAACGTCCACGGGCGCTTCTACCTGAACCTGACCGAGTTCATGCGGATCGCCTCGCAGGTCCCGTGGCTCGACCCGCGAACGCTCGTCGAGCTCGGCGGCGGCGCGGGCGGCGAAGAGCTCGCCCTCCAGGTCGGCGAGGTCTCGCACAAGGGCTTCTTCGCGCGTCTGCCCGTGACGACGGCGCGCCTGGTCCGCGAGCAGCTTCGGCTCGACGAGCAGGTCGCGCGTTTCGAGGAGGACGCCGAGCGCGCGTTCCGCGATCACAACGCGCTCGACCTCGCGATCCTCCCCGACGAAGGCGTCGCGCGGAAGATCCGCGACGTGCAGGAGCTCCTCGAGAAGACGGGCGACGTCATGCTCACGTGCGCATCGAGTGCGCTCGGGACGCACCTCGTCCTGAAGCGCGTGCTCGCGAAGGTCGCGCCCGGCGACGCCGAAAAGCTCGCGCAGGACCTCACGCGCGGCATCCGCGATCTCGAGAGCGCGCGTCCCGCGATCGGCGTGATGCGGATCGTGAACCTCGCCCGGCGCGATCCCGAGGCACGCGCGGTGCTGGAGCGCGAGGACGCGACCCTCGGCGCGATCCCGGAGGGCCCGACGAAGCGCGCGCTCGCGAGCTTCCTCGATCTCTACGGCGACCGAGCGGTGCGCGAAGCGGAGCTCTCGACGCCGCGCTGGAAAGAAGACGCGCGCCCCGTCCTCGCGATGGTGCGCGTCGCGCTCCGCGGCGACGCTCGCGATGCGGAGCCGCAGCTCGCGCGCGCGAAGGCGACCGCGGACGCGGAGATGCAGCGCCTCGTCCCGCGCCTCAACTTCGCCGAGCAGACGCTCGTCCGCCATCTCGTCACGCGGACCCAGAAGGCGGCGCGCCTCCGGGAGCGCATGCGCGCGTGGGTGACGCGCGTGCTCGGGATGCTGCGCGACGTGGCGCTCGACGCCGACCGGCGGATCCTGCGCCTCGTCCCGGAGCTCGCCGAGGATTGGGCGAACGTCAAGCAGGGGACCGGCCCGCTCTCCACGATCCACACCGTGTTCCTCCTCGCGGTCGACGAAGTGGTCCACGCGCTCCGGACGTCGCGAACCGATCTCGCGCCGCTCGTCCGCTCGCGCCGCGCCGAGCTCGCGCGCGACCAGTCGCGCCCCGATCCGCCGGCCACCTTCGTCGGCGCGCCGCCCTCCGTGCAGCTCCCGCCCGCCGGCGGCGACGTGCTGCGGGGAACCGCCGCGAGCTCCGGGGTCGTCGAGGGACGCGCGCGCGTGCTCCTCTCCGCGTCCGAGATGAGCCAGCTCGAGCCCGGCGAGGTGCTCGTCGTCCACACGACCGACGTCGGCTGGACACCGCTCTTCTGCATCGCGGCCGGTGTCGTGACCGAGCTCGGCGGCGGCCTGAGCCACGCGGCGGTCGTCGCCCGCGAGCTCGGCGTCCCGAGCGTCGTCAACGTCGACGGCGTGACGCGTGCACTCCGCACGGGGGACCGCGTGCGGGTCGACGGCGATCGCGGCATCGTCGAGCGCCTGCCGGGCTGACGCGTGAGACCCGCACGCGAGAAGCTCTGGGTCGTCCGCGCCGGCGACGGCACGACCGTCGCCGACATCGTGCGCCGGATCGGCGAGGACCCCGTGAAGGCCGTCGCGGAAGGACGCGTCTTCGTCGGCAAGCGGCGCGTCTCGACCGAGACGACGAAGGTCGCCGTCGGCGATGCGGTGAAGGTCGGGGCCGCTGCCGGGCGGAACGTACAGCTGAAAGGCGTCCTCTTCGTGAAGGACGGGATGGCGGCGACGATCAAGCCGGCAGGGATCCCCACCGTCCCCGATCACGCCGGCGCCGCGCACAGCTGGGTGGCGTCCGTCGCGCGCGAGCTCGGGCGCGACCCGGCCTCGCTCCACGTGACGTCGCGGCTCGATCGCGAGGTGAGCGGCGTCGTCGTCTTCGCGCTCGAGGCCGCCGCAGCCGAGCGGCTGAAGCGCGCTCGCGACGAGGGCGCGTATGCGCGGCGGTACGTGGCGCTCGCGTTCGCGGAGGCGGGGGCGTTGGCGGAGGAGGGGAGCTGGGACGCGCCGATCGGCGCCGGGAAGGACGCCCGGCATCGGGCGGCCTTCGGCGCGGACGCGAAGGCGTCGCGGACGCGGTTCCGGGTCGTCGCGCGGCTGCCGCTCGGCGAGCACGAAGTGGCGCTCCTCGCGGTCGACCCGGAGACCGGACGCACGCACCAGATCCGCGTCCACGCGAGCCATGCCGGCGCGCCGCTCCTCGGCGACCGTGATTACGGCGGACCGCTCCGCCTGACGACGTTGAACGGCCAGGTCCTCGGTCTCGGCCGCATCGCCCTGCATGCGGCGCGCGTGATGGTGCCGGGCGCGGCGGGAGCGAGCGTCGTCGCGGAGGCTTCGATTCCGGACGAGCTGCGTCGGGTGTGGGCGGAGCTTGGCGGCGCGCCCGAAGCGTGGAATACGGCGCTCTCATGAAGCGCCGCCTCCGCACGACCGTGTTCCTCGCGACGACCGCGCTGTCGAGCGGCCTCTCGGCCGTGGTCGCGGGAGGTGGCGAGGTGAGCGCAGCGCCGGCGGACGCCGCGCCGGCGGCAGAGGACGCGGCCGCGCGCGCGGCGCGGATCCCGCCCGATCCGCCGCCGCTCACCGAGCGCAAGCAGTGGGTCTTCGATCTGCGCTGGGACAAGGGCGACGTCTACCTGCTCGAGGTGCAGGAGACCGACATGGGCGAGCCGCGCACGACGCCGCGCGTGTTCGGCCGGTTCGCGCTGGAGCTCTTCGAGGGGCCGACGCTGATCGAGCGCGTGCGCTTCGACTTCCCGCTCCTCGGCGGCGGCGCAGACCTCGAGGACGCGGGCGGCTGGAAGGCGCCGCCGCGCATGACGTCGAAGCTCCGCACGCGGATCGGCGTCCTGTTCCCCGCGACGAAACGCGGCACACGCCTCGAGCTGTGGGACCGCGCGAAGGACGTGCGGTATCCGCTGCCGTGGCCGCCGAAGGCGGGCGTGATGAGCGTCGACGCGGGCGCGCGCTGACCCCTCAGAGCCGACCGTCGGACTCTTCCTCGATCGAGGCGCCGCGAGGCGTGACGCGGAGCCGCGCGCGCCGTCCCGTCCCGGGGTCGAACGACTCCGTGAGGTCCGCGGTGAACCAGCCGAGCGACCCGCGGAAGACCACCTTGTCGTCGACCGAGACCGTTGCCGTGACCCCGCGAGCGTCGCTGCTCGACACGACGACGACCTCTCCCTCGTGGCCGATCTTGCTCGGCACGCCCTTGAAGCTGTCGCGCTGAGGCGTGAAGACCGCGTCGATCGAGCGCTGCGCGCCGAGGTAGTCGTAGGTGCCGTAGACGCGAATCTTCGACACACCGATCTGCTCGACGACGAGTCCCTCCGCCGTGCCCCTCGCGGCGTTCGCGCGCGAGACGTCGAGCGTGGAGTAGTAGTGCTTCGTTCCGCGTTCCGCCGAGAGCGAGAACGTGATGTACGAGTGGTCGGCGGCCAGGAGGATCGCCGCCGTCTTGTCCGTCGAGACGAAGTGTCCGAGGTCGAGGTTCGCGATCGACGCCGCGCCCTGCTCCATCGCGCCCTGCGCGTCGCCGGCGTCGTCCTCGGCGGGTGCTGCGCAACCGACACCGACGCAACCGAGGAGGAGGGCGACCACGACACTCATGCGCTGCAGGCGTTCCATGCGACGGGCTCGTGCACGAGGAATGCCATCCGCGGCGTCGACGCGATGCGCGGGAAAACGCGGCCGCGGGCGGCCTCGTGGGATCACGATCGACGCGAGGTTTCCCGAACTGTTAAGTCGGCGCCCGACCAGCTCACTTCTCGAGGCGCGCCATCATCGCTTCCGGATAGCGCGTGCCCGCAGCGACGTTCTTCGGGAACGCCGCGTCGATCCGGGCGAGGTCGTCCGGCGTCAGCACGACGTCGAGCGCGCCGACGTTTTCCTCGAGGTACGTGCGGCGCTTCGTGCCCGGGATCGGGACGATGAAGTCGCCTTGCGCGAGGACCCACGCGAGCGCGATGCGCGAAGGCGAGGACTTCTTCTCGGCCGCGATCTCCTCGATGCGCTTCACGACGTCGAGGTTCTTCTGGAAGTTCTCGCCCTGGAAGCGAGGGGAGTGGCGGCGGTAGTCGTCGGGCTCGAAGTCCTCGAGCCGCTTGATCTGCCCGGTGAGGAAGCCGCGCCCGAGCGGGCTGTAGGCGAGGAAGGCGATCCCGAGCTCGCGGCAGACGTCGAGCACGCCGTCCTCCGGGTCGCGCGTCCAGAGCGAGTACTCCGTCTGGACGGACGCGAGCGGATGCACGGCGTGGCCGCGGCGGAGCGTCTCGACGCCGGCCTCGGAGAGACCGATCGCACGGACCTTCCCGGCGCGCACCAGATCGGCCATCGCGCCGACGCTCTCCTCGATCGGCGTCTCCGGATCGACGCGATGGAGCTGGTAGAGATCGATCACGTCGATCCCGAGCCGCTTCAGGCTCCCATCGCACGAAGCCTTGATGTACTCGGGGCGGCCGTTCACGCCACGCGCCGACGGATTCGTCGCGTCACGGACGATCCCGCACTTCGTCGCGACGACGCACTTCTCCCGCTTGCCGCGGATCGCTTTCCCGACGAGCTCTTCGTTCGTGTAGGGCCCGTACATGTCCGCGGTGTCGAGGAGCGTGATGCCGAGCTCGAGGGCGCGATGGATCGTCGCGATCGACTCCGCGTCGTCCCGCTTTCCGTAGAACTCGCTCATGCCCATGCAGCCGAGGCCCATCGCAGAGACCTCGAGCGGTCCGAGTCGTCGCGTCTTCATCTCTCGTCTCCTCTCCTCCCGCCGGAGCCGCATGGGAGTCCACGCGCGCGCGGAGCGCAACGGGCGAAGGAGCCGAATTGTGCCGGCTTGTGTCGCGCGCGGCACACCAGCGCAACCGTCCCGCGCCGCGTTTCCATGCTGCCCTGCGCGCACACGAGGCGGCGAGGAAGTTGCTCCCCCGCAACGCCATGCGCTTTCGCTTCGTTCTCCTCGCTCTCGCCTGCTTCGCGTGTGGACGCATCGCGCCGGAAGGGACCGGAGCGTCGACCGCGCCCGGGGTCGCGCCGGGGTCGAGCAGCGGCGGCGGCTCGTCGCCGCGTGACGGAGGCGAGCGCTCCGGCACCGACGAGGACCTCACCTGCCGGACCGCCGACGTCGCGGGCCGCCGCGGCTGCGTTCCCGGCCTCGCGCTCGCCGGTGTCCCGCTCTCGCTCCATGTCGACGCCGACGGTTGCCTCGCGTGCGGCGCGACGCTGTCGTGCGCGGTGACCGTCGCGGGAAGCGCGATCGAGCTCGCGATGTCGGCGCAGATCTGCCCGCCTCCCGGCGGCCCGTGCCCGCCCGTCTGCCTCCCGCAGGACGCGACGTGCGCGCTCCCCCCGCTCGCGGCCGGCACCTACGAGGTGAAGGTGAAGGGCGAGGCGCCGCGGAAGTTCCTTCCACCCCGCCAGCTCGTCGTGGCGGCCGACGCCACCGCGACGTCGTGCGAGCTGCCGACGACGACGACCTCGAGCGAGCTCGACGGCTCGCGGTTCTCGACCGCCTGCCACTCCGACGCCGACTGCACCCTCGTCGCGACGGGCGACGTCTGCGGGTGTGCTGCGCTCTGTCCCGGCACGGCGGTCGCGAAGACCGCGCTGCTCGACTACGCGGCCGAGCTCCGTTCGAAGACGTCCGCGTGCGTCCCGGATCCGAAGCTCCAGTGCCCTGCCTGCGAGCCGCTCCCGGTCTCCTGCAAGATCGAGCCGAATGCGCTCGTCGGCACCTGCGTCGTCGCGCGCTGACGCCGCGTCAGCGCGCGAGGTCGGCGCAGACGCGGCCGAGCGCGAGGACGAGATCTCCAGGCCGACGGAGCACTTCGTAGCCCTTCGGCCCGAACATCTGCGGGAGCTGGCGTCGCGCGGTCTCGTCGATCGCGAGCGCGAACGTGTGGATCCCACGCTGCTCGGACTCGCGAACGGCCTGGCGCACGTCGGCGATCCCGTAGCGGCCCTCGTAGCGATCGAAGTCGGTCGGCTTCCCGTCGCCGACCATGAGGAGGAGCTTCCGCCTCGCGCCGGTCGCCTCGAGGAGCGCTGCGCCGTGACGAAGCGCGGGACCGATTCGCGTGTACGCCGTCGGCGTGACGGTCGCGAGGGTCGCCGTCGCCGGCTGCCATTCCGCCTCGAAGGGCTTCACGATGACGTAACGGCAGTCGCGTCGTGTGTTGCTGTAGAACGCAGCGACGCTGGCCTGGATCGTGAGGTTCGACAGCGCTTCGGCGAGGACGAAGACGGCTTCCTTCGCGACGTCGAGCACGCGTCGATTCGCGACCCATGCGTCCGAGGAGAGGGAGGCGTCGATCAGGATCGACACGGCGAGGTCCTGCACGTGAGGCCTCCGCCCGACGTAGAGCTTGTCCTCGCCGGTGTGGCCCGCCGCAAGCGATCCGTGCCGTTCGACGATCGCGTCGACGTCGATGTCCGGGCCGTCGGGCTGCCGCCCGCGTTCCCTTCGCGCGCGTTCGATCAGCTCGAAGCGGGATTCGAGGTCGCGAACGTTTCGCGCGTTCCGCTGGACGATCGCGCGGATGTTCCCGAGGGTGGCCGCGAGGTCGACCGGACGGCGCGCATGGGACACGAACACGCGGCAATGTGCCTTCCGATACGCGTGCGCGCCTTCGTCCCACTCGTCGTAGGGGATGCCTCCTTCGATCGCCGCATCAGCGACGTCGGGAGCGGCCTGGTCGCCCTCGAACGTCACCTCTGCGCGATAGAGAGAGCGCGGGCGCTCGCGGGAGCGCACGACCTCGCGCATCTCGATCTCGTCGAGCGCATCACCGTGCGCGGCGAGCTCGTCGGTGGCGTCGGTCTTCTTCCGGCCGCCGGAGTACTCCTCGACGGTGTGGACCTTCTCGAACGAGTGCGTCATCGGATTCTCTTCGAGCGGCGACTCGTCGAGGGCGATGACGCGGAGATCTTCGCGTGTCTTGCCTTTCCGCTCCGTCCCCGTCGCGTCAGGGGTCTGCCCGGAGGGGGCGACGGCCGAGCGGCTCGCGCCGGGGTCGTAGCCGGTCGTTCCCCACAGGACGACGGGGACGACGTCGGAGTCGCGCACCCCCGCCGTGAGATCGGCGAGCGCCTCCATGATCGAAGACCGGTCTCGCCGGCCGACGGCGTGGATCTCGCGCGCCCGGCGCAGGACCTCCGGCGACGTCTCGCGCGCGAGATCGCCCCACGTCATGCCGAGCTCGAGGCGCGTCAGCACCTCGATCCGCGCAGCAGCGGGCGGCATGCGCGCGAGGGCTGGACGCGCGGCGAGGGCGAACGGTGCGAGCGCGTCGAGGTGCGCGCGGGCGCCGGGCAGATCGTCGTCGAGCGCCGCGAGCACGGCGGGGAGCGCCAGGAGCGAGAACGCCGCGCGCTCGGCCGGGGAGAGCACGCGCTCCGGCTCGAGCGCCAGCCGCAGCGCCGTCGCGTCGATCGCCGCGCGCAAGAGATAGGCGCGCTCGTTGGTCTCGGGGTCCGGCGCGAGCGCGATCGCCGGCGGGAGGAGGAGTCTCGTTCCCGACCGGCGACCGACGTCCTCCGCGACGCCGATCTCCACCTTGCGGCCCGCGATCCCCGCCGCGAAGAAGTGGAGACGGGCGCGGATGGGCGCGAGCAGCGCCGCGCCCCGCTGCTCTTCTGCGGTCTTCTTCCTCCCTCGAAGGGCCCGGTAGACGATCCCGAACAGCTTCTCGTCCCAGCCCATCGCGTCCTCTCAGAACGCCATGTCCGCGAGGTCCTGGATCGCGCGCGACGCGTCGACGTCGTCGGTGAGCGGCTGGACGATCGCGACCTGACACGCTTGGCGGGGCGGAAGGCCCTTGCCGATCAAGCGCGCCGCGGCGACGAGCAGGCGCGTCGAGACCGTCTCGCCGAGCCCGAGCTCTGCGAGCCCGCGCACCTTCGTCGCGAGCGAGACGAGACGCTTCGCGATCGGCGCATCCACGCCCCCTTCGACCGCCACGATCTCGGCCTCGACGTCCGGCGCAGGATAGTCGAAGCGCAGCGACACGAAGCGCTGCCGCGTGGACGCCTTCAGCTCGCGGAAGCCGCGGCGGTAGCCGGGGTTGTAGCTCGCGACGAGCATGAACTCCGGCGCGGCGCTCAGACTCTCGGAGAGCCGGTCGAGGTGGAGCTCGCGCCGGTGGTCGGCGAGCGGATGGAGGACGACGATCACGTCCTCGCGCGCCTCAGCCACCTCGTCGAGGTAGAGAACGGCGCCTTCGCGGACGGCGCGCGTCACCGGGCCGTCCTGCCACTGCGTGTCGCCACCTTTGACGAGCCAGCGACCGAGGAGGTCGGCTGCGCTCGTCTCCTCGTTGCAGGCGACGGTGACGAGCGGTCGTCCGAGCTCGTGCGCCATCGCCTCCACGAAGCGTGACTTCCCGCAGCCCGTCGGCCCTTTGACGAGGAGCGGAAGGCGCATCGAGTGGGCGTGGCGGAACACGTCCAGCTCTGCGCCGACGGGGCGATAGTACGGTTTCATTCCGCCGGAACCGGCGCGGCGGCATCCGGGACGTCGTCCTCGTCCTCCGCGTCGCGGCTCACGAGCCCCACCGGGCGGCCGTAACGAACGAAGTCGAAGACGAAGGCGATGATGCCGATCGTGAACAGGCTCGCGGCGAGGATGAGGCCGAAGAAGTGGACCTCGATCTCCTTCTGGACGCTCACGAAGTCCATCCCGACCTTGCGCTCGAGATAGACCTGCGTGACGCCGGCGGTCGCGAAGGCGAGGGTCATCGCGATCATCCCGATGTTCGACGCCCAGAACGCGACCTGCGCCGTCGGCTTCAGGTAGACCTTCCGCCCCGTCATGAGCGGGAGCGAATAGCTCATCATGCCGAGGACGATCATCGCGTAGGCGCCCCAGAACGCCGCGTGTCCGTGCATCGCGGTGATGAGCGTGCCGTGCGTGTACATGTTCACCTGCGGAAGCGTGTGGGCGAAGCCGAGGAAGCCCGCGCCGACGAAGGACATGATCGAGCAGCCCACCGTCCAGTACATCGCGATCGAGTTCGGATGCTTCCTCCCGCCCTTCCGCATCATCGCGATCGCGTAGAACGCCATGCCGAGGAACGCGAGCGGCTCGAGCGCGCTGAACACACCTCCGACGAGCTTCCAGTAGCCCGGCGTCCCGATGAAGTAATAGTGGTGGCCGGTGCCGAGGATCCCGGAGAGGAACGAGAGCCCGACGATCACGTAGAGCCACTTCTCGACGACCTCGCGGTCCATCCCCGTGAGCTTGATGAGGAGGAACGACAGGATCGCTCCCATGATCAGCTCCCAGACGCCTTCGACCCAGAGATGGACGACCCACCAGCGCCAGAACGAGTCGACGGTCTGGTTCGTCGTCGGCAGCATCCCGGGGATGTAGAGGAGCGCGGTCGCGACGAGACCGAAGAGGAGGACCATCGAGGTCGTCGTCCTCCGGGCGCCCTTCCACACCGTCATCCCGATGTTGGCGAGGAAGAGGAGGACGTCGATGACGACGAGGAAGTCCAGCGGGCGGGGGATCTCGAGGAACTTGCGACCCTCCCACCACCCGAAGTTGAAGCCGATCAGCGCCGTCACGCAGACCACGACGAGCGCGATGAGCTGCACGTAGGCGAGGCGAGGCCAGTAGATCTCGCGCCGCGCCTCCTCCGGGATGATGAAGTACGCCGACCCCATGAACCCGGAGAGCAGCCACATCACGAGCAGGTTCGTGTGGGTCGACCGCGCGACATGGAACGGGATCACGGCATGCAGCACGTCGTAGCCGGCGTGCGCGAACGCCATGATGAAGCCGTAGACGAGCTGGAGGGAGAGGAGGAGCATCGACGTGGCGAAGAACCACCACGCGATGCGTTGCGTCTCGTACTTCACGGGGTCTTCTCCTTCTCGACGCCAGCGTCTTCCGCCGCGGGCTTCTTCTGGTGCGCGAGGAACGCCGAGAGCTCCTGGATCTGCTCCTCGGTGACCGGCAGCTTCGGCATCCGCGAGTCCGCTTTCACGGCGAACGGGTCGCGCAGCCACCGCTTGATGTACTCGGCGTCACGGCGGTCACCGACCCCGTCGAGCGCCGGGCCGACGGTGCCACCCTGACCGCCGAGCGCGTGGCACGCGATGCAGAGCTGGTTGAAGACCTTCGGGCGGTCTTCCGTGCGGGCGAGCCCCTGCGCCGCGTTCGGCGCGGGTACCGCCATCGGCACGAGCGAGGGACGTGGCGGGAAGCCCTGCAGATCGACCTTGCCTGCCCAGTCGAGGAACGCGACGAGGTCTTCGATCTGGTCCTCGGGCAGGTGGTAGTTCTGCATCTTCCGCTGTCCGGGGTAGAGCTTCTCGGGATCGCGCAGCATCGCGCGCACGAAGTCGGGGCCACGCCGCTCCATCACGCGCGTCAGCTCCGGCGCGTAGTAGCCACCCTCACCGAACAGGGTGTGGCACCCCATGCAGTTCTTCGCTTCCCAGACCTCTTTCCCTCGGATCACCGCTGGCGTCAGCGCGTCCTGGTGCGTCTGCGCCGGGATCTTCGCGAACGTGTCGACAGTGAGCCCGAGGAAGACGACAGAGCAGCTTGCCGTTCCTACGATGAAGAACAGTCGTGCGGCCGACTTGGAGAGCATGTGGGGGTTCCTCTCGACCCGAGCGCGACCACTTCGTACTGCGGGTCGAGCGCGACCTTACGTGGCCCGCGGCCGGCGCGCAACGTCGGGTCGCCACCAAGCGAAAGGGAGGATCTTCATGGGATCGAGCAGCGCAGAGCAGCCGTGTCCGTGCGGCGCGGTCGCGTCCCGCCGGACGAGCTCCGAACGGGTCCAGATCCCCGGAGCTCCTGGCCCGTAGAACCCTTGTGTCGGCCCATGGCGAAGCTTCCGCTCCACACGGATCCTCGGCAAACCCCGCGACTTGTGCGACCCTTCTGGCGATGACGCAGGCCGGTGAGCAGGATCCCCTCGTCGGGCAGGTGGTGGCGGGCAAGTACCGCATCGTGCGCCTCCTCGGTGAGGGCGGCATGGGATGCGTGTACATGGCCGAGCAGATGCTCGGCACGAGCACGCGCAAGGTCGCGCTGAAGACCTTGCACAAGCATCTCTCCCACGATCCGCACATCAAGGCGCGGTTCGATCGGGAGGCGGGCACGGTCGCCGCGCTCGAGCACCCGAACACGATCCAGGTCTACGACTTCGGCGCGATGGAGGACGGCACCCTCTACCTCGTCATGGAGTTCGTGCAGGGCAACAGCGTCGCCGACCTCCTCGAGAAGGAGGGCCCGATGCCTCCGGCGCGCGTCGAGAACATCATGCGGCAGGTGTGCGGCTCGCTCGAGGAAGCGCACGGGCACGGCATCGTCCACCGCGACCTCAAGCCCGACAACGTCGTCCTCACCGAGCGCGCGGGGCAGAAGGACTGGGTCGAGGTCCTCGACTTCGGCATCGCGAAGCGCTCGAGCGAGCACGATCCGAACGAAGCCAAGCTCACCCAGCAGGGCATGGTGCTCGGCACGCCGCCGTACATGAGCCCGGAGCAGTTCACCGGTCAGCCGATCGACTCGCGGAGCGACATCTACGCGCTCGGCGTCATGGCCTACGAGATGCTCACCGGCCGCCTTCCCTGGCAGGCGAACACGGCATGGGAGTGGGCGTCGAAGCACATGACGGAGCCGCCGACGCCGCTCGACTCGCAGCCGCTCGGCGCGCACGTGCCTCCCGCGATGCGCTCGGCGATCCAGCGCGCGCTCGCGAAGAACAAGGACGAGCGCTTCGGCTCCGTGAAGGAGTTCTTCGAAGCGTTCTCGGGCAAGCACGGCGCCGAAGCTGCGCTCCCCGCGCCGATTCCAGGGCGCGCGAAGACGGAGATCGGCGCGCCGATGCCGATGATGGGTGGCATGGGCGGTCCCGCCGTCACCCCCGGTGCGTTCGCGGCGCCGGCGCCCGGTCCGGGACCCGGCCCCGCGGCGGTCCCGCCCGGACCCATGCATTCTGCACGCGATGGCGCGAAGAAGGGGCCGGGCGGTCTCGTCATCGGCCTCGGCGTGCTCGCGGTCCTCCTCCTCGGTGGAGGCGCTGCTGCGCTCGCGCTCCGTGGGAACAAGCCGAAGCCGGTCACGACGATCGACCTGACCGCGAGCGCCACCGCGACGACCGCCGAGGTCGACGCCGGCGCGGCCACCGCCGAGCAGCCCGTCGACACGAACCCGGTCGGGAGCGTCGCTCCGCTCGGACCGGGCGGCGGCCCCGTCGCGCAGGGCGGCGCCGCGCAGGGCGGCACGAAGCCGGCGACGAAGCCGGGCACCCCCACGCAGCCGACGACGAAGCCGACGATTCCCACGCCGACGCCGGTGAAGCCGCCGCCGGCGGATCCGCCGATCTGCGCGAGCTACCGCGCGATGAAGGCGAATCCGAAGGCGAGCCCCGCCGTGCTCGGGTCGCTCGAGAAGCAGTGCCGTGCGGCAGGTGGGACGCCCTGAAGGGCGACCGCACGGCGGGGGCAAACGTTGCTAGTCTAGGCCGCGCTCCCCGATGCAATGTCCCTCGTGCCACAGCGTCGTCCAGGGCAATCCGCCCTTCTGCCCGTCGTGCGGGGCGGCGCTTCCGCGTGAGGTCGCTCCCGACCCGCTGATCGGCCGCACCCTCGCGGGCAAGTACCGGCTCGTCCAGCTCCTCGGCGAAGGAGGGATGGGCGCCGTCTACGTCGGCGAGCAGTCGCTCGGGACGAAGACGCGCAAGGTGGCGATCAAGACGCTCCACGCGCACCTGTCGCGCGACGAGGCGATCCGCGCCCGCTTCCAGCGCGAGTGCGAGACCCTCGCCGGCCTCCAGCACCCGAACACGGTCCAGATCTTCGACTTCGGCACGAGTGAGGACGGGCTCCTCTACATCGTGATGGAGTTCGTGCAGGGGCGGAGCATCGCCGAGACGCTCGAGCGCGAGGGGGCGATGAGCCCGGAGCGCGTGACGCGCATCCTCGAGCAGATCGGCGGCTCACTCGCCGAAGCGCACCACCAGGGCATCATCCATCGCGATCTGAAGCCCGACAACGTCATCCTCACCGAGCGCGCCGGGTCGAAGGACTTCGTGAAGGTCCTCGACTTCGGGATCGCGAAGCGGAGCGGCGAGGCCGACCGCAACGAGAAGAAGCTCACGCAGCAAGGGATGGTGCTCGGCACGCCGCCTTACATGAGCCCGGAGCAGTTCACCGGCCAGGCGCTCGACGCGCGGAGCGACATCTACTCGCTCGGCGTGATGGCGTACGAGATGCTCACCGGGCAGCTCCCCTTCGACGCGGCGACCGCGTGGGAGTGGGCGACGATGCACATGACCGCGTCGCCGAAGCCGATCGACGCGACCCCGAACGGCGCGAAGCTGCCGGAGTCGATGCGCGCCGCGGTCATGCGCGCGCTCGCGAAGAACCCAGACCAGCGCTTCGCGACCGTGACCGAGCTCGTCGATCGGTTCACCGGACGCACGGGTCCCGATCAGGCCGAGCAGGCGCAGCGGATGGCGACTGCCGGCTTCAAGCCGTCGAACGCGCCGGCGAAGACCGCAGGCATGGATGTGCCGCCGGCGCAGGGCTACGACCCGGCGCTCGCCGCCCCGCCCGCCGCCGCCGACGCTCGACCGAAGACGCAGGTCGGCGAGCCGATCGTGCTCCCGCCCGACGCGTTCGCGCAGACGCCGGCGCCGCCCCCGAACTACGGCGCGCCTGCGTACGCGCAGCCGGCGCCCGGCCCCGGTGCGTACGGTGCGCCTCCGCCGGCGCCGGCCTACAGCCCCGGACCCGTGCATCATGCACATGACGGCGGAGGCCGCAGCAACAAGGGCCTCATCCTCGGCATCGCGGGCGTCGTCGCGCTGATCAGCGTCGGCGCGATCGCGTGGGGCGCAGGGCTCTTCTCCAGCGGCGGCTCGAAGCCGGAGGTGCCGCCGCTCGACCTCTCGTCGTCCGGCGCCCCTGCGCCGCCGCCGACGACCCCGACGACGCCTCCGCCCACGGAGACGCCGCCGACGCCGCCTCCGCCCGCGACGACCGCGGTGCCGGCGCTCACGCCGGGGAAGACGACACCCCCGGCGACGCCGCCGAAGACGACTCCGACGCCGCCGAAGACGAACCCGACGCCGCCGCCTGCGACGCCGCCGCCC
>JBDHVE010000043.1:0-58835 GCA_039809485.1 Polyangiaceae bacterium | reverse complement strand
GGCGGGTCCGACCCGGTCCCGCTCCCCCGCCCCGTCGACTTCATGCATCGCGAAGCGCTCGAGAGCCTGCCCGAGGTCCTCGACGGCGCGGGCGTCCGCGAGGCCGTCCTCGTCGGGCACAGCGACGGCGCTTCGATCGCGCTGGTCCACGCCGCGGCCGCGCGTGGCCGCGAGCGGATCCGCGGCCTCGTGCTCGAGGCACCGCACGTCTTCGTGGAGGACATCACCGTGGACAGCATCGAACGCGCCGCCGAGACGTACCGGACGACCGACCTCCGCGAGAAGCTCGCGAAGTACCACGGAGACAACGTCGACATCGCGTTCTGGGGGTGGAACCGGGTTTGGCTCGATCCCACGTTCCGCGCGTGGAACCTCGAGGAGTACATCCCGCGGATCACGGTCCCGATGCTCCTCGTCCAGGGACGTGACGACGTCTACGGGACGACGAAGCAGCTCGACGCGATCGCGTCGGCGTCACGCGGTCCGATCGAGACCGTCCTCCTCGACGACTGCGGTCACAGCCCGCATCGCGATCAGCGCGAGGCGACGCTGGGAGCGATCGAGAGGTTTGTCCGCGCGCTCTTCGCCGTCACCGCCCTCGCGCTCCTGCTCGGCACGAGCGCGTGCACGCGCGCCGCGCCACCGGCCGACAAGGCGGCTTCGCCCGCTCCGCCGGCGCCTCCCGCGCACGACGCCGAGGCAGCGATCGTCGCCGACGCGGCTCCTCCTCCTCCGCCGCCCACGGTCGTCGACGCCGGCGCGCGCGTCTTCCGTCCCGTCGTGATCCACGCGTTCCGGAAGAGCGCGCTCTCCGGCAAGACCGACGCGGTCGGTCCGCGTTCGGCGGAGCCCGACGGAGAGCAGGACGCCGTGTTCGAGCTGGTCGTCGAAGGTGACGTCGAGACCCTCGTCGTCTGGAGCGACAACGCGAGCACGAGCGCGCACGCGGATCTCGTCGTCCGTCCTCCCCCGCCGCCGTCCTCGGGTCGCACGCTGCTCCCGCCTCTCCAGACGAAGCCACGACCGTACGCGATGACGAAGCACGCCCCCGACCTCTTCGTGTTCGAAGGGAAGGCGCTCGTCGCTGCGGACGCGGGCACACCGGCCGGCAAGCGCACGCTCCGTCTCCACACGTGGGTCCCTCGCGGCGCCGGCGGCCCCTGGCACGTCCTCGTGTTCGGTCAGGACGGAACGGAGAAGCGCGGTCCGAGCGCGCCTTGAACGATCGCGAGACGTGGCGCTCGGCCGCGTCGATGGGAGCGAAGTCGCACGCGGGCAGGTGCCACCTTTTCACGCGCGCATTCGACCCTAAAGTGTTGCTCCGCGACGTCCCGAGGTGAGATCATCCCGGCGTCGTCGCACACGCGATCAACTCATTCGAAGGAGACGGCAGGTGGACAACAACAAGTCGAAGATGCTCGGACGTCGCCGTACCCTCCAGCTCCTCGGGGTCGGAGGCCTCGCTGCCACGACGGGTCTCCTCGCGGCCGCCTGCAAGAAGGACGAAGGCGCCGCCGGGACCGGGGGATCGGCTGCCACCGGGGGCGGGTGCGCGACCCCCCTCGAGGAGCAGTCGAAGACGATGCGCAAGACGCTCCAGTACAAGGACCAGACCGACAACCCGGCGAAGCGTTGCGACAATTGCGCCCAGTACAACGCGAAGGCGTTCGGGGACTGCGGTGGCTGCAAGCTGTTCCAGGGTCCGGTGAAGCCGGAAGGCGTGTGCCTCAGCTGGGCACCTGCCGCCGGTGCCGCTCCTGCGACGTCGGGCTGAGTCTCCCCGGACGCAACGCACGCGCGCGGCGCCGAGAGGCGTCGCGCGTTCGCGTTTTGTGGACGCGCTCACGAGACGTGGGCGGAGGCACGCTCGCCGGCGGCGACCGGCACCGTCAGGTGGAGCTCGGTCGCCTCGCCCGGCGTGCTGTCGTCCGCCCAGATCGTCCCGCCGTGCGCTTCGACGATGCCCTTCGCGATGTAGAGGCCGAGGCCGAGGCCCTCCTTCCGGCTGCCGTCCGCCCCGCGCCGGAAGCGTTCGAAGAGCGTCGCCGCCGTCTCCGGCGCCATCCCGGGCCCGAGGTTCCGGACGACGATCTCGACCATGTCCCCCTTCGCGCTCGCGCGGAGCTGGATCGGCGTTCCGGGCGCGCCGTACTTCACGGCGTTCGTCAGCAGGTTCACGATGACCTGCTCGAGCCGTCCGGGGTCCACGTCGATCGCGGGTAGACCGGCGGGCACGACGATGTCGACGTCGTGGCCGCGCACGACGACCGCGCTGTGCTCGACGATGTCGCCGAGCACCGTCGCGACGTCGCATGGACGGCGGACGAGCGACAGGTGATGCGACTCGATCAACGAGACGTCGAGCAAGTCGTTCACCATCCGGTTCAACCGGTGCGAGGTCGCGCGGATCCGCTGCGCCCCGTGGACGACCTCCTCGTTGCTCGCACGTCGCTCGAGGAGCTGCGCGCGGAGGGCGATCTCGTTCAGCGGCGTGCGGAGATCGTGGGCGACGATGGATGTCCACTCCTCGCGCATCCGCTCGAGCCCCTTCAAGAGCGAGATGTCCTCGTAGAGCACGACGCCGCCGAGGATCTCCCCGCGGTCGTCGCGGATCGCCGCCGCGCGCGCGAGGACGGGGACGCTCGTCCCGTCCTCGCGGCGGACGAGGAGCTCGCGATCCACCGACCCCCCGCGCATCGCCGCGAAGGCGGGCAGCTCCTCGAGCGGGAGCGGGGTGCCGTCCGACGCCCGCAGCTGCTCGGCGTACTGCGAGACGCCGGCGTCGCGCGCGAACGGGTGGCCGAAGAGCGCCTCGGCCCCGCGGTTCGCCACGACCCGCCGGCCGGACGCCCCCTCGATGAGCAGGATCGCGACCGGCGACGTCTCGATCACGGTTCGGAGCCACGCGAGCGCTTCCTCGAGCTCGCGGACGTGCCGCGCGTTGCCGACCGCGATCGCGGCTTGGTCGGCGAGCGCGGAGACGAGGAACTCGCGCTGCGCATCGTCGATCCCGGGGAGCTCCGCGAACCCGATGACCACGAGGAGCCCCTGGAGGTTCCCACGCACGATCATCGGCACGGAGAGGATCCGCTCGTCCGCGGCGAGCCCGAGCGCCGCACGCAGCGTCGCCTCGATCCGCTCGTCGAGGACGCCGCGCAACGTGGATGCGAGGTGCGACGGGAGGCCCACGGATGCGACGACCGATGCCTCGGCGCCGGACGCGCCGAGCAGGAGGAAGGCGCAGCTCGCGCGGAGCAGGCCGCACGCCTTCTGCACGACCAGGTCGACGACCTCTTCGTACGCCGAAGCGCCGGTGATCGCGCGACTGATCGCGAGCAGCCCGCGGAGTCCCTCCGCCTCGGCGGTCATCGGACCACGATGCCTCCACGTCCAATCGTGAGGGTCCGCCGGCGCGCGTCGTGCGCACTGCCGCGTGTCTTCAGGACCCGGATCGTTCGGCGGAGCTCGTCTTCGAGGTGCATCTCGAGCAGGAGCACGTTGTCGGCGAGGTAGAAGATGCTGCTGTCCTTCGCCTGCGGCGCGCCGTCGACGGTCTCGAGCGTGAGCAGCGCGGCGATGTTCCGAGCGGCGAACTGCTGCGCAACGGTGAAGAGATAGTCCCGGTACCGCACCGGATCGCTGGCGGTGCTCGCCAGCTCGGCGGCGCCGTCGATGACGACGCGTCGCACGCCGTCACGGTCGATGCGGGCGAAGAGCTCGCCGACGATCGTGTCGATCTGCAGCTCCACCGGCGAGCAGAAGAACACGTCGATCTTGCCCGGGACGAGCAGCGTCTTCGCGTCCCACCCGAGGTGCTGCACGACGCGCGCGAGCTGGACGGGGTTCTCCTCCAGGCTGACGAGCAGCGCCGGCTCGCCCCTCTCGACCCCCGCCTCGAGGAACTGCAGCGCGAGCACCGACTTACCGGCACCCGAGGGGCCCGCGACCACCATCGTCGTTCCCCGCAGCCACCCGGTCGCGATCATCTCGTCGACGCCCGGGATCCCGGTCCCGAGGCGCTCGTCGATCGCGTGGTAGTCGGGCGAGACCTGCGCCGTGCGGAGACGTGGCGACACGAGGAGGCCTTGGCGCGTGATCCGGAAGGCGTGGTACCCATCGAGGAAGTCGCTCCCGCGGAGCTTGACGACGCGGATGAAGCGGAAGTCGCGGCTCCCCTGCTGCTCGCGCGAGAGCTCGACGACCCCGTCGACCACCGCGACCTCGGGCAGGTCGGACGCCGTCGCCGCCGCGTACTCGCCGACCCAGAAGCTCGTCGTCCGGTACGCGGAGAGAAACCCGGCGAGCTCGTGGAGCTGCCGCCGCCACGCGGCGCGGTTCGGCATGAGCTCACCGACCGCTTTGAGCGAGTCGATCACGACCACGCCCGGGCGATGCCGCTGGACGAGATCCATCACGAGCGAGCAGAGCTGCTCGGGCTCGGCCGCGAGCTTGTCGCCGAGCGCCACGTAGATGACGTCGGTGCCGACGCGGGACGCGTCCGCGAACCCGTACTCCTGGAGGAAGCCGATGAACTTCGCGAGCGGCTCGGACACCGTCACGATGTAGAGCGCGGGCCGCTCCGGCGTCGCGTTCGCGAACGCGAGCTGCTCGGTCAGGATCGTCTTCCCCGAGCCGGGCGTTCCGAGGACCAGGTGGATCGCGTTCGCCGGGAAGCCGCCCGACAGGATGCGATCGAGCTCCGGGTTGCCGCTCCTGATACGCTCCATCTCACGCTCCCTTCCCTGCGAGCAGGACCTTCACGGTCTCGATGAGCTGGCGGTCGTCGAGCGGCTTGCGGAGGAACGCGTCGGCGCCTGCTTGCCGGGCGCGCTCCTCCGCCGCGAGGACGCTGAAGACGACGACGCGGATGTCACGCGTCGCCGGGTCCGCCTTGAGGTCACGACAGACGCTGAGGCCGTCTCGCTTCGGGAGCAGGATTTCCGTCATCACGATCACGGGGCGCCGGCTGCGCGCGCGCGCGAGCCCTTCCTCGCCGTCGTTGACGAGGTCGACATCGAACCCGGCGTTCTCGAGGAAGTAGCGCTCCAGCCTGCGGACATGAGGATCCTCGTCGGCGACGAGGATGAGCGCGCGATCGCTGTCGCGTTTCGTGGTCGCGTCCGTCACGTCCCCCTCCGAGGGCGGTCGAGAGGCAAGATCCACGCTGGTGCTCGTGAGCCGCCGCCTCGCGCGAGAGCACGTGGTTGGAGCATCACCGACCTCACGTTCGGACGTGACACTCGTGCGCCCGCGTGACAATCACCACCGCGCCGTTCTACGGTTCTGTCGCGGTCGAGCGAGTCGATGTCGAGACGAGGCAGGACCATCGCAGCAAGCGTGCTCGCGTGCTCGTGCGCCGCGCTCGAGCCCGATCCGCTCCCGCCGCGCGGCGAAGTGCTCGTGCTCGTGGACACCGACCTCCCGGTCCCGCTCGTCGTCGCGCGGCTCCGGATCGACATCTCGACCGAGGACGGCCGGTGGATCGCCTCCCGTGACGACGTGCGGCCGGACCCGCGTGACTGGCCGACGAGCTTCAGCGTCTACAACGACGACGAAGCACGCGCGAAGACGCTCCTCGTCCGCCTCCGCGCGTATCCCGATGCGCGCGTCGTCCCGTACACCGGCGCGGCGAGGCTCGAAGGCGCCGCGACGCCCGCGTCCGAGCCCGACCCGACCCTCGCCGTCGACCGGACGATCCGCGTCCCGCTCGTCTTCGGATCGCGCGGCCGGATGCGCGTCGTCCTCCGGGGCGAGTGCCTCGGGAAGGAGGACTGCGATCCGAGCTCGCCGCCGGTCGAGCCCGTGATGGACCGCGAGGTGCCGTCGGTGGTCGGCTCGTTCGCGGCCGCGCCGTGCGAGGGTTTTCCGACGCTGCCGGAGCGCGCGTGCATCCCGGGGGGCGCCTTCGTCTTCGGCGATGCGTTCTTCCGGCCGACCGACACGACCGGCGACATCCGCATCGAAGCGAGGCCCGAGCGCGTCGTCGTGCTCTCCCGCTTCGCGATCGATCGCGACGAGGTCACGGTCGAGCGCTTCCGGCAGGCGCTCGCGCGCGGGTTCGTCCCGCCGACCGCCGTCGCGGCGAACGAGGTCGACGGCCCTCCCGCGGGCACCCCGCCCGACGCGTGCACGTGGAGCGCGGCGCCACGCGGACGCGAAGCGTATCCGCTCTCGTGCGTGACGTGGGACACGGCCCGTGCATTCTGCAAGTTCGAGGGAGGCGACCTGCCGACCGAAGCGGAGTGGGAGTACACGGCGCTCGCAGCCGGTCGTCGCGCGAAAGCGACGTACGTCTGGGGCGAGGACGCCCCGACGTGCGCGAAGGCCGTCTTCGGACGGTCGAGCTTGCGCCCCGACTGCACCGAGCTCTCGGAGGGCCTCCCGCCGGGCGACGCGCCGAACGAGGACGTGACGCCGCTCGGGGTCCGCAATCTCACCGGGAGCCTCGAAGAGCACGTCCGCGACGATCACGCGCCGTTCACGGCAGACTGCTGGACCCGCGCGCCGGTGCGCGACCCGGTCTGCGAGCTCCCACCTCCGCCCGAGTGCGTTCTCGACCGCGACAGCCTCGCCTGCCGCTCCGCCGGCGGCATCGTCAAGAGCACGCGCGGCGCGTCGTGGTACGACACCGCGAGCGGTCTCCGCCTCGTCGATCGGACGGGCTCGCAACGCATCTCACGAACGGCCGACGCCCTCCTCGGATTCCGATGCGTGTACCCCGCGCCCTGACCCTCGCCGCGCTCGTGACGCTCGGCGCAGCATGCTCGAACGAGCTCCCGCCGCAGGGTCAGCTCGTCGTGCACCTCGACACGGATGCGCCGCTCCGACCGGGGATGTTCGATCGGGTCCTCGTCGAGATCTTCCCGCCGGGCCAGAAGACGCCGTGCCCGGAGTGCACGCGCGAGCTGCCGCTCGACGTCGAGAAGCTGCGCGCCGGCGACTTCTCGTTCGGCTTCGTCCCCTCGCCACGTGTCGTCGGATACGTCGCCCGCCTGCGGCTCTTCCGCAGCGCCGGTCGCGCGACACCGCGGAGGGCGTCGACGATCGAGCTCGTCGGGTACCTGCCCGCGGTCGCGGAGGACGGCGTCGTCCACCTCGCCGCGACGTTCGCGACCGACGGCGTCGGGGAACCGCGCGGCACGCTCGACGCTCCGGTCGTGTTCGAGAAGCGGGTTCCGGTGCCGAGCGCGGAGGGCACGTGGCCGCTCTCTCCGATCACGACGTGCGAGCGCGAGCCGCCACCTGGAGCTTCCTGCGTCGAGGGAGGGCCGTTCTTCATGGGCGACCCGCGGGTCACCGTGACGAGCGAGTTGCAGGGCGGCGCGGCCGAGCACCTCGTCGTGCTCTCGCCGTTCTTCCTCGACCACCACGAGGTCACGATCGCCGAGCTCCGCGCCTCCGGCGTCGCCGTCGTCGACTCGCGCGGGCGCGCCCTCGATCCGATCGACGACCTGCGCGACGGCCTCGGCTCGTGCTCGTACTCCGTCGCGCCGGGACCGTATGACGATCGCCCTGTCAACTGCGTGAGCTGGAACGTCGCGCGGGAGTACTGCCGGACGAAGGGCGGAGATCTGCCGACCGAAGCGCAGCTCGAGATCGTCGCGAGCGCGCGTGGCACGCGCCTGTTCCCGTGGGGCGACTACGAGCCGTCGTGCACCGAGGCGGTCACGGCACGAAATCGCCTGGTGTCCGCCGGCGGCTGTGATGATCGCGACCCCACCTCGCTCGTCACGCGTCTGCCGGCGGCGCCGCCCGGGTCCGGCACGGTGGACCGCGTCGGCGAGATCGTCGACCTCGGAGCGAACCTCGCGGAGTGGACGCGCGACGCGTTCATGAAGGACGCGAGCAGCTGCTGGGCGAAGGCGCTGCTCGTCGATCCGGTCTGTGACGTGGTGAACGCCCCGATGCGCAGCACGAAGGGCGGCGACCTCGTCGCGGAGCCGCTCCCGTTCGCGCAGGCGCGGCGAGCGTGGAGCGCCGAGGAGCGCGTCCCGTCGCCCCCCGTCGTCGGGTTTCGCTGCGCGTATCCCGGTAAGTAATCGACACCCCGCGGGATTCGGCCGCGCCTGGCCCCTGTCCTACATGATGCTACGTTGTGGCACCATGCGGCGCGGCGCCATCATCCTCACGGTGCTCCTCGCGGCGGCGTGCGCGTCGCCGAACGAGGAGCCGCTCGTCGAGTACCCGCCGGGACCGGCGGAGGGCGCGAGCGCCGATCCGACGAACCCCGGAGGAGGTGGCGAAGGCGATCCGACGAAGCCGAAGCCGACACCCGCTGCCCCGCCCGACGAGCCGATGGTCGGGACCAAGCTGTGGGACGGCGTCACGTGGTTCGAGGGCGTGACCACCGACGGCCACGTCGTGATGACGAAAGACGACGACCTCGTCGTCCTGCCTGCCGGCGCGACCCAGCCCACGCTCCTCGTGAAGGACTACGACTCGAGCTACGACATGCTCGTCGTGAAGGGTCGCCTCGCCACGGCCTGGCTCGGTGACGACGTGCTCCCCTCCGCGATCACGACGTGGAGCGCGGCAGGCGGCCTGAAGTCGGGCGGCCCCGTCGCGATGCGCGGCGGCATCTACCCGAAGCCCGCGTCGGAGGCGTTCGCCTTCCGCGGCAAGGCGACGAGCGCGACGAAGTCGACGCTCGGCTTCCTCCTCCCCGGGCAGACGACGCCGACGACCCTCCTCACGACCCTCGACAACGGCGTCATCGAGCCCGCCTGCCGGCCGACGATCGCGTGGGCGAACGACGCGCTCCTCGTCGGCGGGTGCACCGACGCGACCCTCACCTATCGCGTCGAGCTCTACGCGACCGACGGCTCCGGCAGCAAGACGACGATCCTCGACGGCGCCGCGTCCGGCGTGTGGCCGAACCGCGCGCGATCGAAGGTCGTCGTGCAGACCGCCGCGGCGTCGTCGATCCGTCCGCTGAACGGCGTCGGCGCGGCGCTGCCGCTCGACACGCAGCTCCGTTCGGTCGTCTTCTCCGCCGACGACAGCAAGGTCGTCTACCTCCGCGCCGACGGGAAGGTCCGGCGCGCGGCGACGACGGCGCCGGTCGCACCGGTCGACCTCGGCAACGCCATCGCGCTCCTCGGGACGTCGCCCGACGCTCGCTTCACTGCGTACGCGACGAAGCGTGATGCCTCGTCCGAGCGCACCGACGTCGTCCTCGCCGACGCGACGAATCCGACTGGACCGAAGACGCTCGCTGCCGAGAAGGCCATCTTCCACGGCTTCTCGACGAACGGCGCCGCCCTCGTGTACCAGACGACCCCCGACATCGGCGCGACCGGTCCGCTGTTCGTCCAGCCGACGAACGGCTCGCCGGCAGTGAAGCTCTCCGACGAGGCGCAGCGCGTGCTCTTCGACGGCGACGTCGTCTACTTCCAGGAATTCGTGAAGGCGTCGAAGACGAACGTGCTGAAGGCGGCCAAGATCTCGGCACCGACGCCGATCGTCGTCGAAGCGAGCGTCGATCCGCTCACGACGCAGACGGCGCTCGCCGCCGGCAAGCTCTTCGTCGCGAACAAGGTCGCGCTCTGGTCGTATCCCGCGCTGAAGCCCTGAAGATGTCCCCCGGTGATCTCGTCGCAGGCCGCTATCGCCTCGAGCATCTGCTCGGCAAGGGCGGCATGGGCGAGGTCTGGGCCGCGGTCCACACGGTCACCGAGCAGCGACGCGCGCTCAAGCTCGTCGACGAGGACGACGAAGGCACGCGCCGACGCATGCTCCGCGAAGCGCGGGCGGCATGCGCGGTGCGCCACCCGAACGTCGTCTCCGTCCACGACGTCGTCGAGGGCGAGCGCGGCGCGCCCGTCCTCGTGATGGACCTCCTCGAAGGCGAGACGCTCGCCGACAAGCTCGAACGCGAAGGAGCGCTGCCGGTGCGCGAGGTCGTCGCGATCGCGATGGGGATCGCGTCGGGCCTCGAGGCCGCGCACGCGCTCGGGATCGTGCACCGCGATCTGAAGCCGGCGAACGTGTTCCTCACCCCCGACCCGAAGATCCTCGACTTCGGCGTCGCGAAGCTCACCGCCACCTCGGGCCCGGCGCGCGCGACGAACCTGCTCACCGAGTCGGGCGCGATGGTCGGAACGCCTTGCTACATGGCGCCCGAGCAAGCGTTCGGCGACGGCGAAGTCGATGCGCGAACGGACCTCTGGGCCCTCGGCGTCGTGCTCTACGAGTGTCTCGCCGGCGTCCGGCCCGCCGACGGCGCGACGGTGGGTCAGGTCTTCAAGGTCCTCGCGACGAGCTCGATTGTCCCGCTCGCCGTCCGCGCGCCGCACGTGCCTGGCTCGCTGACCGCGATCGTCGACGCGCTCCTCACGACCGACCGCGACAAGCGCCCGGCGAGCGCGCGTGAGGTGCGCGAAGCGCTCGCGCGGGTCGACGTCTCTGGCCCACCCGCGTCGCTCGCGCCTCCCGCCGTCTCCGTCTCGCCTCCGGGCGGCCCCACCGAGACGACCGACGCCACGGCGATCCTCGCGACCCGCCCCGCACCGCGGCGCACCTCGTTCGCGCTCGCCGCCGCCGCCCTCGTCGCGGTCGTCGCCGCCGTCGCGACCTTCCGCGCCGTCGGCGCGTCCCCTGAACGCCCGGTCGCGGCCCGCCTCCCGAACACGCTCTCGTTCGCGTCCACCACGCTCGCGGCCGCACCCGAGCCGTCCGCGTCTCCACCTGCACCCGCACCCTCCGCGTCTCCACCCTCACCCGCACCCTCTCCTATCTCGAACACCTCCGCGTCCCCGAAGAGCCGCCCCAAGCCCGCCCCTGCGACGCCGCCGTCCCCTCCTCCCCCCGGTCCGACCTCGAAGCTACTGACAGAGCCGCTGTTCTGACGCAGCATGAGCGCGATGCGTCCTCGCATGCGCGCGCTCCTCGTCGCCACGGCGCTCCTCGCGTCGTCGCTCGCGACGCCGGCGCGCGCCGACGACGCGAGCGACGCGCGGGAGGCCTTCCGTAAGGGCGCCGAGCTCGCGAAGGACGGCCAGTGGTCTGCCGCGCTCGCCCAGTTCGAGCGCTCGTCGAAGCTCCGTCCCCATCCGGGCACCACCTACAACATCGGGATCTGCGAGCGCGCGCTCGGCCAGTACGTCCGCGCGCGGCGGACGCTCGCGCGCGCCCTCGATCAACGCGCCACCGACGGCGAGCTGCCGGAGGCGACCGTCGCGGAGATCCAGAAGCTCCGCGCGGAGATCGACGGTCTCGTCGGCACGCTCGACGTGACGCTGCTCCCTGCGGATGCGCGGATCGCGATCGACGGCCAACCGCTCGAGCCCGCACCTGCTGCCGGGGGGATGCCGGTCGTCCTCGCCGGCACGCTCCCGCCCGGTCCGGGCAGGCCGGCCCCCGCGCCGACGTTCCGCGTCGTGCTCGATCCCGGGCACCACGTGTTCGTCATCTCGCGCGAGGGCTTCAGTGACGCCGTCCACGCCGAGGACGTGCGCGCGCACGATGCGCGAGCACTCCGGCTCGAGCTCGATCGCCTGCCGGCGACGATCGGGATCAAGGCGACGCAGCCCGGCGCCGTCGTCCTCCTCGACGACCTCGACGTCGGCGTCGCGCCCGTCTCGCTCCTCCGCCCCGCGGGGCGTCATCGCGTCCTCGTGCGGAAGCCCGGGTTCCTGCCGTACGAGACGACGGCCGAGGTCGCGCCCGGACAGCGCGCCGACCTCGTCGCGACGCTCCGCCAGGAGCGTCCGACCCTTCTCTCGCGCTGGTGGTTCTGGACGGCGGCCGCCGTGGTCGTGACCGGCGCCGCCGTCACGACCTACGCGGTGACGCGTCCCGACCCGGAGCGCCCCGCGCTCGACGGCGGGGGCCTCGGCTGGACGATCCGCGCCCCCTGATCAGATAAGGATGCGTCACTTGGGGACGCAGACCTTCTGCGGCGCATCGTTCAACGACGTGCACGTGGAGTCGAGGCCGGGGCAGTCGATGTCCCCCTCGCAGGTCTGCGTGCACATCCCGAGCGATCCACCCGACTTGAAGACGCAGAAGTCGCTCTTGCAGTCCGCGCTGTCCTTGCACTGCGCGCCGTACTCCTTCTTCTCGGTCCCGCCGCTCGAGGAGCTCGAGCTGCTGGACGATCCGCCGCTCGACGATCCGCCGCTCGACGACCCGCCCGACGAGCTCCCGCCGCTCGACGACCCGCTCGACGAGCTCCCACCCCCGGACGATCCGCCCGAGGAGCTGCTCGTACCCTCGTCGCTGCCGCTGCAGCCGATGACGAACATTCCGAGCGCGAAGGCAAAGACACCGAAACCGTTCCGCATGGTCCACGTCTCCTGGAAGAGCGGCGTTCGTCGCCGCCGTTCGGATGACGCGGCCCAGGCGGGCCCGTAACACAGATTTTCGCGACTCAATCGCGGAGCAGGCGCGACAGGCTCACGTCGAGGTCGGCGAGGCAGAGGCGCGCGACGCTCGCCGCCTCGCTCGGCCCGAGGGCGAGGCGGGTCCGGAGGAGCGCCTTCGTCGTCTCCTGCAGCGTCCCGCGCGCGGCTCCGAGCCAGCGCGACACGCTCACGCGGTGCACGCCGTACGTCGCCGCGACCTCCTCGACCGAGAGCCCGTCGACGTAGACGAGGCGGAGGATGTTCCGCTCGCGGGACGAGAGCTGCGCGAGCGCGTCGCGGAACGCCTGCGCGAAGGACGCGCCGTACGTGGCACGGACGACCCCCAACGCGGGGTCGTCGTCGATCGCGATTCCCGCGATGACGGAGTCGCCGTCGTGCGGGCGCTCGCGCCGCTTCGCCGACAGCGCGGCGTGGACCACGACGGCCCGGAGGAACGCGACGAGGGGCCCCTTGCCTTCGTACGACGCGATCCCGGGCGGACGCTCGCCGTCACGCACGAAGAGCTTCTCGCGCACGACCTGCCGGATCTCGTCGGCCTGCGCATCGTCGATCCGCAGCTTGCCGAGCGCGCGACGGAGCGCCAGCTCGGACCGGCGCTCCACTTCGGCGATGGCCTCCGCGTCCCCGGCGGCGCAGGCGCGGGCGAGCGCGAGCTCTTCGTCGCTCATCGTCCGGAGAGCTTACCACTGCTCGCGCCGCGCCGTCGGCGGGCGTTCGTTGCTAAGCTTCGTTCCGTGGGTTGCCTCGACGCGCATGCACTTGCGTACCTCGCGTACGACCTCGCCGGGCCGTCGCGCGAGACGATCGAGGCGCACCTCGACGCCTGCGAAGCGTGCCGCTCCCTCGTCGCCGCCTACGCCAAGGTCGCGAACGACGACGCCGACGACGTCACCGACGCGTACCGCTCCGTGGATCCCGGCCTCGCGCCGACCCAGCCGGCGACGCGTCCATCGCCGCGTTCGACCGAGCTCGCCACGGGCGCCGTCGTCGGCGAGCGGTACGTCCTGGAGCGCGTCATCGGCGAAGGCGGCATGGGCGTCGTGTGGGCCGCGCGCGATCGCGTCTCCGGACGCGATGTCGCGATCAAGGCGCTGAAGGGCGCGAACGCCGACCTGTGCCGGCGCTTCGAGCGCGAGACGCGCGTCGCGACGACGCTCGTTCACCCGAACATCGTCGAAGTGCGCGCCGTCGTCGGACTGCCGGACGGCAAGCCCGCCCTCGTGATGGATCTCCTCCGCGGTCACTCGCTCGCGACCGAGCTCGCCGAGCACGGCGCGCTCGCATTCCCCGAGGCGCTCGAGATTCTGCTCCCGCTCGTCTCGGCGGTCCGCGCCGCGCACGCGCGTGGGGTCGTGCACCGAGACCTGAAGCCGGCGAACGTCTTCCTCGCCGAGGACGACGACGGCGCACGGATCGTCACCTTGCTCGACTTCGGGCTCGCGAAGCTCGTCGCGACCGACGACGACGCCGCCGAGAAGCTCACCCGCACGGGCGCGATGCTCGGGACGCCTCGCTACATGTCGCCCGAGCAGCTGCTCGGCGAGCCGGCGACGCCGGCGTCCGACGTCTGGTCGATCGGCGTCCTCGCGTTCGAGTGCCTCACGGGCGCTCGCCCGCTCGAGGGCAAGACGCTCGGTCAGCTCGTCCGCGCCGTCTCGCTCGGCAACGTCACGAAGCTCCCGCCGGACGCGCCGCTCTCGTCGGTCGTCAACGCGATGCTCTCGATCGAGCCGGCGCGCCGTCCTTCGCTCGCGGATGTGCACGCGGCGCTCGACGCGCACTCTCGCCCGGACCGTGCGTCCGCCCTCGGCTGACGTGCGCGTGTCCCGCACGCTTCTTCTCCGCGTGCGTCTTCGGCTTCTTCGACCTCGTCTTCGTCTTCTTCTTGTCCGCGGACGAGGAGGCGTGGCGCGCGCTCGGCTCCTTCCACGGCTTCGCCTGCGCGGCGTGGCCGGCAGCGGTCCAGGCGAGGAGCGCGACGAAGACGCTGGAGAGCACGAGAAGACGACGGAAGCGCTCCATGAGGAGGGAGGCTTCATCTTCCGGGCCAACGCGAGCGCACGTGACCTCGGACACTTGCGCGGGCCGTGTAGCGGTCCTCCGCCCTCAGAGGACCGTCGTCCTCGCGGCCCTAGCAGCCCCACCGCGCCCGACCCGGCCTGACACCGGGTCGCGCGCCGCGGGAGACGCCGTCACTTGATCTTCTTCTCGAGCAGCTTCGCCTTCGTGAGGTGGTTCTCGAGGATCGGGATCTGCTTCTGCGCCCACGCGCGGAGGTCGGGGTCCTTGACGTCCTTCGCGGCGTCGCGGAACTCCTTCACGTCCTTCTCGTGGTCGTCGACCATCTCCTTCGCGTACTTCTTGTCGAGCTGCGCGCCTGCGAGCTTCGTCATGTCGTGGACGGTGTCCTTCTGGTCACCGGTGATCTCGGCCGGGAGGTTCATGCCCTTCTGCTGGGCGAGCTTCTGCAGCTCCTCGTGCGCCTTGGTGTGATCGGTGAGCAGCTCGTTGGCGTAGGACTTCACCTCGGGGTTCGAGCCGGCCTGGACGACGTGCCGCGCCGAGCTGATCTCGGTGAGGCTCCCTTCGACCGCCTTGCGGAGGAACTTCTGGTCGCTCTCGACGAGGGGCGTGCTGCCGCCCTGGGGCGTTCCGGTCGTGACCGTGTTGCCTTGCCCCACGGCGGTGTTCCCGGTCGTCGTGGTCACGCCCTCGTTGGTCGTGGTGGTGGTGGTGGCCGGCGCGGACGTCGTGCGCGTCGAGGACGACTCGGTCTCCGTGCGACGGCAGCCGAACGAGAAGGCGACGGCGAGCGCCGCGACGGGGACGATCATCGAACGAAGGTTCATGACGGGATCTCCTTGCGCCGCACCCGATTCGGGTGGGCCGCGCGCCCGCAAGCACGACGCGCGCCGTTTCGTGCGACAGACGCGCATGCGTCGACGCGGTCTTGACGCGCCCGCGCGAGGCGCGCGAACGTGACGCACATGACGGAAGCACGCACGCGCACGGGTGGCTGTCACTGCAAGAAGGTCCGCTGGGAGGCGACGGGGTCGTTCGACTCGGCGATCTCGTGCAACTGCTCCATCTGCTCGAAGAAGGCGACGCTCCTCTCCTTCATCCCGGCCGAGCAGTTCCGGCTGCTCTCGGGCGAGGACGCGCTCACGGACTACCAGTTCAACAAGCACGTCATCCATCACCTCTTCTGCAGCACCTGCGGGATCGCGTCGTTCTCGCGCGGCGCGATGCCGGACGGGAAGCCGATGGTGGCAATCAACGTACGCTGCCTCGACGACGTCGATCTCGACGCGGTGAAGGTCGACACGTTCGACGGCAAGAGCCGCTGACCGCCGAGACGATGAGGATGCGGACGTCCGAGGAGATCCTCGAGTGGATGAAGCCACCGACGTGGGATCCGATGGACCTCGTCCGCGCGGACCCGCTGTCGCTCACGGGCCTCGTGCTGAACCCGTGGCGCCTCGCCCAGCCGCAGCGGAAGAGCCTGCCGCTCCGCGCGTTCCCGCCGGAGCTCCTCGCCTGCAAGAACCTCGTCGCGCTGGATCTCTCGAGCGCGATCGCCGAGGACGGGGACCAGACGATCCCGGAGGGCTTCGGCAGGCTGCGGAAGCTCGAGCGGCTCTCGATCACCAAGTCCTTCGTCGAGCACCTTCCCGAGTCGTTCGGGAAGCTCACGAAGCTCCGTGAGATCTCGCTCGAGGACAACCCGGAGCTCGCTTCGCTGCCGTCCACGCTCGGCAACCTCACCCGTCTCCGGCGGCTCGCCCTGAACGACACGCCGAAGCTGAGAGAGCTCCCGCGCTCGATCGGCGGGTGCAAGCGGCTCGAGATCCTCCACATGGCCGGCTCCGGGGTCCGCGTGATCCCGAAGGAGCTGTGGAGCTGCACGAAGCTCGACTCGCTCGTCGTGCCCGACGAGATCGAGGAGCTGCCGCCCGGGATGAGCAAGCTCACGAACCTCGGACAGCTCGTCTGTCATCCGAAGGCGCTCCTCTCGATCGCGAAGGAGCTGCCGAAGACGAGCATCGAGTGCCTCGCGCTGTCGGTGCGTCCCGCGGGGGCGCGGCGGATCCGTCTGCCCGAGCAGCTCGGCCGGATGCCGAAGCTCCGCAGCCTCCTCGTCGGGTACTCCCGCGTCATCCTCCCCGACTCGCTCTGGGGCCACCCGGAGCTCGAGGTGCTCGACGTCCTCGGCAACGGGCTCGAGACGGTCGAGGAGCTCGCCCTCTCGTTCCCGAAGCTGAAGCTCCTCGACGCGGACGAAGGCAACCCGATCCCGGCCGACGAGCTCGCGCGCATCGCGCACTTCATGGAGATCCCGCCGCACCGCCGGAGGGAGACGCTCGCCTACGAGGCGTGGAAGATCGTGCACGACAAGGAAGTCGCCGAGCACAAGAAGGCGGTCCTCGCGCGGAAGAAGGCGCGCGAGAAGCTCCGGAAGCAGCGCGAAGCCGAGAAAGCTGCGCGCGCGAAGGCGCGTGCGCGTGCGCGGAAGCCGCGGTGACGAAACCGAAGAAACAGGAAACAGGAAACAGGGAACCGGCAACCGGCAGCTCTCCGAGCAGCCGTCCGCAGAAGACTGAAGACTGAAGACTCCCGTCGCTCGCGCTCGCGCTCGCGGCCGCATGGCGCTCTCGCTACGGTCCGCGCCCGATGAGCACCGACGTACGCGCGAACGTGGAAGAGCTCGCCGAAGACGGCATCACCGCCCTCCGCGGTGCCTTCTCCCGGGAGTGGGCCGAGCGCATGCGGGAGGACATGATGACGGCCTTCTGGAGCGCCATCCAGCGACCGCGCGGTGCCGTCGGCCGCGGTCCGCGTCGCTGGTACGTCGAGGTCCATCCGGAGGAGATCTCCGGCTTCGTCGACCTCGTGAGCCACCCGTGGGTGCAGGCGATCTGCCGTGAGGTGCTCGGCGCCGACTACGAGATCGTCGAGGTCGGCTTCGACGTCCCCTTCCAGGGCGCGAAGTACCAGCCGTGGCATCGTGACTTCCCGTCGCCGCCCGGCACGTACGAAGGCCGGTGCATCACCTCACTCGCGTTCAACCTGACGGGCGTCGACGTGACGGAGGACATGGGGCCGTTCGAGATCGCCCCCGGAACGCAGTACGAGGACGGCCGCCGGTGGAAGCACGAGATGTTCCCGCCCGAAGAGGATTGGCCACGCTACGCCGCGAAGGGCGTCCGGAAGTACCCGCGCATGGGTGACATCTCCGCGCGGAGCGCGCTCACGATCCACCGCGGGACCGCGCATCCTTCGCCGATCGCGCGGCCCGTCCTCGTCCTCGGCGTCGACGCGCCGGGCGCAGGTCACGCTGCGCTCCACGACATGATGCTGACGAAGCCGTTCCACGATGCGCTTCCCGCGTCCATCCGGGACCACCTCGTCTGCCGCGTGGTCGAAGAGCTCGTCCCCGTCACGCAGAAGCACGACATCGAAGGCCTCGTGCTCGGCGTGGCGAACGAGAAGCAGCCCCCGGCCAAGTACTGAGGGCGTCCGCCCGCCGCGGTTTGTCGTCGTGGACCGAACGCCCGGTCACGCGCGAGATCGACATGCGAGGCGCTCGCGTCTCTTCCCGGCGAGCGCGGGCGCGAGTAACAGGGCGTGTCATGCTCGGGGGGACGCTGACCATTTCCATCTTCGACCGGCACCACGCCGGCGTCGTGTGGCTGGAGGTCGTGCGGGGCGAGGGCGGCGCGGTCATCGCGCTCGACGTCGCGTACGCGAACCACGCGGCGTCCGAGCTGCTCGGGTCGGAGCGCCTCGCCGGCCGACGCGTCGGCGCGGAGGAGAGCGCGCCCCACGAACGGGCGCTCTTCGAGGCGTGTCGTGCGGCATTCGGCAGCGACAGCGGGAGCGCGCGACCGACGTGTCCGCTCCGCTTCGAGGTCGCCCTCGAAGGCGAGCACGCGATCGTCTTCGTGACGAAGCCGCCCGAGCTCCTCGCCCGCGTCGAAGCGCTCGAAGAGCGGCTCCGCGAGAGCGAAGCGCGCTTCGTGCAGTTCATGAACAACTGCCCCGCGGCCGCGTACATCAAGGACGAGAACGGCCGCTACCTCTGGGTGAACGCCGTCCTCGGGCAGCTCTACGCGCGCGCATCCGGGAAGCTCGAGGCCGAGTCCGATCACGACCTGTTCTCTCCGCACGAGATCGCCGACGTGCGCGCGAACGACCGCGCCGTCCTCGAGAGCGGTGAGACGACGAGCTTCATCGAGTCGGTGACGGTGGCCGGCGAACAGCGGCACTACCTCTCGTACAAGTTCCCGATCGAGGACCGGCGGACCGGGAAGCGGCTCCTGGGCGGGATGTCGGTCGACGTCTCGGAGCAGCTCCGGGATCGCGAGGACCGGAAGCGAGCCGAAGCCGCGCTCGCGAACATCGCGCAGGAGCGACTCCGCTTGATCGACGAGCTCCGCGAGGCGGACCGGCGAAAGGACGATTTCCTCGCGACGCTCGCGCACGAGCTCCGCAATCCGCTCGCGCCGATCCGCAACGCGGTCCACATCCAGAAAGCGCGCGGGAGCGTCGATCCGAAGCTCGCCTGGAGCAGCGACGTCATCGATCGCCAGGTCCGTCACATGGCGAGGCTGCTCGACGACCTGCTCGACATCTCACGCGTCTCCCGCGAGAAGCTCGTCCTCCGCCACGAGCGCACTGCGATCGCCGAGGTGATCGACGCGGCGCTCGAGACGGGCCGGCCCTTCGTCGAGGCGAGCCGTCACCGGCTCGCGCTCGTGATGCCGACCGAGCCGCTCTACGTAGACGCCGATCCCGTCCGCCTCGCGCAGGTGTTCTCGAACCTGCTCGTGAACGCCGCGAAGTACACGCCGGACGAAGGCACCGTCTCGCTCACCGTCCAGCGCGAGGGCGAAGAGCTCGTCGTCTGCGTCACCGACGACGGGATCGGCATCTCCGCCGATGTCCTGCCCACCGTCTTCGACATGTTCTCGCAGGCGAAGCCCGCGCTCGTCCGCGCGCAGGGAGGCCTCGGGATCGGGCTCTCGCTCGTGAAGGGGCTCGTCGAGCTCCACGGCGGGCGCGTCCACGCGGCGAGCGAAGGTCCGAACCGCGGCAGCACCTTCACCGTGCGGCTCCCGCTCTGCGCGCCGGCCTCGGTCCCAGCGGTGAGCGACACGACGCCGCCGGAGAGCGGCGGGCATCGCATCCTCGTCGTCGACGACAACATCGACAACGCCGACAGCCTCGCCGCGCTCCTCGAGCTGATGGGAAGCGTCGTGATGACGGCGTACGACGGCGAACAGGCCCTCGTCACCGCCGAGACGTTCCGCCCCACGGTCGTCCTCCTCGATCTCGGGATGCCGCACGTCAGCGGCTACGACGTGTGCCGGCGGCTCCGCGGGCTGCCGTGGGCGAGCAAGCTGCGCGTCGTCGCGATGACCGGCTGGGGCCAGGCGGAAGATCGGAAGCGGACGCGCGAGGCCGGCTTCGACCACCACATGGTGAAGCCGGTCGACGGCGCCGCGCTCGCCGAGCTCCTCGCGGCCGAGGCGCGGCGCGCCTCGAGCTGAGTCTCAGGTGAGTCCGACGTAGATGTTCTGGACGTCGTCGTCCTCGTCGATCGCCTCGAGGAACGCCTCGACCTCGGCCCGCTGCGCGCCTTCGAGCGAGACCGGGTTCTTCGGCTTCCAGATGAGTTGAGCGGACGTCACGTTCCACTTCCGGTCGGCGAGCGCCTTGCTGACGGTGTCGAGGTCGGTCGGCTCGGTGAAGAAGCGGGTCGCGCCCTCTTCTGCCGGCTCGAGGTCCTGGGCACCGGCTTCGATCGCCGCCTCGTCCGCGTCGGCGCCGCCGGCCGGGGGCGTCGCCTCGACCGCGCCGACACGCTGGAAGTCCCACGAGACGGAGCCCGACGCGCCGAGCTGCCCCTTGCGGAAGAGGACCCGGATGTTCGCCGAGGTGCGGTTACGGTTGTCGGTCAGGCACTCGACGATGACGGGCACCTGGTTCGGCGCGAACCCCTCGTAGGTCACGGTCTCGTACTGGACCGTTTCGTCGAGCAGCCCCGCGCCCTTCTTGATCGCGCGCTCGAGGGTGTCCTTCGGCATCGACGCCTTCTTCGCCGCATCGACCGCCATCCGCAGGCGCGGGTTCATGCTGGGATCGGCGCCGCTGCGCGCCGCCACCATGATCTCCTTCGCGAGCTTCGTGAAGATGCGGCCCTTGGCGGCCGCGGAGGCCTCGCGTCCCTTCTGCTTCCACTGTGCGCCCATGACGCGGAAGCGGATAGCGCACTCCCGGGAGAAAGGGGAGCGCGAAGCAAACGAGCCGCGGATCCAGCATCGTTTCGCCCCATCGGGGCGCGCGTGCGACAGGAGGCACGGCCCTGCGGGCGCAGCGACGATCGCGGCCGCCGCGGACAACCGCGCCGGAGGCGCGCGACCACGTGGGAGGCATGCGGATTGCGGACGCTCGCGCGACGTGCGCTCCCGCTCCCCCTCGCTCCTCCTCGCCGTCGTCCTCGGAACGTTCGCGCCGCGCCTCGCACGCGCACAAGACGCTCCTCCCCCGCCGCCGCCGCAGCCGGCGCCTCCGCCTCCGGAAGACGCGAGCCCCGCGCAGGCAGGCGGTGATCCGCAAGTGCACGACGAGCACGAGGAGCAGCAACGGAAGAGCGAGACAGGCCCCGAGTCGCCGGCTCGCGCAGCGGCGCAGCCCGCGTCGGAGCCGCCGAAGAAGAGCGAGACCGACGACCCCGACAAGAAGTTCACCGTCGGCGGCTACGTCGAAACCTTCTATCAGTACAACTTCAACAACCCCGGGAACGGCATCTCGAACTACCGGGGGTACGACGACCGCCACAACACGCTCACGCTGCAGAACGCGGTCGTCGACGTCGGCTTCCGCGCGCACGAGCTGCTGGGGCGCATCGCGATCCAGACTGGAACGACGCCGTCCTCGATGTTCTCCGAGGACACCTCGCTACCCGGAACCGACGCCGCCGGCGAGACCAGCCCCGCGCTCTGGCGGCACCTCCAGCGTGCCAGCGTGGGCTGGCAGGTCTCGAGCGCGGTCCTGCTCGAAGCAGGTCTCTTCGTCTCGAACGTGAACATCGAGTCGATCCCGGTGAAGGAGAACTGGAACTGGTCACGTTCGAGCCTCTCGACGCGGATGCCGAACTACTTCTCCGGCGCGAGGATGACGGTGAGCGCTTCGAAGCGGCTCGACGTCTCCGCGATGGTCGTCAACGGGTGGAACAAGGTCGTCGACGACAACGACGAGAAGACCGGCATCGTCCAGGCGATCTACCGTGTCTCGGACACGTTCACCGGTTCGCTCTCGTACGTCGGCGGCGTCGAGCGCGAAGGCGGAGCGCAGGAAGGCCGCGCGTACCGGCACCTCGCGGACGCGTGGATTCAGGCGAAGCTCTCTTCGGTCGTGTCGGTCGGCGCCGACGGCACGCTCGGCGGGGAGCACACGCGCTACGGCCTCCACTGGTTCGCCGGCGCCGCCGGCTACGGCCGCATCCACCTGCTCGACCCGCTCTGGCTCGCGCTCCGCGTCGACCGGCTCTGGGAGGACCCGGCCGGCAACGTGAACGGCGTCTCGCGCCCGATCCTGATCGACGCGAAGGACGTCACCTCGTTCGCCGCGACGCTCGACTACCGTCCCCTCCCCGGGATCTCGCTCCGCGTCGAGGGCCGCCACGACCGCGCCGCCGCCGACCTCTTCTTCAAGGGCGCGGTCGCCGGCGCCGGGACGCCGGAGAGCCCGTACGTCACCGACGCGCGCCGTCAGACGACGGCGCTGCTCGGTCTCGTGGCGTGGTTCTGACGTCCCCGTTGACCCGGGCGCGGATCGCGCTGCCGATCCGCGCCGGCTTCGGGGCGTCGTCGCCGGCCGGCCATCCCTCGCGCTGACGCGTTCGGTCGCCGTCGGTCTCCTCCGTCTGGTCGTGGAAGAGGACGACGCGCGTGGGGTACGGGAGATCGATCCCTGCCTTCGGGAGCCGGTCGCGGACCTGGGCGAGGACGGCGTCGCGGAGCTTCACGACCGTCGGTCGATCGGGCTTCGACCACCAGCGGAGACGCACGTTCGTCGTCGACGCCGCGAGCTCCCAGACGAGCACCTCGGGCGGTGGGTCCTGGAAGATGCCGGGCGTCGTCGTGAGGATCTCCTCGAAGATGGCGCGGGCCTTGTCGACGTCGTCGCCGTAGCCGATCCCGACGTCGTACTCGCTGCGGATCATGTCGTAGGCGCTGATGACCGCGACGGGCTCCGTGTAGATGAGGCTGTTCGGGATGATGATCCGCTTGCCGTCGTACGTGCGGATGAACGTGGCGCGCGTCTCGATCGCTTCGACGCTGCCGGTGAAGTCCTTCGACGTGATCTCGTCGCCGATGCGGAACGGTTCCCGCCAGAGGAGGAGGATCCCGGCGACCATGTTCTGGAAGAGGTCCTTGAACGCGAATCCCACCGCGACGCCGCCGATCCCGAGGAGCGAGACAAGACGCGCCGGGGTCATCGAGGGCGCCACGATCGTGACCGCCACGAGCACGCCGAGCAGGATGAGCGCGAAGTAGCTCAACCTCCCCAGCACGATCCCGATGTTCGCCTTCCTCCGTGACGCCGTCGCACGGCGTACGAGCCAGCGAACGAGGTGCGCCGCCCCGATGAAGAGGACGAAGACGATCGCCGCGACCGCGAGCAGCGGTAACCTCGCGACGACCGCACCGACCATCGCGTGCAAGGAAGCGCTCAGCCTGGCGAGCACGCCCTCCGGCGCGCTGGACGACGACGTCATGCGCGATCACGTCGCAAGCCGCGCGCCGGAGTCACGCGAGGTCAGGCGTGCGTGCCGACGACGCTGCCGGCGCCGGCGCCTCGCTGCGCCATGTTCCTGCACTCCTTCGCGCATGCGCCACACGCCTCGGCGCATTCGCGGCAGTGATCCATCTCGTGCTTCTCGCATTCGGCTGCACAAGCGTCACAAATCGTCGCGCACAGGTCGCAGACGACCATCGCGAAGCGGCTGTCACGGCTCATCAGTGCAGCCGCGAGCCGGCAGATGTCCGCGCAGTCACGGTCGAGCCGGATGCACTCCGCCATCTTCTTCACGTCGGGCTCGCCGAGGCACGCGTCTGCGCAGTGCTCGCACGCCTCCGCGCAGTCGTTACACGCGTCGATACAATCGCTGAAACGTTCATGAGCCATGAGATGACCTCCTTCGTCGCAGGCGAGGAGTGCAGCCGGCGTGCCCCCCGGACCGGGCCGGATCCAGACCGGACTGGATCCCGAAAGGCCCAGATCGACGCTGCGCCTACGCGAAGGAATGCCGAGAAAACGGCCCTTCCGTGAACATGCACACCTAGGCACACATCCTGCGTACGCCCGAGCTCATGCTCGCTCTGCGTCGCTTCCTCGGTCCCGCGCTCCTCGGCCTCCTCGCGTCCACGGCAGCCTGCACGTCCGAAGCGGACTCGGCGTCGGGCGTCGCCGGCGAAGAAGAGGACCTCACGAGCATCACCGCCCGCTCGCGCAAGCTCGAGTTCGTCGGAACGGTGTACGTCGACGCGAACGCGTCGCCCGAGACGATCCTCCAGACGGTGCGCTCGCAGGCGCAGACCGCGTTCGGTCCCCTCCGCACCTCCGAGATCGCCGTGAACAGCCGCGAGCTGAAGGACGTCGACCCGACCACGTTCGTGAAGCGGCCGGTCAAGGTCGTCGACACGAGCGTCCCCGGCGACGCCGGCCGCGACATGGTCGAGGTGAAGTACACGTATCGCGACGACGCGGTCGTCGCGCTGAAGTACGCGCGCCGCAGCGCCGTGCCGCTCGCCCTCCTGAACCCCGGCTACCGCTCGCAGCTGGATCGCATCCTGAAGGAGTGCACGCCGAACGACGAGCACTCGCGCGAGTTCCTCTCGACGGCGTGGTACGTCTTCGAGCCGTCGATCGGCACCTGCCAGACCGCGATGCAGGCGGAGCAGAAGGTGATCGACACCGATCGCGCCAAGCTCACCGACGCGCGCGCGCAGGTCACGAAGAGCGAGGTCGATCGGCTCTACCTCCCGATCCAGGCGAAGCTCGGCGCCGACAAGACGAACCGCGGCGCGTCGTATCCGGACTACCACCGCCTCTTCAAGGGCGGGGTGAAGGAGAACAAGCTCGTCATCAGCCTCGTCTACGGCTTCATCGATCACAAACCGCCGAGCGAGGCGGCGGGGGACTTCAACTGGGGCGAGCTCATGACGACGCTCCAGGAGGTCATGGCCGCGCAGGGCGAGTACAAGATCGTCCCCTCGCCCGACGCGCCGGACCTCTCGTCGTTCACGCTGAAGTCGGGCGCGAAGGTCTCGCCGTCGTTCAAGGATCTCGTGAGCCTCCACGGCTGGGGGCAGTCCTCGTCGAACCTCTCCTACGAGGACAAGCAGGATCTCGAGAACCAGTTCGCCGCGCGCGTGACGAAGAAGTGGTTCACGATCGAGCGCGCGGTGAAGGTGCAGATCGGCCAGGAGCCGGAGCGCGACTTCGGGATCCAGTTCCTCGTCTACTACGGCGCGGAGAGCGACTCGCGCCCGCACAAGTTCGCGACGAAGAACAGCGACGTGTTCCTCTACAACGGGCACTCGTACATCGGCTTCGGCCCGCTCGACCCGCGCAACTTCACGCGCGAGGACTTCTCGGGCGGCTACCAGATCCTCTGGGTCGACGGCTGCGTCTCGTACAACTACTACGAGAAGGACTACATCCCGCTGAAGGCGAACGGGACGAAGGACCTCGACCTCATCACGAACGGCGTCGAAGCGCCGTCGTGGCGGAGCGGCCACGCGATGGGCCAGTTCCTCGTCACGTTCCTGAACGGCAAGGGCGCGAGCTACAAGGACCTCCTCGAAGCCGCGCGCGACACGGAGGCGCTCCGCGTCGTCGACGGCGAGCTCGACAACGAGTTCCGTCCCGAGAAGTACCCGCTCACGATCAAGTGACGCGACCGGCCCGAGCACGCTTCGGGAATCCGCGTCGCGCAGTCGGCGTATAGTGCGGGGACATGCGAAGAGAGCGCGTTCTCCTCGCCGTCGCCCTGGCGGCGACGGTCGGATGCTCGAAGGCTCGTCCCGAAGGCGCGAAGCCCGACGACGCCGGCGCGGTCGCCCCCTCGGTGAAGGCGGCGAGCCCACCGGCGACCCAGCCGGCAGCGCCCGCGACGGCGCCTCCACCGAAGGGCAGCGGCGCGAAGTCGCTCGCGCACTGGGAGCGTGACTACAAGGGGACGCTCGGCGAGCGGACCACCGTCCTCGCGCATCTCGAGCGGAACGACGACGTCGTGACGGGCTCGTTCCGGTACGGCACGTCGCCGACCCGGCTCGTCCTGCGCGGCAAGGCCGCCGCCGACGACTCCCTCACGCTCGAGGAGGTCTCGCGCGACGGCAAGACCGTCACCGGCAAGCTCGCTCTCCACGCGGAGATCGGCGACGTCCTCGCCGGGCTCTGGATGAGCCCGGACGGGACGAAGACCTTCCCCGTCAAGCTGACCCTCCGCGGGATACCGGCGGCGCCGCGCACCACGTTCGTCGACTTCGTCGTCCGCCTCTCGAGGACGAAGGGCAAGCCGCTGACGGCGGCGGAGGCCGAAGGCGCGCTCGAAGGCGACGTGACGTTCGTGCCGAAGGGCGAGATGCTGATGCAGCACGACGTCTTCTTCTCGCTCGCGAGCCTCTACGTCGCGGACGTCGACAACGACGGGACGAAGGACTTCGTCCTCGTCGACAAGAACACGGTCGCCACCCACAACGACATGATCCTCGGCGTGTGGGACGCCGACGGCGACAAGCTGAAGGAGCTCCCGTTCCACGATGCCGTCTCCGCGACCTTCGCGCGCGACGGCGAGCTCCCGATGTATCGCGACGAGCCGTTCCTCGAGACGACGCCCGAGGGGACGGTGATGCGCCTCTACGACCTGTGGGGCCTCGACCAACACGGCGCGACCGTCCGCATGATCGACCCGTGCACGAACATGCACGAGCAGCATGTCGTCCTGCTCTGGAAGCGCGGGACGCCGAAGCTGAAGGTCACGAAGGGCCCTGCGACGAAGACCCCGTGCAAGTGAAGCGCACTTCGCGATCTCGAATCGAGAGGCGGAAGCCCCGCGAGCGCTGATTTCCCGGGAAGACGTGGCTGGCCCGCTCCGTGCTGGACGAGTGGGTACCATGCGCTCCCTCGCTCGCCTCCTCCCGCTCTCCCTCCTCCTCGTCGCCGCCGCCTGCGCCGCTCCCGACGCTTCCGACGATCAGAGCGCCGCGAGCGCGCAGACCGCGGGCGATCCGCGCGCCGCGCTCGCGAAGGACGCCAAGGCCGTCACGCTGTCGAAGGACCGCAAGGACACGACGGTCGCCGCCCCGAAGAAGATCGCCTCCGTCCTGAAGGCGCTCGAGGGCGCGGCCGAGCCCGCCTCCGGCGCTCCGCGCTGCCCGTCGCGTTTCACGCTCGAGATCCTCGGCGAAGGCGGCACCTCGATCGCCGAGCTCCGCTCGTGCGCGGTCGGCCAGGGCGCGCTGAAGGTCGGCACCGATTGGTACCTCGTGCCCGTCGCCGAGGGCGCCGTGCTCGCGGCGTTCGACGGCGAGCAGGCGATCGGCGACCTCCTCTGGGGCGCGACGAGCATGAAGACGCCGGACGGCGACGGCGCCGGCGCTCAGGACCTCGAGCTCTGGAAGAAGGGCTTCGACCTCGACGCGGTCCCGACCGAGACGCCGTCCGAGCCGCTCCCGCGCTGCCCGCCGATGATGACGTTCGACTTCCTGAAGGGCACCGAGAAGCTCGCGAGCATCGCGCTCCAGTGCCCGAAGAACGAGAACGACACGAAGACGCTCGCGTCGATCACCGCCGGCGGCAAGACGCGCTGGTCGACCTTCGACATCGCCCGCGTCTTCTCCGGAGGCTTCTGAAGGCTCAGCGCTTCGCGAGCCACGCCGCGAGCCCGCGGAGGACCTCCGGCGGGATCCCGTGGCCGTCGTCGAACTCGTCGTAGTCGACATCGAGCCCTGCGCTCTGCATCGCTTCACACAACGGCCGCGCGACGAGGATCGGCAGGATCTCGTCGACGCGGCCGTGCCGTTGGAAGACCGGGAGCGACTTCCGCGCCGCCATCCCGGCACGCCACGCGTGCGCGGCGACGAACGCGCCGGAGAGGAGCGCGAGCCCGGCGAGCGGCCGCGTCGTCCGGAAGGCCACGTCGGCCGAGAGCATCGCGCCCTGGGAGAAGCCGCCGAGCACGGTGCGCTCGGGCGGCGTGCCCTCGGCCGCGAGCGCGTCGAGCAGCGCCTCGACCTTCGCGCGCGCCTCGGTCATGCCGTCGGGCTCGTCCTCGACCACGGCCTCGACGCCGCCCGAGCGGAGGAGACGGTCGCGCCGCCCGAAGTCGACCATCCACCACGCGCGCGCGTCGGCGTAGAGCTCGAACCCGTTCATCGACGAGAGCGCGAGCGGCGCCTCGGGGAAGACGAAGCGCGTGCCCGCGGGGACGCCGAGCTGCGCGAGGGGTCCGGCGAGGGCGGCGAGATCGTCGCCCGGCGCGCCGAAGCCGTGCAGGAGCACGACGGTGAGCGGCTCGGCCGCGGCGGCTCCCTTCACGGTCACGTCGCGCACGTGCAAGGGGCCGAGCTCGCGGGGAGGCAGCGTCATGCCCGAACTCTACCCGAGACGGGCGCCGCGCCCGACCGTCCTTGACAGTTCATAACCCGCCGGTTATCTAACCCACTGGTTATGAACAACGACACCCTGAGCGCCACCTTCGCGGCGCTCGCCGATCCCACCCGACGCGCGATCCTCGCGAAGCTCGCGCGTGACGGCGAAGCGAGCGTGACCGAGCTCGCCGCACCGTTCGCGATGAGCCAGCCCGCAATCTCGAAGCACCTCAAGGTGCTCGAGAAGGCCGGCCTCGTCACCCGTACCGAGAAACAAGCCCAGCGGCGGCCCTGCCGCCTCGAGGTGGCCCCGCTCCACGAAGCCTCCGAGTTCCTCGCCGAGTACAAGCGGTTCTGGGAGGAGAGCTTCGACCGGCTCGACGAGTACCTCGAGGAGATGAAGAAGAAGGAGAAGAAGCGCCATGGCAAGAAGCGATGAGAAGACCAAGACCGAGATCCTCGAGCGCGAGATCGTCTTCACCCGGGTGTTCGACGCTCCGCTCTCCCTCGTGTGGAAGGCGTGGACGGACCCGGAGCACCTGCCGAAGTGGTGGGGACCGAAGGGCTGCACGAACATCGTGCGCTCGATCGACGTCCGGAAGGGAGGCGCCTTCCGCTTCGTGATGCACTTCGACGCCCCGCAGAGCTACGACGCGAGCGTCCACGACTTCGACAACGAGATCCTCTACCGGGACATCGTTCCGCTCGAGCGCCTCGACTACACGATCGGCGACGGCAAGGGCGGTCCCCAGTTCGAGGCGAGTGTGACGTTCACCGCGATGGGCGAGCGCACGCAGGTCGTCATGCGCAGCGTCTTCCCGACGAACGAGGCGCTCCTTGCAGTGAAGAAGTTCGGCGCCGTCGAGGGCGGCATCTCCACGCTCGACTGCCTCGAGGACCACCTCGGCGGGATGAAGAACACGACGCTCTACCTGTCGCGGATCTTCGACGCGCCGCGGAGCATGGTATTCGCGGCGTGGTCGAAGCCGGAGCACCTGTCCAAGTGGTTCGGTCCGCGCGGGTTCACGATGCCCGTCTGCGAGATGGATTTCCGCAAGGGCGGCAAGTACCGCTTCAACATGCAGTGGCCGGACGGACGGCCGAACTGGTGCGAAGGCGAGTACGTCGACGTCGCGCCGGACGAGCGGCTCGCGTACACCGCGCGGCTCGAGAACGAGCCCGAGCTGCGGATCCTGACGACCGCGACGTTCGAGGACGCCGGCAGAGGCAAGACGCGCGTGACGGTCCGACAGGACTACAACATGGAAGCGCCCGCGACGAAGGGCGCGCCCGAGGGCTGGGGCCAGACGCTCGACCGGCTCGCCGAAGTGCTCGCGAACGGGCTCTGATCGCGGTCGCAGCTGCGCGTCACTCGACGCGCAGCTCACCCATCATCCCGAGCTCGCCGTGCTCGAGGATGTGGCAGTGGTACATCCACGAGCCCGGCTCGTCGAAGCGGGACACGAGCTTCGCCGAGCCGTGCGCCGGGATGATCAGCGTGTCCTTCCAGTGGAGGGAGTCCGCCGGGACGGCGACGCCGTTCTTCGCGAGCACCTGGAAGAAGAACCCGTGCAAGTGGAACGGGTGGTCCATGTCGCTCTCGTTCGAGACCTCGAGGACGCGGACGTCGCCGTTCTTCACGGTGATGACCGGGATGTTCGGATGGACGGCGTCGTTGATGGTGAACATCACCTCGCCATCCATCAGCTTCTCGTTCAGCCGGATCGGGAAGTCGACCGGGCCGTCCGGGAGGCGCTCGAGCGCCGGGCCGGCTTCGGGGAGCGGCTTCGGCGCGCGCTTCGGGCCGGCTCCGACGGTGAAGCGCCCGACCTCGGCCGGCGCGCGCTTGCCCGATTCGTGCCCGCGCTCGTACGGCTCCGTGATCAGCGGGAGCTCGGTCCCCGGCTCTGCGTTCGCGACGAACATCACGTCGTAGCGCTCGCCCGGGGACATGAGCAGCGTCTCGACGTCGTAGGGCTTCGGGACGAGGCCGCCGTCGGTCCCGACGACGCGGAGGGTCTGTCCCGGGATCCGGAGGTTGAAGAAGCGGCCGTTCGCCGTGTTCACGAGGCGGAGGCGGACGACGTCGCCGGGGCCGATCGCGACGCGCGCGTTGGCGGCGCCGTTCACGAGGAGCGTGTTGCCTTCGCGGCCCATCATCCGCGAGCTGTCGTCGAGGTACTCGGTGACCTTCCCGTCCTTGTCGAGCTTGATGTCGTCGAGGACGAGGATGCGCTCGACGTCCGACGCGGGCTCGGTCGCGGAGCGGACGCGGAGCGCGCCGTAGAGGCCCTTCTGCACCTGGATGTCCGACCGCATGTGCGGGTGGAACCAGAAGAGCCCCGCGTCCTTCAGCCGGAAGCGATAGGTGAACGTCGCGCCGGGCGCGATCGGGCTCTGCATCGCGACGGTCCCGTCCATCACCGCGGGCAGACGCACGCCGTGCCAGTGGATCGTGGTCGGCTCCGGGAGCGCGTTCTTGAAGTGAACGACGAGCTCGTCGCCGACCTTCGCCTCGAGGAGCGGCGCGGGCGTGATCCCGTTGTAGGTCCAGACCGGCGTCGGGGGCGCGCTCCCGAACGTCTTCAGCGCCTCGCGCGCTTCGAGATCGACCTCGACGACGCTCGGATCCGGGTTCGTGTCCGTCGCCGGCGTGAGCTCGCTCACGTCGACGGGCGGATTCGTCGGCGGCGTCACCGCGCCGTCGTCGGTGTGGCCAGCATGCCCGTCATCGTGCATCGCCTCGTCGTGCGAGCACGACGCGAGCACGAGCAGGACGCAGCCGAGAGCGCCGAACCGCATCACCGACCTCACTGCTTCGGGTTCTTGCCCATCTCGTTCGAGTACTCGGTGTACTCCGCACCGACCTTGCAACGGGCGCGGTAGGTGTACGTCATGTCGCCGGTCGCGGTGCCGTCGTGCTTGTTGTCGACGGTGCCCGGCAGCGTGTAGGCGACCTTGAAGGACCCCGCGTCGCCGTCCTTACGCTCGAGCTCGACCGAGTCGCACGTCTTCGGGAGATCCCAGACGACGTGGAGGCTGCCCGTCATCTTCATGATCTCGGTGATCTTCGGCCCGGCCGCGAGCGCCTTCGGGGTCGCGCCGCTGCTCGAGCCCCCCGCGTCCGTGTCGCCGCCGCTCGCGCCGACCTCGCCGCTCGACGACGTCGAGCTCGTGCTCGAGCCGCCGGACGAAGACGTCGACGTCCCCTTGTCGTCACCACCACAAGCCACGATCGCCGCCGCGAGGACGGTCGCCGAGAGGAGCCGCGCGTTCATGCGCGGGCTCTTACCCCAGCCGCGGAACCCGCGCAAACGAAGGCCTTTCGCGGGCGCGTCCTCGTCGCGAAACGGCTGCGCGTAAGGATGGCCCGTCTCGTGCGTCAGCAGGACAGAGCCATGAACGCCCATCACGAGCACATGCATCACCACCACGTCGCTGCCCCGCCGTCGCGGCGTACGGCCGAGCCCGAGAGCACCGTCGAATACACGTGCCCGATGCACCCCGAGGTCGTGCAGCTCGGCCCCGGTTCGTGCCCGAAGTGCGGGATGGCCCTCGAGCCCCGCGTCGCCTCCGCGGAGGCGACGGAGGACCACGAGCTCCGGGACATGTCTCGCCGGCTCGTCGTTTCGGCGGCGCTCACGATTCCCATCTTCCTCCTCGCGATGGCCGACCTCCTTCCCGGCGATCCCGTCGGCCACGCGCTCGGAGGCGAGCGCATCACGTGGATCGAGCTCGCGCTCTCGCTGCCGGTCGTCGTCTGGGGAGCGGCGCCCTTCTTCCGGCGCGGCGTCGCCTCGCTCCGGACGCGCCACTTCAACATGTTCACGCTGATCGCGCTCGGGACGGGCGCCGCGTTCGGCTACAGCCTCGTCGCGACGTTCGCGCCCGGGCTCTTCCCCGCCTCGCTCCGCGGCCATCGCGGCGTCGTCGACGTCTACTACGAGGCCGCGGCGGTCATCACCACGCTCGTCCTCGTCGGGCAAGTGCTCGAGCTCCGCGCCCGGAGCCGGACGAGCGACGCGGTTCGGTCGCTCCTCCGTCTCGCCCCGAAGACCGCGCGCCGGGTCGCGGAGGACGGCACCGAAGAGGACGTGCCGCTCGCGCACGTGCACGTCGGCGACACGCTCCGCGTGCGGCCGGGCGAGCGGGTCCCGACCGACGCGACGATCGTGCAGGGTTCGTCCGCCGTCGACGAGTCGATGCTCACCGGCGAGCCGATCCCGGCCGAGAAGGGCGAAGGCGACCGCGTGACGGGCGGCACGCTGAACGGCGACGGCGCGCTCCTCGTACGCGCCGAGCGCGTCGGCGAGGACACGATGCTCGCGCAGATCGTCGCGATGGTCTCGCAGGCGGCGCGCTCGCGGGCGCGCGTCCAGCGCCTCGTCGACCGCGTCAGCGCGGTGTTCGTTCCGGCGGTGGTCGCGATCGCGGTGCTCGCGCTCCTCTTCTGGCTCTTCCTCGGTCCGGAGCCGCGCGTCGCGCATGCGCTCGCGGTCTCCGTCGCCGTCCTCATCATCGCGTGCCCGTGCGCGCTCGGCCTCGCGACGCCGATGTCGATCATGGTCGCGACCGGCGCCGGCGCGCATGCCGGCGTGCTCGTGAAAGACGCCGACGCGCTCGAGTCGCTCGCGAAGGTCACGACGCTCGTCGTCGACAAGACGGGGACGCTCACGGAAGGCAAGCCGCGCGTCCATGCCGTCGAGATCGGCGAAGGCGTGGAGCGGAGCGAGCTCCTCGCGCTCGTCGAGTCCGCCGAGCGCGGGAGCGAGCATCCTCTCGCGCGCGCGGTCGTCGAGCACGCTCACGCCGAGGCAGGGTTCCAGCCGCTCGGTGAAGCGCACACGGAGGCGCTCCGCGGACGCGGGATCGCGGCGACGATCTCGGGCCGCACGCTCCTCTTCGGCACCGAGAAGCTCCTCGTCGAGAGGAGCGTGACGATCCCAGACCGGATCCGGAGGCGCGCCGAAGTGCTCCGCCGGATGGGGAGGACGGTGTCGTTCGCCGCCGTTGACGGGACCTATGCCGGGCTCTGGGTGCTCGGCGACGCGGTCCGGCCGACGTCGAAGCGCGCGCTCGCCGACCTCCGAGACGCGGGACTGCGCGTCGTCATGCTCACCGGTGACGCGCGCACGAGCGCGCTCGCGATCGCGCAGGAGCTCGGGCTCGACGAGAGCGACGTCGTCGCCGACGTCCTCCCCGCCGACAAGGCCCGGCTCGTCGGAGAGCTCCGCGCGAAGGGCGAGGTCGTCGCGATGGCAGGCGACGGCATCAACGACGCGCCCGCCCTCGCGGGCGCGGACGTCGGCATCGCGATGGGCACCGGCACCGACATCGCGATCGAGAGCGCCGGCGTCACCCTCGTGAAGGGCGACCTCCGCGCGATCGGTCGCGCCGTCCGCCTCGGGCGCGCCACGATGAGGAACATCCGCGAGAACCTCGCGCTCGCGTTCGGGTACAACGCGCTCGCGATCCCGATCGCGGCGGGCGCCCTCTATCCTGCCTTCGGCTGGACGCTCAGCCCGATGATCGCCGCCGCGGCGATGAGCGCGAGCTCGGTGTCCGTCATCGTCAACGCGCTCCGCCTCCGGAAGGCAACCGCGGTGTGAGGGCGAGCACCTTCGCGACCGACGCCGCGATCGCGGGCACGCTCCCCATCGCCGCGAGCGCGTCCTCGACCGGCATCCAGAGCGCGCCGAGGTTGTAGTCGGCGTCGACCACCGGCGGGAGCTCGCGCGTGAACGGATCCTCGAGCGTCGCCGCGAAGTAGTGCGTCGTGACCTCGCGGTCGACGCCCGCCCAGCGGAACGGATACGTGTCCACGACCTCGCTCCGCGGGTCGACGCGAACGCGCAGCCCGGTCTCCTCGAGGGTCTCGCGTCGCGCGGTCTCCTCCGGCGACTCGCCGTCCTCGACGCGCCCACCGGGAGGGTACGGCGCGACGAATCCGGAGACGGGATCGCGCAGGCGGACGAGGAGGAGGTGCCCCTCTGCGACGCAGACGACGGACGCGCGATGTCGCTTCTGCAAGCCGCTCATCCTCGCGCGACGACGACATCGGGGTCCCCGTCGCGGTAGAGCCGGCGGACCGCGTCCGCGCGCCGCGCGAGCAGCGCGCGCTGGTTCAAGTAGCCCTTGTCGGTGATCTCGCCGGCGTCGATGCTCGGCGGCTCCGTCATGACGAGGAGACGCGTGACGCGGCGGCTCGACGCCTCCGTCGACGCGACGTGCCGCGCGAGCGCTTCGGCGAGCGCGGCGCGCAGCGCGGCATCGGGCGTCCGCCCCGGCGCGAGGAACACGAGCGCGCCGATCTCCTCCTCGTCGTGGCCCGCGATGACGGCGTCGGCGACGTGCGGCGCGCACGCGGCGATCAGCGCGACCCGCACTTCGCCGACGCGCACCCAGGTCCCGCTCGCGAGCTTGAAGTTCTCCGAGGTTCGCCCTTCGAAGACCACGCCCGCATCCGGATTCGTCTCGTCGGCGAGACGCCCCGCGTCGCCCATCGCGTAGAACCCGAGCTCGTCGACGGGCAGCGGCGCGATCGCGCCGCCCTCGGCGAGGTAGCCCGGCGAGACGTTCGGACCGCGCACGCGCATCTCGAGCTGATCGCCGGAGGGGACGAACGCGAGCTCGACGCCCGGAACCGGCACGCCGATGACGCCGGCGCGCTCGATCGGGAAGCACACCTGCGTGACGAGCGGCGACGTCTCGGTCGAGCCCCACGCGGACGTCATGGCGACGTCGCGACCGCACGCGACGGCCGTGAGGCGCTCCCACGTCGACGGCGAGAGCGCAGCTGCCGCATAGAAGATCATGTCGAGCCGCTCGAAGAACCGTTCGCGGAGCTCCGGGTCCTTCTCGAGGTGGGAGACCAGCATGTCGAACCCGCGCGGCACGTCGAAGTGGATCGTCGACGGGACCTCGCGGAGGTTCCGGAGCGTCTCGTCGAAGGCGCCCGCGAGCGGCTTCCCGCCGTCGATGTAGAGCGTCCCGCCGTTCGCGAGCACGAGGTTGAAGTTGTGGTTCGCACCGAACGTGTGGCTCCACGGCAGCCAGTCGACGACGACCGGCGGTCGCGCCTCGACGAACGGCCAGCCCGCCGCGAGCGCGGCCTGGTTCGAGCAGAGCATCCGCTGCGTGTTGACGACGCCCTTCGGCACGCCCGTCGACCCCGACGTGAAGAGGAGCTTCGCGACGGTGTCGCCGGTGAGCGAGGCGAAGGCGTCGGTCACTGCGGCCGTCGGGCGCGTCGTCGCCATCTTCCGAACCGCGGCCGCGTCGATCACGGGGACGCGCCGCGCGAGCGCTGCGAGCGGACGCGCGAACGCGCTCGCGTCCTCGGCGAAGATGGCGCCCGGGTCGAGGAGCGCCGCGAGGCTTCGGAGCTTCTCGTGGTCCTGGGAGAGGAGCGAGTACGCCGACGAGAGCGGCGCAACCGGGACGGCGACGTGCATCGCGCCGAGCATGAGGAGCGCATGCGCGATCGAGTTCCCGGAGAGGACGAGCAGCGGGCGGCGCGGTCCGAGCCCCATGTCGAGGAGCGCCTGCCCGATCCCGTGCGCTGCCGCTCGCGCTTCGCGGTACGAGACGCGGCGGAAGCTCGCCGTCGGGTCGCCCGCCCGCTCGCGCTCCGCGAGGAAGATCCTCTCCGGTGCCTCGTCCGCCCACCGCTCGAGGTAGTCGCCGAGGCAGCGGGCGTGAGGCGACGACGGACGCCGCGACCGAAGGATGAACCCTCCCCCAGGACGAGGGACGCGCTCGATGTCGGGGAGTCGGAAACGCACGAGCGCCAGCATAGCCACAATGGCAGAGTGGTTTCCCGTAACCACGGCCGCGCCGCAGCAGAGCGGCAACGCACCTCTCTCGGACGGAGGCGCTCTTGGCTAACGTCGGAGAGGTACTGCCTGCGGCCGACGATGAGCGACGACGCTTCGAGATGGTTCGACGAGGTCCCGGCGGAGCGCGACGAACCGCGCCCCGCCGGCCCGCGTTCCGGACGCGCGACACTGAGGGAAGCGCGCGTGCTCGTCGTCGACGACGAGCCGGACGCGCGCGAGCTGCTCGCGACCGTGCTCGAGAACGCCGGCGCCGAAGTGCTGCAGGCCTCGTCCGTCTCGAGCGCGATGAGCATCCTCGGCGAGCACGAGGTCTCGGCCGTGGTCTCCGACATCGGGATGCCGGGCGAAGACGGCTACACCTTCGTCCGGCGCCTCCGCGCAGCGGAGCGGACGAAGGAGCTCCCCGCGATCGCGCTGACCGCGTACGCGCGCGCGGAGGACCGCGAGCGCGCGCTCGCGAGCGGCTTCGGCGTGCACATGCCGAAGCCGATCGAGCCGGCGCGGCTCGTCGCGATCGTGGCCGCGATGCTCGTCCGCTGAGGACAGCTAGAGCGCGATCAGGCCCGACAGGATGAGCAGGAGCGACCCCGTGCCGACCGCGATCCACAGCACGACGCCGTGGACGAGCGGACGGAGGCCGACCGCCTTCAGGCTCGCGCGCGACATGCCGGTCCCGATCAGGAAGAGCGTGACGGTGAGACCGATCCGTCCCGCGCGCGCGAGCCACGGATAGACCGGCGCGAGCACGCTCACGTAGCTGTTCAGCACCGCCGCGCCGAGGAAGAACAGGATGAACCACGGCCAGGCGACCTTCTTCGCCGCCGCGCCTGCTCCTGCCTTCGCCTCCCCTTCACGCTTCGCGAGCTTCGCGCGGATGCTCGCCGTCGCGAGCGTGAGCGGCACGATCCAGAGCGCTCGCGCGAGCTTCACCGTCGTCGCGACCGTGAGCGCCACGGCGCCGTACTTCGTGCCGGCGCCGACGACCGAGCTCGTGTCGTGGATCGCGAGCGCGGCCCAGAGTCCGAACTCCGGCTCGCCGAGGCCGAGGGCGTGCCCGAGCGGCGGGAAGAGGAGGAGGCCGACCGCGTTCAGGACGAACACGGTGCCGATCGAGACCGACATCTCCTCGTCGGTCGCCTCCGTCACCGGTCCGACCGCCGCGATCGCGCTTCCTCCGCAGATCGCGGTGCCGACCGAGACGAGGAAGGCGATCTTCCGCGGAACGACGAGGAGCCGCCCGAGGACGGCGCCGAGGCCGAGCGCGAATGCAATCCCGAGCATCGTGTAGACGAAGCCGGACTTCCCCGCACGGAGCACCTGTCCGAGGTTCATCGCGAAGCCGAGCGCCACGACCGAGACCTGGAGGAGCTGCTTCGCGACCTTCCGCGACTGACCGGCGTACGGATGCGGGAGGAAGAGGCCGAACGCGACGCCGAGCGCGAGGGCGAGCGGAGGAGACGACCACGGCGACGGGATCGCGACGAACGCGAGCAGGACGAAGAACGCGACGCGCGGGAGCATGAGCGGAAGGGCGCACCCTACTACGGAACGCGCAGCGTCCGTAGGTGCGCGACGATGTCCGCGACCTCGCGATCCGTCGTGGCAGGCATCGGGGGCATCTTCCCGCGGCCGCGCCGGACGGTCGCGGCGACGTCGCCGGACCGGTAGATCACGGTCCGCTCGACGAGGTTCACCCCGAGGCCCGCCATCCCGCGCGCTTCGGGCCCGTGGCACGAAGCGCAGCGCTCGGCGAAGAGCTGTTTGCCGTGGCCGCCGTCGCCGCCGGAAAGAGCCGGGTCGTCCTTCGGCTCGAGCGCGGCGCGCGCGGACTCGGCCGTGATCGTCTTCGGCTCCCAGGGGCCGGCATCGGGTCCGTAGCTCGCAGCGAGCCACTCGACGAGCGGCTCGGTCTCGGCGGGCTCGACCCCGGCGCCCCAGCCGACCATCTTCTTCACCGTCGCCGCCCACTTCTCCTTCGGCAGCCGCTGCTGGACGAGCATCTCTTCCGAGTGACACGAGAGACACGCGTGCTGCGCGATCTCCTTGCCGCTCGCGACGGTCGGCTGCACCGGGGCGACGGCGCCCGCGTCGACGCGCGAGGGCTCGGGCGAAGGCTTCGTGCACGCGCACGCGAGGACCGCGACGGCGGCGAGGCGTTTCATGCGACCTCCCACGTGACGGCGTGCCAGCCGTTCCAGAAGTACCCGCTCGGGTTCCACGCCGCTTTCTCGGGCTGGACGTTGCCTTTCTTGTCGGTCGCGCGGCTGAGCGCCGTCAGGCGCCCCGGCTTCGCCTCGAAGCGGAGACGGAACACCTGCCAGCGACCTGTGCCGCCGGTGCCCTCGAGCGCGGCAGGACGCCAGGTCGTGCCGCCGTCGAGCGACACCTCGACCTTCGCGATCGGCGCCTCACCCGAGAACGCGACCCCGACGACCTCCTGCCCACCGGCGGCCGTCCGATCGCCGTCCGCCGGCCGCGCGATGATCGACTTCACCGGGAAGGTCGTGAGCGAGCGCATGTCCTCCGGCTTGACCGCCGCGCCGGGCGCGACGGGGCTCGTCGGGAGCTTGTAGGCGGTCCGCATGTAGAAGCCCGGAGCCTCTTCCCTCTCGAGCCGCACGTGCGTGAGCCACTTCACCCAGTGGTCTCCCGCCCAGCCCGGCACGACGAGGCGGAGCGGCGCGCCGTGCGCGAGGGTGAGCGGCTCGCCGTTCATCGCCCAGGCGATGATCGTCGACGGATCCATCGCGCGCGCGATCGGGATGCTCCGGACGAACGCCGGGACCGTCGGTCGCGGCGGGGCATCCGCGCCGGCGACCGTCACCCACGCGGCGTCGGTCTCGGGGGTGACCTTCGCGAGCAGATCGCGGAGCCGTACGCCGGTGAACGTCGCCTGCCCCATCGCCCCGTGGCCCCACTGGACGCCCGGCACACGCGGAGAATGGAACCGGCGGCCGTTGCCCGCGCACTGGAGCACCGCCGTGACGGTGACGGCTTCGCCCTGCCCGCGGAGCTCCTCGGGGGTGAGGACGAGCGACCGCTTCACGCGGCCTTCGATCGAGAGCGCGCGTTTCGCGTCGAGGGACGGGGGCCCGAAATGGCTCCGGACGAAGAACACGTCGGTCGGGGTGAGCTCGCGATCGAACCAGGACAGGGGCGTCGCGAGGTTCTGGGGCGAGGCCACCGTCTCGAGGAGCTCCTTCGCGGGCGCCTCGGCGAGCGCGCGCGGAGCGAGCGTCGCGAGCGAGCCGAACGCAGTCGTCTTCAGGAACGCGCGGCGGTCCAGCATCGCCGCCCATCAGAGCGGCGACGGCACGAGCGCGTCAAGGCCGGAGCAGATCGAAGAGCTTCTGTCCGAAGACGCTCACGAGGAGCAACGGAAGGACGTAGCCGACGAGCGAGCCCCAGAAGTGCGTCCAGAACCGGACCCGCGACACGCCGAAGAACGCGTGGAGCATGGGCGGCATCCAGAAGACGAACCGGAGGCCGACGACGGTGGCGAACGCGCGACGCGCGAGGGCCTCTTCGTACTTCGCGAAGCGCGGAGGGATCCGGCGCGAGACCCAGTCGCGCGCGACGAAGCGTGCGAACGAGAACCCGACGACGCTCGCGGCCATCGTCCCCGTCATCGAGAGTGCGAACGCCACCGGCCACGGCCAGATCAGCGGCGCCGCGAAGATGAAGACGGTGCCGGGGACCCCGAACGGCTGGAGCACCGCGTAGGCGACGACGAACGAGACGTAGCCCCACGCACCGAGCTCGACGAGCGCATGCGCGAGCTTCGCAGGCTCGCGAAAGGACTCGAAGACGCCGAGCCGCCACGCGAGAACGAGGAGGATGACGACCCCGACGAGGACGGCGATCTTCGCGGTCGGCGGCGCGCCGGTGTCCGGGACGGGCGTCTTCATGGCCGGAGCCTTCGATGCCATGGAACGCCTCGGCATCTCGACCGACCAGCGCTATCGTCCGCCGCATGTCGACGGGCACCTTCCTCCCGACCGCCGCCGTCTCTGCGCGTGGGCAGCGCACGCTGCCACAGACGATGTACACGAGCCCCGAGCACTTCGCGCTCGAGTGGGAGCGCGTGCTCGGCAGGAAGTGGCTGCTCGTGATGCGCGAAGCCGACGTGCCGAAGCCCGGTGACTATCGCGTCGTCGAGCTCCACGGGGAGTCGATCCTCGTCCTCCGCGATCAGGACGGGAAGCTCCGGGCGTTCTTCAACCTCTGTCGCCACCGCGGCACGCGCCTGTGCGACAAGGCCGAGGGCCGCCTCGGGCCGCTCATCCAGTGCCCCTACCACGCCTGGACCTACGCGCTCGACGGGCGGCTCGTCGGCGTTCCCGACCTGAAGGAGATGGAGGGGTTCGACAAGAGCGAGTTCCCGCTCCATCCGTGCGCGCTCGCGACGTGGGAGGGGTTCGTGTTCCTCAACCTCGCGCGGGATCCCGAACCGTTCGAGAAGGCGCTCGCGCCGCTCCTCGGCCGCTTCGGCGCCTACCGGCTCCCTTCCCTCGTGACGCTCCGCCGGGTCGAGTACGACGTCCGCGCGAACTGGAAGCTCTGCCACCAGAACTACTCCGAGTGCTACCACTGCTCGCCGCTCCATCCCGGCCTCGTGAAGCTCTCGCCCTCGACGAGCGGTGAGAACGATCTCGTGGAGGGTCCGGTGCTCGGCGGCTTCATGGTGATCACGGAGCCCGGCGGCAGCCTCTCGAAGTCGGGTCGCCCCTGCGGCGTGCCGGTCGGGCCGCTCGACGCCGTCGAGCAGCAGCGCGTCTACTACTACACCGTCTTCCCCAACATGTTCCTGTCGCTCCACCACGACTACGTGATGGTGCACACGCTCTGGCCGCTCGCGCCGGACCGGACACGGATCAGCTGCGAGTTCCTCTTCCACCCCGACACCGCGTCACGTCCGGAATTCGATCCCGACGACGGCGTCGCGCTCTGGGACCAGGTCAACCGCGAGGACTGGGGGATCTGCGAGCGCACGCAGGCCGGCGTCGCGTCGAGCCGCTACGTGCCGGGGCCGTACTCGCGACGCGAGAGCTTGTCCGCTGCGTTCGACCGCGAGTACCTGGCCGCGCTCGAGCGGCGCTGAGCTCATCGTCACGAGCGGAGCTGCGGCAGAGAGCGCTTGCCGCGGAGCGCCGCATCGCGTGGTGCTCGGCCGCGAGGTACACGAGACGACGTGAGCGAGGAGCTGTTCGCGGGAGCCGGCGAGATGGCAGCGCGGCTCCGTTCGATCGATTGGTCTCGGACGAGGCTCGGCCCGGTCTCTTCGTGGCCGACGCCGCTCCGGACGACCGCGGCGATCGTGCTCGCGAACAAGTTCCCGATGCTCCTCTGGTGGGGCCCGGACCTCGTCCAGATCTACAACGACGGATACCGGCCGATCCTCGGCGAGAAACATCCGTTGGCAGCGGGAGCGCCGGGGCGCGAGGTCTGGTCGGAGATCTGGCACATCATCGGACCGATGGCGGACGACGTCCTCGCCGGGCGCAGGAGCGTGCTCGCCGAGCACCTCCTCCTGCCGATGAACCGGAAGGGCTTCGTCGAGGACGCCTACTTCACGTTCTCCTACAGCCCGGTTCCGGACGAGCACGGCGGGATCGGCGGCGTCCTCGTCACCGTGCAGGAGACGACCGAGCAGGTCCAGGCGAGCCGCCAGCTGCGCACGCTGCGCGCGCTCGCCGACGTGGCGACGGCGAGCCGCTCGGCCGAGGAGGTCGCGCGCTCCGGCGTGGAGGTGCTCGCGACGAACCCGATCGATCTGCCGTTCGCCCTCGTCTACCTCGCGCAAGGCGAAGGTCCTCCCGTGCTCACCGGGCACACGCCGCTCGAAGAGCCGGCGCGGACGATGCTCCTGGCGCGCGAATGGCCGTTCGAGCACGCGACCCGGGCCGAGCGCGAGCTGATCGTCGAGAACCTCGACGTCCTCTCCGTGCCGATCGAGGGCGTCCCGCGCGCTCCCATCAGGCGGGCGCTCGTCGCGCCGCTCCGGCGCAGCACGACGACCACGCCCTACGGGTACCTCGTCATGGGGCTGAACCCGATGCGGCCGCTCGACGAGCGTTACACCGAGCTCCTCCGGCTCGTCACGGACCAATTCGTGAAGGCGATCGCGAGCGCGCGCGCGTTCGAGGAGGAGCGACGCCGCGCCGAGGCGCTCGCGGAGATCGACCGTGCGAAGACGATCTTCTTCTCGAACGTGAGCCACGAGTTCAGGACGCCTCTCGCGCTCATGCTCGGCCCGACGGAGGACGCGCTCGCGTCCACCGATCGCGCGCTCCGCGGCGAGCAGCTCGAGATCGTCCACCGAAACGAGCTCCGGCTCCTCAAGCTCGTCAACGCTCTCCTCGACTTCGCGCGCGCCGAGTCGGGCCGCGCACGCGCGACCGTCGCGCCGACGCACCTCGCCGCCCTCACGCGCGACCTCGCGAGCGCGTTCCGCTCCGCGATCGACCGCGCTGGTCTCGGCTTCGAAGTCGACTGCCCCGATCTCCGCGAGCCGGTCCTCGTCGATCCGGACATGTGGGAGAAGATCGTCCTCAACCTGCTGTCGAACGCGCTGAAGTTCACGTTCGAGGGCACGATCCGCGTCTCGCTCCGCGCGTCGGACGATCACGTGGAGCTCGAGGTGAGCGACACCGGCGTCGGAATCGCTCCCGACCAGCTGCCGCGCGTCTTCGATCGATTCCATCGCATCGAGGGCGTGCGGTCGCGGACCCACGAAGGGTCGGGCATCGGCCTCGCGCTCGCCCGTGACCTCGTCGAGCTGCACGGAGGCGACATCCGCGTGACGAGCGAGCTCGGACGCGGGACGACGTTCACCGTCGCCGTCCCGTGGCGGAGCGCGTCGGTCCCGCTCGGCGAGGGGCCGAGGACGACACCCGGGCTAGCCCGCGCGTACGTCGCCGAGGCGCTCCGCTGGCTGCCAGACGAGCCCGCGCCGCTCTCGACCCCCTCCGTCGACCTCGAACGGTCGCGAATCCTCGTCGTCGACGACAACGCCGACATGCGCGAGTACCTCGCGCGTCTCCTCCGCGAGCACTGGAGCGTGACGACGGCGGAAGACGGCGTCGACGCGCTCGAGAAGCTCGGAAGCCAGCCCTTCGCTCTCGTGCTGAGCGACGTGATGATGCCGCGCCTCGACGGCTTCGGCCTCGTGCGCGCGATCCGGAGCGATCCGGCCAAGAAGCAGACGCCCGTCGTCCTCGTCTCGGCGCGCGCGGGCGAGGAGTCCGTCGCCGACGGCCTCCGGTCGGGCGCCGACGACTACGTCGTGAAGCCGTTCTCCGCCGCGACGCTCGTGATGCGCGTCGAAGCGCAGCTCGCCGCGGCACGCGCACGCGAGGACGCGCGCCGTCAGAGCGAGGGCGAGCGAGAGCGGTTGAAGGCGATGTTCGAGGTCTCGCCTTCGGCGCTCGCGATGTTGCGCGGAAGGGAGCTCCGCGTCGACTTCGTGAATCCGAAGATGCGCGAGGTGTGGGGCGGGCGCGACGTCGTCGGCAAGCCCCTCCTCGACGTGGTCCCCGAGCTCCGCGGCCAGGGCTTCGACGCGCAGCTGCACCGAACGTTCGACACCGGCGTGCCCTATCACGGCAAGGAGGTGCTCGCGCGCCTCCCGCGGCCGGGGTCGACCGAGCTCGTCGACCTCTACTTCGACTTCGTCTACGTCGCCCTGCGCGATCCCGACGGCTCGATCGGCGGCGTCCTCGTCCACGCCTTCGACGTAACCGAGCTCGTGAAGGAGCGGAGGGCAGCGGAAGCGGCGAATCGGATGAAGGACGAGTTCCTCGCGACGATGAGCCACGAGCTCCGGACGCCGCTCACCTCGATCCTCGGCTGGGCGTCGATGCTCCTCACGCGCGACCACGACGAGGCCGCGCGTCGGGGAGCCCTCCTCACGATCGAACGGAACGCCAAGGCCCAGGCGCGCCTGATCGAGGACATCCTCGACGTGTCGCGGATCGTCAGCGGAAAGCTCCGGCTCTCGCTCGAACGCATCGAGCTGTCCAAGGTCGTGACCGCCGCCGTCGAAGTGATCCGCCCGGCGGCCGACGCGAAGGGCGTCTCGCTGACGACGGCGTTGCCCACCGAGCACGTCAGCGTCCTCGGCGACGCCGACCGTCTCCAGCAGGTCGTGTGGAACCTGCTCTCGAACGCGGTCCGATTCACGCCGAGCGGCGGGAACATCGACGTCGAAGTGCTCCAGCACCAGGGCGCCGTCGAGATCGTCGTTCGCGACACCGGGATCGGCATCGCGCCCGAGCACCTCCCCCACGTCTTCGAACGCTTCCGTCAGGCCGACAGCTCGACGACCCGCTCACACGGCGGCCTCGGCCTCGGGCTCGCGATCGTGCGCCACCTCGTGGAGCTCCACGGCGGGAGCGTGCTCGCCGAGAGCGACGGTCCGAGCACGGGGGCGACCTTCACGCTCTTGCTCCCGACGCGCGCGACCTCGACGAGCGCGCTCGCGCCGGAGCTGCCGCCGGCGAACGACGACGACGAGCGCGACGTCCGCGTCGAGCTCCGCGGCATGCGGATCATGGTGGTCGACGACGACGACGACTCGCGCGAGCTCGTCGCCGCCGCGCTCGAGAGCGCCGGTGCCGAGGTCGTGAAGGCCGACTCGGCGCGGACCGCCTACGAGCTCGTCCAGCGCGTGAAACCGGATCTCCTGATCAGCGACATCGGGATGCCGAACGAGGACGGGTACTCCCTCATGCGCCGCGTTCGACTGCTCCCCGAACGCGAAGGCGGAGGCGTGCCCGCGATCGCGCTCACCGCCTATGCGCGGAGCGAGGACGCGCGAGCCGCGCTCGAAGCGGGATACCAGCAGCACGTCGGCAAGCCGGTCGCGCCGGAACCCCTGCGCGCGGCGGCGGTCGAGGTCGTGAGGACGGCGCGAGAGCGCATCGCGCGAGCGGGGTGAGGGCGTGCCGGGAGCGGGCGGCGCCACACACCCCTTGCGCCGGCTCGCACGCTCTCCTACGACCCTGCGCATGAAGAAGGCTCTCGTCGTCTCGATCCTCCTCGCCGGCTGTGGTGGCGGGGAGAAGCCGCCCGCGACGCCGGCAACGCCGCCCGCGGCCACCGCAGAGACGCCGGCGAAGGAAGCCACTCCCGCGGCGCCCGCGCCGAAGCCGCCTTTGGCCGAGATGCAGAAGAAGGCGCTCGCCGCGATGCAGGCGGCCTACAACGCGCACGACGCGAAGGCGTACGCGGACCTCTACTCCGAGGGCGGCGCCGTCTACCTGCTCGGACCGCAGGGTGGCTGGCTCGAGGCCGCGAAGGGACGCCCCGCGATCCAGGAGGCGCAGACGAAGTTCTGGGAGATGGCCGACACGAAGACGGCGGCGTCGCGCGTCTTCGTTCGCGACGAGATCGTCGCCTACGAGTGGACGTCGACCGGCACCGACAAGGCGTCGGGGAAGAACGTGTCCGTCCGCGGCGCGGGCGTCCTCACCTTCGACGAGGACGGCAAGATCACGAAGGAGTACACGTTCGTCGACCAGCTGACGCCGGCGATGCAGCTCGGCCGGATGCCGGGCAAGGCGCGCGAGACGGCGCCGTTCACCGGCGAGCCGACGTGGCACGTCGCGAAGAAGGACGCGGCCGAGGACAAGCTCGTCGAGACCGTCAAGAACGGGTGGCCCGTGGCGTGGTCGAAGAAGGACAAGAAGGCGCTCGAGGCGTCCGTCGCCGACGACGTCGTCTTCGAGCCGATCGCCCAGCCGTCCGACGTGAAGGGAAAGGCGGCGGCGGCGAAGGTCCTCGACTCCCTCACGCGCGCAGTGCCCGACGCGACCATCTCGGTCGAGCCGGCGTGGGCCGCCGGCGACTTCGTCGTCGCGACCTTCACCGTGAAAGGCACCCAGAAGGGGCCGCTCGGTCCGGTCGCCACCGTCACGAACAAACCGGTCACGTTCCACGGCCTCGAGATCGCCGAGGTGAAGAACGGCAAGGTCGCGAAGTCGACCTGGTACACGAACAACGTGGAGCTGCTCGGCCAGCTCGGCCTCCTCCCCGCGAAGGACGGCGAGAAGAAGGACGAGAAGAAGCCGGCCGCGAAGAAGTGATCGAGGGGCGCGCCCGCGCGCCCTCTCTCTCACCTCACACCGCGTCCCACTGCGGCATGGTCCACGGCTCCGCGACCGCCTCCGCCTCCCACGCCCGGAACGCCTCGTTCGCGAGCAGCGCCTCGCAGTAGCGCGTCGCCTCCTCCCCGACCTCCACCTGGTAGGTCCGGAAGCGCGTCGCGATCGGCGTGAAGAACGCATCGGCGATCGTGGGCTGCGCGCCGAAGAGGTACGGGCCGCCCTGGCCGAACCGCGCACGGAGGGTCGACCACAGCGCCTCGAGCCGCGCGACCTCGCGCTTCACGTCGTCGCCGAGGGTGCGCGCCGGCGCGCGGCGACGGAGGTTGCAGGGGAGACTCGCGCGGATCGCGCCGAACCCCGCGTGCATCTCGCACGCGGCCGCGCGGGCGTGCGCGCGCGCCACCGCGTCCTCCGGCCAGAGCTTCCGCGCCAGCTCCGCGGCCCACTCGGAGATCGCGAGCGAGTCGACGATCACTTCACCGCCGACGTGCAGCGCCGGAACGGTTCCGGCAGGGCTCACGGCGAGCAGGTTCGGCATCCGCCGCTGCGTGTACCCCTCGCCGCCGAGGGGGATCGTGCGCGTCTCGAAGGCGATCCCGCCCCACGTCAGCGCGAGCCACGGCCGCATCGACCAGGACGAGTAGTTTCGATTCCCGACGTAGAGGACGTTCGCCATGCCCCGCTTCTAGAGCGTCTCGCCGATCGCGGCCAGGATCTCGTAGGAGCGCTTCCGCGCCTCGGGATCGAACACGTGCGTGACCGCCATGATCTCGTCGGCGGAGGTGCGCTCGACGAGCGCGGCGAGGCCGGCACGCACGGTCGCCGGCGAACCGACCACGGAGCACGAGAGCATCTGCGAAGCGGCGATCTTCTCCGCCGGCGTCCAGTACTGCTCGATGTCGTCGATCGGAGGCTTCGACAAGCCGCGCGTGCCGCGATGGAGATCGGTGAACGCCTGCTGGAGCGTCGTGAAGAGGCGTCGCGCTTCGGCGTCGGTGTCCGCCGCGACGACGTTGACGCCGATCATCGCGTACGGCTTCTCGAGCTGCGCGGACGGCTCGAACTTCCGCCGGTAGAGGGCGAGCGCGTCGCCCTGCGCCGCCGGCGCGAAGTGGGAGGCGAACGCGTAGGGCAGGCCGAGCAGCGCGGCGAGCTGCGCGCCGAAGGTGCTCGACCCGAGGATCCAGAGCGGCACGTTCGAGCCCGCCCCCGGCACCGCCTGGATGCGCTGGCCCGGGCGGACGGGGCCGAGCAGGACCTGGAGCTCCTGCACGTCGTGCGGGAACTCGTCGGCCGCGGTCGGGTCGCGCCTCAGCGCGCGCACGGTGAGCTGATCGGTTCCGGGCGCGCGCCCGAGCCCCAGTTCGATCCGGCCGGGGTAGAGCGCTTCGAGCGTCCCGAACTGCTCCGCGATCACGAGCGGCGCGTGGTTCGGGAGCATGATGCCGCCGGCGCCGACGCGGATCGTGCTCGTCCCGCCCGCGAGGAACCCGATCACGACCGACGTGGCCGCGCTCGCGATCCCGATCATGTTGTGGTGCTCGGCGACCCAGAGCCGCCGGTAGCCGAGCCGTTCGACGTGGCGGGCGAGGTCGAGGCTGCGGAGCAGCGCGTCGCGGGGCGTGGAGCCCTGGGTGACGGGGACGAGATCGAGGACCGAGAGCGGCAGCATGCGTTCGTCCCTGTTCCGATGGCGCCTCGCCGCGGTGCGTTCCGGCGGCCGCCCGCGATCGCATACCACGGCTGACCTGCCTCTCGCATCGCGCGCGTCGTGGTGACAGGATGCGCCCCATGTTCCTCCTCGTCCGCGACGAAGACGGTCCGACGGTCGCGAGCGCGATCAACGCGTTCGCCGACGAAGAAGGGCTCGAGCCGATCGACATCTCCGCGAACGCGCAGAACCCGCTCGCGATGCTGTCGGTCCTGACCGGCCCCCGCGCCGTCGTGACGCAGGCCGAGGGCGTCGTCGCCGTGTTCGGCCTCGAGTCGCTCGACGTCGCCGACGCGGAGGACTGGGGCGCGGCGATGTCGGCCGCCTGCGAGACCGAGGTGCTCGCGCTCGAGGTCGAGCCAGAAGGTGTCCGCGTCCACGTCTACGACGGCGGAGAGCCCGACGAGGTGATCGAGATGCCACTCGATCCGAGCGGCCGCACGCGCTCGGGCGCGCTCGCGGACTTCACCGACCTCGAGGAGGGACACCGCGAGCTTGCCGAGGGCATCGTCGCCGGGACGCCGACCGAGCTCGCGATGGGCATCCTCCGCTGCTTCGGTGTGGGGGCCCCGGGGCCCGAGGCGATCATGCTCTCGTTCGTCGACCCGCTCGACGACGAAGAGGCAGAGACGGAGCCGCATCTCGAGGTGCTGCCCCTCGCGGGTGCGCCTTCGCCGACGGGCTTCACGCAGATGTTCTCCGTCACGCTCCGCGGCACCGACGCCGTCGAGGGCCTACGCCTCGAGCTCTCCGGCACCGCGCTCGATCTGGCTTCGATCGAGAGCGTCGAGGTCGTGCACCGCGTCCGCGGGTCAAACGAGCGCGTCACGCGGCAGGCGGAGCGCCCCGAGGGCACGACGTTCGTGGTCGACGACGCGTATCTCGAGCGCGTCGATCAGCCGCCGCCCGCCTTCGACCTCACCGACATGTTCGCGACGATGCAGCGCCTGGTCTCGTCGGGCGAGACGCAGCAGCTCAACACCGTGCTGGTGAGCGTCCGGGCGACGAAGAAGCGGTCGGGTCAGGGCGAGCTGACCCTCACCGCCGAAGCGCCCGCTGCGGACGTCACCGGCGGTGAGGCGACCATCGACGTGGAGCTGTAGCCGCTCCTCGAGTCAGAGGAAGAACGACGCGCCGATCGAGAGCGTCGGGTACCCGAGGCGCATCGTCAGCGAGACCTTGTCGTTGAAGTGGAAGCGACCACCGACGTAGATGGCCGGCTCGACGCTCGTGCGCGTCGGGTACGAGCAGCCGACGATGCCGGTGCAGTAGTCGTCGAAGACGCCGTGGTAGACGTAGAGGCCCGGCTCGCCGAAGACCGACCATTGCGGCGTCAGCCAGAAGTTCCACTGCATCGCGACAGGGAACAGGAAGAAGCTCGCGCCGCAGCCGTAGCCGAACCGGTCGCGGCCGCGGTTGTCGTAGTAGTAGCAGCCGCTGTACCGGAGCCAGTCGAGGCCGAAGCTGATGCCGACGCTGTTGTTGATCGACGGGACGAAGCCGTTGTCCACGATCGGGATCGTGACGCGCAGCCCCAGGCCGAGGCCGTTGTCCGCGTAGAGCCGGCTCCAGCCGAGGTCGAGGTGCGGCTCGAGCTCGACATGGTACTTCGGATGATCGCCGGGGTTCTTGATGATGCTCTCGGCGCGCGCGTCGCCCGAGAGGGCGACGAACGCGGAGGCAGCCGCGAAGGCGGTGAGGTAACGAGATGGACCCATCGCGCGCCAGATTACGACGCCTCGGCGCGCGCCGGGTGCGGCATGTGAACCGCTGGTCGGCCGGCTTGTCAGCTCCCATGTCGTTCACGTCCACGCTACCGTCGGATCATGACGCGCGAAGTGAAGCTCGCCTTCCTGCTCGGCGCTCTGGCGCTCCACGCCTGCTCGGGAGACGAAGAGACGACCGGCGCACCGAGCGGAGGCTCGTCCTCCGGAGGCTCGACGAGCGCGTCGAGCGCGTCGAGCTCGTCGAGCGGCGCGACGCCCACGCCGGTCGGCGAAGGTCCTCCGCCCGGGAATCCCGACGGCACGTGCGCCGTCCCCGCCGAAGCGGCGGCCGAGAACGTCTCGACGCCGACCACGGTCGTCGGCAAGGGAACGCCCGAGAGCTGCACGGCCGACGCGTTCGTCGCCGCCGTCGCGAACGGTGGCGTCGTGACGTTCGACTGCGGAGCATCGCCGACGACCATCACGCTCACGAAGAGCGCCGTCGTGCGGAACGACAAGCCGGGCGTCGTCATCGACGGCGGCGGCAAGATCACGCTGAGCGGCGGCGGCACGACGCGGATCCTCACGATGAACGCGTGCGACCCCGCGAACGGCGGCTACGCGTCGGGCGTGCCCGGCGACTGCAACGAGCAGGTCACGCCGAAGCTCACGGTCCAGAACCTCACCTTCGCGGACGGTCACGTCGAGCTCGGCAACGTCGAAGGCGGCGGCGGCGGCGCGATCTGGGCGCGCGGCGGACGGACGAAGATCGTGAACAGCCGCTTCTTCCACGACACGTGCGACGAGTCCGGCTCCGACGTCGGCGGCGGCGCCGTCCGCGTCCTCGACTTTCCCAAGTCGGGTAGCTTCGGGCGCCCGGTGTTCGTCGTGAACAGCACGTTCGGCGGCGCGGGCGAGCTCGGCAACAGCTGCGCGAACGGCGGCGCCCTCAGCAGCATCGGCGCATCGTGGACGATCCTGAACAGCGTCTTTTCGGGGAACCGCGCGACGGGCCGCGGCGCGAACGACGGCAACGGAGGCAACGGCGGCGCCATCTACAACGACGGGAACACCATCCACCTCGAGATGTGCGGCACGCGGATGGAGGACAACCACGCGAACGAGGGCGGGAGCGCGATCTTCTTCGTCAGCAACGACCGGTCCGGCACGATCGCGATCACGGACAGCGTGCTCCGTAACAACCCGAAAGGGACGTTCGAGACGGCAGGGTTCCCGGGCCTCTTCGTCCAAGCGAAGGCGCCACCCACCGTGACGCGCTCCACGATCGAGTGATCTGTCACACTCCGCGACGCTGGAACGACGCACGAGCATGCGTCGTCTCATCGCGCTCGTCGTCCTCCTCGTCGGCTGCTCGGCGGCCCCACCTCGCACGGCGACCGCGGTCCATCCCCTCCGTCGGATCGCGGAGCCGGTGGCGACGGCGTACCGCGAGCGCGGCGACGGCACCCTCGAGCACCTCGAGGTCGCCTGCGCGCTCGACGACGAGGGTGCGTGGTCGTGCCGGTTCGGTGACGGCCCGTGGCGCCGCGTCGAAGGCGTCTCGCCCGCGACGCAGCTCGTCGCCGGCCATCGGTTCGTCTGTGCGCTCGAGCACGGCGGCACGATCGCGTGCCTGCGGACGGAGGACACGAAGTCGAAGCCGTCCGCGGTGACGCTCCCGTTCCGCGCGAAGAACATCGCCGCGAACGAGCTCGCGCTCGTCGTCCAGGGAGAGGACGGACGCGTCCACGAGTGCACGTTCCCGTTCGACACGGATGCGCCCCACACCGAGTGCGAGCTCACCGAGCTCGCGGTCGCGGACGTCGACGCCTACGTGAACACGAACCTCCAGCAGTGCTCGCTCGACACGACCGGCCACGCGTCGTGTCGAGGTCGCTTCTCCGACAACGACGACGAAGAGCACCGGATCGCCGTCCCCGGGTTCCCGCGACGGGTGAGGCGCCTCGCGGAAGGACTCGGCGCCTACGAGACCGGCGCGGTCGTCTGCGCGATCGGCGAGGCCGGCGACCTCGCCTGTCACCGTGGAGGATCGGTCGGCACGGGAAGCGAGCTCGTCGCCGACGTGCGCCGGATCCCCCTGCCCCGTCCCGTGCGCGACATCGCCTTCGACGACGCGTACGCGCGCCTGCTCCTCGACGACGGGAGCGTCTGGGCGATGCCGGTCTCCGTGACGCGCCGCTATCCCGAGGGCGCCCAGCTGTTCGTCCCCGCGAAGCTCGCCCTCCCCGAGCGCGTCACCGCCCTCGGCGCGCGCACGTGCGTCCGATACGAGAGCGGGCGCATCGCGTGTCACGCGCCCCGATAGCCTCTCCGTCGCGGAGGTGACGATGGTACGCTCGCGTCCGTGTGGTCCCGGGATCTCCTCGTCGTCGGTCTTCTCCTCGTCCTCGCGCCCACGACGGGCGCGTGTGACGCGGTCGACAAGCTGTGTCACCCCACGACCCAGAGCGCGGGGACGAGCATCCTCACCGCCTGGTGCGAGCGATGGGTCGCGTGCGATGCCTCGCGCGGCGCCGTCCGGGACTGCGTCACGGCACGGATGAACGAAGCGTACGTCCGCGACGAGACCGGCTGCGCCGGCACCTGCAGCGAGGACGGCGACTTCTGCGCCCGCTCGTCGTGCGACGAAGACCGCGTGTCCGAGTGCGTCACCAAGACGAAGGCGGTGGCATGCACCGAGCTCACCGACGGCAAGGTGTACCGCTACCCCGACTTCTGCGACTCCTGCTTCCGCTGAACCTGGTCACGCCCAGCGGGCGACCGTCGCGAGCAGCTTGTCGATGTCGAACGGCTTGCGGAGGAACGCCTTCCAGGCGGCGCGCGGGCGCTTCTGCCCCGGGTCGACCGCGCTCATCATGACGACGGGCACGCGCTTCGCGGCGTCGAGCGCTTCCATCTTCTCGAGCACGTCGAAGCCGGAGAGCCCCGGCATCATGACGTCGAGGAGCACGAGGTCGGGCGGGGGGCCGCTCGCGAGGAGCTCGAGGGCTTCGGCGCCCGACGAGACGCCGCGCACCCTGAAGCCCTCGTCCTCGAGGAAACCGCACACGGCCTGGAGGAGATCGGGCTCGTCGTCGACGACGAGGATGTTGCGGCTCATCGCACGCTCCCCGCGCGGACGCGCGCCTGCCCAGTCAGGATCGCTTCGGCGCTCCGGAACGACTCCGCGACCTCGATCCCGTTCGCGCCGATGCGGAACTCCCTGATCGACGGGTCGTACCGACTCTCGCGCATCTTCATGATCGAGACGAGACGGCGCACCTGCGAACCCAGCTCGACGTAGCGGACGAGGAGCACGCTCTCGACGACGTTCGCGAGCTCCGGGTTCGGCATCGCGATCTCGTTCCTGAACAGCTCGAGCTCCTCGGTGATCAAGGTCGTGACGTCGAGCGTGCGCAGCTGATTCGTGAAGGCGGAGAGGAACCTCGGCATGCGGTCGCCGTAGACGGACGCGGCCCGGAATCCCTCGATGCCGTCGACGAAGAGCCGGCGACGAGGGCTCCGGTCCTCGCGGAGCTTCTCGAGGAGCTGCTCGGCGAGCGCGTCGAGCGTGTGCTCGAGAGGCGGCTGCCAGAGGAGCTCGACGAGCCCCTTCCGGACGTATTGCTCGAGGGGGATCCCGAGCGCGCGTGCCTTCTCGACGAGACGCGGCGGCGGCTCGTAGAAGCCGAAGTAGGTCCCCTTCTGCCCGTTCTTCGCGCCCTCGACGAGGAACGACAGTCCGAGAAGCGTCTTGCCGGTGCCCGGCGCGCCGAGGAGGGCCGTCGTCGAGCCGGAAGGGATGCCGCCGCAGAGCATCTCGTCGAGGCGTCGGATACCGAAGCCCATGCGGATCCGGTCCTCGGTCGCAATCTCCGCGGGTTTGTCGAACTGGATCTCCGTGCAGGGGTGGATGACGAGGCCTTCGTTCCGGATCTCGACCTCGTGCTTGCCGCGGAGGTAGTCGCTCCCGCGGAACTTGTGGACGGTGAGCTCGCGCACTGCGCGCGGCCCTATGAGCTGATCGCTGAGCTCGATGACACCGTCCACGAGCGCGTTCTCGAGGTGCGCACCCGCGCGGTTCGAGGTGAGGAGGAGCGCCGTCGCGCCGCCGAGGCTCGTCAAGCCCTGGAGCTCGTGGACGAACTCACGGTAGGCCTGGGGCGACTTCGCGCACGACTCGGCGCTCTCGAGCCCGTCGAGCACAACGAGCGTCGCCTTCCGATCGCGGATCGTCTTGCGCACGAGCGAGAGGAGCCCCGCGAGCCCGTCTTCCTTGAGATGCGGATACCCGCTGACGTAGTAGAGCCGCTCCGGAATGCTCGACCGATCGAAGAACTGCATCGCGCCGAGGTGGCGGAACATCTTCGCGTGGGATTCGACGAGCAGCGTGATGTAGACGCAGCGCGCCCGGGGGTCGAACCGGAGGTGGTTGAAGCAGAGCTGGTTCGCGAAGAGCGTCTTGCCGCTGCCGGGAGGGCCCATCACGGCATAGATGCCGCCCTGCTGGAGGCCGCCCTGCAGGATGTAGTCGAGGCGCGGGATCCCGCTCCGGACGCGGCCCTCAGGAGTCCCCGGCGCAGTGGGCGACCGCTTCTTGCCGTTGTTCCTCTTCGCCGTCTTCGCCGCTCGCTCGTTCCTGCTGGATGCCTTCTTCGCCATGGGTGTCGTCTTCGTTCCTCGATTCGTCTGCGTCGCTCGACGTCCGGACCGGCAGCACCACGACGAAGCGCGCGCCACCTCCGGGTGCGCTCGTGACGTGGACACTGCCGCCGTGCGCGGCGACGATCTCTCGCACGATGTAGAGTCCGAGACCCAGGCTGTGGGTAGCGACCGCGTCGTCGCGATCGTGCCCGCGCGCGAAGGCCTCGAAGATGCGGACGTGATCTTCGAGCGCGACGCCGGGCCCCTCGTCGCTCACCTCGATGCGCGCCTCCGCGCCGAGGTGCTCGATGCCGATCCGCACCGCCTTGCCGGGACCGCCGTACTTCACGGCGTTGGTCACGAGGTTGTGGAGGACCTGCTCGAGGCGGAGCGGATCCCAGCGCCCCTCGATCGATGCGCACGGCGCGAGGTGGAGCGTGCACCGGGCGGCAGCGACGTGGGGACGGAGGCGCTCGACGACGTCCGCGACGATCGCGCAGAGATCCCCAGTCTCCTCCGCGAGCGCGAACTCGCGCGTCTGCATCCGACTCGCATCGAGCACGTTCTGCACGAGCAGCGTGAGCCGCGCGAGCTGACGGAGCCCGCGCTCCATCTCCCCTGCGACGTCCACGCCACGCACCGTGTCCGCGCGCCACATGCGGCGCCGTAGTCGCTCGAGGTCGAGACGAAGCGACGCGATTGGGGACCGCAGCTCGTGGGCCGTGATCGCCAGCAAGTCCTTCCGTGCGCCGTCGAACGAGCGCACGGTAGGCTCGACCGTCACGATGGCGAGCTCTGCCACAGTCCCGTCGGGCCCCTCCGGGCGAGTGACGGAGACGAGGACGCATGCCGCGGATTCCTTTCCGAATGACATCGTCCGCGCGGGATAGACGCGCCCTACGCGCGCCGCTTCGAGGGGCAGCTCGCCGGCGGCGACCGGCCGTCCCGCGTCGTCCGTCACGGTGCCCGGTGCCGGAGGCCGCGTGACGAGCGCGGCGAGCTCGTCGTCGCCCGCGACCCAGCAGACGCGCCCCGACCCGACCTCGACCGCGAGGATCGCTCGCGCCTTGGAAGAGGTGGTCGGCCGCATCGGCCCGCGGCATTGCAGTCGGCGTGCCCTTCGAGCCGAGCCCTGCTGGCGCACCGCGTGCAAGAGTTGCGGTTTCGCATGACGAACCAGGTCGCCGTTTCACGGGAGTGGCTCGAGGGTGGAGGTGAGGTCGGTGAACGCGTCCGCAGATACGACTGGGCGAAGACGCCGTTCGGTCCCCGCGACACGTGGCCGAACGCGCTCCGCGAGGCGGTGAGGCAGATCCTGCACACGATCGACGGCGACGGCGGCTCGGCCCCCGACCTCCACACCGCGCTCGTGGAGGCCAAGGAGGCCGAGCGTCGGAAGGACGAGTTCCTCGCGATCCTCGCCCACGAGCTCCGCAACCCGCTCGCCGCGATCAGCCTCGCCGTGCAGGTCGTCCGCCGCAAGCTCCCCGACCACGCCGACCCGCGTCAGCTCGACATCATCGAGCGCCAGGCGCGCGCGCTCGCGCGCATGGTCGACGACCTCCTCGACGTCTCGCGCATCGCCCGCGGAACCGTCGAGCTGCAGGTCGAGCGGATCGACCTCTCCAAGGTCCTCGCCCGGGCGCTCGACGCCTCTCGCAGCGTGATCGAGTCGCGCAAGCACACGGTCTCGGTCGAGACGCCGCCCGACGCCGTCCTCGTCGAAGCCGACCCGGTCCGGATCGAGCAGATCATCGTCAATCTCGTGACGAACGCGGCGAAGTACACCGAGCCGGGCGGCTCGATAAGCGTCGCGCTGGAGCGCGCACGCCGAGAGCACGGCGGCTGCGCCGTGCTCCGGATCTCCGACAACGGCATCGGCATCGGCCCCGATCTCCGCCCGCGCCTCTTCCAGCTCTACCAGCAGGGCCGCGCTGGCCTCTCCCGATCTCCCGGCGGCCTAGGGATCGGCCTGACGCTCGTGCGCCGCCTCGCCGAGCTCCACGGCGGCACGGTCGACGCCGCGAGCGAAGGCCCCGGCCGGGGGAGCACTTTCACGGTGCAGCTGCCGCTCGCGGAGTGATCAGAGCGCGTTGCCCCGGAACTGGCTCACGTAGAGCTTCCGGTACACGCCGTGCGCGTCGAGCAGCTCCTGGTGCGTCCCGCGCTCGACGATCCGGCCGCCGTCGATCACGAGCACCACGTCCGCGTCGCGAATCGTGCTCAGACGGTGGGCGATCACGAAGCTCGTCCTCCCCTTCATCAGCCGGAGGAGGGACTTCTGGATCCTCGCTTCGGTCCGCGTGTCCACGCTGCTCGTCGCCTCGTCGAGGACGAGGATGGAGGGATCGGCGAGGAGCGTGCGCGCGATCGAGAGCAGCTGCCGCTGTCCCTGACTGAGGTTTCCGGCGCGCTCGGAGAGGACGGTCCGGTACCCCTCCGGGAGCTGCCGGATGAAGCCGTCGGCGTCGGCGAGCTCCGCCGCGGCGATCACTTCCTCGTCCGTCGCGTCGAGGCGGCCGTAGCGGATGTTCTCCATCACGGTGCTCGCGAAGAGGAACGTGTCCTGGAGCACGAGCCCGAGCTTGCGCCGCAGGTCCGCTTTCCGGATCTCGCGGATGTCGACCCCGTCGATCCGGATCGCGCCCCGATCGATCTCGTAGAAGCGGGTGAGCAGGTTGATGATCGTCGTCTTCCCCGCCCCGGTCGGACCGACGAGCGCGACGAGCTCGCCGGGACGCGCGACGAGCGACACGTCCTCGAGCACCGTCGCGTCGGGACGGTAGCCGAAGGTCACGTGCTCGAAGACGACCTCGCCGCGCACCTCGCCGAGCGACCGCGACGCGTCGTCCACCTCCGGAGCGGTGTCGAGGACCTCGAAGACACGCTCGGCGCCGGCGAGCGCCGCCTGCAGCGTGTTGTAGAGGTTCGAGAGCTGGCGCACCGGCTGGACGAAGTTCTGTCCGTAGTTGATGAACGTCGCGATCACGCCGACGCTCACGAGCCCGCCGAGCGCAAGCCACCCGCCGAGTCCCGCGAGCACGATCACGAAGAGGTTGCCGAGGACGCCGGTGAGCGGCATGAGCAGGAGCGCGAAGGTGTTCGCGTGCACGCCCGCGGCGTAGACATCGTCGTTCTCGGCTCGGAACGCGCGGAGGACAGACGCGTTCCGCCGGAACATCGTCACGACCTTCTGCGCGCCGATCGACTCCTCCATCACGCCGTTCAGCTTCCCGAGATGGCGCTGGAGGATCTGGAACCCGCGCCGCGTGAAGGTCGCGACGAACCGGGTGAACCAGAGCATCAGCGGGACGACGAAGAGCGACGCCAGCGCGAGCCACGCGTCGAGGACGAACATCGCCGCGACGATTCCGACCATCGAGAGGACGCTCGCCAGGAGCGCCGTCACGTTCTGCGAGACCGCCTCCTCGATCGCGGAGATGTCGTTCGTCAGGCGGCTCATCACGTCGCCCGTCGCGCTGCGCTCGAAGAACGCCATCGGGAGGGTCTGGACGTGATCGAAGAGCTCGCCGCGAAGACGCTGGAGCGCGCGCTGCGAGACGCCGGCCATGATCCAGCTCGCGGCGGCCTGGAAGAAGCTGCTCGCGACGAACGCCGCCGTCATCGCGGCCGCGGTCCGTCCGAGCCCCTCGACGTCGCGCTGCGTGATGAAGCGATCGATCGCGCGCCCGAGCAGGTAGGGACCGACGAGCGCGAGCAGGGTGTAGAGGACCACGCCGCACACGACGAGCGCGAGGCGCGCCCGGAACGGCGCGAGATACGCGGCGAGCCGCCGGGCGGTGCCGCGCGGGTCCTTCGCGCGCGCGATGTTGCCGAAGCCTCCACCGCCGGGACGCATCGCATTGCGGATCGCCGGCGCCGCGGGCGAGGTCTGCGCGCTCACGGCTCGACCTCCGAGATGTCGGCAAGCCCGCCCCCGAGCTGCGAGTCGAAGATCTCGCGGTACGCCGGCGAGGACGCCATGAGCTCGGCATGCGTCCCGGCCGCGACGACGCGCCCCCGCTCGAGGACGAGGATGACGTCGGCCTCGAGGACGGTGCTGATCCGCTGGGCGACGAGGAACGTCGTCCGCGGCTTCCCCTTCGCGCCGAGCGCCTTCTGGATCCGGGACTCGGTCTCGACGTCGACCGCGCTCGTCGCGTCGTCGAGCACGAGGACGTCGGGGTCGATCAGGAGCGCACGGGCGATCGCGATCCGTTGCTTCTGCCCGCCCGACAAGTTCCCGCCGCGCTGCTCGACACGGCTCTCGTACCCGTCCGGGAGCTGCACGATGAAGTCGTGTGCCTGCGCGGCGCGGGCGGCCGCGACGACCTCCTCGTCGGATGCTTCTGGCCGGCCGTACCGGATGTTCTCCCGCACCGTGCCCGAGAAGAGGACCGACTCCTGCGGCACGAACCCGACCCGCGCTGCGAGCGACTGCTGCGTCACGTCGCGGACGTCGTGCTCGAACGCGCGCACCCGTCCCGAGGTCGCGTCGTAGAAGCGCGGGACGAGGTTCACGAGCGTCGACTTCCCCGCGCCGGTCGGACCGAGGATCGCGATCGTCTTCCCCGGCAGCGCGCGGAGCGAGACATCGCGGAGGACCGCCTCGCTCGCCGCACCGTCGTAGGAGAATCCGACGTCTTCGAACGTGACCTCGGGCGCGGCCGTGTCGGGGACGGCGACGGCGCCGGGTCGGTCGACGACGTCGGGCGTCGTCGTGAAGATCTCCTCGACGCGCCCGAGCGAGGCGAGCCCCGCCGCCCACGTGTTCGAGAGCATCGTCATCATCACGAGCGGCGT
>JBDHVE010000042.1:0-59176 GCA_039809485.1 Polyangiaceae bacterium | reverse complement strand
GCCTCGGGCGACGTCGTCGTCTGCGGGATGAGCCACGTGCCGTTCCACCGCCAGATCGGCGACGTGCACGTGATCAACGTCGGCAGCGTCGGCGAAGCGCCGGACGGGCTCGGCGCGTCGCCGACGTTCCCGTATGCGGAGCGCCCCCTCGTCGCTCATGCGACGTGGATCGAGTCGACGCCGGCGGGGATCGTCGTCGAGCCGATCACGGTGCCGCTCGACGCGCCGGCGCCGCGCCGCCTCGCGGCACGCTGACGCGAAGCGATCGCGTCCGCGAATTTGCGCGCGTGCGCGCGAATCCGTCACGATCGCTTCGTGGCAATGATGTCCGAAGGGGATCCCCCTGGCACGCCGCCGTCCGGGGACTCCGGCGGCCCGCGAGGACCGAAGCTCCGCAAAGCACGCGCCCCCGGGCTCGTCGAACGGCGTGGTGACTTCGTGCGAACGACGGAGGGCCGCTGGCGCGCGCTCTTCGCCGAGGCCGACACGGTGAGCGAGGGCGCGGTCCGCGACGAAGCCGGCGGGCGTGTCTGGTACGGCTCGACCAGCCTCATCCTCGAATTACCTGTGGACATCCCTGTGGAGGAACGCGAGTTCCTCCGCGCCGTCGCCGAGAAAGACGTGCATGTCCACGTGCACGCGCTGCGATGTGCCCACAGGGAAGCGCAGAGCCGCGCACCCGGAATGCTCGGCCGCACGGTGTGCGAGCTTCGCTTCGAGCACGATCCGCGCGGCTTGAGGATTGACGTCGACGTCCAGGCGCCCTTGATAGAGAGGCGGAGGGCCACGAGGGCTGGCCCATGACCATCCTCGATCAAGGCATGTCCAGCTCCAAGAAGACGCCGTCTGGCAAGCGCAAGGGCGGCGAGGTGATCCACGTCGCGTTCGGTCCCGGTGGAGGGCGCATCGAGCACGCCCTGCCGCCTCGCGACCAGCCGACGCCGAACCCCGGTGATGCGCTCGCCGCGAAGGTGACGGAGCCCGTCACCGACGTGTTCTCGCCGCGCGAGGTCGCGAAGCTCCTCGGCGTCACGCCCGCGCGGCTCCGCAGCCTCGACAAGGCGCAGATCGTCTCGCCGAGCGCGATGCGCAACGGGCGTCGCGCGTACACGTTCCAGGATCTCATCGCGCTCCGCGCGACGCACGACCTCCTCGCCCGCCGCGTGCGCCTGAAGGACGTGGTGCAGGCGATCGGCGCGCTCCGTCGCGCGCTCCCGCGCGTGACGCGTCCGCTCCAGGAGCTCCGGATCGTGAGCGACGGCCGCAAGGTCGTCGTCCAGGCGGAGGACGGCGTCTTCGAGCCGGTCAGCGGGCAGATGGTGCTCGACTTCCGCGTCGACGACGTGCGGAGCGACGTGGTCCGCATGCTGCGCCCCGACACGCCCGGCGCGCGAGCGCGCTCGGCCTACGACCTCTACATGCAGGCGAGCGCGCTCGACGAGGACCCGACGAGCTTCGACCAGGCCGAGGCGCTCTACAAGCGGGCCGTCGAGCTCGATCCGCAGCTGGCGATTGCGTACACGAACCTCGGGAACATCCGCTTCCGGCGCGGCGACGAAGCCGGCGCCGAGTCCCTCTACCGGCGCGCGCTGGAGATCGACGATCGCCAGCCCGAGGCCCACTACAACCTCGGCTACGTGATGCTCGAACGCGGGCACGCCGCCGAGTCGATCCCGTTCTTCGAGGCGGCGATCAAGACCGACCCGCGGTTCGCCGACGCGCACTTCAACCTCGCGATGGCCTACGAGGCCGTCTCCGAGAAGGCACGCGCGCGCGTCCACTGGAAGCGCTACCTCGAGATCGAGCCGACCGGCACCTGGGCCGACATCGCGCGCGATCATCTGTAGCGCGCGGCGGTCAGAATCTCCTGTGATCCAGGCACGGGAGGCTCGCGCGGACGCGGTCCTGCGCCTCGAAGTCGAGGCGCGCGACCGCGAAGCCCTCGCCTTCGGCCGCCTGCGCGAGGACGTCTCCCCACGGGTCGACGACGATGCTCTTGCCGTAGGTCGTGCGACCGCGCGGGTGCTTGCCGTGCTGCGCGGGCGCGAGGACGAAGACCTGGTTCTCGATCGCGCGCGCCCGGAGGAGCACGTGCCAGTGGTCCTTGCCGGTCGTCAGCGTGAACGCGGCGGGGATCGTGACGATGCGGACGCCGCGATCGACCAGCCGTCGATAGAGCTCCGGGAAGCGGAGGTCGTAACAGATCGTCATCCCGAGGCCGACGTCCTCCCCTGCCCGCGTGCGTACGGTGGTCGCGACGGGCTCTTCGCCCGCGGTCGTCGCGCCGCTCTCGAGGTGCCTCGCGTCGGGGAGGTCCACGTCGAAGAGGTGCACCTTGCGGTAGTGCGCGACCAGGCGGCCGTCCGGGGCGACGAGGAGCGAGGTGTTGTACGGCCGTTCACGATCGCCGCTCGCCTCCGGCATTCCGCCTGCGACGACGTAGACGCCGTTCTCGCGTGCTGCCGCGACGACGGCAGAGACGATCGGTCCGTCGCCGCGTGTGACGTCCTCCGCGATCGCCCGCTTCTGCGCCTCCTCACCCATGAACGCGAAGTTCTCGGGCAGCGCGACGAGCTCGGCGCCGGCCCGCGCCGCATCGGCGACGAGCGACGTGACGCGACGGAGGTTCCCCGTGACGTCGTCCTGGCTCGAGAGCTGGACGACGGCGACGGTCATGGGGGCACGTTGCGAGCGGACGTCGGCGCCGGAGGCCATGGTCCCGGACCTTAGCACGCGCGCCGGTTGGCTCCCGGCGGCGGAGCTGTCATGCTCTCGGGAGGAGCGTCCTCATGAACCCTGTCCGCATCGTGGCCGGCCTCGTCCTCTCTGCCGCGCTCCTCGCGAGCGGCATCGCTTCGGCGGACGATACGTCCGTCACGGTGAACGGCCCCGGCGTCATCACGCTGCCGGTCTGCACGATCGTCGGCCGTCCGGACCGCCCGCACGTCGCGATCGAAGTGGCGAAGCCGACCCCGGCCCGCGAAGCGGGCGCCGCGCACGAGGCGATGCGACGCGCGTGGCTCCTCCGCTCCGAGCCCGCGCCGCTCCGCGCGCGCTGACGTTGGAAGCGCTCTTCCCCGACCCGATCGTGGTGGTCGCGCACGCGGCCCCGGACGGGCTCCTCCCTCCGGGGGCGTCGACGTGGTCCCCCGGCTCGCCTCCCGGCACGTGGGCGCCGGCCTCGCTCCCGGTCGCCTTCGTGCTCGGATCGCCGACGGCACGGGATGTCGGCGCGGCGGCCGCCGGCGAGCTCGACGTCGCGCTCCGGACGTGGACGCTCCCGTCCTGCTCCGGCTTCCGCGCGACCTCCGCGGGCGCGCGGGCGACGCCGACGACCGACGACGGCACCAACGTGGTCGTGATCCACGATGACGCATGGCCGCCGGAGCTGACGCCGGGGGCGGTTGCGCAGACGGTCGTCCACCTCGACGCCGCCGGCAGGATCCGCGACGCCGACGTGCACCTGAACGCCGTCGAGTGGCGCTTCTCCCTCGACGGCGCGAGCGGCACCCTCGACCTCCGGAGCGTCCTCGTCCACGAGATCGGCCATGCGCTCGGCCTCGGCCATTCCGCCGACGCCCGAGCGACGATGGCGACGAACGGCTCCGGTGTCCGCTGGCGCTCGCTCGAGGCGGACGACGTCGCAGGCGTCTGCGCGCTCTATCCCGGCGACGGTGCACCTGACTGCGACGAAGCCCCTTGCCCCGACGGCTACGCGTGCGTCGCGCGCACGTGTCAGCGGCGCGGCGACCGCGGCGACGTCTGCTCGCCGTGCGACCCCGCGCAGGCCGGGACATGCGAGGCGGCCGGCGACGGCGCACGCTGCGTCGACCCCGGGCTCTTCGAAGGCGCGACGACCGGAGGCAGCGTGTGCGGTCGCACCTGCGCGTCCGACACGGACTGCGGGACGGGGTTCGCCTGCAGACCGACGACGGTCGCCGGCGACCTGCAGTGCATCTCGCTCGACGGCTGCCGGAACGCGGCGAGCGCGTGCAAGGTGGATGCAGACTGCAAGGATGCGCGCTGCGTCGGCGGAGCCTGCGTCGGGCCCTCCCTCACGCGGCCGGTCGTCACGCCGGACGCCGGCGCGGCCCCGACGCCCGTCGACCTCGACGCGACCGGCGGCGGCTCGTGCGCGCTCGGGACCGCGCCGGGAGGCGGCCGTGCGCTCGCGCTCGTCCTCGTTGCGTTCGGCTTGCTCGCGGCGCGCCGTTCACGAAGCCGCTGACGCGACCTCGACGAGGACGGACGCTCACCACGGCCGCACGCGCGCGGTGAAGCTCGCGAACGGGAACCGCACGACGTCGCGCGCTAGCGGACGCTTCTCGGCGAGCCAACGGGCATGGCCGCCGTCGAGGACGTGCACGTCGTGGTGCCCGTACCGCGCGAGCGCCCACGCCGCGGCGCGGGCTCGGACGGCGGGGCCGTCGTCGACGAGGACGATCGTGTGCTCGTCGCCGACGCCTAGCGAGCTCATCACCATCGCGAGCTCCGGCGCGGAGACGACCTCGCCGTACGCGTCGAAGAACGACGCGCGCACGTCGAGCGCCACCGCGCGAGGGACGTGCGCCGCACGCGGTCCGCCGGCGTGCTCGCGGACGTCGAGGATACGGACGTCGTCCGCCTCGAGGCGGCCGGCGAGCCACGCGGGCGAGACCGTCGAGACGGCAGCGGGCTGAGGGAGGACGGGCAGAGCGCGAGCAGCAGCCATGTTCACTATCGTAGAACTGGTTCCACTATCATGCAACAACGGCCGCCAAAACGTCGCCGGACGGCGATTTCGTGCGAATTCCTCGCGCTCACGCCCTTCACTTTCACGTGCAGACCGTTCAGCTTTCCTGCTCCCCGCCTCGCGCTACCCTGCCGTCCCGCATGCCCTCCCTCGCGACCTTCGCCGCCGCGCGCCAGCGCCTCCACGGCCACATCGTGGAGACGCCGCTCTTCCGGCTGTTCAACGCCGCGGCAGCCCCGCGCGAAGCCCGGGCCTCTGCGTCGACCGTCCCCGTGCCCGTCGAGCACCCGGCCCTCCCGGAGACGCTCCTCCTCAAGGCCGAGAGCCTGCAGGTGACGGGCTCTTTCAAGGCGCGCGGCGCGTTGAACCGCGTCTTGTCGTTGCCGCGCGAGGTCGCTTCGCGCGGGATCGTCACGGCGTCGGGCGGCAACCACGGGGCGGCCGTCGCTTACGCGGCGCACGTCGCCTCTGCGCCCTCGACGGTCTTCCTCCCGGCGAGCGCCTCCGCGTCGAAGGCGGCGCGCATCGCGCGCTGGGGCGCGCGCGTCGTCCGTGCGGGCCAGGTCTGGGACGACGCTCACGCGAGCGCACTCGCGTTCGCGGAGCGCGAAGGCGGCACCTACGTCCATCCCTTCGCCGAGGAGGACGTCGTCGCCGGTCAGGGCACGATCGGTCTCGAGCTCCTCGCGCAGGCGCCGGACGTGGACCTGATCGTCGTCGCGATCGGCGGAGGTGGGCTCGCGGCCGGCGTCGCCGCCGCGGCGAAGCTCGTGAAGCCCGGCGTCCGCATCCTCGGCGTCGAGCCCGAAGGCGCGCCGACGCTCCACGCGAGCCTCGCCCGCGGCGAGGTCGTCACGCTCGAACGGATCGCGACCCGCGCCGGCACGCTCGCGCCTCGGCGCAGCGATCCGTACGTCTTCGACATCCTCCGCCGGGACATCGAGCGCGTCGTCCTCGTCTCGGACGAGGAGATGTTCGCCGCGGCGCGCTTCCTCCTCGCGAACGTCGGCCTCGGCGCCGAGCTCGCCGGCGCGGCGGCGCTCGCGGCGGTCCTCTCCGGCCGGATCGATCTCGCCGGCGCGCGCTCGCCCTGCGTCCTCGTGTGCGGCGCCGGCGACGACGCGCTCGCGTCGCCGCCTGCGCCCTGAGCGCGATCAGCTCGCGGCGGCCGCGGCCTTCGCCCCTTCCGCGCTCTTCTCCTTCTTCTTGGCGTAGAGCGCGTCGATCGTGCCCTGGTACTTGTCGAGCACCTTGCGGCGCTTGACCTTGAGGCTCGGCGTCAGCATGCCGTTGTCGGTCGTGAAGTCCTCGTCGATGAGCGCGAAGTCGCGCACTTCTTCGAAGCCCTTGAACTTCTCGCCGTACTGCTCGAGCTCCTTCTTGAAGAGCGCGCGGACCTTCGCATTCGCGAGGAGCTTCTCGTTGTCGCTCTCGGAGACGCCGTTCTCGGCGCCCCAAGCGCGCACCGCCTCGACGTTCGCCACGACGAGCGCGACGTTGTAAGGGCGGTTGTCGCCGTAGACCATCACGTTGAGGACGTAGGGCGAGAGCTTGAGCTGCTCCTCGAGCGGCGTCGGGACGACGTACTTGCCGTTCTCGAGCTTGTACTGCTCCTTGATGCGGCCCGTGATGAAGAGGAAGCCGTCCTCGTCGATCTTGCCCATGTCGCCGGTCTTGAAGCCGCCGTCGGGGGTGAAGACCGCGTCGTTCTCTTCCTTGCGGTTGTGGTACCCGAGCATGACGTTCGGGCCGTGGACGACGATCTCGCCTTCCGCGCTGATCGTCACCTTGACGCCCGGGATCGGCTTGCCGACGCTGCCGATTTTGCGGTTGTTCGGCCAGTTCGCGCTCGTGATCGGGCTCGTCTCCGTCAGGCCGTAGCCCTCGTAGACGGTGATCCCGAGGCTGTCGATGAACTCGGCGACCTCCTTCGAGATCGCGGCGCCGCCGCTGAACGCGTACTTCAGGTTGCCGCCGAAGCGCGCGCGGACCTTGGAGAAGACGACCTTGTCGGTCAGCGCGAGGACGAGGCCCTCGGGGAGCGAGATCTCCTCGCCGTTGCGCTGCTTCGCGCGCGTCGCGAGCGCGCTCTTCACCATCGACTGGACGAAGCCGGGGCGCCCCGAGATCTGCTTCTGCACCGCCGCGTAGATCTTGTTGAAGATGCGCGGGACGCTGAAGAGCAGCGTCGGCTTCGTCTCGGCGAGGTTGTCGATGATCTTGTCGACGCTCTCGGCGATCGCGAGCGACGCGCCCATCGAGAGGAGGCCGTGCAGCTCGACGGTCTGGCCGAACGAGTGCGCCCACGGCAGGAACGAGAGCGAGCGGTCGAGGGAGGTCATCGGGAAGACCTCGTGGATCGCGCTCACGTTCGACGCGAAGTTCTCGTGCGAGAGGATGACGCCCTTCGGGTTGCCCGTCGTCCCGCTCGTGTAGATGAAGCCGGCGATGTCCTTCGGGTCGGGGCGGATCGTCGGGACGTTCGGCTCCGTCTTGCAGAGCGCGGCGTACGACTTCACCTGGTCGTCCGTCTTCGTCTGCGGGTCGAGGCTGATGATGTGCTTCAGCGACGGGACGCTGCCGAGGAACACGCGGCACTTCTCCGCGATCGCGTCGGTCGCGACGATGACGGCCTTCGCCTCGCAGTCGGCGAGGATGAACTCCCAGTCCTTCGGGAGCTGCGCTTCGTACATCGGCACGAACGCGACACCGAGGCCGTAGCAGGCGTATGCGGAGACGGCCCACTCCACCCGGTTGTTCGCGATGATGGCGACGCGGTCGCCGCGCTGGAGCCCGAGCGACGCCAGGCCGGCGCGGAACGCGTCGGTCGCGCGCCCGAACTCCAGGTAGGTCATCCACTGCCACTCGCCGTTCTTCTTCGTGCCGAACGCGGGGCAGTCCGGGAACGTCTTGACGGCGTCGTGATAGATGTCGACGAGCGTGTGGAATTTGGACATGGCAGGCGGAGGATAGCCCTCTGTAGAGGGTTACGCCACGACGGACCCGATCCGCCCCGACCGACCCGGAACCGCGCTGCTATTCGGCGGCTTGCTCGGTCGGTCGCGCGTGCCGGTCGACCCGGCACCGCGACGCGAGGAGATCGAGGACGCCCTCGACGACGGCGCGCAGTTCGGCCTCGCCAGGGCAGTCCGGCACGGCCACGACCGTGCGGCGCATCGCGAGGCGGAGGCGGTCCTGGGCGACGGCGAGGTCGCCCGCGGCGGCGCTCGGGCGTCCGAGCGCGGCGTCGCGGCCGGGGTTCTTCCCGAGCTCTGCCGCGTCGCCGATGCGATCGCAGACGTCGTCGGCGAGCTGGTAGGTCATCCCGAGAGCTCGGCCGAGTGCCGCGAACGGCGCCGGATCGACCCCGGCGACCGCTGCGCCGAGCGCGGCGGAGGCCTCGAAGAGCGAGGCGGTCTTCGCGCGGTGGTACGCGGCGACGTCGACGTCGTCCTCGAGCTCCCACGCCTGACCGCCGACGAGTCCGCCGTGGACCCCCGCCGACGCAGCGAGGATCGCGAGCGGACGCGCGCCGATGTCGGGTCGCCCTTCGAGCGCGCGCGCGAGCACGTCGAACGCGAGCACGATGAGGCCGTCGCCGACGAGGACCGCCATCGCGTCTCCCCAGACCTTGTGCACGGTCGGCCGGCCGCGCCGCAGCTCCGCGGCGTCGAAGCACGGGAGATCGTCGTGGGCCAGCGAAGCGCAGTGGAGGAGCTCGACGGCCGCCGCCGCCGCGTACGCGAGCGGATCGTCCTGCCCTCCGGCCGCACGCGTCGCCGCGAGACAGAGCCGCGGCCGGACGCGCGCGCCTCCCGGGAACACCGCGTGCACGAGCGCGTCACGCAGCTTCGGAGGCGGCGGGGACGCACCGCGCGGCGGCCGCATCACGGCCTCGCGCAGCACGGACTCGAGATGCACCGGATCTCCCATCGACACGACGGAATCGAGCAGCGCGGCGACCATACGGGTAGACTTTGTACAATGTTTGGCTAAAGTCAATGGCAACCCTGTACATCGCCTGTCCAACCTGGACCGCGCGGTCGTACGCCTTGTCGAACCCCCGGAGAGGAGCACGCGATGTCTCGAGCACCCGTGGTCGTGATCGGCGCCGGATTCGGCGGGCTGACCTCCGCGGTGGAGCTCGCGCTCCGCGGCGAGCGGGTCGTCGTCGTCGAGCGCGAAGCGCGACCGGGAGGCAAGGCGCGGCAGGTCGACGTCGCCGGTCGCGGGATCGACGTCGGACCGACCGTGCTCACGATGCGGTGGGTCTTCGACGATCTGTTCGCGCGTGCTGGGCGCCGCCTCGACGATGCGGTCGCGCTCGAGGCCGCCGACGTCGTCGCCCGCCACGGGTTCGCGGACGGCGCGGTGCTCGATCTCTTCGTCGACGTCGACCGCAGTGCCGCCGCGATCGAGCGCTTCGCCGGCGCGCGCGACGCGGACGGCTATCGCCGTTTCGCGGCGTACAGCGCGAAGATCGCCGAGATCGTCCGCGAGCCGTTCCTCTGCGCGGAGCGCCCGTCGATCACCGGCCTCCTCGCGCAAGCCGGCAAGCTCGGTCTCTCCGCGCTCGGGAGGATCGACGCGCACCGATCGATGTGGCGTGCGCTCGGCGCCCACTTCGAGGACCCCCGCCTCGTCGCGCTCTTCGGCCGGTACGCGACGTACGTGGGCTCCTCGCCGTTCGACGCCGCCGCGACGTTCAACTTGATCGCGCACGTCGAGCGCGAGGGTGTCTGCACCGTGCGCGGCGGCATGAGCCACCTCGCCTCCGTGGTCGCCGACCTCGCGCGAGACCTCGGCGTCGAGCTCCGGTACGACCAGCGCGTCCGCGAGATCCTCGTCGAAGGCGGACGCGCGTCGGGCGTCCTCGTCGAGGACCTCCGCACAGGCGACCGCGGGATGCTCCGCGCCTCGGCCGTGGTCGCGAACGCCGACGTCTCGACCGTCGCCTCCGGCGCCTTCGGCCGCGCCGCGGCCGCGTCCGTGAAGGCCGTCCCGCGCGAGAAGCGCTCGCTCTCGGCGCTCACGTGGGCGGTCGTCGGTCAGGCCTCCGGCGTTCCGCTGGTCCACCACAACGTCTTCTTCTCGCGGGACTACCCCGCCGAGTTCGACGCGCTCTTCGGGCGCGGCGAGCTCGCCGAAGAGCCCACCGTCTACGTCTGCGCGCAGGATCGGCCCGGCCGTGATGCGCCGCCGCCGGGAGACGACGAGCGGTTCTTCGTCATCGTGAATGCGCCTGCGGTCGCCGACGGCGCGCCGCTCACCAACGAGGAGGTCGAGAAATGCGAACGGAGCATGTTGTCGGTGCTCGCGCGAGCGGGGGTGACGCTGAGCCCGCGCGCGACGGTCGTGACGACGCCGTCACGTTTCGAGCACCTCGCCCCGGGGACGGGCGGAGCGATCTACGGGGAGGCAGCGCACGGGCCGTTCGCCCCGCTGTCGAGACCGGCATCGCGGACGAAGCTCGCGGGCCTCTATCTCGCGGGCGGGAGCGTGCACCCGGGACCGGGCGTGCCGATGGCGGCGCTGAGCGGCAGCTCGTGCGCGAGAGCGGTCCTCGCCGACCTCGCTTCGACCGCCCGATCGCGGACCGTGGCTATGGCTGGTTCTACCTCGACGGGGTGAGCGACGACGGCAAGAGCGCCGTCGTCCTCATCGCGCTGCTCGGCAACGTCTTCTCCCCTCGCTGGGCGCGCGCACGTGCGAACGGCGACACGACACGCTCCCTCGAGTTCTCCGCGATCAACGTCGCGGTCCACGGACCGTCCCGCACCCGCTGGGCGATGACCGAGCGGAGCTCCGCGTCGATCCTCCGCGCGCCCGACGACCTCGCTATCGGCGCGACCGAGCTCCACTGGGATCGCGAGGGCACTCTCGTCGCGCACGTCGACGAGCGGACGGCGCCGTGGGGACAGGCGCTCCGCGGCACGATCCGCTTCACGCCGACGGTCCGCACCGGAGCGCAGGTCGACCTCGACGGACGAGGCCGTCATCTCTGGTTCCCGCACGCGCCGCGCGGGCGAATCGAAGTGGACTTCCAGGAGCCCGCGCTCTCGTTCCGGGGACACGGCTACTTCGACGCAAACGCCGGCGAGGAGCCGCTCGAAGAGGCGTTCCGCTCGTGGCACTGGTCGCGGGTCTCGACGGACGACAGCATCGCGCTCGCCTACGACGTCACGCTCCGCGACGGCACCGAGACGGGACGCGGCGTGAAAGTGCTCCCGAGCGGCGACACGCTCCCGCTCCTGACCGGAGCGCCCCGTCCGCTCGGGGCGACGACCTTCGGGCTCGCGCGGCACGTCCGCGCCGAGCCGGGTGCGCCGGTCCGGCTCGTCCGGACGCTGGAGAACGGTCCCTTCTACGCGCGCACGCTCGTCGAGACGACGCTCGACGGGACGCGCGCCGTCGGCATGCACGAGACGGTCTCGCTCGACCGCTTCGCGTCGTCGTGGGTGAGGTTCCTGCTCCCGTTCCGGATGCGCGTGGAGGGCACGTGATCGGGATCGCGACGAGCTTGTGGGTGGCAATCTATGCCGCGTGCGCGACGATCGCCGTCGCGCGTCACGTCGCGCGCGCGCGTCGCGCGGGTCCGCCGCCGGACCGCTCGCTCCTCGACGACGTCGTCCTCCTCCGGCCGTGCGCTGGAGCGGAGCCCGATCTCGCCGCGCGACTCGCCCACGCCGGCGGAGCGAAGCACGTCGTATTCGCGGTCGGGAGCTTCGCCGACCGCGCGACGCCCGCCGCGGGAGCCGCGCTCGTCGAGCTCCGTCGGAACGGCATCCGCGCCGACCTCGTCGAGACGCAGGCGAAGGGCCCGAACCACAAGGTCGACCAGCTCGCACGCGCGCTCGCGATCGCGCCCGGGGCGCGCACGAAGCGGCTCGTCGTCGTCGCCGACTCCGACGTCGACCTCGCCGGGGTCGACCTCGCGCGGCTCGTCGCGGACGTCGAAGCGCCCGGGGTCGCCGCGGTGTGGGCACCGCCGGTCGAAGCCGGCGACATCGTCGCGACGGGGGACGCGGTGTCCCACGCGGTGCTCGACGCCTCGCTCCATGCCTTCCCTCTCCTGTCCGGGATCGACCCGAACGGGATGGTCGGGAAGCTCTTCGCGATCCGCGCCGCGGCGCTCGAGGCAGTCGGCGGGTTCGAGGCGCTCCGGACGCATCTCGGGGAGGACATGGAGCTCGCGCGTCGCCTCCGCGCGCGAGGTCTCCGCGTCGTCGCTTCGCCGCTCGTCGCGCGTTCGCGCGCCGCCGAACGCCCGTTCGCCGCCGTCCACGCGCGCTACGTGCGCTGGCTCCAGGTCGTCCGCGCACAGCGCGCGTCGCTCCTCGCGACCTACCCGCTCCTCCTCGCGCCGGCGCCGCTCCTCCTTCTCGGCGCGCTCCTCGGCGCATTCGGCGGTGAGCACGCCGTCGTGATCGCGTCCGCCGTCGGCATCGCGGTGCGCATCGGCGTGGCGATCGCGGCCCGCCACGCGGCCGGCCTCGCCGCCTCCCCGCTCGTCGCCACCGGCCAGGCCCTCCTCGCGGACGTCGCGCTCCTCGCCGCGCTCTTCGGCGCGCTCGCGTCGCGTCGCGTCGCCTGGCGGCACGCCACGCTCGTCCTCGGTCCTGGCGGCAAGCTCGTGGAGCCCGCGCGATGACCTCAGTCCTCGAGCCGCGGAAGCGGGAAGAGCCGCGCGAGCATCCGTTCGGCGAGCGCGCCGAACCGCGGGGGGGCGTGGGCGTGGAGCAGCTCGAAGCCCGTCACGTCTCGTCGCGCCACGGCGGCGTCGATCCGCGCGAGCTCCGTCTCGAGGCCGCGCTTCTGCTGCGCGACGCCCTCCGGCGCCGTCCGCGCGCCGGGCTCCGCCTCGCCGAACGAGACGAAGAGATCGGGCCGCTCGCGTTCGCCGAACACGTACCGGAGCCCCACCGGCATGACGCGCGTCTTCTTCGCGACGCGCGCGATCTGGGCGGCGCCGGGCTGGAGCTCGAGCGGCTCGAACGGCGAGCGCTCGCGCCCTTCGGGGAACACCCAGACCACGTCGCGCGGCGCCTCGAGGAGCCGCACGGCATGGCGGATCCCGCGCGCGCCGTCACGCGGGTCTTCGAGGTCGACTCCGAACGCCCCCACGCGCGTGAAGAACGGGAGGCGCCGGAGGTTCTTCGCATCCATCAGCGCGTAACCGTCGGTCGCGAGGACGATCTCGCTCAGCCACAGGACGACGAGCGCGTCCCACCACGTCGAGTGGTTCAGGACGGCGACGATCGGACCCTCGCGCGTCGCCGCCTCCGCGCGCTCGCGGCCGGCGACGAGGACGCGGCCGAAGGTCGCCTCGATGCGCGACCGCGCGTGGCGCGCGAACCAAGCGTTGAACCATCGGCTCTTCGCCGCGGGGATCACGGAGCCCTCACGCCATGTTGAAGGACATCGCCATCGGCGTCCTGACCGGCCTCGTCTTCGCCTGCGCGATGGAGCCGTGGGCACGCTTCCTCCACGGGCGCCTCTGGCATGGTCGGCTCTGGAGCGTGCACGAGTCGCATCATGCCCCGAGACGCGGGCGATTCGAACGAAACGACGTCCTCTCCGGGCTGCACGCCCCGATCGCAATGGCGCTCGTCGTCGTCGGCTGCCAGCTCGTGCCGGGCGCGCTCGGCGCCGCGATGATCGGCGCCGGCTCGGGGATGACGCTCTTCGGCTTCGCCTATCTCGTCGTGCACGACGGGCTCGTCCACGAGCGACTGCCCGTCGCGTTCCTCGCGAAGCTCCCATACTTCAAGCGCATCCGCGCTGCTCATCTCGTCCACCACGCGCGCGGAGCCGTGCCGTACGGCCTCTTCCGCGGCCCCGCCGAGCTCCTCGCGTTCAAGCGCCGCGCGCTTGCCGCGCGACACGGAACCCCCAACGTGCCGAGGCGAGCGGACCGAGCCCCTGCAGGACCCGCGCGTACACGCTCGGCTGCTTCGACGCCGTCCTGAGGACGAACGACATGAACTCCTGCGCGCCCATCCGGTCCTCGAGGAGCGCGGCGTAGGGCTCCTGGCCCATCTCGGCGAGCGTGCCGAACGCGGCGTCGAGGAGCGCGTTCATCGAGCTGCCGTGCATCGTGCCGGACGCCATCAGTCGAGCGAGCGCGCCCGTCCACGCGTGCACGGGCTCCTCCGGGACCACGTTCGCAGGGGGGGCGCGGCGGGCATCGACCGCGTCCGCAATCGCGCGCGCGACGGGGCGGAACGTGCGCAGCATCGAGCCGAACCCGCAGAACGTGAGCGGCGAATGGCGCGCGGCGGCGTCGCCGACGAGCACGATGCGAGGCGAAGGCGACGCGGGCGCGGGCACGAGGCGCGACCAGCCGGGGATGTACCCGAACGTCGGCCGGAGGAGCTCCGCCTCGCCTTCCTTGTAGATCGAGAGCTGCTCGAAGAAGCGCGCGTAGAGGCGCGCAAGCGCCCCCGCGCCGACCGCCGAGGTGCGTGCGTAGTAGAAGAGGTAGACGGTGAGCGTCCCGGCATGGCCCGGGAACCCCTCCCAGACGTGCTGCCGTCCGTCGACGACGCCTTCCGTCGTGACGAGGATCTCCCCGACCTTCGGGTCCCATTCGCGCGGGCCCGTGCCGACACGGAGACCCTGCATGACGCCGCCGACGGTGGGGCACAGGATGTCCGCCGAGGCCCACGGGCTCGACGCGCCGCGCGCATCGACGAGGACACGCGCGACGAGCTCGCCGCCCGTGTACGCGACCCGGACGCTCTCGGCGCCGGCGCCCGCACCGGTCACCGTCGCGCCGTCGACGAAGCGAACGCCGCGCGCCTCGCACGTCTCCCTGACGCGCGCAAGGAGCGGTCCCGCGTCGACGGCGTGATCGAGCACCTTCGCGACGTGGTGGCGCGCGCCGCCGTGGAATGCGCAGAAGCCGTCGTCGTAACGAGCGACGACGAGCGCCTCGAGCTCCTCGCGCGTGACGATTCCCGCTTCGACGAGCGGCGCGAGCTGGGCGCCGCTCGCATTCCATTCGCGGTGCGCGACGCCCGCCCGCGCACGCTCCAGCACGACGACGGAGACGCCGAGGCGTGCGAGCTCCGCGGCGACGAGGAGGCTGAGACCACCGCCCGCCATCACGACGTCGGCGTCGACGCGCGCGCCTTCGTCGGGCGCGGCGAGCATCGTGTCGTGGACGCGCCGTGAAGCGACGGCGTGCGCATCGAGATGAGCGAGACGCTCGGCGAGCTCCACACCGCCACGTTCGCGCACGATCGCGAGCGAGCGCTCGTCCTTCGCGCTCACGATGCGTCCTCGGCGCGCGCCGGGAGCATGGCGACCGTGCGGACGAGCGGAGCGGCCTCGCGGCTCGGCGCCCCTTGGAGCGGCTCCGGACGCCAGAACCGCGCGCCGAACGCCGTGCAGAGGAGCCACAGCTTGCGCGGAAGCGAGACGACGGCGCGCGACGTCACGCCGTCGAAGTCGCGCGCACGGAGCACTTCGCCGATCTCCGCGTAGACGAGACGTGCGGCGCGGATCGCGACGCGGCAGTCACGCGGGAGGTGCGCGATCCCGTCGTCGGAGCGCGCATAGAGGCCTTGGGCGTGATCGAGGAGCTTGCCGATCACGTGGCGCACGCCGTCGGTCGCCTCCGGGCGTGCGAGGAAGGCGGCGGGGTCGACGCCGCTGGCTTCGAGCCACGCCGTCGGGAGATAGATCCGTCCGCGTCGTGCGTCCTCGCCGACGTCTCGCGCGATGTTCGTGAGCTGCATCGCGACGCCGAGATCGCACGCGCGCGCGAGCACGTCCGGATCGCGGACGCCCATCACGAGCGTCATCATCACGCCGACGGTCCCTGCAACGCGCGCACCGTACGCCCGGACGTCCTCCACCGTCTCGTAGGTCCGGTTCTCGGCGTCCCACTCCATCCCCTCGGCGAGCGCATCGACGACGCGTCGCGGGATCGCAAACCGGGCGACCACGTCGGAGAACGCGCGATCGACGACGTCGTCGAGCCCGCGCTGCGCGTAGATCCGCTCGATCCGGCGCTTCACGCGCTCGACGCCTGCGCGCGTCCCGCTCGCGGTGGTCGGATCGTCGACGTCGTCGTCCACCGTCCGGCAGAACGCGTACATCGCGAGCGTCGGCGCGCGGACGCGGCTCGGGAGGGCACGCGAGGCGAGATGGAACGTCTTCGACCCGGCGCGGAGGACGCGCTCGAGCTGCTCGCTCTCGGTGCCTTCGTGCCGGACGATCGCCATCGTGCTCATTCGGCCGCCGCGAGCGGTGCGGACGTGTCCTCGGCGGGAGCGCGCGCTTCCGCCGGCCACGCCGAGGCGTGCGGGACGAGCGAGTCGAGCACACGTGCGGAGGAGAGGACACCGGGAACGCCCGCCCCCGGGTGGGTCCCCGCGCCGACGAGGAAGAGGTTGTCGATGTCCTCGCTCTTGTTGTGCGGTCGGAAGTACGCGCTCTGGGTGAGCACCGGCTCGACGCCGAAGGCCGCGCCGCGGAACGAGAGGAGATCGTCGTGGAAGCCCTGCGGCGTGAGCATCTCCGAGGCGACGATCGACTGCTCGAGCCCGGGCAGGATCGTGCGTCCGAGGAGCGCCGCGATCTTCTTGCGGTAGGGCTCCGCGTGCGCCGCCCAGTCGACCCCGCTCTCGAGGTGGGGCACGGGCGACAGCACGTAGAAGGCCTCGCAGCCCGGCGGCGCGAGCGCGGGATCGGTCGCCGTCGGACGGTGGAGGTAGAGGCTGAAGTCCTCGGCGAGGACCTTGTGCTGGAAGATGTCGTCGAGGAGGCCCTTGTAACGCGGCCCGAGGAGGATCGTGTGGTGCGCGACGTCGTCGTACTTCCGGTTCGTCCCGAAGTACCAGACGAAGAGGCTCATCGAGTAGCGCAGGCTCTCGACGCGCTTGTCGGTCCACTTCTTGCGATGCTCCGGGTCGATCAGATGCCGGTACGTCCAGGCAGAGTCGGCGTTCGAGACGACGAGGTCAGCCGGGATGACCTCGCCGGTCTTCGTACGCACGCCGACGGCGCGCCGGTTCTCGACGAGGATCTTCTCTACCTCGACGCCGCAGCGCACGACGCCGCCGTTGCCCTCGATGAGCTCGCAGAGGCCGCGCACGAGCGCGCCCGTCCCGCCGATGGGAAAGTGCACGCCCCACTTCCGCTCGAGGAACGCGATCAGCGTGTAGATCGACGTCGTCGAGAACGGATTGCCGCCGACGAGGAGGGGGTGGAACGAGAAGACCTGCCGCAGCTTCTCGTCCTTCACGTAGCGCGACACCATCGCGTAGACCGAGCGGAAGCTGCCGAGCTTCACCATCTCGGGGACGATCCGGGCCATGTCCATCCAGGACCCGAAGGGCACGTGGGCGAGCTTCTCGAACCCGACCTTGAAGATCTCCTCGCTCGCCCGGACGAACTGCTCGTAGCCGTGGACGTCGCCGGGGTTGATCTTCGCGACCTCGCGGCGCATCGCGGCGGCATCGCCCGTGTAGTCGAAGCTCGTGCCGTCCTCGAAGCGCACCCGGTAGAACGGCGTCACCGGCCGGAGGTCGACGTGGTCCTCGATCTTCTTCCCGCAGAGCTGCCAGAGCTCCTCGAAGAGGTGCGGCGCCGTGATGACGGTCGGCCCCGAGTCGAAGACGAAGCCGTTGCGCTTCCTCACGTAGGCCCGCCCGCCGGGCGCATCGAGCCGGTCCACCACCGTGACCCGGTAGCCCCGCGCGCCGAGGCGTACGGCGGCCGCCAGCCCGCCGAAACCGGCGCCGATCACCACCGCATGCGGACGCTTCATCGTCGAGCCCATCGCGAACACCCCTTGCACAAGGTCGGAACAAACATTAGACAAACATTTGGATGGCGCAACCCCCCGATCGTTCCGCATCTCGTGCGAACGGAGCGCACGAAAACGGAGCCGGCTCGTCGGCGGCCGCCGGGGGCGGTCCGTACCGCATCCAGGTCGCTGCGGAGCTGAGCGGCGTGCCGGCGGCCACCTTGCGCGCATGGGAGCGGCGATACGGGGTGCCCGTGCCCCGCCGGACCGCGTCCGCCTATCGCCTCTACACGGCGGAGGACGTCGAGCAGATCCGGCGCATGCGCCTCCTCGTCGATCAGGGCGTCTCGCCGGCGGAAGCAGCGCGCGTCGTGCGGTCGACGCCTTCGTTCCTCCCCGAGGACGTCGCGGCCGAAGCGGGCGGCACGATCGACGGGATCGAGCTCGCGCGACAGCGCCTCCTCGCCGCCGCGCAGCGCTTCGACGCCGCGATGATCGACGGCGAGCTCGCGCGCCTCTCGATGCTGCTCGACGCGATCTCGCTCTACGAGCTCGTGGTCTCGCCGCTGCTCGTCGAGATCGGCCGTCGCTGGGACGACGGCACGCTGTCGATCGCGCAGGAGCACATGCTCTCCGATCGGCTCGAGTACGCGATGCGCGCCGCGCTCCGCACGCTCGAGCGTCCGGAGGGCCCGCTCGTCCTCGTCGCCTGCATCGATCGCGAGCAGCACGTCCTCGGCATGCTCGGCGCCGCGCTGAAGCTCGCCGCGAGCGGCGCACGCATCGTCGTGCTCGGCGCGATGACCCCACCGCAGGCGATCGGCGAGGCCGTCGCGAGCATGGCGCCGCGGCTCGTCGGTCTCTCCGCGTGCGTCGTCCCGCAGACGCCGCGCGCGCTGATGAAGGCGTACGGACACGCGTGCAACGGGACGCCATGGGTGCTCGGGGGCACCGCGGCCGAGTCGCTGAAGGCCGCGGTCGAGGAGGCCGGCGGCCACATCGCGCTCGGCAGCGCCCCCGCATGGCAGATGCACATCCGCGAGTGGCTCCGCGCCGAAACCGGGCGCGAGCCCACGAGACCCAGCAAGGGAGGTAGAAGATGACTCGGAAGTCTCGGTCCTTCGTCCTCGCGACGAGCGTCGTGCTCCTCGCCATGGCGCCGCTCGCAGAGGCCGCGCCTCCGATCGGCTCGGTCCGTCCAGCCGCGCGGGTCCACGACGGCTGGGACCGCCCGTTCGACCTCCACGGCGTCCAGGGCAAGCCGACCCTCGTCCTCTACGAGGACAAGGACTCCGCGAAGGTGAACGTCGCGCTGAAGGACGACCTCGCCCGGCTCGCGCGCGGCGACCGCTACAAGAGCGCCGTCGCGCTCGTGCCCGTGGCGAACGTCGAGAAGTTCGACTTCTGGCCGGCGCGCGGCTTCGTGAAGGACGCGATCCGCGACGAGTCGAAGAAGATCGGCGCGACGATCTACTGCGACTGGGACGGGTCCTTCGGGCGCGCGACGCAGCTCGCGAAGAACACGAGCAGCGTCATGCTGATCGGCCGGAACGGCCGCGTCCTCTTCGTGTGGGAGGGCCAGGTCCCGAAGGAGGAGCGCGAGAAGCTCCTCGCCATGCTCCGCGCCGAGGTCGAGCCTCGCGCGGAGGCCGAGCCGCCGAAGCCGCCGGCGCCCGCCAAGGACGGCTGAAGCGTCGCACGCCTGCCACGCGGGCGGCTCCATGCTATGGAGCCCCCGCTTTGGCTGGCCGATACCTCGTCCACACCTTCGGGTGCCAGATGAACGCGCACGACTCCGACCGCATGGAGGAGGTGCTGCGCGCGAACGGCTGGTCGCCGGTCGACGAGACGGCGGCCGAGAAAGAGGTCGATCTCATCGTCCTCAACACCTGCAGCGTGCGCGAGAAGGCGGAGCAGAAGCTCCGCAGCGAGGTCGGCAAGCTCGCGCCGCTGAAGGAGAAGAACCCGGGGCTCGTCATCGCGGTCGCTGGCTGCGTCGCGCAGCAGGAAGGCGAGAAGCTCCTCGCCCGCGTCCCGCACCTCGACCTCGTCCTCGGGCCCGACAACATCCCGGAGCTGCCCGCGCTCGCCCTCGAGCAGATGGCGGGCGCGCCGCCGCGCGCGCGCACGGTGTTCGATCTCGACGCGCCCCGGTTCCTCGCCGCGGCGCCGCGGCCGGGCGAGGCGCCGGTCAGCGCCTACGTGACGACGATGAAGGGCTGTGACGAGCGCTGCTCGTTCTGCATCGTGCCGTACACGCGCGGGCCGGAGCGCTACCGCCCGAGCGCGGAGATCGTCGAGGAGGTCGCGCGCTGGGTCTCCGCCGGGGCGCGCGAGGTGACGCTGCTCGGGCAGACCGTCGACAGCTACCGGGACGCGGCGCTGCCGCCGCCCGAGAGCGACGATCCCGACGAGAGCCAGTTCCCGGCCCTGCTCCGGGCGATCGCCGGCGTCCCCGGCCTCGTCCGCCTCCGCTACACGAGCCCGCACCCGCGCCATCTCACGCCGTCCCTCGTCCGCGCCCACGCGGAGCTCGACATCCTCGCCCGGCACGTCCACATGCCGGTCCAGTCGGGCAGCGATCGGATGCTGAAGCGGATGATCCGCCGCTACCGGCGCGCCGAGTACGTCGAGCGCGTCTCGCGGCTCCGGAGCGCGCGGCCGGGCCTGACGCTCTCGACCGACGTCATCGTCGGCTTCCCCGGGGAGACGGAGGAGGACTTCGCGCAGACGCTCTCGCTCGTCGCGGAGGTCGGCTTCGTCGGGCTCTTCGGGTTCAAGTACTCCCCTCGCCCGTTCACGCCGGCCCTCAAGCTCGAAGACGACGTCTCGGAGGACGAGAAGAGCGAGCGGCTCGCGCGCTTGTTCGAAGCGGCGGAGGCGCAGACACGCGCGCACCTCGCGACGCTCGTGGGGACGAAGCAGTCGGTGCTCGTCGAGGGACCGAGCAAGGCGCCCGGCCTCGTCGAGGGCCGCACGAAGCGGAACGAGATCGTCCACGTCGAGCTGCCGGAGGCGGTCGGGTCGGCGAGCGTCCTCGGCGAGCTCCTCGAGGTGGACGTCGTCCGTGCCAACAAGCACTCCTTGTTCGCGCGGGCGACGGAGGAAGCGATCGCAACGCTCCCTGCTCGCACCCGGCCGGTCGGACTGTCACCGCGCCGGCGCGCCCTCCCCCTCGTGCTCTGATCGGAGGAGACCCGTGCCCATCCTGACCTTCAAGGGAACGACGCCGCGCATCGCCCCCGGCGTCTTCGTCGCGCCGAACGCGACGGTGCTCGGCGACGTCGAGATCGGCGAGGGCTCCAGTATCTGGTACGGCACCGTCCTCCGCGGCGACGTGTTCCCGATCCGGATCGGCGCGCGCACGAACCTGCAGGACAACACCGTCGTCCACGTGACGAACGGCAAGGCGAGCACCACGGTCGGTGACGACGTCACCGTCGGGCACCTCGCCCTGATCCACGGCTGCACGATCGGGAGCCGCTGCCTCGTCGGGATGGGCAGCATCGTCCTCGACAACGCGATCGTCGAGGACGAGTGCTTCATCGCGGCCGGCGCGCTCGTCCCGCCGGGCATGCGCGTGCCTTCGCGCTCGCTCGTGATGGGCCGTCCCGGCAAGGTCGTCCGCTCGCTCCGAGAAGCCGACCTCGCGCAGATCCGAGAGGCTGCCGAGCTCTACGTCGGCTACGCGCGCGACCATCTCGCGCTCTGACCGTTCCTCACTGCGGCAACGTGGAGCGTGGAAACGCGCGAACTCGAGCGGCGAAAGTAGCTCTCGATAAGGACGCGTGAACTAAGGTCCCTGGACTCACGTGGCCCAGGACGAGCAACAGCGCGTCCAGAGGATCAAGGAATACGTTCTGGCTCGGCTCCGGGGGGAGCTTTCCGCCGCGCCGCGTGGCGCGCAGGCTCGCCTTGCCAAACGCCTCGGAGTCTCTGGCGCCCACCTCAGCAACATGCTGTCTCCGACCCCGACGAGACAGCCGGGGGAGGACTTCCGTCGGAAGGTCGCCGCCCACTGGGGGATCACCTATGCGCAGCTCGAAGCGCTCGCGACGGGTGAGGAGATGCCCGTGCGTTCCGGGAACGGAGACGGAGGGGCTCCGACCTCCTTCTTCGCCGCCGTGAGCACGCACGTGTGGTCTTCGGAAATCCCGATGGAGATGCGAAGGCTCGTGACCGAGCAGGCCCGCCAGTACCACGCGGTGCTCGGGATCGACATGGCCATCGCCGAGTGGCACGGCGTGTTCACGAGCCTCGAGCGTGCGGTGCTCGTCTACGTCGCGCGCAGGAACCGCGAAGGTCGCGGCAACAGTCATCCGCCGGGCCCGCCGGAAGGCGAGCACGACGGCCGCCGCCGCGCGCGCGCCTGAGCCGTCAGGGTCCTCGCACGACGCGGACCTCGACGCGGGCGACGCCTTCGCGGAGGAGGTCGAGGTCGCTCGCCGCGCGGCGCGACAGGTCGATGATCCTGCGCGCGTCGCCCGTGTTCGGTCCACGGTCGTTGATCCGGACGCGCACCGCGCGCCCCGTCTCGACACGACGGACCTCGACCCACGTGCCGATCGGCAGGGTCCGGTGAGCGGCGGTGTGGAGGTTCGGGTCGAAGCGCTCACCGCTCGCCGTCTTGCGCCCGGCGAGCGCCGCTCCGTACCAGGTCGCGAGGCCGACCTGATCGGGAGCGACGTTCGGTGCGGAGGCACCGCGCGCGAGATCGGAGGCGCTCGAAGGCGAGCCGGACGGGACCTCCGCGCGCGTCGTCTCCGGAGCGACCGGGGGACGGAAGCCCGGGTCACGGGCACAGCCGAGGAGAGAGCCGGCGACGACCATCGAGAACGGCAGGAAGGCGCCCCGCATGGCGCCGTATCTAACATCAGAGGGTTCGATGCGCCCGTGCGCAGCCTCTCCTCCGCGTTACGCACGAAGCGTAACGTTCGACACTTCGAGCGAGGGTGTTACGCCGATGTTACGGGTGTTACGCGTGACCGGGCCGGAGACCGTAACATCCAAAAGTGTCTTGATTCCGAAACCTTGACTCGATCCGAACGAACCTCGAGCGCGTGGCACGGACGGTGCTCGATGGTCCTCCGTCGCGGCAACGAGCAGCCGCGAGAGCCGCGGGCGTTACGCCCGCCACTTGGAGGGTTCAGGGTCATGAGCAACGACGTTCGCGAGAGTGGCATCTTCCCCGCCTGCACCGCCGATCGGTTCGAGACCGACGAGGTCCTCATCGCGGGGATGATCGCGAACGACCCGGCCGCCTGGCGCGCGTTCCAGGTCCGCTTCGACCGCCTCATCATCCGCTGCATCACGAAGGTGACGCGCCGCTTCTCGTCGATCGTGAGCCAGGACGACGTCCGCGAGGTCTACGCGACGCTCTACGTCTCGCTCCTCGCGAACGACATGCACAAGCTCCGCACGTTCGACCCGGAGCGCGGCAACCGCTTCTCGTCCTGGATCGGCCTCCTCGCGATCAACGCCGCGTACGACTACCTCCGCTCGCTGAAGCGCGAGCCGCAGAAGGAGTGCATCACGGAGGCGATGGAGCTCGTGTGCGATCTCCCCGACCCGTTCGAGCTCACGAGCGAGCACGAGCGCCACGCGATCGCGCAGAAGACGCTCGAGGACTTCAGCGAGAAGGACCGCACCTTCGCGGCGCTCTACTTCGGCGAGGGCATGGACCCGCAGGACATCGCCGAGAAGATGAACATCTCGGTCAAGACGGTCTACTCGAAGAAGCACAAGATCCAGTCGCGCCTCGAGTCCGTCCTCGCCGTCCGCGGCGGCAAGCTCGCGGCGTGAGGCGGGGTCCGGCGTCGGAAAGCCGTCTTCCGTCTTCCGTCTTGCGTCTTCCGTAGGCCGCGCTGCCGCCTCTGCTCGCTGGCGTCATTCCTCTTTCGGGCTTCCGACTTCGGGCTGTCGCCTGAGGCCTGAAGCCCGAGGCCTTTTGTGGTAATGCACCTGCCCGTGGTGCCCGCCAAAGCTCTCCTGACCGCCCTCGCCCTCGGCTTCCTCGCGTCGTGTGGGACCGAGGAAGGCGACCAGCCGGTGAACCGCGGCGCGCCTCCTGCCGCCGGTCCGGACAAGCGGATCCGCGAGGTGTCGAATCCGGCGAGCCCGTCGGCGGCGAAGGACAAGGACACCGTGGCCGTGAGCGGCGCGGTCGTGATCGCCGTCGACCAGTTCGACGAGACGGAGAACGGGCGGAGCCGCGGCACGATCTACGTGCAGGACATGGGCTCGAGCGAGCCGTTCTCGGGCGTCAGCCTGTTCGCGCCGACGTTCGTGCCGGGGAACCTGAAGGTCGGCGTCGGCGACGTGCTCGATCTCCGTGGCGAGTTCCAGCGCAACGCCAACATCGGCACCGCCATCTTCCCCGAGGGCGCGACGCTCTCGCAGCTCTCGCAGCCGATCGCGACCTTCCGCTTCGAGTACCGCGCGCCGGAGCCGAAGGAGATCGACATCAAGGACCTCGAGACGTTCGAGAAGGGCCAGCAGTGGGCCGGCATGCTCGTGCGCGTCCGCAACGTCACGGTCCAGGACGTCGTCGGCGCGAAGAGCGTCCGGAGCGGCCGCTTGAGCGTCGGTCTCACGCCGCCGGCCCCCGGCGCGCAGAACGGGTGCAACGCGCCCTTCCCGAAGCCGCCGACGCTCGTGAACTCGCTCGCGAACGTCGCCTCGCTCGAGATCCCGGCGAACACGACGTTGAAGTCGGTCACCGGCGTCGTGGCGTTCTTCTGCAACTATCAGATCGCGCCGCGCACGCTCGAAGACATCGAGAAGTAGGGACGACGTGCGGAGGACGCTAGAGGCGCGTGTCGCCCTCGCGACGCTGTTCGCGACCGCGGCGCTCGCTTGTGGCGCATCCGCTCCCCCCGTCTCGCCCGGGCGGACGACCTCCCACGCGGCGCTGCCCGACGTGCGCATCGCGCCCGGCAAGCCCCCGCTCCTCCTCGTCGCGCGTGAAGGGGACCCCGCCTCCGCCGTCGCCGTCGCGGTGAGCACGGAAGGGATCGCTCCGTCCGCCGACGAAGCACCGGAGATCGCCACCGCGCTCGCCGGCGTCGTCGAGGCGCGGCTCGCGACGGCGGGCCTCACGACGACGGTCGTCCCCGCCTGGGACGGCTATCGCGCGTCGGTCCTCGTGCGGAACGACATCGAGGCCGCCGCCGCCGCCGATGCGCTCCGCGCGGCGCTCCTCGCTCCGATCGCGACGACCGATCTCGAGGCGGCGAAGAAGAAGCTCGCCGCGCTCGCGGCACGCCCGCTCCGCGACCCGGCGCTCGGGGCGTGGGCGAAGTGCGTCGGCTCACCGTTCTCGCCGCCTTCGCGCGTGTCGAAGATGGTGAACGAGGCGACGGCCGCCAGGCTCGAGACGGCACGACGCGCGGCGCACGGCACCGGACGCGTCGCGCTCTCGGTGGTGGGACCGCGCGCAACGACGGAGGCGGCGTGGGGCGCGGTCTCGCGCGGACCTTCGTTCCCGGAGGCGAAGGCCGAAGCCATGCGGGCGAAGACCGACGGCCGGATCGAGAGCGCGGTCTACGAGGCCGCGCTCGACGGCGCGACGCCGCTCGAAGTGCACGTGACGCTCGACGTCCCGACCGCGAGCGCATCGGTCGCCCTCGCCGAAGCGCTGGGCGACGCGCACGGTCCGCTCGCGGCGCGGCTCGCCTCGCTCGACCCGCCGTTCCGGCTCCGCGAGGTCGCCGGCACCGCGCACGTGCAGAGCGGCTGCGTCGGGGTCGTGCTCGACGCGGGCGCGAACGCGAAGCCGACCGGTGGCGATGCGGCCGACGTCGCCTCGCGCGTCGCCGATGCCGTCGCGCTCGTCCACGCCGAAGCACGCGTGCACCTCGGGGAAGGCGGCGCGCGGATCGACGGACGCGCGCTCGCCCGTCGCGCGGGCGACGCGCAGAAGGCGGCGGAGCGTGCAGCGTGGTGGGGCCTCGTGAGCCCCGCCGCGGTGTCGCCTGCCGCCGCGTCGCCCGAAGCGCTCCGGGGCTCGGTCGCGCTCGGGATCGCGTCACGTCGAGGGACGGCCGCAGCGTCGCTCCGGAGCGACGCGCGCCCCGAGGCGGCGCGCGACGCACGCGAAGGCGCGCTCGCCGCCGCGCTCGAGCGAGCGACGGCCGCGTGGCGGAGGCCCGTCGTCGAAGGTCGCACCCGCGTCGAGAGCGGCCAGGGCGAAGCGTGGCTGCTCTTCGGATCGCCGTGCGGGACCGATGCCGAGACGGACACCGACGCCGGTCTCGCCGCCGTCGTCGCAATGGCGGCGGCCGAAGTCGCTCGGAGCGCGCCGGACGCGCGTGTCGAGCCGTGGGTCGCGCCGGACGGCATCGGCCTCGTCGTGCACGGTCCTCCGCGCGAGGGCGAGACGCCGGCCGCGCACGCGCGGAGGCTCGCCGACGTCGTGGGTCGCGCCTTCGCATCCGAGCCGCTCACGCCGGCGGCGACGACGCGCGCACGCGCGGAGGCCGTGCGCCTCGCCGCACCGGCGTTCCTCGAGCTCGCCGGCGCGCTCGCGCCGAGGCACCCGTCGTGGGTCGCGCCGTTCGGACGCGAGGACGTCGCGCTCCGCTCGGCGGACGCCGCCGTGAGCGCACGCGCGCAGGCCCTCCGCGCGGGTCCGCTCCGGCTCGCCGTCCTCGCCGATGCCGACGAGGCGCAGGGAGAGGCCGCCCTCCGCGCCGTCGATCGCTGGGTCGAGCGCCGGACGAGCGATGCCGCACGCACGTGCGGTGCGAAGACGACGGTCGCGCCCGCGAAGGCCGGCACCTACGCGACGTCGGCGCGCCCTTCGGCGCTCCCCGAGGCCTGGCTCGCGTATCCGCTCCCGCCGGGTGACGCGGCGACCCGAGATGCCGCCGCGATCGTCGCAGCCGCGCTCGACGGACAAGGCGCTCTCCTCGAGCGCGCGCTCGGCGGGGCGACGCCGCTCGCGCAGTCGTGGCAGGCGCGCGTCGTCGGGTGGCCGCGTTCACCGGCGCTCGCGGTCCGCGTCGTCGCGACGGACGCGTCGCTCGACGGCGCCGTCCTCCAAGCGCGCGCACTGCTGGACCGGATCCGCACGGGAGGGCTCCCGGCGGCCGATCACGAGCGGGCGACGACCGCGGCGATGCGCGCGTCGCTCGCGACCGCGCTCGATCCACGCGCGCGCGTCGTCGCGACGTTCCGGGGGGAGCCGCTCCCCGGCGCGGAGAAGGTCACCGGGGACCAGATCCGCGCCTTCGCGGCGCGACACCTCGTCGAGGACGGCATGATCGTCGTCGCGGCGCGGCCGCCGCGAGGGACGACGCCGTGACGACGACCTCTTCCTCGACGAAGACGATGTGGTGGGCGCGGAAGCCACCGGACAGCCCGTGGTTCCAGGTCGGCACCGATCGCGTGCGTCTCCTCCGCGACGGCGTCGAGGCCTTCCCGACGATGCTCGAAGCGATCGCGCGCGCGAAGCGCGAGATCCTCCTCGAGATGTACTGGGTCGGCGCCGACGAGGTCGGCACGAAGTTCCGCGAGGCGCTCGCGGAGCGCGCACGGCGCGGCGTCTCGGTGCGCGTCGTCTACGACGCCGTCGGGAGCCTCTCGATCACGCCGAGCTTCTGGGACGAGGTCGTCGCGGCGGGGGGCGAGGTCCGCGAGTACCATCCACTCTCCCCGCTCCGCCCCGCCTTCGACCTCGCGCGCGTCGAGCAGCGCGATCACCGCAAGATCCTCGTCGTCGACGGCGAGACCGGCTTCACCGGCGGCCTCAACCTCGCTTCACCGTGGCTCGCGCTCGAGGACGGCGGCGAAGGATGGCGCGACGACGTGATCGAGGTCGAAGGCGCCTGCGCCGCCGAGCTCCGCACGCTCTTCTACAAGACGTGGCGCCGGCTCTGGCTCCTCGGGCTGCCGCACGATCTCTCGCGGTCGCACGTGCCGCCCGATCTCGCGCCGCTCACGCGGAGGCCGACCGGCAAGGTCTACGTCCTCGCGAGCCTCCGGCGGAGCCGGCGCAACCTGCGGCGCGAGTACCTCGCGCGCCTCAACCACGCGCGGAAGTCGATCGAGATCGCGAACTCCTACTTCCTGCCCGACCGCGCCGTGCGGTCCGCGCTCTACCGCGCCGTCCTCCGCGGCGCGCGCGTGCGCGTCCTCGTGCCCTCGAAGAGCGACGTCGCCGTCGTGCAGTTCGCGCTCGAGGCGATGTACGAGTCGCTCCTCCGTCACGGCGTCGAGCTGTTCTGCCATCGCGGACCGATGATGCATGCGAAGACCGCGGTCATCGACGACTCCTTCGCGACGATCGGCAGCTACAACCTCGACGAGCGCTCGCGCGCCAAGAACCTCGAGGTCAACGTCGCCGTGCACGACCAAGCGTTCGCGAAGCACGTCCGGACGTGGTTCGATCGCGACGTCGAACGCGCCCAGCGGATCGACCTCTACGAATGGCGCGCGCGGCCGCTCGTCCGCCGCGGTGTCGAGTACGTGGCCTACGCCTTGAGGAAACTGTGGTGAGCATGCTCGAGAGAGGGCGCGAGCGCCTCCGTCAGGCCGGTCGCGCCGGAGGCTTCGTGGGGCTGACGGCAGCGATGCTGCCCGCGTTCATGCTGCACATGAAGGCGACGCCGGAAGGCGATCACAAGGACGCGCTCCGCGACCGCTGGGTCCGCACCTGGGCGAAGGGCCTCCTCGAGCTGTTCGGGATCGACGTCGTCACCTCCGGCGCGATCCCACCGCGGACGCGCGCGGGCGGACGGGGCCGCGTCATCGTCGCGAACCACCGCTCGGCGATCGACATCGGCGTCCTCCTCGCGACGTTCGGCGGCACGATGGTGAGCCGCGCCGATCTCGCGCGGTGGCCGCTCGTCGGTCCTGCCGCGCGCTCGGTGGGGACCGTGTTCGTCGAGCGCAAGCAGGCCGAGAGCGGCGCCGCCGTCATCCGAATCGTGCAGCGGAAGCTCACCGAGGGCCGCACGATCCTCGTCTTCCCGGAGGGGACGACGTTCGACGGCGACGAGGTGCGCCCCTTCCAACGCGGCGCCTTCGTCGCCGCCGCGGGCGCCGGCGCCGAGATCCTCCCGGTCGGCATCGCCTACCCGAAGAGCTCGAGCGCCGCGTTCGTGGACGAGAGCTTCCCCGAGCACCTCGCCCGGATGGCGAAGGGCGCCGGCACGAAGATGGGCCTCGCGATCGGCGAGCCCTTCGTCCCCGAGCCGAACGAGCGCTCGCTCCCGCTCACGCGCCGGTCGCAAGAGCGTGTGCAAGCGCTGGTGCGTGATGCGCGTCGTTCGTGCGGAGACTGAGACGAGAGTCTCCAGTCTCCAGCCAGAGAGAGACCGGCGTCTCCCGTCTTCCGTCTACCGTCCGAAGAGAGACGAGACGGGGCGGCAGCGCGACCCGCGGAAGACGGAAGACGGACGTCGCAGGACGACGTCCGAAGACCGAACGCCGCAGACCGACGCTCTGTCAGCCTCCCCCCACCAAATGCACGATCTCGATCACGTCGCCCGCCGCCACCCGGCGCGCCGGATGCTCGGCCCGCGGCACGATCTCGCGGTTGATCTCGACGGCGACCGGGCCCGCGCCGAGGCCGAGGTGCACGACGAGTTCCTTCACCGTGAGCCCTTCGGGGACGTCGTTCGGCTTGCCGTTGATCGTGACGTTCATCGCGGGGCGCTGTGATAACCAACCCCCGACGGACGCGCAAATGAGCACGACCACCGAAAAGCTCTTCTGGTCCGACCCGCACGCGACCGCCTTCGAGGCGCGCGTCCTCGCGCTCGGCGAGCACGGCGGGAAATCGTCGATCGTGCTCGCGGAGACCCTCTTCTACCCCGAGGGCGGCGGTCAGCTCGGCGACACGGGGAGCCTCGCGATCGAAGGCACGTGCGTCGAGGTCGTCGACACGCAGGTCGACGACGAAGGGCGCATCCATCACGTCCTCGCCGCGCCGCTCGCGGCGCCGCTCGCCGCGACGGCTCACGCGGGTGAGCTCGTCGCGCGCGGCGCGATCGACGAGCCACGGCGGCGCGACCACATGGCCCAGCACACGGCCCAGCACGCGCTCTCGCGTGCGCTCGCCGACGAGGCGAAGGCGGACACGGTCTCGTCGCGGCTCGGCGCGAGCACGTGCACGATCGACGTCGCACGCGACAAGATCCCGGACGCCGAGCTCGCGCGCGCCGAGGATCTCGTCAACGCGCTCGTCCAGTCCGACGTCGTCGTCCGCACGCTCTTCCCGACGCCGGCGCAGCTCGCGACGCTGCCGCTCCGGAAGCGGCCGACCATGACGGAAGGCGTCCGCGTCGTCGACATCGAGGGCTTCGACGTCACGCCGTGCGGCGGCACGCACTGCACCCGCACGGGGCAGATCGGTCAGATCCGCATCGTCGCCACGGAGAAGTACAAGGGCATGCTCCGCATCACGTTCCACGCGGGACGTCGCGCGCTCGTCGATGCCCGCGCCGCGCACGGCGCGCTCGCGGCGGCAGCCGAAGGCCTCACGTGCGGCGTCCTCGAGGTCCCGCAGGCCGTCGCGAAGCTCCGCGCCGAGCTGAAGGCGGTGCGGAGCAAGCTCGAGGCGGCGCAGGGCGAGCTCGTCGACTTCCTCGCGGCGCGTCTCCGCGCGACGCTGCCTCCCGCGAGCGAGGCCCCCGGCGCGCTGGTGCTCCCCGTCGCGCGCAGCGAAGACGACCTCGCCCAGGCCCGAAAGCTCGCCGGTCAGCTCGTCCTCGATCCGCGCGTCGTCGCGCTCGTCGTCACGACGGATCCGTCGTCCGGCGAGCTGCTCGTCGTCGTCCAGCGTGGCGCAGGCCCCGCCGCGACGTTCGACTGTGGCGGATTCGTGCAGGCGCAGGCGAAGGAACGCGGTGGGCGGGGCGGAGGCAGGCCGGAGCGCGCGGAGGGCCGTTTCCCGCGGGGAACGTCGCTCGAAGCGCTCGCGGCCGCCGCGCACGCAGCGCTCCGCGCGGCCACCTGAAGCCGTCGCGCGGGAAAGCTTCTTGCCAAGCGCGCCCGTATGAGGGGACGATCCCGGAGGCATGGCCGACGAGCTCCTCCTCCCCCAGGTGCCCGAGCCGAAGCCCGACGACTCGGAAGACGTGTCGTGGGCTCTCTCGACCGCGGAAGCCATGTGGGCACGCGGCGATCACGCCGAAGGCATCAAGTGGCTCCGCAAGGCGGCGGAAGCCGCGTCGGATGCGGAGCACGACGTCCGCGCCCTCGAGCTCGCCAAAGCAGCGTCCGACCTCGCCTCGCTCCTCGCGCGTCGATCGGCGCCCGAAGGGGGCGCCGTCGCGAGCCCGCCCGTCCCCGCGCCGACGCCGAAGGCGCCGATCGCCGCGAACCCGTCGAGCCGTCCGAGCGCGTCGCCCGGCAGGCCGCGCGCGCCGCGCTCGTCGCCGCCGCTGCCTTCGCGCACCTCACAGCCGCCGGCGCCGACGAGCTCGAGCCCGAGCAAGGCTCCGCGCCCGCTCTCGGCGGCGCCGAAGCCGCAACCTTCGACCCCGCGTCAGATGCCGGTCGCCGGCTCGCGCGCCGACCGGAAGCGCCGGCGTTCGCGCGAGAACCTCGAAGAGGAGGTCCGCATCGGCGCGCTCCCCGAGCCGCCGCACATCGAAGGCGAGCGCGAGACGTCGCGTGACGTCGCGACCGCCGCCGCGAACGACAAGACGACCGAGGTCCCTGCCCTCCAGATGCAGGTGCCGATCGAGCGCACGTTCGAAGGCGACGCGCCGTCGTCGCGTCGCCGGAAGAGCCCGGCCGACGCGGGCGAACGGCGCCCGTCGGTCCCGCCGCGGCCGTCCGGTCCGCCGTCGGGCGGCCCATCCCCCGAGCCGCCGGCACGTCCTGCTTCGGAATGGGACTCGTCGCCCACGCAGGCTCTCTCGAGCGCCGACCTCGAGGAGATGGCCCAGGTCGGCGCGGCAACGGGTCAGGTGAGTGACGGCGATCGCATGACGTCGATCGGCGCCCCGCCGCTGGCGGTGACGACCGCGGCGGCTGCGGTGCAGAGCCCGGTCCGCGGTCCGACGAAGACGATTCACGACGAAGGAATCCAGACGTCGCAGGCCGTACGGGTGGTCGTCTGGCGCGACGGCAACGGCGTGCACGTGGCGCCCGCGGGTACGGTCGTGTCGGCGATCACGGTCGACGCCGTCCTGGTCGCGCTCGAGCCGAGCGCCGACCTCACGGCCTGGCTCTCCCGCCGCGACCGTTGAACGCCGAGGAGGTGCGCCCGCCGGCAGGCTCCTTGTGCTAGGAAGGACCCCGCATGTTCGAGGAGTTCGGCATCAACGCAGGTTTCGTCGAGGATCTGCACGTCCGCTACCAGCAGAGCCCGCAGTCGGTCGACGAGCAGTGGCGGCGGTTCTTCGAGGAGCGTGAAGGCGTTCCCGGCGGCAACGGCAACGGCGGCGCGAGCTACGCGTACGTCAACGGCGGCACCAACGGCGCCGTGAACGGCACGAGCGGCGCTGCCCTCGCGCGCGGGACGAACGGCGCTCCGGCGCTCCGTCCTTCGGCGCCGCCGCCGATGCTCCCCGGCGCGCCGACCGAGACGTTCGCGCTTCCGCGCGGCGGTCCGCTCCCGTCGGGTCCGGTGATGACGACGCCGCTCAGCCGCGACGAGCACCTGCTCGCCGCCGCGGCGCTCCAGGGCCGCGTCTACCAGCTCGTCAACGCGTACCGCGTGCGTGGTCACCTCTTCGCGAAGATCGACCCGCTCGGCACGCCGCCGGCGGCCGCGCCCGAGCTCGACCTCGCCAACTTCGGGCTCAGCGAAGCGGACTACGACGTCGCCTTCCCGACCGTCGGCATCGCGGGCCTGCCGCCGCGCGCGACGCTCCGCGAGATCATCGCACACCTCAGCGAGACGTACTGCAGCTCGATCGGCGTCGAGTTCACGCACATCGAGGAGCCCGACGCGCGCGACTGGCTCCAGAACGCGATGGAGAGCTCGAAGAACCGCATCGCGCTCGACCAGGTCGAGTGCGTGCGGATCCTGAAGCACCTCACGGACGCCGAGATCTTCGAGCAGTTCGTGCACAAGAACTTCGTCGGCGCGAAGCGGTTCTCCGCAGAAGGCGCCGAGAGCATGATCCCGATGCTCGATCTCCTGATCGAGTACGCCGCGACGTCGGGCACCGAGGAGATCGTCATCGGCATGGCCCACCGCGGCCGCCTGAACGTCCTCGCGAACATCATGAACAAGAACGTGCGCGAGATCTTCGCCGCGTTCCGTGACTCGAACCCCGAGCGCAACCTCGGCCGCGGCGACGTCAAGTACCACCTCGGCGAGTCGACCGACCGCGCGACGTCGTCCGGCAAGAGCATCCACCTCACGCTGGCGTTCAACCCGAGCCACCTCGAGTTCGTGAACCCCGTCGTGGAAGGTCGCGTCCGCGCGAAGAAGGATCGGAAGCACACCGACGTGATGCCGCTCCTCATCCACGGCGACGCCGCGTTCATGGGTCAGGGCATCGTCCCCGAGACCCTGAACCTCGCCGGGCTCGAGGGGTACCGGACGGGTGGCACGATCCACCTCGTCGTGAACAACCAGATCGGCTTCACGACGCTGCCGGAGGACTCGCGCTCGACGCGTTACTGCACCGACATCACGCGGATGATGAAGGTCCCCGTCTTCCACGTGAACGGCGAGGACCCCGAGGCCGTCATCCAGACGACCCGCCTCGCGATCGAGTTCCGGAAGCGGTTCGGCAAGGACGTCGTCATCGACATGCTCTGCTACCGCAAGTACGGGCACAACGAAGGCGACGAGCCCCGCTTCACGCAGCCGGTCATGTACCAGCTCGTCGATCAGAAGCCGACGGTGCGCGAGGTCTACGTCAACAAGCTCGTCGAGACCGGTCAGCTCACGCGCCTCGAGGCCGACAAGCTGAAGGCGGACCGTCAGGCCGCCCTCGCGCAGGCGCTCGAGGAGACGAAGCAGGGCGACTGGCTCAAGCCGCCGAACACGGGCGGCGGCGTGTGGAAGGGCTACCGCGGCGGCCGCGATGCGGACGTCCCGGAGGCGAAGACCGGCGTCGCGCGCGAGAAGCTCGTCGACCTCGCGACGCGCCTCGCCACCCTCCCCCCGGACTTCCACGCGAACCCGAAGGTGAAGGCGATCCTCGATCAGCGGCGCGACAAGGTCTCGGGCGGCCAGCCCTTCGACTGGGGTACCGCCGAGCACCTCGCCTTCGCGAGCCTCGTGACCGAAGGCGCCCGGATCCGTATCACCGGCCAGGACGCGCGGCGCGGCACCTTCAGCCACCGCCACGCGACGCTCCACGACACCCAGTCGGGCCGGCGCTACACGCCGCTCGCGGAGCTCGGCGGCGCACCGTTCGAGGTCTACGACAGCCCGCTGTCGGAGCAGGGCGTGCTCGGGTTCGAGTACGGCTACAGCCTCGACACGCCGGACGGCCTCGTCATCTGGGAGGCGCAGTTCGGTGACTTCGTGAACGGCGCGCAGGTCATCATCGACCAGTTCCTCGTCTCCGCCGAGGACAAGTGGCAGCGCCTCTCCGGTCTCGTCCTCCTCCTGCCGCACGGCTACGAGGGCGCCGGCCCCGAGCACTCGAGCGCGCGCGTCGAGCGCTTCCTCCAGCTCGCGGCCTCGGACAACATCCAGGTCTGCAACCTGACGACGCCGGCGCAGCTGTTCCACGCGCTCCGTCGTCAGGTGGTGCGCCCGTGGCGCAAGCCCCTGGTCGTCTTCACGCCGAAGAGCCTCCTCCGTCACAAGGAGGCGGTCTCGACGGTGGACGACCTCGTGAACGGCTCGTTCCGGCGCGTGATCACCGATCCCGAGGTCGATCCGAAGAGCGTCACGAAGGTGCTGCTCTGTAGCGGCAAGGTCTACTACGACCTCCTCGATCAGCGTCGGAAGGCGGGCCGCAAGGACGTCGCGATCCTCCGCCTCGAGCAGCTCTACCCGTTCGACGGCTCGCTCCCGAAGGCGCTCGCGCCGTTCAAGGACGGGACGCCGCTCGTCTGGGTCCAGGAGGAGCCGCGCAACATGGGCGCCTGGTACTTCCTGAACGCGAACGTCCGCAACGTGATCGGCGAGCGCCTCCCGCTCACCTGCGTCGCGCGTCCGGCGGCGGCGAGCCCGGCGACGGGCAGCCACGCGAGCCACCTCTACGAGCAGCAGCGTCTGCTCGACGAGGCGTTCGGCGCGAAGGCGAACTGAACGCGCCGCGGCTCTTCGCCGAGCGCTACGAGGTCCGCCGTCTGCTCGGCAGCGGCGGCACCGGCGAGGTCTACGAAGCCGTCGCGCGCTCGAGCTCCGGGTTCACGCGGCGTGTCGCGCTGAAGCTGCTCGCGCGCGAAGCCGAAGGGGAACGCGAAGCGCACCTCGCCGCGTTCCGGCAGGAAGCGCAGGTCATCAGCCGTCTGCATCACGGCGGGATCGTCGGCATCGTCGACTTCGGTGTCGCCGAGGACGTTCCGTTCCTCGTCCTCGAGCTCGTCGACGGCATCAGCGCCGCCGACGCGATGCGACGCGCAGCGGACAAGCGTGCCGCGGTCCCGGTCGGGATCGCGCTCGCGATCGTCGTCGACGTCGCTCGTGCGCTCCACCACGCGCACGTCGCGACGGGCGACGACGGCACGCCGCTCGGGATCGTCCACCGCGACGTGAAGCCGTCGAACGTCCTCCTCTCCTGGGTCGGAGACGTGAAGCTGACCGACTTCGGGATCGCCCTCTCGCGTGACCGCATCAAGGCGACGACGGAGGGAATGACGAAGGGCACGCCCGGGTTCATGTCGCCGGAGCAGCTCACCGGCGCGCCGGTCGACGCGCGGACGGATGTGTTCGCGCTCGGATGTACCCTGCATGCACTTCTCACGGGCCGGAGCCCCGCCCAGGCCACCGAGGCGATGGTCCGGATGCTCGCGGGAATGCCCCTCGCGGTCGATCCCGGTCTCGACGCCGACGTCCGCGCCCTCGTCGAGCGCGCGGTTGCACCGCGGGGGGTCGACCGTCACCCGAGCGCGCTCGCGTTCGCGGACGAGGCGGCGCGCGCGATGGCGAGCCGCCTCCGACGCGACGCGCGCGGCGAGCTCTCCGACTGGCTCGCGTCCCTGCGCGGAGAAGCTCCCGCGCCGCCGCCGGTCGCGACCCGGACGAAGCTCGCGCAGGCAAGGAGTGCGTCCGGCGCGCGCACGTTCGCCGTCGCCGTCGCGGTGACGCTCGGGCTCGGCGCGACGTTCGGCGTGGCGGGCGCGTCCCTCTGGTGGCGCCGCGCGAAGTCGCCCGGCGTTCCCGACGCGACCACCACGCCGCCGGCGCCCCCGTCGGCTTCCGAGCCCGACGCGAGCCCAGCGGAGCCTACCTCCGTGAGCCCGCTTCCGCCTCCCGTCGAGAGCGTCGCGCCGAGACCCGTCCCGGCGCGCATCGGGCGCCACTGCACCTGCGTCGAGCGCCGGCCCGGCTTCCGCCAGCCGCTCTGCAAGGAGCTCGGCCGACCTCGCTGCGCGTGCTGGTATCCGTCGAACGTCGACATCATGCGCGAGCTCCTGTGCGCGACGCCGTTCACCGCCGGCGGCGCGTGCACCGACGACGTGGTCGAGGCGAAGGACGGTGACCCGTGCACGGGCTACCGCTACCGGGTCGAGCCGACGAAGACCTTCGCGGGCAAGCGCGCCTGCTCGCGCTGCGTCTCGGTGTGGCCCACCGCCCCGGACGGCGAGCCCTGCACGGGAATCGACCCCGACACGCGCGCGGAGAGGAAGGGCACGTTCGTCTGCGACGAGTGACGCGGACGGCGCTTGACGTGGCCGCTGCTCCTGGTGCTCTCTGGTGTCCGATGATGAGCGAGGAGATCATCTGGGCGATCGGGCTGTTCGCCGGCGTCGTCGTGACCGCGGCTGCCGTGAACCGCTTCTCGCCGAAGCAGAGGCCGCGTCTCCGCCGCGTCGTCGCGCTCTACGTCGTCTTCGCCGTCACACTCGCGCTCGAGCTCGCGTTCAAGGCGCTCCACGCCGACCGCTGGGCGGTCCGATTCGGGGTCGCGAGCCAGCTCCTCATGGCGTTCAACGTCGTGAACATCGGCGCGACGCTCGCGTTCACCGTCGCGCTGCCGGCCACCGGCGTCGCGGTGCCGATGATCGCGACCGATCTCCTCGTCGGCCTCGGCTACATCGTCGCGACGCTCGGCGTGCTCTCCGGTCACGGGCTCGATCCCGCGGGCGCGTTCGCCTCCGCCGCCGTCGTCAGCGCCGTCCTCGCGATCTCGCTCCAGAGCACGCTCGGCAACATCCTCGGCGGGATCGCGCTCCAGCTCGACGGGTCGATCCGCGAAGGCGACTGGATCCAGATCGACAGCGGATCGACGGCGCGCCAGGGCCGCGTGCGTTCGATCCGGTGGCGCCACACCGTCGTCGAGACGCGCGACTGGTCGACGATCATCGTCCCGAACTCGCAGCTCCTCGCGAACAACATCATGATCCTCGGCAAGCGGGACGGACGCGAGGTCCCGCAGCGCATGTGGGTCTGGTTCAACGTCGACTTCCGCTATCCGCCGTCCCGCGTGATCCAGGTCGTGACCGAGGCGCTCGCGTCCTCGCCGATCCAGGGCGTCGCCGCCGATCCGCCGCCGAACTGCGTGTGCATGGACTTCGGACGCGATCTCCGCGAGAGCTTCGCGACCTACGCGGTCCGCTACTGGCTGACCGACCTCGCCGCCGACGACCCGACGAGCTCCCGCGTCCGCGCGCGCATCTACACCGCGCTCCGGCGCGCCGGGATCCCGCTCGCGCTCCCGGCGAAGCAGCTCTTCGTCGAGATGGACGCCGAGACGCGCCGCGCGGAGAAGAACGCGCGCCGCGTCGACGACCGGCTCGAAGCGCTCCGCGGCGTCTCCCTCTTCAAGCCGCTGACGGAGGACGAGCTCCGGACGCTGGCCGAGGGCATGAGCCACGTCATCTACACGAACGGCGAGCTCATCACGCGGCAGGGAGCGGTCGCGCACTGGCTCTACGTGATGACGAGCGGCACCGCCGAGATCCGGATGACGGTCGACGTCGACGGCGCCGGACCGATCCCGCCGCAGACGAAAGTGGTCGCGAAGCTCGAGGCGCCCGACTTCTTCGGCGAGATGGGGCTCATGACCGGCGAGCCGCGCCTCGCCGACGTCGTCGCGACGAGCGACGTCGACTGCTTCCGGCTCGGGAAGGCGACGTTCGAGCGCGTCATGCTCGCCCGTCCCGAGATCGCCGAGCTCTTGTCCGAGAAGCTCGCGACGCGGCGCGTGGAGCTCATCGCGGTCCGGGACGGCCTCGATGCGAACGCGATGAAGACGCGCCAGGAGACGGAGCGCGATCGGATCCTCGGCGGCATCAAGTCGTTCTTCGGCCTCTGACCCATGAACACGAAGGAGATGACGTGAGCCTCGTCGGAGAGGAGATCCCGGCACGGTCGGGGGAAGAGCTCGTGCGGTTCGTGCGCGCGCTCGGCAAGCATCGCTACGTCGCGAGCCGGCTGCACCTCGTGCACCTGTTCGCGATCGAAGCGGCCCACCACGCGACGAAGGATCCCGCCCTGGCCGAGGCAGCGACCTGGGCGGCGGGCGTCCGCTCCGACCGGAGCATCGACGCGTGCTCGAAGGACGAGCGGCTCTTCCGGCAGGCGAGCGACGAGGAGCTCGCCTCCGTCCTCACCGCCTTCTGGTCCGCACCTCCGCCGCAGCAGGTCGAGGCTGCCGTCCACCTCACGTCGGCGCTCGAGGCGATCGACGCTCCCCTCCCCGACCCCACCGCCGCGGTCCCGTTCGACGAGGACCGCGAAGAGGACGTCTTCCCCGTCCTCGTCGATGCCGGCTGGGAGCTCCTCCCGCTCGCGAAGCTCGACCCCGAGCGCCACAAGGGGGCGATCAACGCGTTCGACGACTTCGAGGTCGCGCGTTTCGAGGAAGAGAGCGCGGTGCCTCCGCGCGTGGCGCTCCACGAGCTCCCCGTCCTCGGTGCGACCGAGCTCCTCCACGCCTTCGACGAGGACGATCACGGCGTCCGCGCGCCGTTCGTCCTCTGGTCGACCGGGAACGAGACGTACCTCGACTACGTGCTCCGCGGCGTGCTGCGGGCGGCGAAGCTGTGAGCTCGTTCGGATTGCCGGGGCGACGAGAGTCTTCAGTCTTCAGCTGAGACTGAAGTTCGAAGACTCCGCGCCTGGGATCAGGCGTCGCGCGGCGATTCGTCGGACGCCTTCGGAGCAGGCGGCTCGTCGGCGGCTGGCTCGCCCACGAGCGGCGGCTCGTCGTACGCCGGCTCGGGGACGGCGACCTCGCGAGCCCACGTCTCGCGACGGGCGTGCAGCACATACGCGACCCAGGCCACGAGGCCGACGATCACGAGCGCCGCGATCCCGAAGAGCAGCTTGGCTTCCGGCATGCGGGCCTATCCTAGTCATGCGACGATGCGGGCGTGAAGCCTCTTTCAGGGCGTAGGCGTACGAAGGAAGCTCCGCCGGTCTCGGCCGCGGATCTCGGCACCGTCCGCGCCCGCATCGACGGGCTCGACGACACCATCCTCCGCCTCCTCGCGGAGCGCGCCGACCTCGCCAAGCGCGCGGGCGCCCTCAAGCGCAAGGCGCACGTCGAGGTCTTCCACGACCCCGAGCGCGAGCGGCAGGTGCTCGAGCGCCTCGTCGGCAAGGGCGCCGCCTCCTTCCCCCCGGACGCGATCCGCGCCGTGTTCCGGGAGATCATGAGCGGCTGCCTCTCGATCGAGGAGCCGCTCCGCGTCGCGTATCTCGGTCCGGAGGGGACGTTCTCGCAGATGGCGGCGCGCCACCTCTTCGGGCTCCAGCCCCGCTATCGCGAGTGCGCCACGATCGACGCCGTCTTCGATGCCGTCCGCTCGAAGGACGCTGCCTACGGCGTCGTGCCGTTCGAGAACTCGACGGAAGGCGCGGTCAGCATGACGTCCGACGCCCTCCTCGAAGGCGGCCTCCACATCCGCCAGGAATACGTGCTGCCCGTCTCGCACTGCCTCCTCTCGCGCGCGAGCTCGCTCGGCGCGATCGAGACGGTCTACTCGCATCCGCAAGCGCTCGCGCAGTGCCGCGCCTGGATCGCGAGGCACCTCCCCCGCGCGCAGGTCGTCCAGACGACCTCGACCGCCGCCGCAGCCCGCGAGGCACAGGCCGACGACCGCGCCGCCGCGATCGGCTCCGCCGTCGCCGCCGAGCTCCACGACCTGCCGATCCTCCGCTCGAGCGTCCAGGACCGCCCCGAGAACGCGACCCGGTTCGTCGTCATCGCGCGCGACGACGCGCCTCCGTCCGGCAAGGACCGAACGACGATCGCGTTCGGGGTCGTCGACCGGAAGGGCGCCCTCCGGCGTGTCCTCTCCTTGTTCGAGAAGAACGGCGTGAACCTCACCCGGATCGAGTCGCGGCCGAGCCGGAAGGAGCCCTGGCACTACGTCTTCCTGATCGACGTCGAAGGCCACCGGCTCGACGCCCCGCTCGCGAAGGCCCTCCGCGACGTCGAGGAGTCCGCCGACTTCGTGAAGGTCGTCGGGAGTTATCCGCGTACGGAGCGCCCCGCGCCGCCGGCGAAGAAGACGCGCCCGCGCGGCGGCCGCTGACACGCGATCTCTCCGGCGGCGGTCCATCTCCCTGATCCCTGCGGGATCCAATTCGGCCGGCTCCCCCTCTGCAAAGGTGCGGAATCGCTGGTAGCGACGTTGGCCCCAGTCCTGCACTGGTGTCGTCCCAGGTAGGACAGGGAGGACATCGACCATGGTTTTCCGGAAGCTTCTCGCTCTTCTTGCTATCGCGCCTGCGTGCCTCGGGGTTGCGTGCTCCAGTGAAGTCGCGGACGACGAGAGCAGTGGTGGCGACGAAGCCGGCCAGGCGCTCGCCGTCGAGGACGGCCCCGCCGACGTGCCGGGATCCTCGACCGAGGTGTGGTCGGTGACGAAGAGCTGGACGGATCGCAACCCGGCGACCGGCAACAGCTACGAGAAGGACTACATCGAGTGGGTCGCCTCCTTCGAGAAGACGAAGGGCTTCAAGTACGGCGAGACGCTCAAGATCACGACGCCGCCCGGCGCCCCGTACCAGAAGACGCTCGACGCTCCGACGCTCGAGTGCGCCGACACCGCTCTCTTCGCGCGCGCCGCGTTCGCCGCGCTGAACGGCCTCCCGTTCTTCGTGAAGTCCGGTGACATGTACGCCGGCCACTTCGGCTTCGTGAAGAAGGACGGGTCGATGCACCCGTTCGGCGCGAACTTCAAGAACTACCCGAACTACCAGGGCCAGTGGCGCGAAGGGCAGCAGTGGCCGAGCGATGCGCGCCTCCGCGCGCGTCACGCCGACAGCTACAAGAGCGGCGACGAGACCTTCGTCGAGGAGTCGCCCGGCAAGAAGGGCGGCGCGGGTGCGTGGTTCGACGAGTTCTTCCTGAACAAGCGCGTCGGCTACTTCATGATCAAGCTGATCGACCTGTTCGGCAGCGTGAACCTCGCCCAGGAAGGCAACATGTTCCACATCACGCCGGAAGCCACGCTTCCGGGTGATGCGCTCCTCCACCGCCACGGCAAGTACGCGCCGATCGGGCACACGCTCTTCGTCTACCAGTCGCGCACGGTCCGCGCGGGCCGGATGGAGATCGAGGTCGTCTCGGGCTCGATGCCCGCCCGTCAAGCCTCGTGGGAGCCCCACTACCAGTCGCGCAGCTACTTCCTGTCGGAGCACGCGGGTGGTCCGGTCACCGTCCAGGAGTGCAGGACCGACTACAACCTGAACTACGACAACAAGAGCGAGTGCCGGAAGGAGATCGCGACGACGGAGAAGGCCGAGACCGCGACCTGCCCGGCCGGCTACGAAGAGCACTCGTGGGACAAGACGAAGTGCGTGAAGTACTCGGTCATCCCGTCCGAGAACACCGACATCCGCAAGATGGGCGGCGGCATCCGTCGCTTCCGGATGGCGACGAAGCAGGGCGGCAAGTGGGTCAACATCGTCCCGGCGAGCGCGCGCAGCGTCTACATCCCGGACACCGATCTCGAGCGCGTCGGCGAGCGCGTCGAGCAGTTCAAGCAGCTGCTCGACCTCGGCACCCCCGAGGAGCGCAAGGCGGCCGCGGTCGCGACGATCGACAGCTACCGCGCGTACATCAAGAGCGCGCCCTCGACCTGCTCGAAGCGCACCGCGCGTGAAGAGGCCTTCCAGGATCTCTACCGCGCGTACCAGGACTCGGGCGAGTACGACAAGGCGAAGATCGACAAGCAGCACCGCAAGCTCGAGGACTACGTCTTCGCGGAGCTCGACTACGACACCTCGCGCACCTGCTGCTGGAACAGCACGAAGGCCGAGCACTACGACACGATCATGAAGTGGGCGGACGCCGAGATGAAGAAGGCGGACACCCAGGGCGTCTGCAAGGCCCCGCCGGTCTTCAAGGCGACGGGCACCGGCGACGGTTACACCGCGGTGCGCACGTTCGCGAAGGCGAACAACCTGCCCTTCCCCGAGGCGTGGACCGAGGACGAGCCGTGCAAGGCGAAGGACATCACCGACGACTCGATCTCCGACCGCGGCAAGGAAGCCGACTTCTGCCGCGCGAACGGCGCCCAGCAGTGAGCTGACGCCGACGAAGGCGTGACACGACGAAGAGCGAGCCCGCGAAAGCGCGGCTCGCTCTTCGGCATTTCCGGCTAGCATCTCGGCCGATGAGGAAGCTCCTCGTCCTCCTCGCGCTCTTGCTGTGCCTCGTCGGGTGCGGCGGCGGGATCGCGGGCGCGAACGACGTCGAGCTCACCTACGAGAGCGAGACGAGCGAGGCGGTCGATCTCCGCACGCTCGTCCTCCGGCGGCTCGCGGCCGCGCAGATCGGCGCCGACGTCACCGACGAGGGCCGGCGCGTCCGGATCGTCGTCGACGAAGGGCTCGCGCCGCTCGTCGACGAGCTCGTGACGTGGTCCGGGACGCTGCTCCTCTACGCGGTAGACCCCTTCGCGAGCTTCACCCCCCTCGAAACCGCGGGGCTCGAGCCGGTCTCGAGCCCGGTGCCCGGTGGCGCGACGGAGCGCTGGTACGAGGGCTCGCGCGAGGCGCTCGTCCGCGCCGCCGAGCACGCCGGGATCGACAGCGACCATCGCGTGCTCGTCGAGGCGCTCCGGCCGAGCGGCGATCCGAACGCCGTCCGCTACCGGACCCGCATCGTCCGGACGCGCCCGATCGCGGAGCTCGACGACGGGTTCCTCGTCGCGTGGACGGACGGGGCCGGGCTCCGCTTCCGCGCGCAGCCCGGGTCCGAGGCGGAGAAGACGCTGCGGCTCGGGTGGCGGCGTGCGCTCGACGAGCGCACGCCCACGATCGTGCTCGCGCGGGGCAGGACGTCGCTCGGCTCTCCGGTCCTCAACGACGAGAACGCGCTCGTCCTCCCGTTCGGCGAAGGGCCGCTCGCCTACGCGCGCGCGCAGCAGGAGAAGCGCCTCCTCGCGTCTCCTCGCCTCCCGCGGATGAAACGCGTCGGCGCAGTCGGGCTCCCGCCCGATCGCGTGCTCGGCACGGCATGCGTCGTCGTCCCCGTCCTCCTCTCGCTCGCCTGGCTCGCCTTCGTCCGGCGCTTCGATCGCGCGCATCCCGAGCCGATGTGGCTCGTCGGCGTCACCTTCGCCGCCGGCGCGTTCGCGGCGATCGCCGCCGCGCTGCTCGAGCACGAGCTGTCACAGCTGTCGCCGTGGATCGATCCGTCCCTCGCGTCGCTCGGCGGCAGGCTCTCGGCGCTGCCGCTCTCGTTCGTCGTGTTCACCGTCGTCGTCGGCCTCACCGAGGAGGGCGCGAAGCTCGCCGGCGCGCTCTTCGCGACGAAGCGACGCGAGTTCGACGAGCCGGTCGACGGGATCGTCTACGGCGTCGTCTCCTCGCTCGGGTTCGCCGCGGCGGAGAACGTCCGCTACTTCGCGATGAGCCGGCTCAGTGCGCCGGCCGTGATCGCGCGGTGCTTCCTCGCCGTCCCCGCCCACATGTTCTTCGGCGCGCTCTGGGGCTATGCGCTCGGCGCGCAGCTCGTCACGCACAAGCGGTGGCGCGTCGTCCTCGCGCTCTTCGGCGCGGCCGCGGCGCACGGTCTCTTCGATGCGCTCCTCGCGGCGGACGGGACGGCCGGCTTCGCGTTGCTCCTGAACCTCCTCCTCGCTTCCGCCTTCGTCTCGCTCATCCGACGCGCGCTCCGCCACGGCGTCGTGAGCGAGGAGGCGAAGGCGGTCCCCGCAGCGGAGCGCCGGCTCTATCGCGTCGGGCGTCCGGCGCTCTTCGTCGCCTCCGCCGTCGCGGTGCACGTCCTCGCGCTCGGGATCTTCGTCCTCGGCGTCTGGTACCAATACGCGCGGCACCGGCCGTCGCTCGCGTTCGTCGCGGGCTCCTCGGTGATGCTCGCGTTCCTCGCCGCCGCAGCGCTCGGGGTCTCGAAGGCGCTGCCGCTCGACGTGGCGGTCGACTCGTTCGGCGTCACGTTCGCCGGAGCCGCGCGCGCGTGGTCACGGATCCGATCGTTCTCGCCGGAGAAGCACCACGTCGAGCTCGACTGCGAGGCAGGCCCGCTCCTGCTCGGACCCGGTGATCCCGCCGTCGTCGAAGCGCTCGCGACGGACCTGAAGGACCACCTCGGCTCGGGGCCGAGCGGGCGCGTCTCGACGCTCGCGGCGGTCGACCGCGTGTCGTCCTGAAGCGCCCTACTTCTTGGCCGGAGCGCCGGCGTCGGCGCCCACGATCTCGAGCAGCTCGATGTCGAACTTCAGCGCCGCCTTCGGCGGGATCTTCTCGCCGCTGCCGTTCTCGCCGTAGGCCATCTGCCACGGGATCGTGAGCTTGCGCTTGCCGCCGACCTTCATGCCGGGGACGCCTTCGTCCCATCCCTTGATCACCATCCCCTGGCCAATCGTGAACTCGAAGGGCTCCTTGCCGACGGAGCTGTCGAACTGCTTCCCGTTCATCAGGGTGCCCGTGTAGTGCACCTTCACCTTGTCGCCCTTCTTCGCCTCGGGGCCGGTCCCGACCTTCTCGTCCTCCTTCTGGAGGGTGTCGGGCCCGGGCGGCAGCGGCGGGGCGGCGGCAGGCTTGAAGTCGGACCCCTCGGGCTCGGCGGTCTTCTTCGAGCACGCGCCGAGGAGGAGGGCGGAGGCGAGGAGAAGAGGGACGATCATGGAAGGGCGCATGGGAGGCCGATTACCACGAGTCGCGTCAGCGTGGCGAGAGCGGCGCGAGCGGTGCTCCGGCGGCCGCCGCGGCGAGATCGAGGAACGCCGTGAGCTGCTCGGCGCTCGCGTGGACGTCCGCACGGGTGACAGCGCCGTGGGGCGCGACCTCGACCTTCGCGAGCACGCCGCGGGTCGCGGCGTGGACGAACGGCGTCGCCTCGAGCCTCGCGACGGTCTGCGCGAGGCGCTCGGAGAAGGCGGACGCGGCGGCTTCGTCCTCGCACTGCGCGACGAGCTCGACGTGCGCGCCTTCGCCCTCGCCCGTCACGCCGACGCGGACGTCGCGGACGCCCTTCCACAAGGCTTCACCGCCGGTCCCGCGCTGCGCGCCCGGCGCACGGAGGAAGAGCCACACCGCCTCGGCGCCTCGCGGCACGCCGGCCGAGACCGGCAGGGCCACGGTGCCCTGCGTGCCGGGACCGAAGATCTCGCGTGCGCCCGTCCGGGCCGCGCCGACCGGCGCCGAGGCCGCGTCGTAGGCGACGATCGGCCCGAATCGTGACGCCTCGTCCTCGCCATTCGTGCGCGCGACGACCGGCGCGCTCGCGAGCGCGAGGAAGCTCGGCGCACGGACGAGGAGCCACTCGGCGTCGCGCACCCCATCGAAGCGAGCATCGCGCTTCTTCATCGCGCGGACGCCGGCGAGCACTTCGAAGAGGGGGCCGAGCCGCGCGCCGACGACGTGCTCGCGCAGGCGCGCGCCGTCGACGAAGGCGACCGCGTCGCTCGCGAGCACGTTCGCCTCGCGCGACGGCTCGCTCCGGACGACGGCGGCGGGGGGCGCCTCTCGCGCCGGCGCGGCGCCTCCACACGCAATCGCGAGCAGCGCGGATGCCGCTCCGATCCGCTTCACGGCGGCGGCGCTCCGCCGAGCTGCTGATCGAGGAGGTTGTAGATCGCCTCGAGCTGCTCGCTGTTGGCGTGGATCCGCAGCTGCACCTTGTTGCCGACCGGCACGACCTTCGCGCCGTCGAGCAGACCGCGGGTGAAGGTGCTCACCGTGATCTTGAGGATGCCGAGGTTCACGCCGGTCTGGTTCACGCGCTCGAGCGTCTGGGTGAGATCGCTCGCGATCTCGGTGCACGAGGCCTCGTCACCGCAGTCGCCCTCGCCGAACACGTCCGCCTCGTTCTTCGCGTCCGGCACGATCCAGAGACGGATCTCGGAGAGCTTGTTCGAGAACTTGAGCCCGCGGATGCTGATCTGCTTCCACGGGTCCTTCACCGTGAGGCGCATCGCTTCGTTCGGCGCAACCTTCCGCGAGAAGTCCGTCTTCACGAGCTGCGGCGTGAGGCGCTGGGCATCCGCCTTCGGGAGAACGACGAGCACGCCCTTCTTCACGCGCATGAAGACGCGCTCCGCCTGGTCGGCATGGCCGAGCGAGGCCTTGATCCCGGGCACCCCGACGTCGAACGGACCGCCGCCGGCGTACGCGCTCGCGATCCCTTCGACCGCCGTGTCGACGACCGCATCGGAGATGTTCGAGTAGCGAACGATGACGAGCGTCTTCTCGGTGTGGATGAGCGAGGGCCCGTAGATCAGGATGTCGTCGACGTCGCGCACCGGGTCGATGTTCGCAGGCGCACCCTTCAGGAAGTCGCGCCACTGCGGGAGGCGGACGAGGAGGCTCGAGACGCGCGGCGCCATCGGGTGCTGGCGGATGCGCGCGACGTTCACGCGCAGCGTGACGTTCACCTGACCGGCGGCGACGAGGCTCTTCGCGCCGAGCATCGCCGCCGGGTCACGCGGCCCGCCCGCACCGGGGAGCTCACCGCCGTCGGCGCGCGCGAACGCGACGAGACCGCCGCCGTCCGCGATGCCGCCGGCGTCGAGCTCGGCGAGCGGCACGCCGGCATCGGAGCCGCCGAGGATGCCCGCGTCGAAGTCGGAGAGCGGCACGCCCGCGTCGTCGCCGAGGACGGGCGCGCCGGCGTCGGGCTTCGGCTTCGGCTTCGGTCCGGCGTCCGGCTTCTTCTTCGCCGCAAAGGGGCCCTCGTCGTCCTCGCTCGGCTCTTCGCTCTTCGGCGGAGGCGCGGGTTCCGGGGGCGCCTCCTCCTCGCCGAGGAGATCGACCGGGATCGCGAGCTCGCCCTCGACGTCCTTCAGCGTCACGCCGGTGTCGAGCGAGACGCTCCCCCACGGCCAGACCGCGAAGTGGACGAGGGCCGAGAGCACGAGGCCGACCGTGAGCACGATCCGGATCCGGCGCACGTCCCAGAACCGCGCAGGCCCTCCCGGCTTCGCGGCGCCGGGCGCGGGAGCGGTGGCGTGCGGGGCCGTCGGCGCCTCCTCCGCCGCGCCGACGCGCGGATCGCCGTGGAGCGCGAGCGCACGCCGATGCCCACGCCCCGGCAGCGCGCCCCGCACGGCCGACGACGGCGGACGCGTCTCTCTAGCCACACACCACCCGGTCCACGGACACACCGTAGGACGAAGCAAACGGCGAAACCATCGGATTCCCCGCTTGAAATGGCCGGACCGAGACTCGGCACGCGGCTCGCTCGTGGAACGTCCCGGGGCCGTGCGCCCCAGCTCGACCATGACCGAATTCCCGCGTACGTCCGCGACCCTCCGCCAAAAAGTGGTTCCCGCGCCCGGGTTCTGGCACACGATGAGGCACCCTGCGTGTCCCGATGGACACGGGGCTGCCCCCATGCGAAGGCCTGCTCGTCGGATGTCGTATCGTCCTCTGTTCGCCCTGCTGCTCGGTGCGATCGGCGGAGCCGTGGGCCTCGCGGCCTGCTCCGAAGGCAATCCCGGCTCGTCGGGTCGCCCGGCGAAGGAAGCCCCGAAGGCCAATCGCGAGGCCAATCGCGACGGAGGCATCGCGAAGGCGCCCGCGCCCGACGCGGCGACGACGACGACGTCCGCTCCCCTCCCAGAGGTCCCGGCCGACGCGCCGATGATCGGCGCGCTGTTCCTGTCGACGCCGATCATGAGCGACATGGAGTGGCCGGCGAAGGACGACGACGCGGCGAAGAAGCGCGATCGCGACAAGTCGGTCATGCGGATCGGCTACATCCGCCAGGGCTCGAAGGTGCCGGTCATCCCCGAGGCGCACCCGAAGTCGAACTGCAAGGAGGGCTGGTACGAGCTCGTCCAGGGCGGCTTCGTCTGCGGGAAGTACGCTTCGCTCGACTTGAACCACCCGCGGATGAAGGTCGCGCCGCATCCGCCGAACCTCGCCGGGCCGCTCCCGTACGAGTACGGCTACAACATCCAGCACGGCACGCCGCTCTACCGGACGATCCCGTCGCGCGAGGAGCGCCTCAAGCTCGAGCCTTGGCTCGCGCCGAAGAAGGCGAAGCCGAAGCCGAAGCCGGAGGAGGAGAACGCCGCCGCGTACGGCGACGATCTCGACGCGGGCGCTCCCCTGCAGCTCGCGAAGGCGACGACGTCGCTGACGGCGACGACGACCGATCCGTTCGGCCTCGGCGAGAGCGGCGAGCCGACGACGCCCTGGTATCTGCGCGATCACGACGGCGGCAAGCCCCAGATCACGCTCGACGAGCTCAAGGGCGAAGGGCCGGTCTCACGCCGGATGGTGAAGGGCTTCTTCGTCGCGCTCGACAAGGACATGCGCGAGAACGGCGCACGCTGGTGGAAGACGACCGGCAACCTGATCGCGCCGTACGAGCGGATCTACCAGCACAAGTCCGCGAGCGAGTTCAAGGGCGTCTGGCTGAACGAGACGCCGGCGGCCGACGCGAATGCGGGCGACGGCGGCGCGCCGGTCGCGACGCGCCTGCCGACGCCCGACATCTGCAAGGCCGGGAGCAAGTCGCAGGTCGGCATCATCCTCTACTACAAGGCGAAGAAGTACGAGCTCTCCCCGAGCCGCAAGGCGGCTGCCGCGGGTGACTCGCTCCCGCGCCACTCGGTCGTCCGCCTCACCGGCGAGACCGTGAACATCAACGGCGCGATCTACGAGCAGACCGACGAAGGCTTCTGGGTCCGTTCGAACGAGATGACGAAGACCAAGCCCGGCGAGCCGCCGCGCGATCTCGCCCCGGGCGAGAAGTGGATCGACGTCAACGTGAAGACGCAGACGCTCGTCGCCTACGAAGGCGACAAGGCCGTTTACGCGACCGCGGTCTCGACCGGCAAGGAAGACAAGCAGGACAAGGAGAAGGACCACCACACCCCGACGGGCACGTGGCGGATCCGCGAGAAGCACATCGCCGCGACGATGGACGGCGACGTCGCGAGCGACGGCCCGTACTCGATCGAGGACGTACCCTGGATCATGTACTTCAACGGTAGCTACGCGCTCCACGGCGCCTTCTGGCACAACAACTTCGGGCGCATGCAGAGCCACGGCTGCGTGAACCTCGCGCCGAAGGATGCGCGCGAGCTCTTCGGCTGGACGGAGCCGCGGATGCCGGACGGCTGGCACGGCGTGTGGTCGACCCCCGAGAAGCAGGGCACGCGCGTCGTCGTCCACGAGTGAGGCTCAGAGCTTGTCGGCGCGGAGATCGTCGTACCGGATCGCGATCCCGGGGTGCGGCGTGTTCAGCGAGACCGCGCCGAGAGCCCACTCGACGTGGGCCGCCGTAGCGGCCGTCGGGTAGACCGGATCCGTCCGCTCCAGCGAGACGACGCCGTCCTTCACGATTCGGAGGCGGTTCTTCGTCACCGCGAGCTCGACCTCGAACCGGTGCCACTGTCCGTAGACGATCGGCGTCGCGAGCGACTTGAACGGCTCGGTCGCGACGTGGGTCGTGAAGACGGACACCTGGCGATCGGGCAGGATCTCGAACGTGACGTTCACGTTCGCGTTCCCGAGCCCGACGTTGACGATCAGGATGTGCGTCCCGCGGTCCCCGGCCTGGATGTCGACGGGCTCGAGACGCATCGCGAACCGGAGCCGGACGTCCTGGGACCCATTCGGCAGGAACCGCCGCGCTACCGTGGTCCGCGTCGTCGTCGTCCGCGTCGTCCTCACGAGGAGCGACTTGGCGGGCGAGAGCGCCGTCGTGACGTCGACGTCGAGCGTCGTCCCGGGATCCGCGGTCGTCTCGCTGAACACGCCGAGCCCGTCGTCCATCTGCGTGCAGAAGAGCGCCGTGTCGTCGCAGAACGGACCGGCATCTTCGCCGGGCGCACCGTCCGGGGCGGACGTGCCAGCGTCGATCCGCGCGGCGTCGTCGCCGGATGCGCGGTCGGGCGGCGGCGTGCCGCCGTCGTTCCCGTCGTCGACGACAGGGCCACCGAGGCCGCTCGTCGAGACGAAGAGCGAGCACCCCGACAGCACGAGGCCGCCGAGGAGCGCGCCGGCACGCGAGACACGCATGATCGAAGCGTAACGCAGGTCGCGGTGGGCGGCGAGGACGCCCGTCTCAGCCGCACCCGCCCGCGATGACGGGGCGGAGGAGCGCGCCCGGATCGGTGTGCGGACGCGCCGTCTGCGCGATCGTACGCACGCGATCGAGAGCGCCGAGCATCCGCGGGAGACTCTTTCCGCAGAGCGCCCAGAGCTGCGCCATCTCCTCCTTGCCGGAGCCGTACGTCTTGTACTGGATGAACGTCGCGTTCGAGAGCGGCCGCTTGATCTCGAGCTCACGGCGGAGCCGGTCGATGATCTTCTTCTTCTCGGAGAGCTTCGTGCTCTTCGGCAGCGTGCTCGCGTAGAGCGTCGCGAGCTCCTCGTACGCGCTCCGCATCGAGCGCCCGCGCCGCTCTCCGCGCTCGCGCATCTCGAGGAACGCCTGCTTCTCCTCCGACCCCTCCCCGAGCACCTCGTCGAGATACGAGACGGCGAGCGTGTCGCCGACGAACGATGCCATGCTCTCGTTCAGCGTGCTCTGCCCCGGCACGTAGAACGTCGCGTGGAGCGTCTCGTGGAGGACGACGTCGGCGAGGTCGCCGAGCGCTTCGGGGCCGTCCGAAATCATCGTCGAGAGGATCGGGTCGTCGAACCAGCCCAGCGTCGAGTACGCCTGCGAGGGGCGCACGTCGACGTCCCAGCCCTCGGCCGCGAGCTCGCGCGCATACGACGTCGCTTCGCGCCGGTCGAACCATCCCGTGTACGTGATGCTGCCGACGACCGGGAAGCTCCACGTGCGAGGACGGAACCGGAGCGGGTCACTCGCGCTGACGACCCACACGACGGCGGGCCTGCCGAGGCGCACGAAGCGCTCGTAGTTGTTCGTCCGCCGCAGACCGTGTCGCTCGCCGAACGCCTTGATCCTCGGCACGTGGGCGAGGAGCGCGCGCGTCCGCTTGTCGAGGCGCCCCTCGGCGACGACCTCCGCGATCGAGACGCCTCGACCGTTGAGCTGCTCCTGGCCGGCTGCGGCCTGCGTCACGTAGCGTGCGGACGTGCAGCCCGAGAGGACGGTCAGCGCGACGCACACGAGGAGACCAACGAGCTTGCCGAGGCGTTCGGGCACGAACGCCAGTGTCTCCGCCCGGCCGAGCACGAGCAAGCGCGAGCAGCACGATCCCTTTCGCACGCTCGAGCCCGTGGATCCCGATCCGCGCCCGCGTCACCGTGTTCCCTTGACGCGGGCCCTCCGTGTCGGCAAAACCTCGTATTCAACGAGATGGATCAGCTCTCCGCGCACCTCGATCGTGGCTGGGACCTCGCGCAGAAAGGCGATGCGGCCGGCGCGAGCGCCTGCGCGCGTCGCGCGTTGGAGCTCGATCCGCAGTCGCCCGAAGTGCACAACCTGCTCGGGTACACCGCGGCCCTCGCCGGCGACTCCGAGGAGGCGCTCGAGCACTATCGGCAGGCGATCGCGCTCGACGAGACGTACCTCGAAGCGATGCTGAACGCCGCCGAGGTCCTCATGAACCCGCTCGGCGAGTGGGACGAGGCCGTGCAGCTGTGCGACGACGCCCTCGAGTACGCCGACACGAAGGAGGAGATCGCCGACTGCCTCCTCCTCCGCGTCGACGCGCTCCTCGGCAAGGGTGACGACGCCGAGGCGAAGCGCTCGATGGCGCGCCTCCCCGAGCCGCCGTTCGAGAACGGCAGCTACACGTTCCTCATCGGCCGCGCGTACTACGAGCTCGGCGAGGGCGAGAAGGCGCTCCCGTTCATCGAGGAGGCGGTGCGGCTCGATCCCGAGCACGGCGACGCGCAGTACTACCTCGGGCTCCTCCGCGACGACGCCGGCGACGGCCGTGGCGCGGTCGAGGCGTTCCTCCGTTCGCGTGCGCTCGACGCGTCGCGCGCGCCGGCGCCGTGGGCGCCTTCGCCCGACGGCTTCGTCCAGGTCGTCAAGCGAGCGCTCTCCGGCCTCGATGCGCTCCTCGCGCGCTACGTGCGCGACGCCGAGGTGTTCATCGTCGACGTCCCGGGCGCGGAGCTCGTCGTCGACGGCGTCGATCCGCGTGCGCTCGTCGTCCTCGACACCCGTCCGCACGAGGACGACGAAGGCTTCGCCGCGCGGCTCTTCGTCTACCAGCGGAACGTCGAGCGCGCGGCGGGCGCGATCGGCAACCTCGAGCCCGAGCTCGCGAGCGCGCTCGAGCGCGAGATCACGGCTGTGTTCCTCGATCGCGAGCCGCCGAGCGGTACGGCGGACAAGAGCCAGCTGAACTAGCGACTGTTCGCGCTTCGCGTGATCACGTGCGCCGTCGCGTGCACGGACGTTCGTCTTCTCCTCAGTGCCACGCTCCCAGCCCGACGCCGAAGTTCTCGTAGCGCGGGGAGATGTCGACGAACGTCTTGAGGCGCCACGTGACGTCGGGGACGAGCCCGAAGAGGTCCCACGCGAACAGCTTCAAATCGCCGCCGAACGTGAGGTGCTGGCGGGTCGAGCCGTCCTTGAAACGTGAGGGCTCGAAGTAGAGGCCGGCGCGGAGGCGCAGCAGGTTGGGGATGACCTCGCTCTCCGCCGCGATCCGCGGCGATGCGGTCACGACGGTGCCGACGAGCTCGCGGCGCTGATCGAGCAAGCCTTCGAGCGCGACGGCCTGCGCGCTCGGGCCGGTCATCAGCACGCTCGCGAGGAGGAGGAGATACGGCCTCGGCCAGTTCTCGTAGCGCGCGCGTCTCGCGACGAGCAACGCGCGCTCCTCGTCGCGGAGCTCCGCATCCTCCGCGGCGCGCGCGGCGACCTCCTCGCGCATGAGCTCGGAGGCGCGACGGGCGCGCTCGCTCCGCTCCGCCGGCGTCGCGTCGCTCGTGAGCGCGAGCTCCGCGGCGCGGGCGGCCGCGCGCTCGGCACGGCGCTCGGCGATCGACGCGGCGAGCTCGCGTCCCTGCTCGTGCGGGTTGATCCACTTCGGGTTCAGCGGCCTCGGCCCGAGCTGGTACGCGATGCCGCCTTCGACCTCCCACGGCAGCGTGATGCGCTCGGGGAGGATCAGGTTGCCGGCGGTGCGCACGCCGCTGCCGTCGGGCTGTGGGATCTGGAGGACGTTGCCGAGGCTCACCGCGCCGGCGTCGACGGCCGCGCGCACGGTCGCACCGATCCGCCAGCGATACTCGTTCGGCTTGACGATGAACCCGGCCTCCGGGCCGGCGCCGAGCATGCCGACGAGGGCCGAGGAGCGATCGGCTGGATTCGTCGCGTTCGGCGCATCGGACCGGATGATCGCGTACGCCCCACGCACGCCGGCGCCGAGGAGCAGCTGGTGATCGAGGAAGGCATACGCCGCGCAGGCGTGGATGCGTCCGAGCTGGAGACCGAGCGACGTGTCCTGACCGCGGAAGCTGTAGCTGAGGAAGTCGGTCACGACGGAGACGCCGAGCGCGCCCCACTGCATCTGGAGACCGAGATCCGTGATGATGAAGTTGTCGGTCCGCGAGTCGGCGTTCTCACCCCGGTTCGAGAAGTCGGTGCGTGCGAAGCCACCGGGGAGCGAGATGCCCGCGGACGGCTCGTAGTCGAACCACTTCACGCTGAACGGCTCGCGGACGGCTGGCGCTGCCGCGTTGTTGTAGACGCCTTCGACCGCCTCCGCTGCGGCGGTCACGGCGCCGGCGAGACCGGAGACGCGGTTCGGCGCGACGACGGGTCCCTGGAACAGCTCGAGGGCGTAGTCGTTCTTCGTGATCGGGGGCGCGGTGCGCAGCTGCGCGCGCGCTTCTCCTTCCGCGCCGCAGAGGAGCGCGAACGCGGTCAGGCCTGCGACGACGAAGGCGCCTGCTTGAGGAGGAAGCGGACGAGCGGCTCGGCGTCGAGCTTCGCCGTCGCGAGGAGCGTGTCGAGGAGCTTCTTCCCGAGACGTGCGAGCTCGAGGAGCTGCTTGATGCGTTCGTACTGCAGCTCCGCGCGCGCTCGGGTCGCGGGGTCGCTCGACGTCCGGAGCTTCTGGAGCGAGACGAGCGCCTCTTCGAACGACTCGATCGCCATCACGATCTCCGCCTTCTCGCGCTCGTTGAAGACGCGGGAGATCATCCGCCAGAGCTGGACCTCGGCCGCGAAGAAGTCCTTCCGCTCGCCCTGGACCCAGACCTTCCGCACGACGCCCCAGCGGAGCAGCTCGTTCAGCGTCATGCTGACCGCGCCGCTCGACAGGCCCAGACACTCGCGCAGGTCCTCCGCCGAGAGCGGCTCCGGCGACAGGTAGAGCACCGACCAGATCCGGCCCATGTTGCGCTTGAAGCCCCAGAACTCGATGAGCCGTCCGACGACGTCGCTCACCGCGGCTTCGCTGGGCCATAGAGCGCGCTTCTCCTTCGCCACGTTGACTTCCCTTCCCCGCGAAGCCGCGGGGGCCCCTTGTCCGGTGTAGGTCATCGGGCCCCGCCCGTGCAACCCGCCACGACGGGCCTCACGACACGCGCGCGGCGAGCCCTCTCGCGACGTCGGCGAGGACTTCGCGGGCACGGGACGCGGGGATGGCTTCGAGCGAGGCGAGCGCGCTCGCCGTCTCGCGGAGCGCGAGGGTCCGGACGCGGTCGCAGGCGCCGCTCACGCGCACGCACGCGGCGAGATCCGCGGCCGCAGCCTCGTCGCCGTTCCGGACGCGCGCGACGAGCGCGTCGACCTGGACGCCGCCGGAGGCCTCCGCCGCGTAGATGAGCGGCAGGGTGATCTTCCCTTCCGAGAGATCGGAGAGGACGCTCTTGCCCGTCACGGCGACGTCGCCGTCGTAGTCGAGGACGTCGTCGACGAGCTGGAACGCGACGCCGAGGTGCGCGCCGAAGGCACCGAGCGCGTCGACGGCGACCTGGCTCGCGCCGCCCTCGCGGCCGCCCGCGCGCATCGCCCACTCGAAGAGCGACGCGGTCTTGCCGCGGACGATCTCGAAGTACGTCGCCTCGACGAGGCTGACGGTCGCGCGCCCGCGGAGCTGGACGACCTCGCCGTCGACGAGGCGCTTCAACGTGTCGATGAGCTCGCGGAACGTGTCGCCGTGCGCGGCGCTGCCGAGCCGGAGCGCCTCGACGAGCAGGAGGTCACCGCCGAGGACGCTCACCGCGTTGCCCCAGACCCGGCGCGACGTCGGGAGGCCGCGGCGCTGATCGCCGTCGTCGATCACGTCGTCGTGGAGGAGCGTCGCCATGTGGACGAGCTCGGCCGCGGCAGCGAGCTCGCGAGCGCGAGCGGTGATCGGACCGAAGCAGGCGTTCGAGAGCAGGAGCGCGAGCGGACGGATGCGCTTGCCGCCGGCGGCGAAGAGGTGCCGCGCTGCGTCGGTCGCGGGCGTGACCCCGGTCTCGACCTGGCGACCGACGAGCGCCTCGACCTCGGCCATCTCGCGGGCGACGAGCTCGCGGACGTCGGAAAGGCGAGCAGCGGCGCGGTCCCCGACGCGTTCGGGCGCGGCGGTGTCGGAGAGGACGTCGAGGGCGGTGGCGAGGGTCATCTGCACCGAAACTTTCAAAAAGTTTTGAAAGTTATATGGAGCAAGGGGGGCGCGGGGTCAAGCGGCGTCCGCGAGCTCGCTCCATCCTGCGAGCTTCGGTCTCCCTTCTGGGGCTGAAGTCTGAAGACTGAAGACTCTCGTCTCTATCGGCGCACCGACGCTCCCGGCGCTTCCACCCACTGCCCCTGCGCGACGCCTTGCGCTCGGCCTCGCGCGGCGAGGACGTCGACGACCTTCGAGCCCGACGTGTCCTCGATGTGCGCGCCCTCCTCCGGCAAGAGGACCGGCGCGGCCGGGGCGCGGGGCAGCACGCGGGCGGCGAGCTCCGAGACGCGCGCGTAGAGGCCGGGCGCGATCCCGTGGAAGCGCCGCGCGAGACGCGCCGGGACCGTGAACACGTACTCGCGATCGCCCCGCGCGATCGCGGAGACGATCCGGTGCGCCGCGCGGTCCGCGTCCATCGCGACGAAGGGCGTCGTCGCGCCGGCGGCGAACCAGACGTACTCGTCCTCCGGGCTCCCCGCGAAGCGCGCGTGCGCGTACGAGCCCGTTCGCATCAGACCGGGCACGATCGTGACGACGCGTACGCCGTCGCGCGCGACCTCGGCGCGGAGCGACTCGGAGACGCCCACTTCGGCGAACTTCGCGGCCGAGTAGGGCGCGAGGTGCGGGATCCCGATCCGCCCGCCGATCGACGTGATGAAGGCGATCGTGCCCGTCTTCCGCGCGCGCATCGAGGGAAGGGCGGCGAGCACCGGATTCAGCGAGCTCCAGAAGATGTCGCGCATCCCGCGCTCGAAGCCCTCGTGGCCGAGGACCTCGATCGGGCCGACCTCGATCGTCGCGGCGTTCGCGACGAGGACGTCGATCGGACCGAGCCTCGTCGAGACGCGCGCGACGAGCTCCTCGACGGCGTGCTTGTCACGGAGATCGCAGACGTCGGCGAAGATCTCGCCGCCGCCGCCCTCGCGCCGCCCTGCGATCGCTTCGAGCTCGCGCTGCGCGTCGGCGAGGTCGACCGCGTCACGGGCGCAGATCGCCACGTGCGCGCCACGTTCGACGAAGACGCGCGCCATCGCTCGCCCGAGCCCGCGCGAGCCGCCGCAGACGAGCACGACCTTGCCCGCGAACGACCGCCGCGATGCGATGAATCGCGCTGCGAGGAGGCCGCCGGCAGCGAGCACGGCCAGGGAGAGCGCCGCATCGAGGTTCCGCTTCATGACGAAGCGGAGCTGCAGCCTACGTGCCGGCGAGCACCTCGCCCGTCAGGCCCTCTGCCCGCGGCGAGCACAAGAACGCGACGCGCGCGGCGGCCTCGAGGTCGTCCCCCTCGCCCGGCGCGACGACCACGGCGTTGCACGTGAGGTCCGCCCTCGCGACCTCGCGCGCGAGCGACGCCACCAGCTCGAGCGAGCTCGTGTCGCGCTCCGGGGTGATGACGACGAGGCGCCCCGGCGGCGCCATCTGCGGGACGGCGGTGCGGAACACCTGCTCGGCGACGCCGAGGTCGGCGACGACGATGTGGAGGGCGCCGAACGCCTCCTGGGCCTTTCCGACGAACGCCGCGACGTCCGCCGGGTCGGCCGCGTCGCCGACGACGTGCCGCGCCTTCCCGGCAGCACAGGCGATCTCGCCCACGAGCTCGCCGAGGCGCCGTTCCTCGGGCCCCGCGACGACCACGGAAACCCCGCGCGCAGCGAGGGACAGCGCGATCGCACTGCCTTCGCCCGTGCCCGCATTCGTCACCAGGGCCACCAGACCGGAAAGCTCGGACATGGCTTCGCAGATTGACGCATGCGGCGAGCCAGCGCTACACCGGCACGCGTGGAGAAGACTTCGACGCCCCCGGACCAGCGCGCGCGTCGAATCACCCGTGTCCTCTACGCGACGTACATCCTGCTCACGGCAGCGTTCACCATCTCGAACATCGCGCAGGTCGTGCGCGTCCTCTTCCTCGCTCCCGAGGACCGAGGCGCCCGTGCGATCCGTAGCGAGCCCTGCCGGAAGGGCCTCGAATTCCTCGCGACCGGTCTCGAGCGCGCCACCGCCGAAGCGGCCGGCGCGCACGACGCGACCGCCGCCGAGTCCGCGTACCGCGCCAAGCGGAGCGAGCTCACCTCGGCCTGGAGAGACGCCGAGAGCGCCTGCAACACCGAGCCGAACGGCCCGGAAGCCCTCGCCGCGATGACGCGGCTCGACCGCGCAGCCGAGGCCACCGCCCGGCGACGGGGGGAGGCGCTTGCCCCCGTGCGTCGCGAGGTCGACTCGTTTATAAGGTAGCCCCCGCATGAACCAGCCTCTTGTCGCGAGCCCGCGCCCCGAAGAAACCGAAACGCCGGCGGCGCGGCCCACGTTCGACGCCCTCGCCCTCAGCCCGGACATCCGAAAGGCGGTCGACACGCTCGGCTACGTGCACCCGACCCCGGTGCAGGTCGCCGTCTTCGACCCGGCGTCCCGCGGGAAGAACCTCGTCGTCCAGGCCCGGACCGGAACCGGCAAGACCGCCGCGTTCGGTCTCCCGATCCTCGATGCGCTCGTCAAGAAGTCCCAGCCCAACGTCCAGGCGCTGATCCTCTCGCCGACCCGCGAGCTCGCGCTCCAGATCTCCCGCGAGCTCGAGAAGCTCGGCGAGGTCCGCGGCACGAAGATCGTCCCCGTCTACGGCGGCGCGCCGATGGGTCGCCAGGTCGAGCTCCTCCAGGGCGGCGCCCAGATCGTGGTCGGCACGCCCGGCCGCGTGCTCGATCACATCCGACGCGGGACGCTCGACACGTCGAACATCCGCATCTTCGTGCTCGACGAAGCGGACGAGATGCTCTCGATGGGCTTCGCGAAGGAGCTCAACGCGATCATCGAGGCGCTCCCCACCGAACGCCAGGGCCTCTACTTCAGCGCGACGCTCCCGCCCGACGTCGAGCGCCTCGCACAGCGGCACCTCCGCGACCCGGAGTGGATCACGCTGTCTTCCGACAGCGTCGGCGCGCTCGAGATCGCGCACTACGTCTATCTCGTCCGCGAGGGCGACAAGCGCGCTGCGCTCGTGCGCATCGTCGAGGTCGAGGACCCCGAGAGCGCGATCGTCTTCTGCAACACGCGCGACGAGACGGAGCGCGTCGCCGAAGCCCTCAAGAACAAGGGCTACGACGCCGAGTGGCTGAACGGCGATCTCGAGCAGAAGGAGCGTGAGCGCATCATGGCGCGCACGCGCGAGGGCAAGCTCCGCTTCCTCGTCGCCACCGACGTCGCCGCGCGCGGGATCGACATCTCGCACCTCACGCACGTCATCAACGCCGACTTCCCGGAGTCGGCCGAGTACTACGTGCACCGCACCGGCCGCACCGGGCGCGCCGGCAAGACGGGCACCGCGATCTCGGTGGTCGGTCCGAAGGACGTCGGCCACCTCTACATGCTCCGGCTGACGTACAAGATCCGGCCGATCGAGAAGACGCTCCCCACCGCGGGCGAGCTGAAGACGCGCGCCGAGACCGATCTCGTCGCGTTCCTGGCCGATGCGTACGTCGGCAAGACGCCGGACCCGATGCACGTCGCGGTCGCCCGCCGCCTGCTCACGCACGAGAACGTCGAGAGCATCGTCGCGGGCCTCCTCGCCGATCACCTCGGCGCCTCGCAGGACGCGACGCAGGACGCGGCCGAAGCGCGCCGCGCGAAGGATCCGCCTCCGGTCCCCGTCGTGCGCGAAGAGCGCGAGCCCCGTCGCCACGAGG
>JBDHVE010000041.1:0-59283 GCA_039809485.1 Polyangiaceae bacterium | reverse complement strand
GTGATCGGGCGGGCGGTGATCGTGGTGGCGGTGGGGCTCGGGTTCGGGTTGAGGGGGCGGCACGCGAACGCGAACGCGAGTCCGAGCGCGACTGCGAGCGCTGTTGCGAGCGCGACTGTGAGCGCTGTTGCGAGCGCGAGCGCTTCTTCGGGTGCGGGTGCGGGTGCGGGTGCGGGTGCGATTGCTTCTTCGGGGCCGAGCGGGGTGGCGAGCGTGAGCGCTCCTTCGGGCACGGGCACGGGCACGGGCACGGGCACGGGCACGAGCACGGGCGGGACCGCGAAGGTGCCGCGCACCGGTGGGGGACGCAGGCCCGCGCCGCCCGCGACGAACACCACGGTCGCGCCGCCCGCAACGACGGCGCGGCCCGAGCTCCACCCGAACCCCTACGGCAACTAGCGAGGGCTTCCTGCCCGGACAGTCTCTCAGAGGCTGTACTTCGTCTTCAGGTACGACTCGACCGACGTCACGTCCGCGGGGGTCAGGTCGGCGTCGTAGACGAGCGCGTCGCCCATGATCGGCAGCTCGAAGTAGACGTCCTTGCCGAGGACATTGACGACACCGTTCGGATCGGTGGTCGACGTCGCGCTGCCGTCGACGCGGATCTCGATCTGCGCTCCCTTCCGCCGGACGCAGAACACGTGAGGCATCGCCGACACGTTCGTCACATTTCCCGTCGGAACGAAGTTGAGCGTACCGCCGAGGACCGACCAGACCTGGATCGTGTCGTTCTTCGTCTTCTCGATCTCGAACACGCCGCTCGGCAGGCTCGTCCAGAGGATCCGTTCCAACGACGTGCTCGCGATCGTCTGGCCGACGAGGAAGAAGGCGACCGGCCGCGTGTCGATCGCGGCTGAAAGGGTGCCTTTTCCGCGCGCCCTGGGGCTGCTGTCGAGCCGAATCGCCTTGTGTCCGCGGATCCCGACCGGGTCGACCGTGGGAACGCCCGACGGCGGTGGCAGCGGGAACGTCATCGTCGCCTTCCCCGTCCGGTCGCCCCAGTTGCTGACGTGGCCGGCAGCGTCGGCCGTCACGAGCGCATTCGGGTCGAGCCAGAGCGCGAGGGAAGCCTCGAGCGGGGGCCGCGGCTCGTTCGGGGTCGACGCCTCGGCGCCGGCGTCGGCGGCGCTCGCTTGCGGCCCAGCGTCGCCGGGCCCCGCGCCCGGCGCTTCCTCGCGGCCCCGCTCCGGTTCGCCTGCTGCCTACCCAGGCTCGCCGGTCGGAGCGGGGGCTTCGGCCGGAATCGCTTGGACGTCCGACGAAGCCTCGCCGGAGCAAGCGGCGGTCATGGCGGACAGGAGGACCAGGAGGACGGCGCGGCTGGACATGCGTGGTCGAGCAGCACGGCGTGTGCCACGAAGGTCAGCCGCGTCTTCGCAGGCCACGAGCGACGGACCGCCCTTGGCTTGCGCACGACGAGATCACCATTCGGGAAGGCTTCCCGGGTCTGCTAACGTCGGGTCCCATGAGCGACCCGAAGAGCATCGAGCTTCTCGCGCGCGCCGAGCGCGTGATCCCCGGCGGCGTGAACAGCCCCGTTCGCGCGTTCCGTTCCGTCGGCGGAAAGCCCGTGTTCATCTCGCGGGCAGAGGGCGCGTACCTCTTCGGTGCGGACGGGAAGCGCTACACCGACTACGTCGGCTCGTGGGGCCCCATGATCCTCGGGCACGCGCATCCCGCCGTCGTCGAGGCGATCACCAGCGCGGCGAAGAACGGCACGAGCTACGGCGCGCCGACCGAGCTCGAGATCGACTTCGCCGAGAAGGTGATCGAGCTCTATCCGTCGATCGAGATGATGCGCGCCGTCTCGAGCGGCACCGAAGCGTGCATGGCGGCGCTCCGCGTCGCGCGCGGCTTCACCGGCCGCGAGGCGATCGTGAAGTTCGAGGGCTGCTACCACGGCCACGCCGACTTCCTCCTCGTGAAGGCGGGCTCGGGCGCGCTCACCTTCGGCGTCCCCGACTCCGCCGGCGTCCCCGCGCCGACGGCGAAGGGCACGATCACGCTGCCCTACAACGACGTCGCGGCGCTCGAGCAGCTCTTCGCGACGCGCGGCAAGGAGATCGCCGCCGTCATCGTCGAGCCCGTCGTCGGCAACATGGGCGTCGTCCCGCCGGTGCCCGGCTTCCTCGAGGCGATCGTGAAGCTGTGCAAGGAGAGCGGCGCGGTCTCGATCTTCGACGAGGTCATGACCGGCAGCCGCGTCGCGCGCGGCGGCATGCAGGAGCGCGCCGGGATCCGTCCGGACATGACGACGCTCGGCAAGATCATCGGCGGAGGCATGCCGCTCGCCGCCTACGGCGGTCGTCGCGAGATCATGGAGAAGGTCGCGCCGCTCGGCCCGGTCTACCAAGCGGGCACCCTGAGCGGGAATCCGGTCGCCGTCAGCGCCGCGCTCGCGCTCCTCGCGCGGCTCGACAAGAGCGTCTACGACAAGCTCGAAGCGCTCGGCGCGCGGCTCGAAGCGGGGATGCGCGCGAGCGTCGAGAAGCACCGCGTGGAGGCGTGCATCCAGCGCGTCGGCTCGATGATCACGATGTTCTTCACGCGTGGCCCGGTCCGTTCGTTCGACGACGCGGTGAAGAGCGACACGAAGCGCTTCGGCCGCTGGCACGGCCAGATGCTCTCGCGCGGCCACTACTGGCCGCCGTCGCAGTACGAGGCCGCGTTCCTCAGCGCGGCGCACACGGAAACGGACATCGACGCGACGATCGCGGCTGCGGACGAGTCGCTCGCCGCGAGCGCGTAGGCGCATCGACGACGCGTCGAGCGGGAGGACCCAGGCGGTGTCGAAGGGCGTCCGGTGCTAGTCAGCCCATCCACCGAACCGGGTGAGGATCGGCGTGCGCCTTTTCGTCGCCAGCGGCGTTCGCGCGTTCAGGGACGGGCGCTGGCGAAGGGCCAGCGCCGGAGTATGATTCGATCGTGAGCACGGCGCGTCGTCTCCACTACTCGTACGAGGAGTATCTGCGCGCGCTCGAGATGAGCGACCTGCGCCTCGAGTACCAGGAGGGCGTGATCTACGCGATGGCGGGCGGTACGCGTGCCCATGCGCAGCTCAGTGCAGCCATGATTGGGCTGCTCTATTCCCGCCTGCCCAAGACCTGCAAGACAGCCACCTCAGACATGAAGGTGCGCGTAGAGGCCACCGACCTCAGCACGTTTCCGGACGTCTCGGTCGTCTGCGGCGAACCGAAGTCGCCGTCGATCGACCCGAACGCCGTCGCGAACCCGACGTTGCTCGTCGAGGTCACGAGCAGGTCCACCGAGGACTACGATCGGGGCGACAAGCTGAGCCAGTACAAGCAGATCCCTTCGCTGAGGGCCGTGGTGTTCGTCTCGCATCGCTCGCAGAGACTCACCGTCGTGGAGCGCACGGCGACGGGCTGGGATGAGCGCGACTACCGCGCGGGAGAACGGATGAAGCTCGCTGTCCCGGCCATCGAGATCGCGGTCGATGATGTCTACGAGGGCATCACCCTCGACCCGCCGTAGCGCGCCACGCTCGAAACGCTGCGACGCGAGGAAGTCGTCAGCGGCAGGGCTGTCGCGCGATTCCCACCAGCACCGGGCCGCAGCCCTCGGGATTCTGTGGAGCGAGCTGGCACTCGGCGAGATCACCGAGCGCGCCGCACGCAACTCGGCCCATGAATCCTTGAAAGCCGACCTGACAGCTTCGGTCTTCGAGGATACAGGCGGCGCCGCGCACCCTGCTCTCGCGCCAGTGTTCTTCGAAGCGATCGCAGTTCCAGTCGCCGTCGCGGCCAGGGGGAGGTGGGTCGACCACGTACGACTGCCCCGGAAAGCGAAGCGGGTCGAGGTCGTCACAGTCTCCCGGCCTCAGCGGGGTTCCGCGCGCGGAGAGGAGGCTGCCGGCATCGACAGGACAATCCAGGCTCGCGAAGCCGTCTTCGTCACAGTCGCACTGCGTGTGGGCGCTACACGTCGCCGGATCCGTCACGAGGCTCGTCGCGTCCGTCCGCTTGATCCCTTCCACCTCCAGGATCCGAGCGTCCCACAACGCCGCGTCCGCCAGCGCGACCCCGCCGTCCTCGCCCGCGTCGAAATCGCCGTCGACTGCATCCTCGTCCCCCGCGACCTTGCCGCACGCGAGGAGCACCCCCCAGATCACGGTCAACGTCGCGAGCCCCGCGCGGGCGGAGACCTTCGCGATCATGGCGTCCCTCCATCCCTCACCGCGCCGTGAGGATCGAGCGCGGGCCCTTGCTGCGCGGCGCGTTCACGCGCACGCTGCTCGGCTTCGTACGTGACGCCTCGCTCGGGTGGTTGTCCGTGCTCGACAGGGTGGAGGAACAGGCAGTTATCGTTCGCCGCCTTCTCGCGCTCGACCACGATCGGATGTGCCTTTGCGTAGGCATCATTCCGCACGCCCGTCACCAGCCAGCAGATCTTCTGCCGTGGCTCGGCGCCGGCAATCACGAACTTCCCGTTTCGCAGCTCGTCACGGACATGGAGGGTGGGCGCAGGCGCGCCGACGGGCGAGAGAAGATATCGCACATCGCGATTGAGCGCCTCGAAGTATGGGGGGAGGACTACCTCGAGCACGCCAGAATCGTCGGCGACACCAAAGCCGTCGTACACCGTCTTCCTGTCCGCCGATTCGACACAACTGTGCTCGAGATACTGATTCAAAGGGTCGCTCGGGTGGTCGATCAAGAAGCTCTTCGAAGACGCAGTGAAGCTCCCGGTCACGTCCACGTTGCCCGCGAATCGACCAGCGGTCGCACTGTTGGTGTACCCCAGCGCGTACAGGCCGTAGCCGTTGCTCGCATTCGACGCAGCGATCACGCCCTTGTAGCGTAACCAGAGAGGCCGGCCTCCCAACCGAAGCCGTACGCCCCGATTCCCTGGTTGCCCGTGGCGCTCGCGTAGAGGCCGTACCCGTACGTGTTCACGTTGGAGCCGTAGATCGCCCAACTGTTGTCGTAACCACCCGACGCGTATCCATGGAGAGCTGCGCCCGCCCCGGAAACGGTGGCGTACACCGCGGAGGCGCCTGCAGTCGGCGTCGCCTTGACACCATTAGCTGTGTTGATCGTCGTGTCGCCTTCGATGCCCGGCGTTGAACCAACGGCATTCGCTTGGTACGTCATTCGGCCCTCCCGTGTTTTCAGGTCGCTTGCGTCGCACGCGTCGACTCAAGGAGGAAAGCACGGCGACCAAGCATCGTCTATGCGTGGTAACCGCAATGCGATGGTGTGCGCGGGGGGACCTGCTCGCGCCATTCGAGCCTCCAGGTCGCGCACCTTGCTGCCGCGAGAGACTCGCTCCCCCGATGCGGTGTCATTTCATGTCTGGTGCGCGCCGACCGACCGCGCACCATCCTTTCTCTCGTGACCACCTCACGAGTCCAGTCTGCCGTCATCTCCGGGGCCGGTGCGTCCGGCCTCCTCCATGCCCTCGCGCTCCGCGCCGCCGGCGTCCGGCTCGAAGGGATCTACGACCCCGACCTCGCGCGGGCCCGCACGCTCGCGGAGGCGACCGGCTCGCGCGCGGCGGCGACGCTCGAAGAGCTCCTCGCGCGCGACGCCGAGCTCGGGTGTGTGTGCTCGCCGCCGAGCGTCCACGTCGAGCAGGCGCGGCAGCTCGCGCGCTCCGGGCGCGTCGTGCTCGTCGAGAAGCCGGTCGCGACGAGCGAGTCCGAGCTCGCGACGCTCCTCTCGCTCCCGGCCTGCGTGCCGATCGTGCAGTGGCGCGCCGGCCGCGGTCTCCGCGCGCTCCGGACCGCGATCGCGCGCGGCGAGCTCGGCCCTGCGCCGGTCGTCTCCTGCGACCTCGCCTGGGGCCGCGACGACGAGTACTTCCGCGCGCGCGAGAGCACCTGGGGATGCGGCGCGCTCCTCTCGATCGGGATCCACGCGATCGACGCGATCACGTGGGCGCTCGGCCGGCGCATCGCGAGCGTCTCGGGGATGACCCTCTCGCGGCCCGGCATCGCGGCGGAGACCGGCGCGGTCGCGATCCTCCGCTACGAAGGCGGCGCGCTCGTCTCGCTCCGGCTCTCGCTCGACGGCGGCGCCGACACGACCCGGATCACGGCCTGCGGAGGCGGTGTGACCGCGATGATCCGCGGGTGTGAGGCGGATCCGACCGCGTCGCCGGTCGAGTGGCACACCCACGACGCGCAGACGAAGCGTCGCCTCGAGGCGCTCGAGCAGACGAGCTCTGGTGCGCTCGGCCCTCCGCTCCTCGTGCCGTACCTCGCGGGCGTGCTCGACGCGCTCCGCGCCGGCGAGCGACCCGGCGACTCCGATCGCCTCCCGGGGATCGCCGACACGACCGAAGCGCACGAGGCGGCGATGCTCATCGCCGCGCAGGCACCGCCACCGGCGGCGAGTGCCTCAACGCTTCGATGAAGGCGCCTTCTTGTTCAGCGCCCGCGCTTCTTCGATCAACGTGCGCGTGCGCGTGACGATGCCGCTCACGTCCTCTTCCTTCACGAAGCGGATCGGAAGGATGCGCGACGCGCCGTCGGTCCCGTCGACGACGAGGCGCCGCCGCTCGACGCGCACCGCGCTCACGGCCGCGAGGTTCCACTGTCGAAGCACGGTCTTCCCCGAGCGGACGACGAGATCGTTCGGGCTCACGCACACCTCGAACTGCCGGCTCGCGCGGCGGAGCGCGAGCCGGTGCCGGACGGCGGGCACGACGGGAACCGACACGACCGCGGCCGCGACGGCGATGATCCCGAGCGCGAGCGATGCCTGGAAGGGGACGCCGAACCGCGCGATGCCGACGAACCCGACCACGCCCGCGCCCGCGCCCGTCACGAGCGCACGGCCGCCGACGCTCTTCAGGTCGATCGTGCTGAGGAGCGGGGGCCGGTTCGAGTCGGTCTTGTCCGCGGAGGAGGGGCGGTCGCTCCTGCGCTTCGCGCGCGCGGCAAAGCCGCGCCGCGCGACGGATGTCGCCTCGTGGCGATCCATCTCGTCCTGATCGACCGCGTCGAAGACGAGGCGGACGAGCGAAGGCAGCTCGCCGTGCTCCTGGAAGAAGTCGCGCGCCATCCTGGTTCGGCGGTGGACAAGGAACATTGTGCCGCGGCACGGCTACGTGCAAGCGCCGCGTCACACGCGCCGTCGATTCAGGCCGTACCGACTCCGCCCGCCTTGCCGCCCTTGCGCGAGGCGACCTCGGCCTGCGCTGCTGCGAGGCGAGCGATCGTCACGCGGAACGGCGAGCACGACACGTAGTCGAGCTTGGCGGCGTGGAAGAACTTGATGCTCTCCGGATCGCCGCCGTGCTCGCCGCAGACGCCGCACTTCAGCGCGTTCTTCACACCCCGGCCGCGCTCGACCGCCATCTTCACGAGCGCGCCGACGCCGTCGACGTCGATCGTGACGAAGGGGTCCTTCTGGAAGATGCCGGTCTCGACGTAGGCGGGGAGGAACTTGCCGGCGTCGTCGCGCGAAAGACCCATCGTGCACTGCGTCAGGTCGTTCGTGCCGAAGGAGAAGAACTCGGCGACAGTCGCGAGGTCGTTCGCGCGGACGGCCGCCCGTGGGAGCTCGATCATCGTGCCGAACGAGAAGGGCACCTTCGGACGCTTCGCGAAGACGTCCTCGGCGACCTTGTCGACGATCTGGCGCATGCGTGTGAGCTCTTCCCGCGTCATCGCGAGCGGGATCATGATCTCGGGATGGACGCTCGCGCCCTCCGCGACGACGTCCGCGGCCGCCTCGAGGATCGCGCGCACCTGCATCGCGTAGATCTCCGGGTAGGTGATCGCGAGGCGGCAGCCGCGATGGCCGAGCATCGGGTTGAACTCGTGGAGGTCCTTGATCCGCTGCTCGATCCGCGCCGCCGTCACGTTCATGAGCCCAGCGAGCTCGTCGATCTGCTTCTTCTCCTGCGGAAGGAACTCGTGGAGCGGCGGGTCGAGGAGGCGGATCGTGACGGGCAGCCCCTTCATCTCGCGGAAGATCTCGACGAAGTCCCGCTTCTGGTGCGGGAGGATCTTCGCGAGCGCCTTCTCGCGCGAGGCGACGTCGTCGGCGAGGATCATCTCACGGACGGCGCGGATGCGCTCCTCGTCGAAGAACATGTGCTCCGTGCGGCAGAGGCCGATGCCTTCCGCGCCGAAGCCGCGCGCGATCTTCGCATCGAGCGGGGTGTCGGCGTTCGCGCGGACGCGGAGGACGCGGACCTCGTCGGCCCAGCCCATCAGCTCGGCGAACTCGCCGGTCTGACCGGCGTTCACGGTCGGGACCGCGCCGAGGTAGACGTGGCCGGCGCCGCCGTCGATCGTGATTACCTCGCCCTTCTTGAGCGTGACGTTCTCGGTCGGGCGGCCGTCGTCGTCGTAGAGCGTGATCGTGACGGTCTGCTCCGGGTAGCTGATGCTGAGCGCGGAGCAGCCCGCGACGCACGGCTTGCCCATCCCGCGTGCGACGACAGCGGCGTGGCTGTTCGACACGAGGACGGGCGTGAGACGGCTCGAGAAGACGACGAAGCACTTGTCGATCTCGTCCGTCGCGTCGACCTCGAAGTTGTAGACGGTCGCGTCGGTGGCCTCCTCGGTCTGCTTCACCCGGAAGGAGCGGAGCGGCGACGCGAGGAGCGCCTCGAGCTCGGCCTTCGCGCCCGGCGGGCAGAGCGGGAGGTAGTCGCGCGCGATCTTGTCGACGCCGAACATGATGTTCCGGCGAATGCCTTCACGGGCGCGGCCCATGAAGTTCACGTCGGTCTCGATGTCCGCGAACACGCTGCGGACGGAGAGGCACCGCGAGGCGTAGCCGCGCGTCGGGATCTCCGGACGCACGCGGTTCGTGAACGCGAGGATGTCCTCGACGTGCTCCGCGATCTGGACGTTGAACGCGTCCCGGTTCGTCGTCACCTGCGGGACGATGCCGAGCCGGAGGCACGCCATGGCGACGCCCTCCAGCATGCCCGGCTTCGCTCCCGAGAGGGTGATCTGGAGCCGGACCGCGCTCGACTCCTCGGCGTACGTTCCGTCGCCGTCGACGTAGCCCGCGAGGAAGTGGAGGAGCGCCGTCCGGTCGAGCGTGAGCACCCAGCCCACGAGGTCGTCGCGGATCTCCGCGAGCTTCGCCGCGGGCTCGCGGCGGAAGCAGATCCGGTCCTCGACGCTTCCTTCGATGACCCGCCCGCGCAGGACGGCCTTCTCGGAGCGCTCGCGCACGTAGGAGAACGGGACGCCGAACGCGCGCTCGAACGACTGCTCGACCGCCGCGATGAACTCCGCCTTCTCCGGCGTCGGCTTCTGGACGAAGGTCACCGAGCCCTTCGTCGGCTTCAGCATCACGTAGCCGTCCGACAGGATCGCGCCCGCGACGTACGCGAGCGACGGCGAGACCTGCGAAGCGGAGAGCGGCGGCACCTCACCGACGACGCTGACGAACGTATCCTTCGCGAGGACGTCCGCGAGCGGCTGCTTCGCGAGCCGGCGGTTCTCGAGGACCATCATCTTGTGGTCCGACGTGAGGCGCAGCGTGTTCTCGTCGACTCGCCCCGTCTGGCTCACCGAGACGCCGACCACCTTCGACGGCTTCTTCCCGGCCGCGATCACTTCGCGCCAGACGGGCTGCATCTTCCGCGCGTCGAACGACAGGATGCGGAGCGGCTCGCCTTGCTCGAAGCGCGCGAACGTCTCCTCGGCCGTGAGGAGGCCGGCGCTGGTGAGGACGCGCGTGTCCCCTGCGACGCAGGTCATGCCCCCGCGCGCCGTCAGGATCCCGCGCGCCGCCTTCATTCCGTGGATGTCCTCCGGCGACGTGTCGACACGGACGAGGACGACCGCGAGTCCCTGTCCCGCGAGGCGCTCGGCCTCGTCGGCGGAGAACACGATCTGACCCTGCGCCGCGCCGGGGCTCGCGGAGAGGCCGCGCGCGAGGAGCTTCTTCGGTGCCTTCGGATCGAGGGTGGGGTGGAGGAGCTGGTCGAGCGACGCCGGATCGACGCGCGCGATCGCGATCTCCTTCGTGATGAGGCCTTCCTTCACCATCTCGACGGCGGCACGCACGGCCGCCTTGCCGGTCCGTTTCGCGGAGCGGCACTGCAGCATGTAGAGCTTGCCCTCCTGGATCGTGAACTCCAGATCCTGCATGTCGCGGAAGTGCTTCTCGAGGCGGTTCGAGATCTCGACGAGCCGGTTGTACGGCTCCGGCATGCGCTTCTCGAGCGAGTCATCCGGACCCTTGCCGGTCGAGCGGAGCGGGAAGGGCGTGCGGATGCCGGCGACGACGTCCTCGCCTTGCGCGTTCGGCAGCCACTCGCCGTAGAGCTTCCGCTCGCCGGTCGACGGGTCGCGCGTGAAGGCGACGCCGGTGGCGCTCGTGTCACCGAGGTTGCCGAACACCATCGCCTGCACGTTGCACGCAGTTCCCCAGCTCTCGGGGATGTCGTGCATCTTGCGGTAGACCTGAGCGCGCGGGTTGCTCCAGGAGTGGAACACGGCGCGGATCGCGCCCCAGAGCTGCTCGCGCGGCTCCTCGGGGAAGTGCTTGCCGGTCTTCTCCTTCACGATCGCCTTGAAGATCTTGATGACCTCGCGGAGCTCCTCCTCCGGGATGTCCGCGTCGGTGACCTTGCGGCGGAGCTCTTCGGCGTTCAGCTTCGTGACGTCGATCCCGCGGCCCTTCGCGACGCGGCCACGCGCTTCGTCGAGTGCGTGCTCGAAGTGCTCGCGGTGCACGCCGAGCGCGACGTCGGAGTACATCGCGATGAAGCGGCGGAACGCGTCGAGCGCGAAGCGGGCGTTGCCCGTCTTCTCGCCGAGGCCCTTGCAGGTCGCCTCGTTGAGCCCGAGGTTCAGGATCGTATCCATCATCCCCGGCATCGACGCGCGCGCGCCGGAGCGGACGCTGACGAGGAGGGGCGCGCTCGGGTCACCGAAGCGCATGCCGAGGCGCTGCTCGAGGAGCGCGAGCGCTTCGTCGACCGCGGGCTGGAGGCTCTCCGGCATGTTGCCGGTCGAGGTGAAGTGCCGGCACGCGTCGGTCGAGATGGTGAAGCCGGGCGGCACCGGGAGCCCGAGCGACGTCATCTCGGCGAGCCCTGCGCCCTTGCCTCCGAGCAGATCTCGCCGCGTCGGATCGCCTTCCGCCTTGCCTTCTCCGAAGGAAAAAACGTGCTTCATCACGGGCGCACTCTACACGAGAGAAGGGCGACGTGGTTGGATGCCGAGCGCCATGTGGAGCCCCCTCCTCGACCCGACACCGACCCTCGGAATCGGGCTCCTCGCGATCTTCGTCCTGCTGGTCTGGGGCATGAAATCCGTGCCCGCCGACCAGCGCGGCGCGGTGGCGCGGGTTGTCGCCACGCATGTCGGAGTGACGACGGCCGTGCTCGCCTTGCTCTCCACGTGGGTCGGCCGCTCCGTCGGTCCAGGGGCGAATCCCTTCATCGGCCGCGTCATCCAGATCTTCATGTCGGCCGCGCTCCTCGCGATCGTGTCCGTCATCGCGTCGAAACGGATCGCCGACATGCGCGGCCCGGTCGAAGAAGCGCCGCCGCTCGCGAGCGCGGGCGCGAAGGCGGCGAAGGGCGAGACGCCGGGCATCATCGTCGTCCTCGCGTTCGCGGCGGTCATCGGTGTGCTGTTCCTCGGGTTCTGGATCCTTCTCAGCCGCGCGCGGTGACGACAAGCTCCTGGACGCTCGCGCTCACCGCGAGAAGAGAAGAGAAGAGAAGAACAGGAAACAGGAAACAGGGCACCGGCAACGGGCAATGGTCGGAGAGCGCCTTCCGACATTGCCTGTTGCCTGTTGCCCGTTCCCTGTTCTCTCTCGCTCTCTGACGAGCACGATGCGGTGAGCGGCACGACCGGTGCACTCCTCCCCGCCACCAAGGGAGGCCACCGCATGATCAACACCACGCTCGTCGTCCCCGTCGCTCTCGTCGCCGTCGGCTGCGCGCTCGTCGTCACCGCGTGCAGTGACGATGATTCTCGGGTGTCCGTGTCGCCCGCCGCGGCCTACGTCCCGTCCGGCGACGGCTACGGCAGCGGCCAGGAGCCGATCCCCGAGCGTGGCTCGTGGGGTGCTCCCGCCCCCTGGAGCACGGGGGACGGCGGGGGGACGAAGCCCCCTGCGACGTCCGACGCGGGAACCGTCGCCGACGGCGCGGTCGTCGTCCCGCCCGCGACCGTCGCCGCGCTCGACTGCGGCTTCGATCAGCCCGCGCAGCCCTCGACCTATCGCGCGACGGTGCCGGGCTCGCCCGAAGTCCACTTCCTCGGCGTATACGAGACGCGCCTCGGCGTCGCGAGCGTCGTCGACACGCGGAGCGCGCCGCACGTCCTCGTCCTCTCCGCGCACGCGGCGACGAGCTGGGTCATCTCGGCGCGCGCCGGAGCCGCGCTCCAGCGCGTCGTCCTCCTCGGCGCGAACCGGCACACGGCGACGGTGCCTCCCGGCGTCGTCGTCGAGAACCGGAGCGGCGAGCCCGCGCTCGGCACATGCGCGTACGCGTGGCCGAGCGAAGGCGACGCGTGCGACACGCTCACGTCGATGGCGAGCGCCGAGCAGCTCACCGGCGCACCGGTCGCGACGTTCTGCGGCTGCTACGGCGCGTCGGTCTTCGTCGTCGGCGACGAAGAGCCGGCCTGCCCCTGATTCAGCGGCACTTGCCGCTGCTGCACTTGCCGCCCTTCCCGCAGTCCGAGTCGAAGCCGCACTTGCCGTCGGGCGCGTTCGCGCATTTCCCGCTGTTGCACTTGGCGCCGCCGCAGTCCGAGTCGAACCCGCACTTGCTGCCGGCGCTGTCGGCGCACTTGCCGGAGTTGCACTTCACGCCCGGGTGGCAGTCCGAGTCGAAGCCGCACGAGCCGTACTCCTTCGCGTCGCTCGGCGGAGCGCTCGCGGCGAACGCGAAGGAGAGGGCGACAGCGGACACGGCGAAGGTGACGATCTTGCGCATGGGAAGAGCCTCCGGACCGGTCTACGTCCGGAGCGCGCCCGATCTCCCCCGCCGCGCGATTCGGACTATGGTGCGGAGCCCTCGATGGCGCCGTCGTCCGAGTACAAGCAGCTGCTCGCGCTCGCGTGGCCGATCGTCCTCGCGCGCGCGACGCAGTCGGTGATCGGCTTCACCGACGCGCTCCTCGTCGCGCCGCTCGGCGAGTCGGCGCTCGCGGCGGTCACGACCGGCGCGCTCAACACGTTCTCGATGGTGATGCTGCCGATGGGGACGGTGTTCATCCTCCAGAGCTTCGCCGCGCAGCTGCGCGGGCGCGGCGAGCTCGGCGCCGCGCGGCGGTACGCGTACTACGGCCTCGTCGTCGCCGTGCTCGCGGGCGCGCTCGCGATCGCGGCGATCCCGCTCGTCGCGGCCGTCCTCGCGCGGCTCGACTACGCGCCGGACGTGCGCTCCGCGATGCAGACGTACATCGCGATCCGGCTCCTCTCGGTGCCGTTCGTCGTCGCGACCGAAGCGCTCGGCAACTGGTACGGCGGTCTCGGCAACACGCGCGTCGCGATGGTCGCGGGCGTCGTCACGATGGTCACGAACGTCGCGCTCTGCTGGCTCCTGATCGAGCCGCATCTCGGCCTGCCGGGCTGGGGCGTCGCGGGATCGGCGTGGGCGAGCGTCGTCGCGAGCGCGCTCGGCTTCGCGACGGTGGCGAGCCTGTTCTTCCGTCGCGCGGGCACCGAAGAGGCGCCGCGCGTCCGGCTCGGTGACCTCACCGGAACGGAGCTCCTCCGCGTGATCCGCTTCGGGCTCCCGAACGGGATCAACTGGTTCGTCGAGTTCGCGGCGTACTCCGTGTTCGTGAACGTCGTCGTCGCGCATCTCGGCACGACGACGCTCGCCGCGCTGAACGTCGTCATGCAGATCAACTCCGTCTCGTTCATGCCCGCGTTCGGGATCGCCTCCGCCGGCGCGATCCTCGTCGGCGAGGCGATCGGCGGGCGCGAGAAGGACCGCGTGCCCGCGATCGTGCGGCGGACCGCGCTGACGGCGTGTGGCTGGATGCTCTCGATCGGGCTCCTCTACCTGCTCGCGCCCGCGCGCCTGATCGGCGCGTTCGCGCCGCGGGACGTCCCGGCCGAGGCGCTCGTCGCCGTCGGCTCGACGATGCTCGTGATGTCCGCCCTCTGGCAGATCTTCGACGGCCTCGGGATGACGTTCTCCGAAGCGCTCCGGGCGGCCGGCGACACGACGTGGTCGATGGGCGCGCGCGTGCTCCTCGCGTGGTTCGTCTTCACGCCGCTCGCGTACGTGCTCGTCGTCGTGCGCGGGGGCGGGGAGGTGGCGGTCGTGCTCTCGATGTGCGCGTACCTCGGGCTCGTCGCCACCGCGCTCGGAGCGCGGTTCCTCTCCGGCCGCTGGCGCTCGATCGACCTGGTCGAAGAGCCGAAGGTGGTGTGAATGCCGTCGCGAATCGTCGTCGCCGCCGACGCGCTTCAATGGATGGAGGAGAACGCGCCTCCGCCGGGCGCGAGCGTCGTCACCTCGCTGCCCGACGTCTCCGAGATGTCCGGGATGGCGCTCGAGCCGTGGAAGGCGTGGTTCGTGGAGGCCGCGCGCCGCGCGATCACGTGGGTGCCGGAGGACGGCGTCGCGATCTTCTTCCAGAGCGACATCCGCCACGGCGGCGCGTGGATCGACAAGGGACACCTCGTGCATCTCGCCGGCGACGCCGCGGGCGCGACGCTCCTCTGGCACACGATCGTGTGCCGGAAGCCGCCGGGCACGATCGCGCTCGGGAGGCCGAGCTACAGCCACATGCTGTGCTTCGTGCGGGGGCAGGGGGCGGGCGTCCACAGCCACGCGCCCGACGTCCTGCCCGAAGCGGGCGCGATGCCGTGGAGCCGCGCGATGGGGACCGAGGCGTGCCGCGTCGCGTGCCGCTACCTCGTGAAGGCGACCGCGACGCGCGTCGTCGTCGATCCGTTCTGCGGCAAGGGCACCGTGCTCGCGGTGGCGAATGCGATGGGCCTCGACGCGATCGGCGTCGACATCAGCGAGAAGCGCTGCAAGGCGGCGCGCCGCTGCGTGGTGTGAACCCTTTCGGCGCGCCGGCGGCTCCAACCCGAAAAGGAGTCCCCCTCATGTGTCAGCGCGTCCGTTGCTCCCAGTGCGAGAAACCCACCTATGCCGGCTGTGGACGTCACGTCGAGCAGGTCCTCGGAGACGTGCCGCAGGCCGACCGGTGCCGTTGCCGCGAGGAGAAGCCGGCGGCCGGCAAGGCCGAGCCCTCGCTCCTGGATCGCCTCTTCGGCCGCTGATCAGCGACGCGGGGCGGCCATGATCGCCGGCTTCAGCCAGCCGAGCTGACGCTTACGGTCGCCGGGGAAGAGCTCGTCGAGCATGGCGCCCGCGCGCGCCGGGACGTGCGCGGCGCGATCGCCGACGAACGCCTCGAGCTCGCGCGCCATGTCTCCGGCGGTCGCGAAGCGGTGCTCGCGGTTGCGGAGCAGCGCCTTGTGGACGATCTCGGCGAGCCGCGCCGGGACCTCCGGCACGATCGAGCGCACTTCCGGGATCGGCCCCACGTGGACCGCCTTCACCGTCTCGACGTCGGACTCGCGATGGAAGAGCCGCCGCGTCGTGAGCAGCTCCCACATGCTCGTGCCGAGACCGAAGATGTCGGCCCGCCGATCGAGCGGCAGCTGCATGATCTGCTCGGGCGCGAGATACGGGAGCTTGCCCTTCACGATCCCGGGGTCGCTCTTCGCGTGGCGGCTCTCCGCCTTCGCCATCCCGAAGTCGAACAGCTTGATCTCGCCGCTGAACGTGAGGAACACGTTCGTCGGGTTCACGTCGCGGTGCACGATCGAGAGCGGCTTGCCCGCGTCGTCGACGATCTCGTGCGCGTGGTGGAGCGCGAGCGCGACCTTCGCGCCGACCCACGCGACGATGTCGGGATCGAGCCGCACGCCGCGCGCGACGCACTCCGCGTAGACCGCGCCGAGCGTCTTGCCGAGCAGGAGCTCCATCGCGATGAAGCGCTGCCCGTTGTCGACACCGACCTCGAAGATCCGGACGATGTTCGGGTGGACGAGGCGCGAAAGCAGGTTCGCCTCGTCCATGAACATGCGGTCCATGTTGTCGTCGTCGAGGAGGTCGTGGCGCATCGCCTTCACGGCGGCGACGCCCTCCGGATCCGTCTTCGAGCGCGCGAGATAGATCGAGGCCATCCCGCCGCCCGCGATCTTGGCGACGATGTCGAAGCGACCGAGGCGGTCGGGGCGCGCCGGGGCGTTGCTCGGCCGGAGCGTCGCGCGCATGCTGGGCGGCCTCGAGAGCGGCGCGAACGATCCGCTCGGAGTGAGCGAGCCGCTCTTCGCCGGGACGGAAGGCACCTCCACCCGCGGCGTCGGCGGCGGCGCCGACGGACTGCGCTCGACCTCGGGCTTGCTCGAGATCGGAACGCCCGACGGAGGCGTCACCGACGGCGGCGCGCCGGACGGACGCGAGCGCGGCGGCGGCGGCACCGCCGGCTTCGACTTGGGCGGCGGCGGCACGGCGGCCTTCATCGGCCGCGACGAGGGTCGTCGTGACGGCCTGTCGGTGCGCCTGGTCATCCGAAGAGGATCGTTGCCTGTTTCTCCGCGCAGGGCAACCTCCACGAGGGGGCTCCCGCGCAGAATCCAGCGCGGATTTCCGGGCCGGCGGGCGGCCTCCGCGAACGCGGCCTCAGGCCAGCTTCGAGAAGTCCGCGATCGCGAGCATGCGCGAGGCGCCGTAGGAGAGGAGCTCCAGGCGTTTCGGCGTCCGCGCGTCGTTCGGGTCGTTGACGAGGGTGTTCGTGAATACCTCGTCGAGCGTCTTCGCGAGGCCTTCTGCCTGCGCAAGGGCCGCGCGGACCGACTCCTCCGTCGCGAGCGCCTGCGTGCTCGCATCGAGCTTCTCGACGAGCTCGACGATGGCCGCGTCGGTCGGCTTCTCGAACTCCGACTTCGCGTGGAGCGCGGGCTTCGACTCCTTCGAGATGCCGGAGAGTCGCTTCGCGACGGTGCGCGCCTTCGCGAGCCACTCCTTGCCTTCCGTGACCGCGGCGTGGAGCGCCTTCGCCCGCGCGAGCGCGTGGGCGGGCTTGTCGAGGGCGCCGCCGGCGCAGACCGCGTCGGCGACCGCGCTCGAGGTCGCGTTCGCGAGGAGGCCGCGGAGGCGCTCGAAGGTGAAGTCGCGGAGCTTCGCCACGGTGTCCTCGCGCGAGAGGTCGAGCTTCTTCCCCTCGAACCCGTCGTACGCCCAGGCGAAGAGATCGGAGAGCGAGAGGTTCGCGTAGGCCGGGTTGAGGCGGCTCCGCTCGAGGAGCGTGCGGAGCGTCGCGATGCACGCGCGGCGGAGGGCGAACGGGTCGGCGGCGCCGGTCGGCGAGAGCCCGACGGCGAAGCAGCCGGCGAGCGTGTCGAGGCGATCGGCGAGCGCGACGACCGCGGCGACGTCGCTCTCGGCGACGGGGCCTTCGGCGCCGATCGGCTTGTAGTGGTCGCGGACCGCGTCGGCGACCTCCTGCGGCTCGCCCGCGTTCAGCGCGTAGACGCGGCCCATGTCGCCCTGCAGCTCGGGGAACTCGCCGACCATCAGCGTGACGAGGTCGAACTTGCAGAGGTGGGCGGCGCGCGCGATGTGCGTCTGCGTCGGGCCTGGCAGGCCGAGCGCCTGCGCGATGGTGAGCGACAGCGCGTGGATCCGCGTCACCTTCTCGCGCACGGTGCCGAGCCGGTTGTGGAAGACGATCCCGGTGAGCTTCTCGACCCGGTCCTCGAGCTTCCCCTTCTTGTCCTCCTCGAAGAAGAACTTCCCGTCGGCGAGGCGCGCGCGCATGACGCGGTAGTTGCCCTTCGCGACGCGCTCCGGATCGAGCGCCGTGTTCGCGACGGTGAGGAAGTGGGGGAGGAGCTTCTCGGGGTCCTTCGGCGTCTGGACGCAGAAGTACTTCTGGTGGCCGCGCGCGACAGCCTTGATCACCTTCGCCGGGAGCTCGAGGAATGCCTGCTCGAACGAGCCGGTCACGATGAAGGGCTCCTCGACGAGCGACGCGTTCTCGTCGACGAGCGACGGCTCCGGATCGTGGACGCCTCCCGCCGCCTTCGCGGCGGCGGCGACGCGCTCCATCATCGTCTTCGCGCGCTCGTCGCGGTCGACGAGGACGTGCGCCTTTCGCAGCGTCTCGACGTAGGCGTCGGCGGAGCCGACCTCGACCGAGCCCGGCGCGAGGAAGCGGTGACCGCGCGAGGTGCGCCCGGAGCGGATCCCGGCGAACGTCATGTCGACGACCTCGTCGCCGAAGAGCGCGACGATCCACTGGACGGGACGGCCGAAGGTGGCGTCGCCCGTTCCCCAGCGCATCGACTTCCGGAACGGGATCTCGCCGCAGAGGTCCGCGAGCGCCTTGCCGAGGAGCTCGCGCGCATCGCGGCCGCTCTCCTTGCGGCGCCCCACGAGGTAGCGTCCCGCCTTCTGCTTGCCGGCCGCGGCCTTCTCGACGACCTGGACCTGATCGAGCGACACGCCGAGCTTCGTCGCGAACGCCTCTGCCGCCTTGGTCGGCTTGCCGTCCTTGAAGGCGGCGCCCTCGGGCGGTCCGATGACCTCCTCGTCGAGGTCGGGCTGCTTGTCGGCGACGCCCTTCACGAGGACGGAGAGCCTCCGCGGCGTACCGAGCGCCTTCACCTCACCGTGCGTCAGGCGGAGTGCCTCGAGCTTCGTCTTCACGAGCCCGGGGAGAGCCGCGAGGGCGGCATCCACGAACGACGAGGGGAGCTCCTCCGCCCCGATCTCGATGAGCAGCGACTTTTCCATGGCAAGGCCTGGCGCGCACGCTAGCAGAAAAGGCGATAGCTTCGTATCGATGGTCTCGTTCACGCTGCGGCACGACCTCGCGTGCGATGACGCGCGGTTCTGGAAGCTCTACTTCGACCGCGAGTTCAGCGCAGAGATGTTCCGCGCGCTCGGCTTCCCGCGCTGGGAGGTCGTGAAGCAGGAGGAGGACGAGAAGCGGATCGAGCGCATCGTCTCCGCGACGCCGAAGCTCGATGTCCCGGGGCCGATCGCGAAGCTCCTCGGACCCGGCTTCTCCTACCGCGAAGAGGGCGTGTTCGATCGCGCGGAGAAGGCCTTCCGCTTCGAGATGAAGACGCCGCTCGAGGGAAAGCTCCGCACCGAGGGCGTCCTCCGCTGCGAGCCGAAGGGCGAGAACGCGTGCGTGCGCGTCGTCGACCTCCGCGCGGAGGCGAAGCTGTTCGGGCTCGGCGGGATGCTCGAGGGCGCGACGGAGAAGAGCCTCCGCGCGGGCTGGAACGACAGCGCGGTGTTCATCAACCAGTGGCTGGCGAAGCACCCCGCATGAGGGCGCTCCTCGTCACGGCCGCGCTCCTCGTGTCCGCGTGCAACAACATGCTCGTCGGCGAGCTCACGCCGGTGCCGCCCGTGCATCGCGCCGCCGACGACGTCGTCGGCACCGTGATCCTCGTCGACGAGGACCCGGTGATCGAGACGCGCGATCCTCGGCACGTCGTGCGCGCGAACGAGAACCGCGTCCCGCAGGACTTCCGGGCTTCGATGGTGCGCTCGTTCGAGCTCGCCGGGTTCAAGGTCGTCGAGAAGAAGGACAAGCCGCACGATCTCGTCGCGAAGCTCGCGCTCGCGGTGAGCGAGGACGGGGGCAAGGTCCGGCAGGTCTATCGCTGCGGCCTCCGCGCGCCCGACGGGAGCACGGTCGTCGAGCAGGTCGACTGGGCCTGGCCGCAGGGCACCTATGTCGACGCGAACGAGGTCTTCACGTTCGCGACGAACCACGTCGCGAACGAGGTCGCGATGTCGCCGCGCGTGGCGGCCTTCGTCCGGTCGAAGAAGCCCTGAACGGCTTGCCGCCCGCCGAAGGCCGTGGTACGAAGGCTTCATGAAAACGACTTTCAAGTTCGTTGTTGGCGCGATGCTCCTCGCCGCGTGCTCGAGCAGCGAGAGCACGACGCCCGCCGAGGTCGACGAGCAGGCGGCGCGCGCGAAGGTGTCGGAGGCCGTTCCGGGCGGGACGATCGCGTCCGTGTCGAAGCTCGACGAGGCCGAAGAGCACCGCTGGGCCGCGTCGGTGAAGCTCGCGAACGGCGCGGAGCTGAACGTCGAGATCGAGCGCGCCACCGGGGTCCTCGCCGAGATCGAAGGGGAGAAGGGGCCGTTCGACTACGACCTCCCGGCGCCCGCGAACGGCTACCTCACCTACGCGCAGGCGAGGACGAAGGCGCTCGCGGCGAAGGCAGGCGACATCGAGCTCTGGGAAGTGAAGACCGACAAGGTCCAGTACGAGTTCTACGTCCGCGAGCCTTCGACGACGCGTCTCTACGAGATCAAGCTCGATGCGACGAACGGCACCGTCACGACCCTCGTCGAGAAGGACAAGCCGGACTGATCAGGGCGATACACGCGCGATCCACCCCGGAAAAATCGCGTCGCGCGCCTTGCACACCAGGTCGGGCGGCGGCAAAGTGCGCGCCGCTCCCGTGGACCATCCCAAGCCTGCTCTCTCCTCCGTCCTCCTCCGTCGCGTCGTCGTCGTCGCGTCGATCGGCATCGCCGCGCTCGCCCTCGGTCAGACCGGCTGCGGTGAAGCGGGCACTGGCTCGCAGTTCGGTACGTCCGGCGGGGAGAACCCGAACCCCGGGCCCGACCCCGATCCGTTCGGCAAGAACGGCGACGGCGGCGACGGCACCGAAGGCGAAGGCGGCGTTCTCGGCACGCTCGAAGTCGATCCGCCGACGGCGAACATCCAGGTCGTCCTCACGAACGGCGTCGCGACCACGAACCCGACCGTCGCCTTCAAGGCGTCGTACAACGGTCAGAAGGTCGCCGCGACGTGGCTCCTCGATCGCGGCGAGCTCGGGAGCTTCGACGCGGCGGGGAACTTCAAGGCCTCGGGGATCGGTCTCGGCGAAGGCGTCGTCACCGCGCGCTACGGCGCGCGGGAAGGCACCGCGAAGATCAAGGTCACCGTCACGGCGAGCCAGAACGGCACGCCGCCCGACGCGCCGCCCGCGCCCGGCGTCGGCGACACCGGCGGCTACGGCGGCGTCGGCGGCGAGCCGCTCGGTCCCGCGGTCGACGCGGCGACCGTCACGAAGCTGAAGGGCGCGGCGACCGCGCCGGCGAGCCCCGCCGAGCTGTCGTTCCTCTACCCGTACGACAAGACGGTGTGGCCGCGCGGCCTCCTCCCGCCGCTCGTGATGTGGACGACGACGCACGAGACGGCCGACGCCGTCTACGTGAAGCTCTCGCAGGGCAACTACGGCTTCGAGGGCACCTACTCGCTCGCGACGACGTCGACCGGCCAGGCGATCCCCGCCGGCGATCCGCGGCGGAAGCGCCTCCGCCTGGAGGACACCGCGTGGCGCACCGCGACCGGCGGCAACCAGGGCGACGACCTCGTCCTCGAGGTCCGCATCCACGACAACGGCACCGTCTACGGGCCGATCACGCGGAAGTGGAAGGTCGCTCCGGGCATCCTTCGCGGCACGGTCTATTACAACTCGTACGACTCGAAGGTCGTGACGACGAGCGGCGCGACCGGCGCCGTCCTCGCGATCAAGCCGCGTGCGCCGAAGCCTGCGATCGCGATCACCGACTTCGCGCAGCGCGCTTCGAACAAGTGCTACGCGTGCCACACCGTCTCGGCGGACGGCTCGACGCTCTTCGCGCAGGACGCGCCCGACCCCTACGCGAACGGCGCCGCCTACGACCTGAAGAACGCGACGAACCCGTACCAGACGCGCACGACGTACACCGCGAGCAGCCAGGCCTATCCGAACAACGACATCAACGCGCGCAAGTTCGCGTGGTCGGCGCCGTACCCGGACGGCTCGTTCGCGCTCGCGAGCAGCGGCTACATGCGCGAGCCGTACCTCGGCGACTCGCAGGTCTTCAACAAGAGCAACGGCGGCGTCCGCACGAGCAACATCGCGACGCACGTGACGAGCGCCGTCACGCCGTCGTTCGCGCCGAACGGCAAGAAGATCGCGTTCAACGCGTGGGAGCGGGCCGGCCAGGCCGCGACGGAGAACGGCCACGTCCTCGCCGCGCTCGACTTCGACTGCGGCGCGGCCGCGAACACGCTGACGTGCGGGAACGCGACGACGTTCTCGAACTTCCGCGAGATCTACCACGACAACAACCGCTGGCCGGGCTGGCCGAGCTTCCTGCCCGACGGCAAGGCGCTCGTCTTCCACAACACGCTCGGCCTCGGCAACATCGGCTCGAGCACGCCGAACCCGCCGACGCGCACCGGCGGCAACGCGCGCTACAACAACGTCCTCACGACCTGGTTCGGCGGCACCGCCGAGATCTGGTGGGCGGTCGACGCGGCGAGCCCGCAGCCGAAGCGGCTCGATGCGCTGAACGGCGTCGGCTACCTCCCGACGAACGGCCAGCACCCGGACGACACGAAGCTCAATTACATGCCGACGGTGAACCCGGTTCCGTCCGGCGGCTACTACTGGGTCGTCTTCACGTCGCGCCGCATCTACGGCAACGTGCTCGACAAGGATCCGTTCAACGACGGCACCGTGATCGACGGCCTGCCGACCTCGGAGCAGAAGAAGCTCTGGGTCGCGGCGGTCGACATCAACGCGCCCGCGGGCTCCGATCCGAGCCATCCCGCGTTCTACCTCCCGGGGCAGGAGCTCCAGGCGGGCAACGCGCGTGGCTTCTGGGTCGTCGACCCGTGCAAGCAGAACGGCCAGTCGTGCGAGACCGGCGACGAGTGCTGTAACGGCTTCTGCCGGAACGACGGCACCGGGAAGCTCGTCTGCATGGACAAGCCGCCGGGCACGCAGTGCGTGCAGGAGCTCGAGAAGTGCACCGTGGATGCGGACTGCTGCGATCCGAAGCAGAAGTGCATCAACGGGCGCTGCTCGCTCGAGCGCCCGCCCGTCATCAAGTGATCGGAATCGGGCCGCGGAGGTTCTGCACCTCGAGGCGCAGGACCCCGCCGGCCGCGAGGATCGCGTCGACGACCGCGGGCTCCGCCTGGAGACCGAGGTTCACGAGCGTCTGATCGGGACGCCTGTGCGCCTTCATCGCGCGGAGGAGCGCGAAGGCGGCGTCGGGCGTCTTCGCGCGGAAGGGCATCGCGCCGGGGAACTCGACGTCGAAGGCGGCGAAGCCGACGACGGCGCCATTCGTGCGTGCGCGGAGGAGCGCCCGCGTGCCGCCGAGCGCGCGGGTGTCGGCGATCTGTCCCTCCTCGAGGTCGGCGGCGCGTTCCGTCGCCGCGTCCTCCGCTTCGGGCTGGACGTCGACGGTGATTGCGGCGAGGTCGCGCCGCGCGCACTCCGCGTCGACGTCGGCCCAGTCGATCTTCAGCGCGAACGCGCGCTGGGTCGGCTCGAACCCGAGCCCGCGGTACAGGGCGAGGGCGGCGACGTTGTCGGGTTTCACGTTGAGGGCCCACGCCGTCGCGCCCGCTGCGCGCGCACGCGCGGCGGCGCCGAGCATGAGCGCGCGACCGACGCCCGAACGACGTGCTTCCGGCCCGACGACGAGGTTCCGCACGTAGGCCGCGCCGCGGAGGAGCTGGAAATAGACGTAGCCGACCACGCGATCGCCCTCGTCTGCGAAGAGGGCGCGCGGGACGATCTCGCGCGTGAACTTGTCCTCGGACGGGAGCGTGTCGTCGACGCCGAGCTCGGGGAACATCCGGACGAAGGCGGGGTAGTCGCCGGGCGCGGCGGGACGGACGCGAGCTGCCATCGGGGGCATCCTACCCGGCCAGGGGCAGCGGAAAATGCCAGCGCGAGGAGCACGTACGGCGGGCGCGAGAAACCGGGCCTTGTCCCCTGGAAATCGGCCGTGGTACACCTCTCGCCCCATGCGAACGACCTTCCGTCTCGCCTCGGTCCTCGTCGTCTCCGCCCTCACCGCGAGCTGTGGCGGCTCCGAGGAGCCGTACAAGGCCGCTCCGGCCTGGTCCGGCCGCAAGCCGAGCCTGCCGTCGCCGCCGACGCTGACGAACGCCCCCGTGAAGGTCGGCGACGCGTACACGATCGCGGGCGCCTCGCACCACCTCCGCAGCCGGATCCACGACAAGGAGGTCACCAAGTCCTCCATCACGATCCAGGGCTACATCGTCGAGGAGAACATCTCCGACGCGCCGGCCTGCTCCGTCCACAAGACCGGCAAGGCGGACCCGGAGGACTGCAAGAGCGAGATCCCGTCGTTCTGGATCGCGGACGAGAAGGGCGCCGGCAAGGACAAGCCGCGCATCCGCGTCCTCGGCTTCGCGAAGAACTTCGCGTCGGTCTACGAGGCGATGGAGAAGTACAAGAACCTGAAGGAGGTCAAGGACCCCGCGAAGGACTTGTACAAGGACGAGATCTGGAACGTCGACGTTCCGTTCCCGCTCCCCGCGGTCGGCGCGAAGGTGAAGGTCACCGGCAAGTACGGCTTCACGTTCAGCAAGGCCTCGACCGGCCTCGTCTCCGACCCCGTCAACGGCGTCATGACGTACGAGAAGATGGACGTCGTCGAGCCGGCCTCCGAGAAGGTCAGCTTCAAGAACAAGAAGTGAGCTGAGGAGCGCGCGAACGAACGGCGGCGGCCTCGCAGAGGCAGCCGCCGTTTCGCGTTCTGTGTCCGACCCCGCTCACCCGCCCGCGGTGTAGCGCGCGAACGTCTCGTCCGACTCGAAGTAGAGGACCTTGCCGCTGTCGGTCTTGCCGATCACGGCCTTCGCCTTGTCGACGCTCTTCCGCGTGACCGGATCGATCCCGGTTCGTGCCGATGCATCGTTCTCGAGCTTCGCCTTGCAGCTCGCGCAGCAGCCGTAATAGGTGCGGTCGCCGACGGTGACGGGGATCTGCTCGCTCCCCATGAAGCGGTCGTTGACCATGCACACGAGGCTCGCCGCGGACACGCGCGTGAGCACGGCGGGCGCGGGCGCCTTCGCGGCGGGCGCGACGGAGGCAGCAGGCGGTGGCTCGGTCGGCGTCGGCGGAGGCGGAGGCGGCTCGCGGCAGGCGACGAGGGCGAGGCCGAGCGCGGCGACCGCGGCGAGAGGGGCAGGGAAGGCGTGGCTCATGGCCGGCAGACGCAGCCGCGAGCCATCCATTACGCGGAGCTTCGTCATCGTCAGCTCTGCGAAGGAGCTGGAGTGGAGGTCGGCTTCCGCGCGCTCCTTCGCGCGAGCAGCTTCGGATCGCGCGACTGCCCGAGCTCCTGCCGGCAGTACATGCAGCGGACGGAGATGTGGTGCGGGCGCGGCGTCATCCCGAACATGCTGAGCAGGATCCAGCCCCACGTCGTGTACTCGGGCTCTTCTTGGATCGCGGGATCGCCGATGTGGTGCCCGCAGTGACAGGTTCGAACGGCCATGAGCCTCCGGCGACGCACGGGACGTTCCATCGCGTTCGCGCGAGAAAACCCGCTCCGACAGCGGCCGCGCTGCCGGATTCTCGGCAGGACCTGCCGAGGATCCGGCGTCAGAGCCCGAGCGTCTTCATCCGGTACTGGAGCGTCGCCCGGCTCGTGCGGAGGAGCCGGGCGGCTTCGGACTGGTTGCCGTCGGCGCGCCGGAGCGCGTCGGCGACGACGGAGCGCTCGTACGCGTGCACCCGCTCCTTGAGCGACGCCTCGTCGGTCCTCGCAGCGTCGGCCGACGGAGGTGCGGCGCTCAGCTCGGGGAGGTCGGCGAGGGCGATCCGCGGTCCGCGTGCGAGGACCGCGGCGCGCTCGAGCACGTTCTCGAGCTCGCGGACGTTGCCGGGCCAGTCGTAGGCCTCGAGATACGCGACGGCATCGTCCTCGAGCTCCTTCGGCGCGCCGCCGAGGTGCGCCGCGACGCGCGCGAGGAAGGCGGTGACGAGGGCAGAGATGTCCTCGCGCCGCTCGCGGAGCGGCGGGATCCGGATCGGGAACACGTTCAGGCGGAAGAAGAGATCGGAGCGGAAGCGGTTCGCTCGCACCTCGGCGGCGATGTCCCGGTTCGTCGCGGCGACGATGCGGACGTCGATCGGAATCGGCGTGCTCCCGCCGACACGTTCGACTTCGCGCTCCTGGAGCACGCGCAGCAGCTTCGTCTGAGCCTCGAGCGGGAGCTCGGTGACCTCGTCGAGGAAGAGCGTCCCGCCGTGCGCGAGCTCGAAGCGACCGAGCCGCCGCTGCACGGCGCCCGTGAACGCGCCTCTCTCGTGGCCGAAGAGCTCGCTCTCGAGGAGCGAGGGCGTGATGCCGCCGCAGTTCACCTTGATCATCGGTCCGGCGCGCCGCGGGCTCTTGTCGTGGACGGCGCGCGCGAAGAGCTCCTTCCCGGTGCCGGTCTCGCCGAGGAGGAGCACCGTCGAGGTCGTCGGCGCGACCCGATCGAGCTCGCCGAGCACTCTTCGGAGCGACGCGCTCTGCCCCACGATCCCCGGCGGCCGTACTTCCTCGAGCTCCTCTCTCAGGTACGAGTTCTCCGCCTCGAGCCGGCGCATCAGCGCCTCGACGCGCGAGAAGAGCGCCGCGTTCTCGAGCGCGACGGCCGCCTGCGCCGCGAACACGCCGAGGCCGTCGAGCTCCGGCTGGGCGAGGGTCTCGCGCGAGAAGATCGCCAGCACGCCGAGGAGCTCGTCGCGGTAGACGAGCGGATAGCCCGCGAAGCCGTGGAGGTCGTTCGCGCGGATCCATTCCTGATCGGCGAACCGCGGGTCCACGAGGTCGCTCGTGCAGAGCGGCGTGCGGCTCTCCGCGATCTGTCCGATCTTGAGCGTGCCGACGCGGACGCGGCTCCGCGAGCCGTCGAGCCGCTCCGAGAGGCCTGCGCTCGCGACGAGCGAGAGCGTGTCGGGCTCTTCCGGCCGGAGAAGCCAGATCCGTGCGAGCGCGGCCCCGAGCTCCTCGACGAGACCGTGCGTGATCTCGCGGAGCACATCCCCGACGTCGAGCGAGCTCGCCATGCGGAGCGCGACGCGTGCGAGCGTCGCTTCGAGCCGGGGTGCCATCGCGCGCAGTCTAGCGCCGATGGCGGGTCACTTCATCGCTGCGAGCGCATCGGCGACCGACTTCGAGAGCGGCGTTGTCGGGCGGCCGATCAGCTTCGAGAGCTGCCGCCCGTCGTCGAAGAGCGCGCCGCGCGCCGCACACGTGTCCCAGCTCGCGATCTCGCGCGCGAGCGGCTCGGGGAGCCCGAAGCCGGCGAGGGTCTTCGCGTACTCCGCCTCGGGCATGTCCTTGTAGACGACCGACTTGCCGCTCTGACGCGACACCTCCGCGGCGAGGTCGGAGAGGGTGTAGGCCTGGTCGCCCGCGAGCTCGTACGTCCGGCCCGTGTGGCTCTCGTCGAGAGCGACGAGCGCCGCCTCCGCGTAGTCCTCACGAGCCGCGAACGAGAACTTCGCCTCACCGGCCGCGCCGAGGATCGCGCCCGCCTGGAGCGCGGTCGCGAGCGAGCCCGTGTAGTTCTCGGTGTACCAGCCGTTGCGCAGGAACGTGAACGCGATCCCGGACGCGCGGATGTCTGCTTCCGTCGTGCGGTGCTCCTCCGCGAGGCCGATCGGCGACGAGTCCGCGCGGAGGAGGCTCGTGTAGACGATGCGCCGGACGCCGTTCTTCTTCGCGGCGGCGATCGCGTTCCGGTGCTGCGCGATCCGTTTGCCGATCTCGCTCGCCGAGACGAGCAGCAGCGTGTCGATGCCCGCGAGCGCCCGCTCGAGCGTCTCCGGTCGGTCGTAGTCGCCCTCGCGCACGGTGATCCCGAGATCCGCCGCTTTCGCCGGCGACCGCACGATCCCGACGACATCCTTCGCCGCGGACCTCGCTGCGAGCTGCTTCACGACGAGGCGTCCGAGGTGGCCGGTGGCTCCGGTGATGGCGACGGTCATGGCGAGTCCTCCGCGAAAGGTTCAGCCGCATGATAGGCCGCCTCCCGTGGCGACGCGATGCGATCGTCGATTCGAGCTCGCCTGCGGCGCTTCAGCGCTCGCGCACGAGTGCCACTGCGCCGTCGCCGCAGCAGCCGCCGGTCGTGACGGTGCCGACGAAGTTCGAGCCGACGAGGAGCTTTGCCTCGTGCGTGCCCGCGTTCACCGTCCGCGCCTCGCTGCCGTCGCCCGATCCCGGCGTCGTCGACAGCACGAGGTGGCCCATGCCCTGCGACGCGGGCACGACGTCCTTCTCCGTCGCGAGGATCGCGCCGTCGAGCGACGTCTGCATCACGAGCGTGGCCGCCTCCGCTCCGCACGTCGTGTTCGGATTCGTCGCCGGCGTGCCTTCGACGACGCCGAGGACGCGCACCTTCTCTCCGGCCTCGGTCGCGAGCTTCGCGGAGACGCCGGGCATCGCTTCCATCGTCGTCTTCCATCCGTACGTGTTCGAGAAGCCGTTCGCGAGGTAGTGGCTCCCGTACGCGATGTCCTTGCCGGCGCACTCGGGCCGGCCGTCCTCGATCCAGACGTCGAGCGTCGCACCGGCGTCGACGACGAGCGCGCCCGGCGTGCACGGCGCCGCCCCCGCGTGCCCGACGAGCTTCGCCCGCCCGGCTGCGGACGAAGCGGTACCGATTCCGAGGTTGCCGCGGACCTGGCTCGCTCCCGGGCAGACGTCGTCGCCGAGGCCGAAGCTGGTCGCGCCGTCGCCGACGACGACGCGCACGTTCCAGAAGTGGATCACGTTCGTCGCGACGTGGCGGACGCGGAAGCGCCCACGCCCGAGGACGCGGTGCTTCGTCGTGTCGCCGGCCGCGAGCGGAAGCGCGGCGTCGACGATCGTCACGGGCGTGTTCGCATCGCATCCGAGCGGCACCGCCGCCGCCGACGTGAACGTCATCTTCTGGACGGGCGCGCACCCGGAGCCGCCTTCACCACCGTCGTTCCGAGCGCCGCCCTCGCTCGGCGCCGCGTCCGCCACGATCCCCGCGTCACCGCCACCACCGGGCGGCAGGACCGCGCTCGGCGAGGCGCCCTCCTCGTTCTCCGTGCCGCACGCGACGAATCCGATCGCGACGAATGCGAGCAACCTCCGCATCCGAGAGAGGATATCCGCTCTACGAGCAGGTGCACTCGTCGACATCGCAGAAGCACTTCTGCTTCTTCGCCGCCGCGCGCTTCAGGTACTCGGCGAGACGGTCCATGCGCTCTCGGGCGCGCTCCTCTTCCGCCTGCAACCCGCGGACGTACGCGGCGTACTGCACGGTGCCGTGAATCTTGGTCTCGAGCACCGCGATGATCGTGCGATCACGGAACGCGTGCACGGCGCGCTGCTCGTAGCGGGCGGCGACCGCGGAGAGCCGACGAGCACCACGACGGCGATCCCGAGCGCGGCGAGGGCCCGCTGCACCCGGCGGCGGTGCCGCTCCGCCGCGTGCGCGAGCCCGCTTGCGGCCATCGCGGCGAGCGCCTTCTCCTCGTCGACCGCCGCGGTCCGGTACGGCCCGCTCACCAGTGGATCTCCTGCACGACGATGTCGCCGTCGTCCGGCAATCCCCACTCGCCGCGCTGGTACCTCGCGAGGTCGCCGATCGCCCTCGCGCCACCGACGATCGCGGTCTCCCGCTGGCGGAACGCGTGCGTCGGCCGACCGCCCGCATACGAGTGCTCCCCGAGCGCGCACAGGGCGACGACGCTCACGACGAGGGCCACGATCGCGCGCTTCGCCCGGCGCGCATGGCGCGTCCGCGCCTGTTCGACATCACGTGCCGCGATCAGGGCGAGCTCTGCGTCCTGGTCGGTGGGGAGCGCTCGATACGGACCGCGCATCACCTTGTGATACGCGCGAGCGGGCTCGGTCCTTTGCTCGATCGCGGAACTGCGCGAAATCGCTCGGACGGGGCTACTTCACGAACAGGTCGTCGAGCGGCGTCGCATTCGCGGCGTCGCGCAGGTACGGCCGCACGCCGAACGTGTCCTGCACGGTACGGAGCAGCGAGCTGTGCGAGTACGTCACGTGGCTCGTGTAGCCGGGCTTCGCGAACGGCGACATCACGATCATCCCGATCGGCTCGCCGTGTCCGCCTTCGTTCTCGTCCCACGTGATGAAGAGCGCGCCGGCGTCCTTGTACGCCTTCGACGCGAGGATCTTCGGCACCTCGCGCGAGAGCCACAGGTCGCCGTTCTTGACCGAGTCGGGCGTCTCGCACCCGACCTGGTCGTGCATGTCGTGGCACAAGTCGGGCGTGATGAAGACGTAACGAGGCACGGTGCCTGCCTCGAGGTCGCGCGCGAGCTCCTCGTAGGGGCGCACGTGCGCGATGCACTTCGGCGACCACTGCTGGCGGGCGTCGGTCACGTCGTCGAAGTAGACGAACGGATTGTGCTTCGGCGCGTACTTCCCGCGGGTCGAGAGCGGGCAGTCGTCGCCGCTGATCCCTTCCTGATAGCTCTTCCAGCTGATGGCCGCCGCGTCGAGCTGCGCGCTGAGATGCGCGCGCGTCGTGCGGTAGTTGAACGCCGGCTCGTCGTCGTCGGAGATGCCGAGCGCGTCCCCTGCCTCCATCCAGATGTAGTTCGGCTCGCTCGGATGCACCGTGCTCGTGTACGCGTCGGCGTGCGCACCCTGCCGGAGGAGCACCTCGTTGATGTACGGCGCCGAGGCGCTGCCCTCGACGTCGTCCCAGTCGTGGTTCTCCATCACGATGACGAAGACGGTCTTCACCGGCACGTGGGTCGACGCGGCGGCCGCTTCCTCCGCGGTCGAGAACGACGCGCTCTCGAGGGACGCGTAACGCGCGTTGCCGGTGTCGTCGTTGAAGGTCTTCGGGGCCGTGCAGCCCATCGGAACGGCGACGCCGAGCGCGACGAGTGCGGCCGCTGCACGTGAGGTGCGGCGCATCCCCGGAGGATACGGGCCGGCTCCGGCACCCTCCAAGCCGTGCGTGCGAGCTCAGCCGGACAGGAGTGCGCGGACGTCGCGGGCCGCCGGTGCGTCGGCGGCGGGCTTCAGGATCTCGAGCACGTACCGGCGGTCGCGGTCGTTGAAACCTCCGCCGGTCTGTCCGATCCAGAAGGATGCCGCGAGCGCGCCCACGCTGATCGCGAAGGCGGCGTCGGAGCTCTCGACGGGCGGCGCGAGCGGTTCGGGGTCGCGATCGTGACCGAGCCGAGCCGTCGCGGCCGCGAGCGCACGATCGCGGAGGAGATCGATCGCGACGAGCAGCGCGCGGGTCGCGCGCGCGGCGAAGAGCGGCCTCGTCGCACGGCCGAGCGCGGCGTCGACGATGCGGTTCGGCTTCTGCGCGAGCGCGCGGAGGATCGCCGTTCGTCCTGCGTGCGTCGACGCGAGCGCGAGGTTGTCGTGCGTCCACGCGAACGAGGGCGCCGTGCGCTCGAGCGTGACGAAGTCGGTGAGCGGCGTGTGCGCGAGCAGCTGCGTGACGCACGAGGTGAACCGCGTCGGCTCGATCGCCGAGCCCGCGCCCGGGAGCTCCATCAGCGTATGGGGCGTTCGGGTCTGCTGCACGCGGCGCAGCTCGGGCCAGGCGAGGAGACGGGCGGGCGGGTCCGCGCCGAGGAACTTCTGCGAGCCCGTCCACCACCGCACCTCGACGTCGGTACGCGTGATCTCGAACATGCGGCCGAGCCAGGTGTGGCGCGAGAGGATCTCGCCGACGTTGGCCGGCTTCGGGATCCGCTCGAGCGTCTTGTCGACGATCTCGATCATCCGTCGCGGCCAGCTCCGGCGGAGAACGGCGTCGAAGTCCGGATGGGTCGCGATGACGAGATCGTGGAGCATCGCCGCGAGCGCCCACTCCGCCGCCGTGGGGGCCGGCTCGAAGCGGTCGACGGGCACGAGGCGCCGCGCGACGCGGACGCGGGCGAGCGTCACGCGCGAGAGCGTGTCGACGTCGGCGGGCGTGCGTCCCTCGCCGATGAAGAGGGCGTTCCGGCCACCGAACGCATGGGTCGGATGCATCGTGCCGCCGAGGACGAGCGGCGCGAGGAACGTCGAGAAGAGCCGCTCGCAGAGGGCTTGCGGATCGTCCTTCGCCATCCGTCACGGACCCTTGGGCGGGAGCGCCGGCGGCCCGCCCGCGGGCGCCTGCGGCTCGGGCGGCGGCGCGACGCCGCTCATCGGGACGAGGCCGATCGGCTCGAGCTTGAGGTCGACGGGCGCTTCGGTGAGCGCGCGCTCGATCGCTTCCGCCACGAGCGGCTCCCACGCCTGCGCCTCGAGGAGCGCGTTCTCGAGCGGCGAGAAGGCGACCTCGTCGACCGCCATCGCGCGCGCATTCGTGTCGATGAAGAGGACCTGTGACGCGGAAGCGCCGAGCGCGCGATAGAGCACCTCGGGCGCGACCGCGGGCGTCACATCGTAGCCGGCCGGGATGTAGAGGTTCGGGTGGAACTCGACGAAGAAGGTCCCGAGCGGGATCGCTTCGATCCCCGCGCTCGATCGGAGGAAGGCGCCTCGCGGCGTGAGCGCGATCTGGGTGCGGAGGATCGTCTGGTGCGGGAGCGCGTACGCGATCCGCCGGAGGAGCGGCAGCTGATCGACGCCGATCCACGTCGCCGTCACGTTCTTCCACGGAGCAGGTGAGGGGACGATCCGGAGCGGCACGCGCACTGGCTCGGGGAGGCGCGAGCCCTTCGCGGCGCTCGCTTCTTCCTGCGCGTCGCTCCGGAGCTCGACGCGCGCGAAGGCGCGGAGGTCGCCCATCTGCGGCGTCTTCTCGAGCGTCCACGGCTCGTCGCCGCGGCCGCGGAGGAGCACGAGGCCGCCGGCGTCGAAAACGGGGCACGCGCGGAGCGCGACGGGATGACGGTAGCCCATCTCGACCGCGACGCCGGGCGCGGCGGGGAGGAAGGTCACGAGGCCGGGCGTCGCCGCCATGAGCGGACGCATGCGCTTCGGGAGCTCGGGGATCCGGAGCACGTAACGACGGACCGGCCCTTCGTCGAACGCGCTCTCCGGCGGCCACTCCGCGACGGCGACCTCGCCCTCGACGCGCGAGCGGACGAAGTAGTGGATGAGCGCGGGGCCGAGGCCCTGCTCGGCGACGATGATGCGCGGTCCGTTGTCGTCGATCGTCGACGGATCGACGTGCGGCATGAGCCGGAGGAGGAGCGAGCGGAGCGAGACCGACTTCTCGACCTCGTATACCTGCGTGAAACGGTCGTGATAGAGGACGAGCGCCGCGTCCGTCGAGATGAGCTGCGTCGCGTCGTAGCCGAACGGCGCCGCCGCGTCGCGGTACTGGACGAAGTGGCGGCTCGTGCCCGTGAACGTGAAGCCGCCGACGAGGCGCGCCGTCTCGGCGACGCGATCCATGCGGTCGCTCGACTCCGCCGAGAAGGAGAGGGTGATCTCGCGCGTCCCGAGCTTGCTCCGGACGATGTCGATCGCGAGGCTCGGCATCAGGTCCTCGAGCGAGTGCTCCCGCGTGTAGACGCTGAGCCACGCGACGAGCCGATCGAGCGACGGAAGGAGCACCGTCCCCTTGGCGCCGAGTGCGACTCCCTTGCCCTCGAGGCCGAGCCCCGGCGTGCGGAGGCGAGTCTGGTGGAGGGCGATGCGTTCGAGCATGGAAGGTCCGGAGCCGCCCATCATACTCCACTTGCCGCTGGCCGGCGGCGAGGGCATACGCGGCGCATGCGATCCCTCCGGTCTCTGGTGCTCCCGTTCGCAGTGCTCTCCGTCCTCGCCCTCGCCTGCGGCGGCGGCGAATCCGCACCGCCCGCGACGCCGGGACCGACGACGGCGAAGCCGGTCGCGTCGACCACGGCGACGACGACGGTGACCCACGAGCCGTCGGCGAAGATGGAGCCGCCGAATTCGGCCGGTGTCGATCGCGAGGCCGTCGACACCTCGACGCCGCCTTGCGACGACTTCTACCAGTACGCGTGCGGCGGCTGGCTGAAGAAGACGGAGATCCCTTCCGACGAGGCGAGCTGGTCGCGCAGCTTCCACAGCATCCGCGAGCGGAACGAGGAGCTCCTGAAGGGGATCCTCGAGAAGTACGCAAAGGGTGAGGGCGCCGGTGAGCCGTACGCGAAGGAGCTCGGCGCCTTCTACGGCTCGTGCATGGACGAGGCGACGCTCGACAAGGCGGGCACGAAGCCGATCGAGCCGTACCTGAAGCAGGTCGAGGCGATCAAGGACCCCGCCTCGCTGACGCGCACGATCGGCAAGCTCGAGGTCGACGGGATCGGAACCGTGTGGGGGATCGGCGCGTCGCAGGACTTCGGCGACGCGACGAAGGTCGTCGGGATGATCTGGCAGGGCGGGCTCGGGATGCCCGAGCGCGAGTACTACCTCGACACGTCGCCGAAGATGACGGAGCTCCGCGGCAAGTACGAGGACCACGTCGCGGCGATGCTGAAGCTCGCCGGCGAGCCGGAGGCGAAGGCGAAGGAGTCGGCGAAGAAGGTCATCGCGGTCGAGACGCAGATCGCGCAGGCCTGGATGACGAAGGAGGACCGCCGCGAGCCGAAGAAGATCGCGCACCACGCCTCGAAGGAGGAGCTCGCGAAGGTCGCGCCCGGCGTCCGCTGGAACGAGTACCTCGAAGGTGCGAACGCCGGCGCGGTCAAGGAGTTCAACGTCGCGCAGCCCGACTACCTGAAGGCGGCGGCGGCGATGATCGACGGCAAGGTCTCGATCGCGGACTGGAAGACGTACCTGCGCTGGCACATCCTCCGCAGCACGGGCGACGAGCTGTCGAAGCCCTTCGTCGACGAGCGCTTCCGCTGGAAGCAAACCCTCGTCGGCGCGAAGTCCCTCCCGCCGCGCTGGAAGCGCTGCGTCCGCACGATCGACGGGATGATGGGCGAGGCGCTCGGTCAGCCGTTCGTGAAGACGACGCTCGGCGCCGAGGGCAAGGCGACGGTCAGCCAGATGATCCAGGGCATCGAGCAGTCGATGCACGGCAATCTGGAAGGGCTCGCGTGGATGGATGACGCGACCCGGAAGGCCGCCTTCGCGAAGCTCGGACGGATCGCGAACAAGATCGCCTACCCGGACAAGTGGCGGGACTACTCGAAGCTCGTCGTCAACAAGGAGTACGTCGGCAACATGCGGCGTGCTTCGGCGTTCGAGCACAACCGGCAGATCGCGAAGATCGGCAAGCCGGTCGACCGCGCCGAGTGGCAGATGAGCCCGCCGGCCGTGAACGCCTACTACGACGCGCAGCTGAACGAGATGGTGTTCCCCGCCGGGATCCTCCAGCCGCCGTTCTATTCGAACAAGGCGCCGCAGCCGACGAACTTCGGCGGCATCGGCATGGTCATGGGTCACGAGCTCACCCACGGCTTCGACGACGAGGGCCGTCAGTTCGATGCCGAGGGCAACCTCCGCGACTGGTGGTCGGGCAAGGTGAACGAGGAGTTCGAGCGCCGTGCCGGCTGCGTCGAGAAGCAGTTCAACGCGTACACCGTGCTCGACGGCGTGCACATCAACGGCAAGCTGACGCTCGGCGAGAACATCGCCGACCTCGGCGGCGTGAAGCTCGCCTTCCGCGCGATGCGCGCCGCGAACAAGAGCGCCGATCCGAAGGCGCAGTCGGTCGCGGACCAGGAGTTCTTCCTCGGCTTCGCGCAGGGCTGGTGCTCGAAGTACCGCGACGAGGCGATGCGTCACCTCGTGGCGACGAACCCGCACTCGCCGCCCCACCTCCGCGTGAACGGCCCGCTCTCGAACCTGCCCGAGTTCGCGCAGGCGTTCTCGTGCAAGCCGACCGCGAAGATGATCAACAAGAACCGCTGCGAAGTCTGGTGAACGCGGTGCGGGGGGCTCTTGCAGCGGCGGCGATCCTCGCCGCCGGCTGCCGGGGCGAGGGGACGAAGACGACGGCGCCGCGTCCTTCGGTGAAGGTCGAGGCGGGCGCCGCGCCGGCGTCGGCGTTGCAGGATGCGGGGCCGCGCTTCGTCGATCTCCTCCACGCGACGCCGGCCCAGGTCGCCGTCTCGTCCTCGGTCGACAACCCGAGGGACAAGCCCGAGCACCTCGTCGACGGCAGCCTCCGGACGGCGTGGAACAGCCGCACGGGCGACCTCGAGGCGTGGATCGCGCTCCGCGTGCCGAGCGACGCGACGATCGAGGCGATCGAGCTGACGGCCGGCTTCGATCGCATGATTGGCGACGTCGATCTCTTCACCGCGAACCACCGGATCAAGGAGATCGGCATCGCGCCGCTCGACGCGAATCTCTCGAGCACGTGCACGCGTGGGCTCCCGACCGAGGAGCACTACGCGCTCGATCCCGAGAAGCGCGGGCTGCAGCGGATCCCGTTCCACGCGAACGGCGGGGCGTACTGCATCTTCGTGCGCAAGACCGTGCCGGGCACGAAGGCGAGCTGGAAGGAGGTCACCGTCTCCGAGCTCCGCGTGATCGGCACGCCCGGCGCGACGCTCCGCGATCCGCGTGACCCGATCGACATCAGCACCGGGCCGCTCGTCGCGCCCTGGTCGACGGCGAGCCTCCCGCCGTTCGAGGAAGGGCACGACACCGATCTCTCGGAGCAGGGGAGCGAAGGCGTGATCCACGCGAAGCCGTTCGCGGACGTCGCCGCGCTCTGCCGGGCCTACGTCGCGACGGAGACGAAGCGCGCGAAGGAGTCGATCGGCGGGCCGTATCCGGGCCTGCCGAGCACGGTGGCGTGCCGTGAGGTGATCGCGAAGGAGGAGCCGCTCTTGGCTGGTTTCGTCCCGAGCGCTCCGTTCAAGGGCGCGCGTCTCGTCGAAGGGAAGGACGCCTTCGCGACGCGCCGCTACGTCGTCGCGCAGACGGCGGAGGGCTTCTGGCTGACGCCGATCGTCGTCTCGTTCGCGTGGTACACGGAGCCGTGGGACACGAGCTCGCCGTGGGTGCGGGAGGGGTTCGAAGACCTGCGCGTCGACGGCAAGAGCCTCGTTGCGGTCCATGCGTGGCGCTTCGTCGACCTCTGGCCGCGGACGCGCACGGAGCCGACGCTCGCGCGCGGCGCGTCCTGGTGCACGGCGGAAGCGAAGACGCTCACGTGCATGCAGTGGCATCCCGACGTCGCTCCTCCGCTCGCGGTGAAGCGAAGGGAAGGGGAGCGCGACGCGGGGGCGGTGGCGGGCTCGGCGTGGAAGGAAGAGATCCCGTTCGTGATCGGCGCGGACGCGCGCCTTCACCGGAGGCCGTGAAGCGATGAAGAAGACGTCCCAGGCGACAGTCGTGAGAGACGAGGGGAAGCGCGAGGTCGTTCCGCCGAAGGACCTCGTGAAGGCGCTCCGGGCTGCGCCGCCGGCGTGGGATCGGTGGTCGGAGCTGCCCTTTTCGCATCAGCGCGAGCACGTCGAAGCGATCGAAGGCGCGAAGAAGCCGGAGACGCGGGAGCGCCGGATCGCGGCCGCGGTGGCGATGGTGGCGGCGCGGCCGGCGAAGAAGCGAGCGACGCGGGCCCAGTGATTGCGTTTCGCGGTGGCGCTGGGCCTCCGCGTCCGCGCTGGCCTCCGGGAGCCGAACACGGTCACCGGTGGCCCGTACCCACGCGGTATGGAACGATCTGCACCGATTTTCGGTGCACACCGTTCCATGGCGTGGCAGGCCCGCTGCCCTGTCCCCCTCTGCGGGGTTCTCCATCGCGCCCACTCAACTCGTCGACCTCGAGCGGCCGTTGCCGTCGGACGGCTTCGTGCCGTGCCCGCGCCACCACCCGAGCAGCTCCACGTCGACCCACGGCGAGACGAGCATGCGCACGACCGGTCCCTTCGGGTCACGCATGCTCCAGCGCGCACGGGTGCGGACGAGGCGCTCGGTCGAGTCGGGGACGATCTGCACCGTCGCGACGACGCGCGATGCGCCGGGCGCGAGCGTCTCTCTCTCTCCGTGCGGGAGAGCCTCGACCCGCGCGCTCACGGACCACCGTGACGCCCACGAACGACCGGGCACGACGAAGCGCCCGTCGAGGTGGACGTCGAGCCCGTCGGGATGGAACAGTAAGGGAAGTGGCGAGCGCGCCCGCGTCGACGCGAGGAGAGGGGAGTCCGACGTGTCGGCGGGATGATAATTGTAGTGTGCACGTACGCGAAGTCGCGCCGCGCCCTCGATCATCCCGTAGCCGCCCCACTGCGAGGGAACCCCTCGGGCGTCACCGGCTGCCAGTCGCCGCCGTCGCGCTGCCGAAGTCGTAGGGCTCCGCCGTCGTCCGCGTGAGCACGAGCTCGAGGTCACGCTCGGCGAGCTGCGCGTCCGAAAGGGCGTCCGCGCGCGCGATGGACGTAACGGCGCTGGCCGCGAGCCCGGAGAGGAGAGCGCGGCGCGAAAGTGCGGTCATCCCGCTCCCGACAGCGCGCCGCGACGGAGGTTCCTGCACGGAAGAAACGTCCGACCAGTCACTTGGATGATGGTGATTCGCCCTCGGTGGGGTAGATAGGCGGCGATCGGAGATCGCACGCATCATGAAAACGAGCCCTACTGACTTCCTCACGTTTTCGGACCGGACCCTTGCGACCAAGTGGAGCGGGAAGAAGGTGCCGATGTCCGATCTGTACGAGGCGTACATCGACGGGCGCGTCGACATCCCGGCCGACAAGTGGAACGCGTTCTTCGACGCGCGGCACGACGTCGTCTCGTTCCGGCTGACGGAAGGTCACTTCAAGTGGGCGGCGACGAACTTCTTCCCGGAGGTCCTGATCCACTCGAAGAAGCAGGACAGCCGCATCGTCGGCGAGCACTACAACCGCGGGAACGACTTCTTCGGCTGGTGCCTCGGCGAGGCGATGGTCTATACGGCGGCCTGGTACGAGACGCCGGAGACGTCGCTCGAGGATGCGCAATACAAGAAGATCGACCGCTGCTGCGAGAAGCTCCAGCTGAAGAAGGGCGAGACCCTCCTCGACATCGGCTGCGGATGGGGCACCTTCGTCGCGCGCGCCGCGCGCGAGTTCGGTGCGAAGACCCACGGCGTGACCCTCGCGCAGGAGCAGGTCGACTTCGGCACCGAGCGGATCAAGAAGTACGGCGTCCAGGACCTCGCGCGGGTCGAGGTCTGCGACTACCGGAACGTCCAGGGGCAGTACGACAAGATCGTGAGCCTCGAGATGGTCGAGCACGTCGGGATCAAGAATCTCTCGACGTACTTCGACAAGGTCCACTCGCTGCTGAAGGACGACGGTCAGTTCGTCCTCCAGTGGACCGGGATCCGGAATCTCTACAGCCCGCAGAACCCGCTCACCGCGCTGAAGCTCCGCCCGGAGGATCTCATCTGGGCGCTCTTCATGGCGCGCTACATCTTCCCCGGCGCCGACGCGAGCCTGCCTCTCTCGAGCATGCTCGAGGCGGCCGAGAAGGCCGGCTTCGAGATCGCGGACGTCGAGCGAATGAGCTCGCACTACATCCTCACCCTGCGCGCGTGGCGGGATCTCTGGGTCTCGAACCGGGACGAGGTCGTGAAGGCGTACGGCGAGCGCTGGTACCGCCTCTGGTACTTCTTCCTCCACTGGTCGGCGCTGATGGGCGATCAGGGCACCGGGTTCACCTACCAGGTGACGATGCACAAGAACCACGAGAAGTTCGACCGCAGCTACAAGACGCGAAGCTGCTGAGCGCCAGCGCGCAGCGCGCGTCGCAAGAAGGAAGATCGGCTCGCCGGCGGCGTAGAACGCATCATCATGCGGAGCCCGGCTCCGGCGCGCTCGAGGACGTCTTCGTCGCGAACTCGCTTCCCTACGGCCAGGCTCATCAGAGGGCGCGCGTCACCGCGGCAGGAACGCTGTACGCGGGTGGGACCGCGTCGTTCTCCGGCCACGGGCGCACGAAGGAAGAGGCTTGTCAGTCCGCCGAAGCCGCGTGCGATGCGCGGAGGCCGCGCCTCGGCTCGGGGTGCCGGTACAACCACGCGGTCGAAGTCGACGAGCCGTGCCCGTGACCCCGGCGCGAGCCGCTACGTCGACGACAGCACCCGCACCGCGCCCAGCACCGCCGCCGCCACCGTCTCGGTCCGCAGAACGAACGGCCCGAGCGACACCGCTGCCCAGCCCGCTTCCTCGGCGCGCCGCACCTCGTCCTCGGTGATTCCGCCCTCCGGGCCGATCAGGAACGCAAGCCCGGCGCCCCGACCCGCGGCCGCCGTGAGCGCCGGCCCGAGCGGCGTCGTCGCCTTCTCCCAGAGGCAGAAGCACGCGTCCGTCTTCGCGCTCGCGAGCGCCCCCTCGAGCGACGATGCGAGCAAAACCTCCGGCGGATCCGCGCGCCCGCACTGGCGCGCGGCCTGCTCCGCGATCCGCTTCCAGCGATCGAGCTTCGCCGCTGCCTTGTCCTCGACCTTCACGATCGACCGCGCCATCGGCGTGACCACGATCCCGGTCGCGCCGAGCTCCGTCGCGTCGCGCACGACGGCGTCGACCTTGTCGCCCTTCGCGAGCCCGTAGACCACGACGAGCGGCGCCGCCGCGACCACGCGCGCAGGCCGCGGCGCCTCGAGCCGCACGACGGCGGCCTCGCCGGACGCCGTCTCGATCACCGCGTCGGCCTCGAGCCGGGGCGACGAGCTCGGATCGAACGCGACGAACGCGTCGCCCTCACGGAGGCGCAGCACGCGACAGAGATGGTGCGACGTGTCGCGCGGAAGCGTGCGCGTGCCGGCCGTGAGGCCAGCGACCGGTGCGCGGACGCTCATCGCTTGCGGAGCGCGAGCAGGGTCCACTCGCCGAGCGACGGATCCGCGACGAGCTCCATGTCCGCGTAGGCGGCGCGCACGTCGTCCTTCTGCGGGACGAGGATCCCGGAGAGGAGGAGGAGCCCGCCGGGCGCGACCCGCTTCCGGAGCTCGGGCGCCATCGGGATCAAGACGCGCGCCTCGATGTTCGCGAGCACGATCGGCGACTCGACCCCGATCTGCTCGATCGGCGTCGTGCTCGCCTCGATCCGATCCGCCATCTGGTTCGCGGCGGCGTTCTCGTTCGTGACGTCGATCGCCTCCTGGTCGACGTCGATCGCGATCGCCTTCTCCGCCCCGAGCGCGAGCGCCACGAAGGCGAGGATGCCGCTCCCGCAGCCGACGTCGAGCACGACCTTCCCGGCGAGCTCGCCTGCGTGCTCGCGGAGCGCGCGCGCGACGAGGCGCGTCGTCTCGTGGAGGCCGGTGCCGAACGCGCGCCCGGGCTCGAGGTGGAGCACCTTCTCGCCCGGCTTCGCCTCGTAGGGCTCCCACGGCGGCCGGACGACGATGCCCTCGGCGATCGCGAACGGACGAAAGAACTCCTTCCATGCATCGCGCCACGCGTCGCCGACGACCTCTTCGTAGCGTGGCGCGAGGCCGAGCTCCTCGCGGAGATGGGTCATCGCGCTCTCGGCCTCGTCGCGCGACTCGAAGCTCGCGACGAGCGTGGCGCGGCCGCTCTCGGCGGTCTTCGACATCGTCGTGTCGTCGCGCTCCTCGACGCCCTGCGCGCCGAGCTCGAAGAGGAGCGCGCTCTGCTCCTCGGCGTCCTCGGCGGCGACCTCGACGTGGACGTACGGGTAACGCGGCTCCGGCTTGGACGTGCTCATCGCGATGCCTCACTGACGCTGACGCTGACGACCGACGTGCTCGGCGGCGTCGGCGACGAGCCCTTGAAGACGCCCGCGAGCGCGAGCCCGCCGACGATCGCCGCCGCGCCGAGGATGCCGCCGCCGATCGCGACCGGCAGGACCCAGCCCTTGCTCGGCTCGCTCACCGCGACGCGGAGCGGCGCGTTCGGCTCACCACGCGTGATGACGGCGTTGCCGCTCTCGTCGACACCGAGCAAGTAGTACTCGACGAGGGGAGGGCGCACCGCGCTCGCGGGGATCTCCGCGCGGAAGGCGCCGCGATCGCCGCGCGGGACCTCGATCTCGGTGAAGTCGCTCTTCGTCCCGGTGCGGTAGTAGAGGCGGAGGCCCGTCACGCGCGACTCCGGGTCGTCGATCCGACCGCGGATCTCGAGCGTCTTGTCCGGCTCCGACGACGCGGGCGAAGCGTGCTTCAGCACGATCGGCTTCGCCTCCGGCTTCTCGACGACGAGCCCGGGACGTCCCTCCGCTTCCCAGCGCTGGCGCGCCTGCGCGAAGAAGTCACGGAAGCGGGGGGACTCGTTGGCGGGGAGCTGCTGCTCCGGGTTGATGACGAGGAGGCCGCGGACGGCGCTCTCCGCCTCGTCCTTCCGGCCGAGCGTGATGTAGTCGAGCGCGAGGAGGCGGTAGATCTCGATCTTCTGCTCCTTCGTGTTGCTCGGACGGAGGAGCGCGGCGGAGAGGACCTGGATCGACTCCTCGTACTGCTGATCCTCGAAGAGCGCGCGACCCCGCTCGACGAGGTCCTGCGGAGCGGCGGGCGCCGATGCGGCCGGCTTCGCCGGCGCAGCGGGCTTCGGCTTGCCCTGCGCGAAGGCGGGCGCCGCGAGCGCGACGATCGCAAGGGCCCACGGAGCGGAACGCGCGCGGGCGAAGGAGCGAATCATGGCGGCGGAGGGTAGTACGGCGCGGGCCTCCGCGGAAGGTCGGGAAAGCGGGTTTTCGGCCTGTGATCCGTGCGTATACTCGCGCGCCTTTCGATGCACCCGGGCTCCGTCCTCCGCCGCTGGCTCGATGCCGCGCTCGCCCTCCGCGAGCGCGCCATCTTCGCGATCGTCTTCACGGCGCTCGCGGTCGACACGGCGATCGTCGGGATCCGTCATCCGCTCGGCCCGGGGCTCGATCAGCACTACCACGTGCTCAACGCGTCGATCGCGGCGCGCGGTTGGCTCGGCGACAAGGGCATCCGCGCGCTCTACGCCACGGTGAACCCGTTCGACGCGAACACGTTCGTGTACACGTGGACGCTCCCGTTCCAGCTCTTCTTCGATCCGGTCCGCGCCTACGGCGTCGCGTTCACGCTCCTCTACTTCGTCGGCTTCCCGCTCGCGTGCGCGGTGAGCCTCCACCTGATGCGGCGGCCGCTCTGGGGCGCGCTCCTCGCGTTCCCGCTCTCGTACACGAACACGTGGGTGAAGGCGGGGTACATCCCGTTCGTCTCGGCGGCGCCGTTCTTCGTCCTCGCGATCGGGCTCATGCACCGGTTCCTCGAGGAGGACACGCTCGACCGGCCGGTGACGACCGCGGTGGAGCGCGCGTCGCCGTCGAAGAAGCGCATCCTCCTCACGATCTTCGTGCCGGTCTTCGCGCTCCTCGCCCACGCGCAGGGATACTTGTGGCTCGCGACGGTGCTCGGTCTCCTCACGATCCTGTCGCTCGGGCGCGACCTCGTCGTCGGTCTGCCGTTCGCGCCGAAGAAGACGCTCGTCCACGGCGTCAAGAAGGGTCTGACCGCGCTCACGCTGATCCTGCCGTCGCTCCTCCTCTTCGTGCGCTGGTACTGGCCTTCGCTCCGCGCGACGGCCGAGGCCCCGCCGATCCCGCCGTCGGCGACGCCGCAGTGGCAGGCCAAGCTCACGTTCCTCTACGCGTCGCTCGTGTCGGTGAAGGACGACGACGACTGGGGATGGGCGGTCGCCGTCTTCGGGCTCGTCGTGCTGCTCGTCCTCCTCCTCGGGCGTCCGCGCGGGCGCGCGCTGCCGTCACCGGAGATCGCGCTCGGCGCGTCGCTCGCGTCGTTCTGGCTCCTTCCGGAGTACGTGAACGGCCAGTCGATCGGGCTCCGTCAGATCGACTTCGTCTGCTGGCTCCTGCCGCTCGTCGTCTACGCCGCGCCGGTCTCGGCGGGGCAGCGCGTGCGCGGCGTCGCGGCGGTCGTGCTCCTCACCGCGTTCGCGACGATGCGGACCGCCTATCTCGCGCCCTTCCGCGCGAAGCTCCACCGCGAGTACGCCGGCATCACCGGGCTCGGGTGCCCGCCGCGTCCGCCGCCCGGAGCGCCTCCGGCCGAGATCGCGTACGTGACCTTCGGGCAGTACTCCGAGCACTGGCATGCGGCGAGCCTCCAGCAGGCGCACGAGAGCTACGCGGCGTTCTGCCGGATGGACACGCCGGTCTACGATCCGGGCAAGTACGCCTTCAGCCTCCCGGTGCACTACCGGAAGCAGCTCCCGGCGCCGATCACGATCATCGCCGACGATCCGCGCTGGTTCATGCGGCCGAATTTGTTCACGAGCTTCGAGTACGTGCTCGTCCGTGGGTGGCGGCCCCTCGTCCACGATCTGAAGGACGCCCGCGAGCGCGCCGACGAGGTGAAGACCTTCGGCGAATGGGCGCTCTGGCGCCGCAAGGCGGCGAGTCCGCCCGAAGCGCTCGCGCCCTGACGCGTGAGAGAGGGCTGGGCGCGGCGCGGGTCTCGTTCTAGGCTCCAGCCCTCGCTTCGAGGCCCGATGAGGATCCCCCGCGCCGTCACGTATCGCATCCGCCAGGTCCTCGACGACTGGCTTCCGCCCGCGATTCGCGACACGCGGCTCTTCAACTGGCTGCCGGCACGGATGCTCTTCGGCACCGAGGCGGACCTCTTCCTCGACTTCAAGGAGCGCGCGCTCGGCCTGACCGATCACGAGTTCGGCGCGATCTACCGCGCCGCGCATCGCTTCGTGATCGAGCGCGACACCGACCTGAACCGTCGCTCGCTCTCCGCCGTGCGCGGCGCCGTCGTCGGCGACAAGGTGCTCGAGGTCGGCTGCGGGAGCGGCTACCTCGCCGGGCTCCTCGCCGAGGATCACGACGTGACCGCGACCGACATCTACGTCGGCGACGAGGTCCGCCAGCGCCATCCGAAGGTCCACTTCGAGATGGCGCCGATCTCCGAGCTCCCGTTCGAGGACCGCTCGTTCGAGACCGTCGTCTCGACGCACGTGCTCGAGCACGTCCAGGACATCGGACGCGCCGTCTCCGAGCTCCGCCGCGTGTGCTCACGCCGGCTCGTCGTCGTCGTGCCGAAGCAGCGCCCGTACCGCTACACGTACGATCTGCATCTGCACTTCTTCCCGTACGAGTACACGCTCATCTCCGCGCTGAACCCGCGCGGCCCGTACAACGTGCGGGACCTCGACGGCGACTGGGTCTACGTCGAGGAGATCCCAAAGGTGCCGCCGCCGGCGGAGTCGTCGCGGGCGCGGCGCTGACACGTCACCCCGAACGTCGAACCTGCTCCAGCCGTTCGAGCAGCGTCGAATGGTCGGCACCGGCGTCGGTGCGCGCCAATTCGCGCGCAGCGGCGCGCGTGAGCGGCTCTGCGCGGCGCTCGACGATCGAACGAGCCTCGGCGAAAGTCGTCGAAGACCACCCGGAGGTCACCCATGACTCGTGCGCTCACCGTGCCGACCCGCGCCCGAAGGGCGTTCGCGGCGGCGCTGAAGGACTTGTCGGTTCACGCCGGTGGCCTTCCGGATCCACTCCCGATCGGACACGTGCTCCGCATCTTCGACGACACGGTCGAGCCCGTCGCCGTGACCCGCCGCGGCGACATGAACACCGACGAGGAGCTCACCGTGCTCGCCGGAGAGGACGAGAGGGGATACTTCCTCGACTACTACCGCGTCGACAACGACAACGACGGGCAGACGTCGTGGCACTCGCGCATCCGCGAGGATGGGAGCGTCGAGGCGCTCGAGAACTACGAAGGCCAGTGGGGACGGAGGATCTTCCCCGACGACCCGGAGAAGACCGAAGCGAGCTGCAGCGGGTCCTCGCGCACAACGAGCGGGTGAGGGAGATCCTGCGCGCGAAGGGATTCGTGTGATGCCCTTCTCCGTGGAGGCGATCGTCGGTCTGCCGATCGTGTGGAAGCACACCGGTGACGCCGAGTTCCCGTACACCGCCGAGGTGTCGGGACGCTGCTTCACGATCCGGATCAACGATTTTCTGGCCGAGCCGCTCTACACGCTCCTCGTCGACGGGAACGAGCTCGCGGATCTCGAGGACTGGCCGAGCGCGTGGGAGATGCCGAGCCCGCCGGAGGACTCCTCGCGCTCCTCCAGCCGAAGGCGGTCGCGCGCCCTGCGCCCGAGGCGCCACGGACGAAGCTGCACCGTCTCGCGCGCATCCTGGAGGAGCGTGGGATGACGAACGTCATGCGACCGCTCCTCCGCGCCGTGGAGGTCGCCGACGAAGAGAGGCATTTCCTGGAGGTCTCGGCGCTGGCGCGCCGACTCACCCTCCTCGTGCCGTATCGGGCGGAGGTGCTCGCGGAGCTCGCCCCCGACCTGCCGTTCCAGGCGCCACCTCCGCGCCCGCTGCTGGAGGTGTTCGTCGAAGGAGACCGCGTCGACCTCGGTCTGGTCGGCGTCGGGGACGTTCCGGAGGAGCGACGCTTCGACGTCGCGGCGGAGCCGGCGCGCGCGGCGTGGGCGGAGGCGGTCGCACCGCTCTTCGGGACCCCGGACGCGCGCGTGACGAGCCGCTGTCGCTACCTCACGCGCCAGCGAGCGACCGTCGACGTCCTCCACGCCGCCCGCGCGTCCGACGCGGAGGATCGCTTCGTCGCGGCCGTGACCGACGTCGCGTCGCGCATCGGCATACCGCGAACGCGATGCGAGCTCTGGACCTCGGCGCACCAAGCGCTCGGCGCCGGCGCGCCTGTCGTCGTCACGACGGCGTCCGCCGAGGACGGTCCGGCGCCGGAGCTCGCGTTCATGTACGGCAAGACGGACTGGGACGACGCGGTGCGGCTCTGCCAGATCGTCGCGGGCGAGGACGCTGCGCGAGGCGGGGCCGCCGTCCTCGGCACGCTGGCGGCGACCCTCCACCCGGAGGGCCTGAGCTCCGTCCAGCTCGCCCTTCGCGCGGACGGCGCCGACGTCGTCGCGGTGGTGAAGCTGCGGTAGCGACCGCCAGCGCACGCTCACGGTTTTCGAGGCGCAGCTCTTGAACACGTGGTCCTTCGTGCTGGTAGATTGGAACGATGAGGGCTCGTGCGCTCTGGGCAGGCGTGTTCGTCGCGTTCGCTGCGGTCTGGGCCGCGTGTGGCGGCGAGGGAGGCAGTGTCGAGGACGCAGATGCGGGAGCGTCCGCCGACGGCGGCGGCACGACCTCACCGGCCGACGCGGCGACCGACGCGCGCGAGGAGCAGCGTTCGGACGCCGGACCCACCGACGGCGGTGCGCCGGGCGACGCGAGCGACGCGGCGACCGTCCCCGACGCTGGAGACGACGGCGGCTCGCTCGCGAGCGACCCGCGCTGCGCCGGCGACGCCGGCACGTTCCTGCTCGTCGCGGGCAACGCCGCGCTCGGCACGACCGACTTCTGCGTCGCCGCGTTCGAGGCGAAGGACGCCGGAGGCCCGCCGGTCTCCGTCCCCGCGACCGTACCCGTGGTCAACGTGACGAGGGCGCAGGCGGCGGCATCCTGCAAGGTGCTCGGCGCCGACTACGATCTCCCGACCAACGCGCAGTGGCAGACGCTCGCGCGCGCGATCGAGTCCGTGCCCGCCAACTGGAGCGGCGGCGTCGTCGGCACCGGCGACCTCCCGCGCGGCCACTCCGACGCCTCGCCGCTCACCGTCGTCTCGGTCGCCAATCCCGGCGACCCCTGCGATCAGACCGGCAACGCAGGCTGCTCCGCCGCGGGCCCTTCGTTCTCGCAGCGACGGACGCACGTGCTCCCCACGGGGCGCGTCGTCTGGGACGTCGCCGGCAACGCCGCCGAGTGGGTCGGGGACGACGTCACCGCGCCGAGCTACTTCGTGAGCTTCGCGCGCAACGCGACAGGTGATCTCCAGACCTTGTCGGGGCCGGCCTCGAACCTCGGGGCGGCGACGTATCCCGAGGTCTCGAGCAACTATCCGTCCTACGCGCGGGTGCAGGCGGGCGCGCTCGCCTCGGTCAACGGCCAGAACTTCCAGTCACCGTCGACGATCTGGGTCCGCTCCGGCGGCATGCTCTTCGTGCGGGGCACGAACTACTTCGGCAACATCTATCTCGAGCCGGGCGCGATGTTCCTGAACGTCGGCAGCAACGTGCTCGACCCCGCGACGCGCGTGCGCTCCGCGACGAGCTCGGTCATCGGAAACTTCGGGCAGTCCTCGACCGTCGCCGAAGGTGACTACACGAACTGCAACGGGACCTGCCCTGCGAACACGGCGAGCTTCGCGGCGGACGACAGCCGGGGCGCAGGCGTGATCGTCGTCTACGGCAACCCGGCGCCGGTCACGCGCGGCGGAAGCGTGGGGAACGGACCCGTCGCGGGCATCTTTTCGATGATGGCCTACGGTGCAGGCTCAAACGGCTTCCGCTGCGTGAAACCGGCGAGCCCGCTCTGAGCCGAGGAGGCGTCCGCGCGTTCAGCCCGGCGCCCGCTTCGCGATCGGCCTGCCGACCTTCTCGAACCACCACAGCAGGCCGACGACGAGGTTCCGCTTGTCGTCGACGAACGACGGCTTCTTCCCCTCGAAGACGTGTCCGACGAACTGGAACGTCCAGCCCGTCGTGAACATCGCCGCCGCGAGCGGGAGGCCGATGATGGTGGCGCCCACCGGGAGGCTCGCCGCGATGAGCGGGATGCCGATCGTGTGACACGCCTGGTTGCGCGGATCGCGGTGGTCCTCCGCGTAGCGGCGCATGAGCTCGGTCCACTCTTCGTTGAGTTGCACGATCGAAGGGTAGCTCATCACGCCGCATGCGGATCGAACCACACCCTCCGCGCCGGCACGCTCACGAGCTTCGCCTTCCGCGCGCCGACCGCGCGCGGCACCTTTTCGCCTTCACCCAGCACCATCGCCGTCAGCGCGCGCCCGTAGACGCAGCCCGAGTCGAGCCCCGTCGCCCACCGATGGAGCTGGAGCCCCGCGGGCGCGTTGTGTCCGAACACGACGTGCGGGGGCCCCTCGTAGCGTGCTCCCCAGAGCACATGCTCGCCGCGCCCGATCGCAGGCGGCCCGACCCGCACGGTCCGGATCCGCATCAGCGTGTCGGGGTGCTGCTCCTCCATCGGCAGGTGGGGGTCGACCCCGGCGTGCACGACTCGCAGGTCGTGCTCCGGGAAGTCGACCCAGAGCGGCGACGTCTCGAGCAGTACCCAGTCGACGGGCCGGAGCGCACGCGCGACCGCGAGATGGATCTTCCCGAGCTGCGTGCCGGTCCCGAGCACCCGATGCAGCCACGCCTTTCGCGCCGCGTACCAGGAGAGGAGCTTCTGCTCGTGGTTCCCGCGCACCACGATCGCGCCCGTCGTCCGCACGATGTCGAGGACCCCGAGCGAGTCCGGCCCGCGCGCGATCAGGTCTCCGACGAAGACGAGCCGGTCCCCGCTCGTGAACGCCACCCGGTCGAGCAGCTCCTCGAGCTCCTCGCGGCAGCCGTGGACGTCTCCGACGATGATGGTGCGCAAGACGACGTCACAAACGCCACATCTTCTCGTCGTCGAGCTTCGCGCGCTTCGGAATGACGACGAGGCCGTTCTCCGTCACGAAGAAGCGCTTCCGGTCCGCCTCGAGGTTGAAGCCGACCTCGACGCCCGAAGGCACCTCGACATCCTTGTCGATGATGCAGCGCCGGATCTTCGCGTGACGCCCGATTCGGACGCGCTCGAAGAGGACGCTCTCCTCGACCTCGCTGAACGAGTTGATACGGCACCCGACCGAGAGCACGCTCCGATGGATGCGACCGCCGGAGATGATGCAGCCGTGGCTGACCATCGAGTCCGTCGCGATACCGACGCGCGCGTGCGCTTCGTCGCGGAAGACGAACTTCGCCGGCGGATCGTGGGTCACGCCGGTGCGGATCGGCCAGCGCTCGTTGTACAGATTGAAGAGGGGATGGATCGAGATGAGGTCCATCTGGGCTTCCCAGTAGGCCTCGATCGTCCCGATGTCGCGCCAGTAGCCGCGTGCGCGCTCGTCCTCGCCGGGGACGCGGTTCGTCGCGAAGTCGTAGACGTAGACGTCCTGCCCGTCGGCGACCATGCGCGGGAGGATGTCGTGTCCGAAGTCGTGCTTGCTCGACTCGAGCTGCGAGTCGCGATTGAGCTCGCGGATGAGCGCGTCCGACTGGAAGACGTAGTTCCCCATCGAGGCGAGGCACATGTCGTCCGAGCCCGGCATCGTCGGCGGGTTCGCGACCTTCTCGTGGAAGGCGATGATGCGTCCGTTCGAGTCGATCTCGAGGACGCCGAAGTCGCGTGCTTCCTTCTTCGGAACCGGGATCGCGGCGACCGTCACCGTCGCGTGGCGCGCCATGTGCGCCTGGAGCATCTGCCGGACGTCCATCTTGTAGACGTGATCGCCGCCGAAGATGACGACCGTCTCCGGCTTCTCGTCGGTGATGACGTGCTGGCACTGGTAGACGGCGTCGGCCGAGCCCTTGAACCACGAGAGCCCCGTGCGCTGCTGCGCCGGGATCGCCTCGATGAACTGATCGAGGATCGGCGACAGGCGCCAGACGCGCGCGATGTGCTCCTCGAGCGACGCGCTCTTGTACTGGGTGAGGACCTTGATCCGGTTGAACCCCGAGTTGACGAAGTTCGACAGGACGATGTCGATGATGCGGTAGCGCCCCGCGAACGGGACCGCGGGCTTGGCGCGGTCGAGCGTCAGCGGGTAGAGGCGCTTGCCCTCGCCTCCGGCGAGGACCATGACGAGAACCTGACTCGGATCGATGGTGGGTCCCTGGACGGCCATGACGGACGACCGAGGATAGGCGGGAATCCCGCCCGGTCGCATGTAGAATCGAGGGAACGATGAGCCGCTCCGGACCGAAACCGCCGCCGCTCGCTCTCGTGCCGCAGGCGAGGGAAGCCGAAGCAGGCGAGCTCCCCGTCGCGGTCGCGGCGGATGCCGCACGCGTGCTTCACGTTGCCGCGGCCTGCATCGAGCGAGGCACGCCGGCAGCGCTTGCGACGGTCCTCGAGAAGCACGGGTCTGCACCTGGAACGCCCGGCCAGAAGCTCCTCCTCGCCGCCGACGGGACGTGCCTCGGTACGGTCGGCGGCGGCGCGGTCGAGCGCGAAGTGCTCTCCGCCCTCCGCGGGTTTCTCGCGAGAAACGCACAGAGCGCCCGCCACGAGGTCCGGACCTTCAAGCTCGGAGCCGAGCTCGGGATGTGCTGCGGCGGCCGGCTAGAGGTCCTCCTCGAGCCGCTCGCCGTCCGCGTCCCGTGCCTCGTCGTCGGCGCCGGGCACGTCGGTACCGCCGTCGCGCCGATGCTCGGCAAGCTCGGATTCGCGGTCACCGTCGTCGACGCGCGCGAGGCGTGGGCGACGATCGAGGGCACGGGCGTCCGGTCGGTCGTCGGCGAGTACGACGAGGTCGGGCGCGAGGTCGACCCGCGCGGCGCGTGCCTGGTGATGACCCACGACCACGCGCTCGATCAGGCCGTCATCGAGTGGGCGCTCCGGCGCGGGTTCGCGTTCGTCGGCGGGGTCGGGAGCCGCGCGAAGGCGGAACGGACCCGACAGCGCCTCGAGACGAAGGGCTTTCCGGAGGCCGACCGCGCCCGCGTCCGGATGCCGCTCGGCCTCGACATCGGCGCGCGATTGCCCGACGAAATCGCGGTCGCGATCGCCGCCGAGCTCGTCGCCTGGCGCAAGGGCATCGCGCCGGAATGAGGGCGGAAATGGGATAGGATGCCGGAATGGCGTCCTCCTTCGAGCTCGTCGTCGACGGTCAGACCGTCCGCGTCGAGGGCACCCCTGCGAACACCACTCTCCTCGCGTGGCTGCGCGAGACCGGTCGCACGGGGACGAAGGAGGGCTGCGCGGAAGGTGACTGCGGCGCATGCACCGTGGCGCTCCTCGACGTGAACGCGCGCGGCGAGCGTACGTACCGCGCGATCAACAGCTGCATCACGCTCCTGCCGATGCTGGCCGGGCGCGAGATCGTCACGGTCGAAGGCCTCGCGAACGGCGGCGCGCTCCACCCCGTCCAGCAGGCGATGGTCGATCACTACGGCTCGCAGTGCGGCTACTGCACGCCGGGGTTCGTCGTCTCGATGTTCGAGGCGTACTACCGGACCGACATCGACCCGGGCGCGCCCGATGCGCGCGCGAAGATCGGTGACCAGCTGAACGGCAACCTGTGCCGCTGCACGGGCTACCGCCCGATCCGCGACGCGATGCTCGATGCGCTCGCGAAGCGGAAGGGCGAGGACCTCTTCCAGCTCCGGCTGAAGAAGGACGCGGCGCCGGCGAGCGGGTTGACCTACGAAGGCGCGGGGCAGCGCTTCCTCCGGCCGACGACGCTCGAGGAGCTCCTCGCGATCAAGGCCGAGCACCGCGAGAAGGCGGAGCTCGTCGCGGGCGCGACCGAGATCGGCGTGTACGTGAACAAGCAGTTCCGGCGCTACCCGCTCCTCGTCTCGACCGAGGGCGTGACCGAGCTCGCCGCCATCACGAAGAACGAGCAACTCTGGATGATCGGCGGCGCGGCGACGCTCACCGCGATCGAAGAAGCGCTCGCGGGCGAGTACCCGATGATCGACAAGATGCTTTGGGCCTTCGCCTCGCGGCAGATCCGGAATCGCGCGACGCTCGCGGGGAACCTCGTCACCGCCTCGCCGATCGGCGACATGCCCCCGGTGATGCTCGCGCTCGACGCGCAGGTGGTGCTCGACAAGAAGGGCGCGACCCGCTCGGTGCCGCTCGCCGACTTCTTCGTCGGGTACCGCAAGACGGTGCTCGAGCCGGACGAGATCGTCCGCTGGATCACGTTTCCTCGCAACGCCGGCAACGCGCGACGCCAGATGGAGTCGTACAAGGTTTCGAAGCGGCGCGAGCTCGACATCAGCATCACCGCGGCGGCATTCGTGGTCGAGACCGACGACGCCGACGTCGTCACCCACGCGCGCCTCGCCTACGGCGGCGTCGCCCCGACGCCGGCGCGGGCGAAGAAGACCGAGGCGTTCCTCACGGGGAAACCCTGGACCGAGGCGACCTGGGACGGCGCGCGCGAGATCCTCGCCACCGAGTTCGCGCCGATCGACGACCAGCGCGCCGGCGCAGCCTATCGACGTGACCTCGTCGTGAGCCTGTTCGAGAAGTTCGCGCGCGGCGTGACGAGCGAGGCGCAGGACGAGACGCTCTCGTTCGAGCCGGTCGGGAGGTGGAAGACGCCGGGCGACGGCCGCGACCTCGCGCACGAGAGCGCGAAGGGGCACGTCACGGGCGGCGCGCTCTACGTCGACGACGTCGCACGTCGCCGCGACATGCTCGACCTCTGGCCCGTCACGAGCCCGCATGCGCGCGCGCGTGTCGTCGCGATCGACCCGTCCGCCGCGCTCGCGATGCCGGGCGTCGTCCGCGTCCTCACCGCGAAGGACGTCCCCGGCATGAACGACGTCGGAGCGGTGCGCCACGACGAGCCGCTCTTCGCCGAAGCGGAGGCGAGCTACCACGGCCACGTCGTCGCGGTCGTCGTCGCGACGTCGCTCGAGGCGGCACGCGCCGCCGCGCGCGCGGTGAAGGTGACGTACGAGAAGCTCGAGCCCGTCCTCGGGATCCGCGACGCGATCGCGAAGGGGAGCTTTCACACCCAGCCGCACGTGATCCGGCGCGGGGACGTGCGGGCGGCGCTCGAGAGCGCGCCGCACAAGCTGTCCGGCGAGATCGAGATCGGCGGGCAGGAGCACTTCTACCTCGAGTCGCACGCCGCATGGGCGGAGGCGGGCGAGGACGGCGAAGTGTTCGTCGCGTCGTCCACCCAGCATCCGACCGAGGTGCAGGCGGTCGTCGCGCACGTGCTCGACGTGCCGCGCCACAAGGTCACCGTCCAGGCGCCGCGGATGGGGGGCGGCTTCGGCGGGAAGGAGACGCAGGGCAACGGCTGGGCGGCGATCGTCGCGCTCGCCTCGCTCCTCACGAAGCGGCCCGTGCGCGTGCAGCTCGATCGCGACGTCGACATGGAGGTGACCGGCAAGCGGCACCCGTTCCACGCGCGGTGGGACGTCGGCTTCGACGACGAAGGGCGCGTGAAGGCGTTCCGTGCCGAGCTCGTCTCCGACGGCGGCTGGGCGCTCGACCTCTCCGAGTCGATCTGCGACCGCGCGCTCTTCCACATCGACAACGCCTACTACCTGCCGACGATGGAAGTGAGCGGCCGCGTCGCGAAGACGAACGTCGTCTCGCATACTGCGTTCCGCGGCTTCGGCGGCCCGCAGGGGATGGTCGTGATCGAGGACGTCCTCGATCGCGTCGCGCGCAAGCTCGGGATGCTCCCCGAGGCGGTCCGGGAGCGGAACCTCTATCGCGGCACCGGCGAGACGAACACGACCCACTACGGGCAGGACGTCGGCGACGAGCGCATCCCGCGGATCTGGTCGCGTCTCGCGAAGAGCGCGAAGGTCGCCGAGCGGCGCGCCGAGATCGCGTCGTTCAACCAGCGGAGCCCGTGGGTGAAGCGCGGGATCGCGATCACGCCGGTGAAGTTCGGCATCTCGTTCACCGCCACGTTCCTGAACCAGGCCGGCGCGCTCGTCCTCGTCTACCGCGACGGCTCGGTCCAGGTGAACCACGGCGGAACCGAGATGGGGCAGGGCCTCTACACGAAGATCCTCGGCGTCGCGATGCGCGAGCTCGGCGTCACCGCCGAGGTCGTCCGCGTGATGAAGACGCAGACGGACAAGGTCCCGAACACGTCCGCGACGGCGGCATCGAGTGGCTCGGACCTGAATGGGCAGGCCGTGCGCGCGGCGTGCGTCGAGCTCCGCGAGCGCCTCGCGCCGATCGCCGCCGAGCTCCTCGGGGCCGAGTCGCAGATGCCGATCCCGGAGAGCGCGGTCGTCTTCGAGCGCGGCGTCGTCCGTGCCCCGCAGGCGCCGGGCTACGAGATCCCGTTCGCACGCGTCGTCGACCGTGCGTACATGAAGCAGGTCCAGCTCTCGGCGACCGGCTTCTACCGCACGCCGGGGATCGGCTACGACAAGGCGAAGGGGAAGGGGAAGCCCTTCTACTACTTCGCGTCGGGCGCGGCGGTGAGCGAGGTCGAGGTCGACGGGCTCACCGGGATGAAGCGCGTTCGGCGCGTCGACATCCTCCACGACGTCGGCGAGTCGCTGAACCCCGCGATCGACCGCGGTCAGATCGAAGGCGCCTTCGTCCAGGGAATGGGCTGGCTCACCGCCGAAGAGCTGAAGTGGAACGCGGAGGGCAGGCTCCTCACCCACTCCGCGAGCACGTATCAGATCCCGTCGATCGGAGACGCGCCGGAGCGCTTCCACGTCGAGCTGCTCGAAAACGCGGCGCAGCACGGCGTCATCCACGGGTCGAAGGCCGTCGGTGAGCCGCCGCTCATGCTCGCAATCAGCGTGCGCGAAGCGATCCGCGAGGCGATCTCGGCGTTCGGCGTGCCGGGCGGCGAGATCGCGCTGCCCTCGCCGGCGACGCACGAGGCGATCCGCGCGGCGGTGAAGGCGCGCGTCGAGGCGGCCGCGCGCGCGACGACGGAGGGCTCGCGCGCGGCGGAGTGATCCTCAGCAGTGCTCGCGGACCACGTCGAGGAGCGTGTTCCACTTCACGGGCTTCGTGAGCACCTTCACCGCCTGGAGCCCAGCCGAGCTCTGGCGGAGATCGGCGGCGCCGGAGAGGACGACGACCGGGATCTTCGCGAGGGCCGAGTCGGAGAGGACGGCCCCGCGGAACTCCCACCCATCCATGTTCGGCATCATGAGGTCGAGCACGATGAGGCACGGTCTCTCCCCCGCGTGGAGGACCTCGAGCGCCTTCAGGCCGTCGGACGCGGTGAGGACGGGATAGCCCTGATCGCTGAGCATCTCCGCGAGCAGATCGCGGATCTCGTCATCGTCTTCGACGATCAGGATGCTCATGTCACAGTCAGCGTGGGCACGGCGATCGAACGAGGCAAGTGGAGCTCGAAGGTGGTCCCTTCGCCGACCACCGAGGCGACGCCGACCGTGCCGTCGAGATTGTCGACCAGATCGCGCACGAGGGACAAGCCGAGTCCCACCCCGGGCACGTGCGCGTTCCGCGCGGGCTCGAGGCGATGGAAGGGATCGAAGATCCTCGCCTGCTCCGCAGCCGGGATCCCCGGGCCGGTGTCGATCACGCGGAGGACGACGCCGCGCGTGCGGTCCTCTGACGCGGCCGTGACCGTGACCTTCACGCTGCCCGTCTTCGTGAACTTCACCGCGTTCGCGAGGAGGTTCGCGAGGACGAGGCGCGCGAGCGTCGGATCGGTCTCGACGACGAGGTCCGTCGCACGATCGGCCTCGAGGACGAGCGCGAGCCCCTTCGCCTGCGCCTGCGGGCGGACGTCTTCGAGCACGCTCGCAGCGAGCTCGGCCGTGTCGACGGGAACTGGGTTCACGCTGATCCGGCCGCTCTGGAGCCGCGCGTACTGGAGGAGCGCCTCGACGAGCGACGAGAGGCGCTGCACGGCGCCCGACATCCGCTCGACGCTCTTCCGGAGCGACGGCGGCAGGGTCTCGGACGCGGCACCGACCCGATCGACGAGGAGCTGCACCGTCGTGAGCGGCGTGCGGAGCTCGTGCGAGACCATCGCGAGGAACGCGGTCTTGTGCTGGCTCGCCTGCTCGGCGTGATCGCGCGCGACCCGCAGGCTCGCCGTCGCGTTCTCGAGCTCGCGTTTGCGGGCGGTGAGCTCGGACGCGAGGTGCTCGACGTCGGTCTCCCGCGTCTCGAGCTCCTGGCGGAGGACGTCACGCGTGCGCTTCATCGCGACGAGGTTCGACACCCGCGCGCGCAGCTCGTCGGCCGCGAACGGCTTCATCAGGTAGTCGCGCGCGCCCTGCTGGAGGAGGCGGACGCGGAGCGCCTCGTCCGCGCGAGCGGTGAGGACGATGACTGGGATCTCGGCGAGGTTCGGGTCGCCGCGGAGATCGGCGACCAGCTCGGCGCCGCTGCGCGACGGCATCATGATGTCGGTCACGACGAGGTCGGGCGTCCGGCGCTGCGCGATCGCGAGCGCCTGCTCGCCGTCGAGGGCACGCAGGATCTCGAAACGTTCGCCGAGCGACTGCGCGATGAACGCGTTCATCTCGGCGTTGTCCTCGGCGACGAGGACGACGGGGCGACGCCGTGGCGACACCGGCGGATCCGAGGTCGGGCGCGCGGTCTGCGACGGGGGGAACGGCGAGGCGCGGTGCATCGCGAGAGCGGCCGCCGCACGCGCGTCGGCGTCGCTCGTCGCCGCGCGCGCGGTCGCGACCTCGAGCGTGAGCGCGGAGGTCGGCGTCGCGCTCGCGGGCTCCGCCTCGACATGGGTGCCGGCCGGTGCGCGCGCGGGCAGGGTGACGACGAAGAGGGCGCCGCCCTCCGGCGCCTGTTCGATGCGCACCGCGCCGTGGTGGAGGAGGACGAGGTCCTTCACGATCGCGAGTCCGAGCCCGGTGCCACCGTGCGTACGCGACGCGCCCGTATCTCCCTGGGCGAAACGCTCGAAGACGACCTCGCGAAGGTCCTCCGCGATGCCGGGACCGTCGTCGGCGACCTGGAGGCGGACCTCGTCGGTCGCGCCGCTGTCGACCTCGATCCGGACGACGCCGCCGCGTGGACTGAACTTGAACGCGTTGCCGACGAGGTTCGCGAGGATGCGTTCGAGATGATCCGGGTCGACTTCGGCAGTGCGGTGCGAGGGCGTCCGGACGTCGAGCCGCGCGCCGCGCTCGCGCGCGAGCCCTTCGAATTGATCGCCGACGCGCCGGACGACGGCCGCGACGTCGACCCGCGCGTAGCGTGGGACGAGCGTGCCGACGTCGAGCTTCGAGACGTCGAGGAGGTCGTTGACGTGCTTGAGGAGCGTGCGGGCGTTCCGCGCGATGACCTCGAGATCTTTGCGCTGCTCGAGGTCGAGGTTCGTCGCGGCGAGCAGCTTGTCCGCGGGACCGAGGACGAGGGCGAGCGGCGTCCGGAGCTCGTGGCTGATGTTCGCGAAGAGCTCCGTCTTCGCTCGCTCGAGCTCCTTCGTGCGCTCGTGCGCGCTCGCGAGCTCCTTGTACGTGCGCTCGAGCGCGAGACCGCGTTCGTGCGCGGTCTCGGCCGCGCGCGCGAGCCCGACCGCCTTCGGCACGAGCGGGACGAGCATGATCGCCGTGCCCGCGCTCGCGAGCGCGGTGAGCGCACGCACGCCGCCGTCCAGCCAGTAGATCGGGTGCCAGATCGTCGCGACGTCGAGCAAGTGGGTCACGCCGCACGTGACGATGAAGACGCCGAACGCGACGTACATCCGCGAGAACGGGATGTCCCGGATCCGCCGCACGATGACGGCGATCGTCCCCGAGATGGACACGTACGCGAGCGCGATGGTCAGGTTCGACAGCACCTGGAGCCAGACCATCGCGGGTGACCACAGGTAACAGTGGCCGTGAGGCATGAAGCTGCCGGCGAACCACGCTTCGAGGGCTTCCCACATCACCTTGGGAGGAGTACTGCGGAACGGAGGGGGTAGCGATGCGTCGGTGTGTCGCTCGCCGGCGATTTCCCGCGCAAGAACGAGGAGCTTGTCGTCGGGGGCGTGATCGCCTTTGATGCGCGGCATGGCGCACCCCCCCGAGGAATCGCTGCTCGCGAACATCCCGGCCGAGCTCCGCGAACGGCCCGAAGCGCGCCGTGCCGCCGAGCTGGTCGTGGCGCTCCAGGGGGAACGCGGCGTCGGCGACCCCTTCGAGACGTTCGCGGAGCTCGACGCCCTTCCCGCCGACGTCGTCCGTGCCGTGCTCGCGTCGTGGACCGGGGCGCCGCCCGATCCGGAGGCGCTCGACGAGGCGACCCGGCGTGCCCACGGCTTCCCCCCGCCGCGGCTCCATCTGCGCGTGTCGCGCGTGATGAAGGCGGCTTCCTACGGGTCGCTCGCGGCGATCTCGCCGGCCGCGGCCGAGCAGGTGCGCATCGCGGGCCAGGCGTGGGACGGGCGCGAGCTGTCGGCGCTCGCGCGTCTCGGTGAGGGCGGAGGCGACGCCGAGTTCATCCGGACGCTCGAATTCCGGTGGTTCGTGGAGGCCGAGAGCGGAACGCGCGTCGCCGACGTGGTGATGTACGGCGGCGACAGCGGAACCGTGTTCCTCGCGGGCACGGCGATCGTGGCGGGCGCGATCGCGTACGGCATCGTCGAGGCGCGTGACGCGCGGCTGCGGACGGCCCTCCAGGCGGCGCTCGCGCTGCCGGTGGCGGTGGAGGTCGAGACGATCGAGGCGCTGCCCGAGGTCGTCATCGCCGAGGCGGAGGAGCTCGCGCCGGCGGAGTGGGCCGAGGCGGTGCCGACCGCGGAGGAAGTGGAGGCCGAGCGCGAGGCGCCGGCAGCCGTGCGCAAGGAGCTCGCGGCGGAGATCGACAAGCTGACGGCGGAGGTCGATGCGCTCGCGGCGCGGATCTCGTCGACGACGGATCTCGCGAAGGCCGCCGAGGTCGATTCGGAGGCGCCGACCGTGCGGAGGAAGACGCCGTCGGTGAAGAAGGCGGGCGCCGGGAAGACGGCGGCCGCGCGCGCCGAGGCGGAGGAGCCGAAGAAGGCCGGCGCGAAAAAGGCGGGCGCGAAGAAGGCGGGCGCGAAGAAGGCGGCGGCGGGCGCGACCGCGAAGAAGGCGGGCGCGAAGAAGGCGGCGGCGGGCGCGACCGCGAAGAAGGCGGGCGCGAAGAAGGCGGCGGCGG
>JBDHVE010000040.1:0-60354 GCA_039809485.1 Polyangiaceae bacterium | reverse complement strand
GGCCGAGACGAAGCCGCAGAGCGCCGCCGGCCCTTCGCGCGCCGCCGCGATCGCACGCGCCGGCACCGACCTCGAGGCCGCGCAGCGCGAGCTCGACGTGGCCGCCGGCGACTGCCGCAACGCCTGTCGCGCGCTCGGCTCGATGGATCGCGCCGCCGGTCATCTCTGCGAGCTCGCGCGCGGCGGGCGCGACGGCGAGGAGACGCGTCGCTGCGACGACGCAAGGTCGAAGGTCCTCTCTGCACGCGACCGCGTGAAGCAGACGTGCGGCGCGTGCCCCGGCGGCCCGAGCGTCGAGCGAAACGACCCCGTCCCCTCCCTCCGGTGAGCCGTGGACGCCCTCGCCCGTCGTGACGTACGCGAAGGAGGGCGCTGGTCGCTCGCGCAACGCGCGAAGAACGACGCGCTCTACGTCGCGGCGATGGCGTCGATCGCGATCGCGACGCGCTTGCCCCGTTCCTGGCTCCGCAACGCCGGCCGCGGCCTCGGCCGCTTCGCCCACGCGGCCATCCCAGGGCTCCGTCGGATCGCGCTCGCCAACGTGGAGAGAGCGTTCCCTTCGTCGTCGTCCGAGGAGCGCGCGGCCCTCGTCGCGCGGACGTACGCGCGGCTCGGCGAGGAGCTCGGCGACGCGGTCGCGAGCCTCGCCCCGAAGCGGCCGATCGAGCTCCTGTCGTTCGCGGACGGCAGCCGGGAGACGCTCGCGAGCGCGCTCGCGGAAGGGCGCGGCGTCGTCTTCGCGTCGGCGCACCTCGGCCCCTGGGAGCGTGTCGCGGCGTCGCTCGTCGCGGCCGGTTTCCCGCTCACGGTCGTCGCGCGCGAAGCCTACGACCCGCGATTGACGGCGCTCTACGATCGTCTCCGCGGCGGGCGCGGTACACGCACGATCTACCGCGCGAGCCCGGGCGCGGCGGCCGCGCTCCTCCGCGTGCTCCGCGGCGGCGGCCTCCTCGGGATCCCGATGGACCTCGCGTCGCGCGTGCCGAGCGTGAACGTCCCGTTCCTCGGGACGCCGGCGCCGACGCCGGTGGGCCCCGCGCGGCTCGCCCTCCGGACCGGTGCCCGGGTCGTCGTCGGGACGGCCGCGCCGGGCGCGGGCGGGACGGTCGTGATCGAGGTGTCGCGCGTCGACACGGCCGGCCTCGCGGGCACGCGCGAGCGCGCCGAGGAAGACGCGCGCGAGCTGACGGCGCGGATCAACGACGTGCTCGGGGCGCGCATCCACGCGATGCCCGAAGCGTGGCCCTGGATGCACCCGCGCTGGCCGGCGCCGCCCGCCTGACACAATGTGCGCTCGTCGTCCGTTCGGAGGACGGCACCGCAAGCGCTTTGCGGTGTGGAGATGGGCGCGCGTATGCTGGCGTGAGACCGATGGCCGAGAAGGTCCCTCGCCTCGTCGCGAACGTCGACATCCGGAAGTTCAGGCTGGACCCCACGGACGGGTTCTTGCTGACCCGCATCGACGGGCGACTCGGCCCCCGCGACCTCGCGCGCGAGACCGGTCTCCCCGAGTTCTCCGTCGAACGCGCGCTCGAGAAGCTCGAGAGCCTCGGCGTGATCGAGCGCATCGATCCGAACGCGCCTCCGCCGACCGCCCCGCCGCCTCCGCCGCCGCCGAAGCCGGCGGCGCCGCAGTTCTCCCAGCTGCTCGAGGCGAAGTACGATCCCGCGGAGCTCGAGGAGGCGTGCGACGTCCCCGTCCAGCACCGGAAGCGCGTCCTCGACCTCTACTACCGTCTCGACGACATCGATCACTACACGCTCCTCGGCGTGACGCGCGAAGCCGACAAGAAGACGGTCAAGCGGGCGTACTTCGAGCTCGCCGGCGTCCTCCACCCCGACCGGTACTTCAAGAAGAACCTCGGCTCGTTCAAGCCGAAGATGGAGGTCCTCTTCGCGCGCGTGACCGACGCGCACGACACCCTCGTCGACAAGGACAGGCGCGTCGACTACGACGCCTACCTCGCCGAGGTCGCGACGACGAAGGGCATGGAGGCGATGCTCGAGCGCGCGCTCGACGAAGCGCAGCGCGTCGCGGCTCCCACGCCGAGCTCGGCGCCGAGTCGGGGGTCGGTGCCGGACGGCACGCCGGTCGTCGCGTCGACGCCGCCGGCCAGCGGCTCGCTGCCTCCCGCGTCGGCGGAGGAGCTGCAGGCGCGCCGCGAGGCGCTCGCGCGGCGACTCCTCGGCGGCGCCGGCCGGCCGCCTTCCGCGGTCACACGTCCGAGCGTCGCGCCGGAGGCCCCGAATCCGCTCCGTTACTCGAGCTCGGCCGATGCGGTCGAGGCCCTGAAGCGCCGCTACGAGGACCGAATCGAGCAGGCGAACTCGGCCCAGGTCCGTCGCTACACGGAGGCGGCGGAGCAGGCGCTCGCGAAGAACGACCTCGCGAACGCGGCGAGCTCCTTCAGCCTCGCCGTGAAGTACGCCCCGGACGACGTCGCGCTCGCGATGCGTTATCAGGAGCTCAAGAACCAGGCCGACGCGGTGATGTCGGAGAGCTACATCAAGCAGGCCGGTTACGAGGAGCGGCAGCAGAAGTGGCCCGAAGCGGCGCGCTCGTGGGCGCGTGTCGCGAAGCTGAGGCCCGCCGACGCGCGGGCTGCCGAGCGCGCGGCCTTCTGCCTCCTCAAGGCGGACGGTGACATGCACGAGGCGGCCGAGCACGCGAAGCGGGCGGTCGCGACCGACCCTCGCGTCGCGCTCCACCACGTGACGCTGGCGGAGGTGTACGCCAAGGCGGGACTCGTCGCGTCGGCGCGCCGTGCCGCCGAGACCGGGCTCGTCGTCGACCCGAAGAACGTAGCCCTCCTCGCCCTGATGAAGCGCCTCGGCAAGGGCTGACAAAACATACATTTCCGGGCCATCCGGTGTAGTCTCTCCGTCTGCCTCACGTGCTCGTGGGGCTCGCTTCCAGGGAGATGGCGCGTATGGAGAAGGTCATCGGCATCGACCTCGGCACCACGAACTCGTGCGTCGCGATCGTGGAGAACGGGACCCCCGTCGTCATCCCGAACCGAGGGGGCTACAAGACCACGCCGTCGATGGTCGCCGTCACCGAAGCCGGCAAGCGCCTCGTCGGTCACATCGCCAAGCGCCAGGCGATCACGAACGCGGAGAACACGGTCTACGCGGCGAAGCGCCTCATCGGGCGCAAGTGGAACTCGCCGCAGGTGAAGAACGCCGTCGCGACGTCGAGCTATCGCATCGTCGAGGGCCCGCACAACGACGTGCGCATCGTGCTCCGGGACAAGGAGTTCAGCGTCCCCGAGATCAGCGCGATGGTGCTCCAGGAGATGAAGGTCATCGCGGAGGACTACCTCGGCGAGCCCGTCTCGAAGGCCGTCGTCACGGTCCCCGCCTACTTCAACGACAACCAGCGTCAGGCGACGAAGGACGCGGGCGAGATCGCCGGCCTCGACGTCATCCGCATCATCAACGAGCCGACCGCCGCCGCGCTCTCGTACGGCTTCGGCCGGAACATCGAGAAGACGGTCGCGGTCTACGACTTCGGCGGCGGCACGTTCGACATCTCGATCCTCGAGATCGGCGCGCACGGCGTCTTCAAGGTCATCGCGACCGCCGGTGACACGTTCCTCGGCGGCGAGGACGTCGACGCCCGGATCATCGACTGGCTCGTCTCCGGCTTCAAGGAAGAGCACGGGATCGATCTCCGCCAGGACCGCATGGCGCTCCAGCGTCTGAAGGACGCCGCCGAGAAGGCGAAGTGCGAGCTCTCGAGCGTGCGGGAGACGGAGGTGAACCTCCCCTTCATCATCTCGAGCGGCCGGAACGAGGCGCTCCACCTCCAGCGGTCGCTCACGCGCACCACGCTCGAGGAGCTCTCCGAAGACCTCATCGACCGCACCGTCGACATCTGCCGACAGACGCTCGAGGACGCGAAGCTCGAGAAGGACGAGATCGACGAGGTCGTGCTCGTCGGCGGGATGACGCGCATGCCGCGCATCCAGCAGGCGGTGCAGCAGTTCTTCGAGAAGGAGCCGAACAAGGGCGTGCACCCCGACGAGGTCGTCGCGCTCGGCGCCGCGATCCAGGGCGCCGCGCTCGTCGACGACAAGCAGGAGATGATCCTCCTCGACGTCACGCCGCACGCGCTCGGCATCATGACGTTCGGCAGCTACTTCGAAGAGCTCATCCCGCAGAACACGACGGTGCCGACGCACCGCACGAAGATCTTCACGACGAGCCGCGACAACCAGACGGCCGTGAAGATCCTCGTCATGCAGGGCGAGAGCCAGCGCGCCGAGGAGAACGAGCTGCTCGGCGAGTTCATCCTCACCGGCCTCCGCCGCGCGCCGAAGGGCCAGGTCGAAATCGAGGTCACCTTCGAGATCAACGCCGACGGCATCGTGTCCGTCCGCGCGAAGGACCTCGAGACCGGCCTCGAGCAGTCGATCCAGGTGACCGCGACGAGCGGCCTGACGCGCGACGAGATCAAGACGATGATGGACAACGCGAAGGACGACCTCGTCGACCGCCGCACGTCCGAGGAGTTCGAGGCGGCCCGCCAGGAGGCCGAGAAGCTCATCACCGAGATCGAGAAGCTCTTCCCGCAGGTCCAGCAGATCGTCGCCTCGAGCGACTTCGGGCGCGACGCGATCGAGAAGGCGAAGGCGATCGTCGAGAAGGCGCGGAGCGCGATCGAGCGCAAGGACGCGGCCGCGGTGAAGGAGCAGCTCGAAGGGCTCACGCGCACGCACCGCATGTTCAAGGGCGTCGTCGCCAAGACCTGAAACCGCGTAGCCGCTCGAGGAGCGACGTACTCGCGTGCCCAAGGATCCGGACAAGCCGTCGCCGGACGTTCACCGGCGAGCCACGCAGCAAGGTATGCCCAGACCACCGGCCCCGACGCTCACGGATGAGGTGGAGCTCGAGGATGCGCGACGCCGCTCGCTGCCGTCGAGCCCCGCGCCGACCGAGTCGGCCGCGACGGTACCGCCTCGAAAGTCCGAGAGCGCGCTGTCGCTCGTCAACGCGCGGGCGCCGTCCGTCCCGCCGCCGGCCGAGCCTCGCGCGCTGGACGGCGACTGGGACGCGCTCGACGACCCCGCTCTCGAGCCCGACGTGCCGGCTCCTCCGAAGCCGGAACGCGACGACCGCCAAACGGCCGTCACCGCACCTCCCGGCGGACCGGCGAGCGGACCGCCGCTCGTCACGGTCACCATCGTCGAAGGGGTCGTCACGTCGCCGCCCCCCCTCGCCGCGAGCGAGGCGGTCACCGTCCGGCCCCAGACGGCGGCCACCGCCCCCGCCGCCGCCCTGCCGACGGCGCCGCCGGCCTCGCCCGAGCAGGACCTCCAGGACCGACTCGCCCTCGGCGACTACACGGGCGCGCTGGCCGTCGCCGAGCGGCTCCTCGCCGGCGACCCTCGACATCCGGAGGCCCTCGCTGCGGCGGAGAGCTGCCGCGCCGTGCTCCGGAAGATGTACGCAGCACGGATCGGGCCGCTCGACCGTGTGGCCTCCGTGGCGATACCGCGCGAGCAGATGCGATGGCTCTCGATCGACCATCGCGCCGGATTCGTGCTGTCGCTCGTCGACGGCGTCTCCACGGTCGAGATGATCCTCGACGTGAGCGGAATGCCGGAGCTGGATGCGCTCCGCATCCTCTCCGAGCTCGTGCAGCAACGGATCATCACGCTCCGCTGAGCACGCGGCCGCACGAGCGGCGCGAGAGAGCGAGCCCCGCGCCGGGCGTTTTGAATCGCGATTCGTGCCGCGCAAGTGAAATCGACCGGCCGCGCGCGATTCGTTGCACGCTGCAGATCGGCTCGCTACACCCTAGTCTCGAAGCATGGAGTCGGCCGACACGCAGCGCCTGCGCATGGAGATCGAGCGCACGTTGCGTCGTGCGTTCGACCCGGCCGACGTGCTCCCCCGGCTCGCGCGGCTCGCTCGGATGGCGGGCGCGGCGAGCGACGACGGCGTCTTCGCCCACCGGCAGCTCGCCGAGCTCCTCGTCGAGCGGCACCCGTGGCGTGCGGCCATCTACGCGCGGCGCGCGCTCGAGCACCGGAACGACGACGACCGAGGCTGGGCCATCCTCGCCTTCTGCCAGACGCTGCTCGGCAACTTCCGCTGCGCCGTGACCGCCTACAAGAAGGCGATCGCGTGCGCGCCGGGCAATCCCTGGTACGCGCACAACCTCGGGCACCTGCTCGACGTCGCCCTCGGCGAGCCGGAGCGCGCGGTGCCGTATCTGCGGACCGCACACCGCACGAAGCCGGAGAGCTCGGAGATGATCGCCTCCTACGCCCACGCGCTCGCGCGGTCGGCGCAGACGGACGAAGCGCGCCGCGTCCTCGAGGTCGGCCTTGCACGGTACCCCTCGCGCGAGCTGTCGGCGCTGCTCCGCTGGCTCGATCAAGGCGCACCGTCGCGCGAAGGCGCGCGGGGCGGTCCGGCCCCGGGCGAGCTCGAAGTGACGACGGAGCCGCCGCTCGATCGGCCCTCGCGACCGCGGCGCCGCGCGACCGGACTCTCGCGCGTGCTCGCGCAGGGGCTCGGCAACCTCCCGCTCGACGCGCGCCAGCGTTCGCGTGCGCTCGCTCTCGCGCGTGACGTGATCGCGAGCGCGCCGCCGGCGTCCGTGTCGACGGACGGCAGCGTGAAGGGCAAGAAGCGCGACGACCTCGCCTGCCTCGCGGCTGCGGTCGCCTACGCGATCGTCTACGTCGACCACGTCCCGCTGACGCAGGCGGAGGTGGCAGCTCCCTTCCGCGTCGCCGTCGGCCGGCTGCGCGGGCGCTTCGCCGAGCTGCGGGCGAAGCTCGATCTGATCCCGGGCGACGTCCGGTACGCGACGACGCGGCGCTGAGAGGCATCGAAGATGCGGCACCCACCGACGCGGAGTCGGTGATAATGCGCCCCACGATGCGAACGCCCCTCCGGACGACCGGCCTCGGTCGAGCTCTTGCCGCCGGCCTCGTGCTCCTGGCTGCGGTCCCGTCCGCACGTGCGCAGCAGACCCCTCCCGCGCCGCAACCGCCGCCCCAACCGGCCCCCGCGGCGACGATCCCTGCCCCGCCCTCGATCACCGATCCGATGCTCACGCCGGTTCCGCGCGCCCCGATCGAGGTCGGCACGTGGGAGAAGGCGCTCGACCACGTCCGCGCGCGCTCGACGGACCTGCGCATCGCGGCAGAGGAGATCGAGCGCGCCGAAGCGCAGTCGCGGACGGCGCTCGCGTCGGCGCTGACGACGGTCAACGGCCAGGCGACGTACACGCACAACCTCATCACGAATCCGTCACTCCAGTTTGCGCGCGGTCCGAACGGCGAGCTGTCGACGTCCCCGGTGCGGACGCCCTTCCCGAACTACGTCAACGGCGGCCTCTCGCTCGTGCAGCCGCTCTTCGCGCCGCGCGCCTGGTACGCGATCGGGACCGCCGATCGGGCAGCCGACACCGCACGCCTCTCGTACGACGACATCAAGCGCCAGATCGCGCTGAACGTCGCGAACGCGATCGTCGCGGTCGTGACCGCCGAGCGCGTCGCGGAGCTGAACCGCGTCGGGCTCTCCAACGCGCTCACGCGCCTCGAGCTCACGACGCGGCGGAACGCGCTCGGGGGAGCGACCGGCCTCGACGTGATCCGCTCGCGCCAGGACGTCGAGACCGCGCGCGCGACGCTCGTCGCCGGCGACGAGGCGCTCCGGCAGGCGCGCGAGTCGCTCGGCCTTGCCCTCGGTCTCCCCGGCCAGGTCGGGGTCCCGCCGCAGGTCGATCTGAACGGGCTCGAAGCGCACGCGATCGCGTCGTGCAAGGCCGCGCCCCGGGTCGAGGATCGCCCCGACGTCGCCGCCCTCCGGAGCCGGATCGAGCTCGCCCACCGCGCGCGGAACGACGTGAAGTACCAGTTCTCGCCGTCGGTGAACCTCCAGTCGCAAGTCTCGACGACGACGATCAACACGGGCGCGGCGCCGAACACGACGTGGAACGTGCAGGCCGTGCTCACGGTGCCAATCTGGGACGGAGGCGCGCGCTACGGCGCGCTCCGGGACACCGAGGCCCAGGAACTGCAGGCCGTGCAGCGGTTCGAGGCAGCACGAAGGCAGGCGGTCGTCCAGATCGACCAGGCGCGGCGCGGCGTCTCCGTCGCGGAGGACCGGCGCAAGGTGGCGGCCTCCGCGCGCGACCTCGCGTTCGAGACCGATCGGCTCACCCGCGCCGCGTACATGGAAGGGCGCGGCACGAGCCTCGAGCTCGTCACCGCCGCGCAGGCGCTCCGCGAGGCCGAGATCAGCCTCGCCCTCCGCGAGTTCGAGCTCGTCCGCGCGAGGGTGCTCGCGGTGCTCTCCCTCGCTTCGTGCCCCTGGTGAGCGGGCTCAGGTCGGCGGCGCCGCCTGGTCCCAGCCCGTGACGCGGGCGAGCTCGCTCAGCGCGACGTGCAGGTCCATCAGCGCCTGAGCGTGGTTCGCACGCGCGAAGACGTAGGAGCGGAGCGGCTCGATCAGGAAGCGCTCGTCGCGCGTCCCGAGGTCGATCGCATCCTGCACGCTCGAGATCCAGCGCTTGGCGCGGTGCTCGGCACGGTCCCAGTTCTCCTCGCGGCCCTTCGCCTCGAGCGCCGTCGCGTACGCGTTCTCGACCTCGACGGCGACGCCGCCGAGCGCGAGCCGCTCCATCGCACGCGCTTCTTCGAGCTGCGACTCGGCCTGCGCGACGCGCGCCTGCTTCGGCAGGATGTCGAGCCCCCACTGCATGCCGAACCCGATGCTGTAGCCGAAGCGGTTGAACGGGTCGCCGATCCACGCCGCCGTCTGCGGGACCGCGCTCGGCGCGATCGAGTAGCCGAAGCCGAGACCGAGGCCGAAGTTCGGGAAGAGCTGCGCGCGCTGGAACTCGAGCCACTGCTTGCGCGCCTGGACGCCGGCGCGCGCCATGTTCACGTCGGGCCGGAAGAGACGCGCGGCGGTGAGGTAGCGGACGATCGGTCCGAGCAGTGCCTCGGGCCGCTTCAGCGGCTCGTCCGGGATCTCGAACGCGGTCTGGACGCCGGTGAGGAAGCGCAGCGCCGCGATCGCGTACGACTCACCCTTCTTCGCCTCGCCGATGCGCGCGATGAGCTCGTCACGCTGGATCTCGAGCCGGAGCCGATCGACTTCTTCGACCGACGTGTCGCCCGCATCGAGCTTCTTCTGGATGCCCTCGATGCCCTTGTCGAGCTTCCCGAGGACGTCGTTGCCGATGTAGAGCATGTCGCGGGCGAGCATCAGCCCGTAGTAGGCGCGACGGACGTCCATCCGGAGCTGCGCGCGGACCTTCTCGAGGTCCCATTCGTTCACGCGCACGTTGGCTTCGGCCGCCTTCTTGATCGATTCGATCTTGTTGAACGTGTAGATCGGCAAGGTGCCGTTCACGCCGATCGAGAACGCCGGCTCCCAGCCCTCGCCGAAGCCCTTGTAGAGCGCAGTGTACGGCGTCGCGTTGTAGAACGCGGTTCCGCCGATCGGCGGCAGGTAGCCGAACGTCGCGCTCGCGTTCCAGAACGAGAACGGCGTCCACTTCGCCTCGTCGAGCTGCGCGTGGACCATCGAGAGACGCGCGCGCGCGGCCCAGAGCTGGGGCGCGTTGCGGTCGGCGAGCAGCAGGCACTCCCGGAGCGTGTACGCGTGCGGCTTGATGGTCGCGAGCGGAGGCTTCGGCGCGGGCGCGTCCTTCTCCTCCTCGTCGTCGTCGAGATCCAGCGGGCCGGCCTTCGCGTCGCGGGTGCCCGCGAGGAGCGCGATCGCCGCGAACGCCACGAAGCACGCGAATCTGCTCGACGTGCGGCGGCCGTGACCCATCGGCCGCGCAAGTTAGCAAAGCCGCAGGGAAAGGACCAAGCCCCTATTCGTTCTGGCCGCCCGCGCGCGCTTCGTCGCTGGGCGAGTAGAGAAAGCCTTCCTGCTGGAAGACGCAGAGCCGATTCCCGCCTCGGCGCTTCGCCTCGCGGAGCGCCGTCTCGAGGGCGGCGAGGAGCGCGCCGCGCGTCCGGACGTCGCGACTCGGGAAGAGCGCGAGGCCGAGCGACACGGTGACGCGCGCTTCGGGCACGCCCATCGACCCGCCGAAGCTGCGCGCGGCGACGTCGCGCCAGATGCGCGTCGCGACGACGAGCGAGCCCGCGAAGTGGGTGGCGGGCAGCATCACGAAGAGCTCGTCGCCTCCGTACCGCGCGACCACGTCCGAGTCGCGGAGCGACCCGCGGACGACCTCGACGACACCGCGCAGGACCGCGTCGCCGAGCGAGCGTCCGCCGCGCTCGTTCTGGAGCTTCAGGCGGTCGACGTCGAGCAAGCAGCACGCGAGCGGCTCGGCATGACGCTCGGCGCGCTCGAACTCCTTCTCGAGACGGTCGTGGAGATACGAGAACGAGCGCGCTCCGGTGAGCTCGTCGTCGCCACGGAGACTCTCGAGCCGCTCGCGGGCGGCGCGGAGGCGCTCCTGCGCGCGCTTCACGCGGAGCGCGGAGGCGACGCAGAGGAGGAGCTCGGTCTCCTCGAGTGGCTTGCACACGTAGGCGTCGGCGCCGATCTCGAGGCACGCGATCCGGCTCCGCGTGTCGGTCTTCGCGAAGACGAGCGCCACCGGCACGGTGTCCTCGCCCTGGATGCTCTTGATCGTCCGGCACGCGTCGACGCCGCTCACCCGCGGCATGACCGCGTCGAGCAGGGCGACGTCGATCCCGCCGCGCGCGATGCGCGCGACGGCCTCCTGGCCGTCGGCGGCGGTCACGACCTCGTAGCCGCTCGAGCGGAGCACGTTCGCGACGAGGTTGCGCGTGACGGCATCGTCGTCGGCGACGAGGACGCAGGGCGTGTCCTCGTCGTCGAGGACGAGCTGGCTCGCGCGGCCCGCGACGTCCGCCGCCATCGCGGCGCGCAGCACCGTCGACTCACGGTCGACGAGCCGCGGATCGCTCTCGTCGTCGGGGATGGGCGCGTCGCTCACGGCCTTTGAAGGGTGACATCCTCCAAAGGTTCGCGTCCAGCTTTAGAAAAGAAGAAGACCAACAGGGAACGGGCAACAGGCAACCGGCAACGGGCACCGCGGAGAGAGCGCGCGCACGGAGGTCTCGCCTGACCATTGCCCGTTGCCTGTTGCCCGTTGCCTGTTCCCCGTTCTCTCCGACGGGTCGATGCTCACTCCGCTCTCGGCGCCGCCGCGCAAGCAAGCACCTTCCTCGCCAGCGTCGACACGCCGAGCGAACCGAGAGCGCCCGGCGCGACGAGCCGGAGCGTGTCGTAGCCCGCGATCGCGAGCGCCTTCTTCGGTGGGCGTGCGAGCTCGAGGCGGAGGACGTCGATCGTGAGCCGCCGGTGCGAGAGCACGTGGACGACGACGCCGGCGACGGAGAGCTCGCCCTTCGCCGCGAGGCCTCGGACGAGCGCGGCGCGCACGGCTTCGTCGCCGTCGGCGCACGGCGGCTCCCAGAGACCGCCGAACAAGCGATCGCCGCTCCGCTGGCCGAGGAGGACCTCGCCGCGGAAGCTGGCGACGACGGCCTGCACGCGGAGCGCCGTCGGCTTCGCCTTCGCGGACATCACGGGGAGCGAGGCCTGGCGGCCCTCGGCGCGCGCCCCGCAACGCGCGGCGACGGGACAGACGAGGCACGCCGGCGTCCGCGGCGTGCAGACGGTCGCGCCGAGCTCCATCAGCGCCTGGTTCCACGCACCGGGAGCCTCCCGCGCGACGAGGTGATCGGCGATCGTTTGCGCGCGCTTCATCCCGGGCCCGCGCATGTCGTCCTCGAGGAGGAGCAGGCGCGAGAGCACGCGCGCGACGTTGCCGTCCACGAGCCCGACCGGCTCACCGAAGGCGATGCTGGCGATCGCGCCCGCCGTGTAGGGCCCGATCCCGGGCACGGCGCGCAGGCTCTCCCGGTCCGAGGGAAGGGCTCCCCCGCCCTCTGCGACGGCCGTAGCGCCGCGCTGGAGCAGCCGCGCGCGGCGGTAGTAACCGAGACCGCTCCACAGCGCGAGCACGTCGTCGACGGGCGCCTCCGCGAGCGCCGACGGGGTCGGGAACCGCGCGAGGAAGCGCTCGTAGTACGGGATGACGGTCTCGACGCGCGTCTGCTGGAGCATGACCTCGCTCACCCAGATCGCGTACGGATCGCGCGTCCGGCGCCAGGGCAGGTCGCGCTTGCGAGCGTCGTACCAGGCGAGGAGGCGCGCGTGGACGTCGCGGATCCACGCGGGATCGCGTGCCTCGGGCGGCAGGGGTTGCGCATCGCGCCGACCCGACGCACGTTCTCGCCTCGTCATGCGCAAGCCTCGGGATCCCGGTGTCGCCGCTGTTCTGTCCTTGCTCATCCCGGGCGTCGGGCAGATCTACAACGGCACGTTCTGGCGCGCGATCTTCTGGTTCATCGTCACCCCCGGGCTCCTGCTCGGCACGGGCGGGACGCTCCACTGGTTCTGCCACATCATCGCGGCCTACACCGCCTACTCGTACGCGAAGCACCACCGCGCCTGAGCTCGCTCAACGCGCGTCCGGCAGCACCTGCGCTTCGAGCGTGAACGCGCCTTCGTTGCCGGTCGCATGACCGTCGACGAGCACGTGGTAGGTGCCGCGGTCGAGCGTCGCCTCGATCTGCGCGTGGTGGGTGTCGTGGTGGTCGTTGTTGCAGGCGACCTCGTTGCCCCGGAGCGACGTCGCGTCGGCCGGATCGAGACAGCTCTTGCGGATCGCGAGCACGCCGTCCCACGACGGCGTCGCGAGCGCGATCCGCATCCGTGAGCGGCGCGCGACCACGAGCTTGTAGATCCGGTCCGCGCTCGCCTGCTTGTCCTCCGGGCCGGCGCACGAGGCGCGGAACTTGTCGCCGGCGTTCGACGTCGTGCCCTGGACCGGCTTGCCCGGGACGAGCGGCGGCGCGGTCTTGCAGGCGGCGTCGGGCGCGGCTTCGTCGCGCGTCCGGACGGAGAGCGAGAAGCGTCCGAACGAGGTGGGGGTCTTCGTCTCGACGACGAGGAAGTACGTGCCGGGGGCGAGGACCTTGTCGAACGACGCGCCGGCAGAGACCTCCGACGCGGAGTCGACGCAGCTCGCACGCATCGCGAGCAAATGCTCGCCGTCCTCGACCGCGAGACGCGCCCGCACGCGTGATCGGCGCGCGACGTCGAGCTTGTAGACGACCTCGGGCGAGCCCGCTGCGCCGGCGCTCGTCGCGAGGTCGTCGTGCGCGGCGAACGTGTCGCCCTCCACGCGCACGTCTCCCCCGACGAGAGGAATCGCGTCGGAGCACGCGTCGCCCCGCACGACGCCTCCCGCCTCGGGCGCGGTCTCGACGGCGAGCGCGAACTCGCTCGTCGCGCCGTGCTGGTCGGCGTCGGCGAAGACGGCGTACGTGCCGCGGTCGAGCAGGCCTGCCCAGGACGCGCCCTGGGCGAGTGGCGAGCGCGTCCCGCAACCGATCTCGGTCCGTTCGTCGGTGCACGTCGCGCGGAGGTGGACGATCGGGTCGGCTTCCTGCGTCGTCAGCACGACGCGCACGCGCTCGCGAACGGGGACGTCGAGCTTGTACGGCACGTCGGAGCCGTGGGCGCCGCCGCCGCACGTCGCGGCGGCGTGATCGCCGGCGTTCTCGAACGTCCCCTTCGTGCTCGCGAGCAGCGGACGCATCGCGCGGCAGGCGTCGGCGAGCGACGGCACGTCGCCGAGGCGCAGGTCGAGGCGGTAGGCGCCCGCCTCGTTCCCGTAGCCGTCGACGAACACGAAGTAGGTGCCCGGGTCGAAGACCTCGTCGATCCGCGACGAGTGCGCTTGCGAGGTCGGCATCCCGCTCCGCGCGGGGCGGTCGTCGTTGCACGCGATCTCGGCCGACTCCGCCTCGCACTCGCGATCGCGCATGTACATGACGGTGTCGAACGGCGCATCGAGGTCGAGGACGACGCGCTGCCGCTTCTCGAGCACGAGGCGGTAGACGACCTCGTTCGAAGGCGAGCTGGTGCACGAGGCCGAGTGGTCCGCCTGCCCGCGACGCGTGTTGCCCGTCACCGTGCCGGCGACGAGCGGGATCGGCGAGGCACACGTTCCACCGCCCGCCTGCGCCTCCTCCGGCGCCGGGTGCGCGACGCCGGCCGTGACGGGGGCCGCCCCGGACCACGTCGCGGCGACCCAGTCGCCTGCACCATGCGCCATGCGGAGCGACAGCTGGCGCTTCGCGGGTCGGTCGAGGCACACCCGGAGCGAGGGCTCCGCGTCGCGGGTCGTGTCGCGCGCGACGGGCTTGCCGTCCGCGTCGAGGAGCGCGACGTCGAGGTCCTCGACCCCGCTCGAGCCGAGCGCGACGACGAGCGAGCAGCCGGCCGGCAGATCGACCGTCACCCGCGCGTCGCTCCCCGCCGCGAGCGAGCCGCGATGGATCGGGCCGATCTCGACCATGCCGAGCGCCGCGAGCGTGTTGTGGACGGCGACGTACCGACTCTCGACCGCGCTCGCACGCGCCGTCGCACACCCCACGAACGCACAAGGCAGCGCGACGGTCAGCGCGGCTGCGCGCAGCGAAGCAGGCCACATCGGCTCGCGTCCGTCATCGGTAGGGGTTGTTCGAGAGGTCGTCGGGCACCGTCGGCGTCTCGACCCTGCCGGTCGTCGACGCGGCGGGGCGCGTCCGCGTCGTCCGGCGCTGGGGCGGAGCGCTCGTCGGAATCGCGACGCTCGACGCCGCCGACGCGGGCGGCGCGACCGTGTCGGACGGCTCTTCGGGCTTCCGCGGATCGGTCGCGGGCGTCTCGGTCGGAATCGCCGCAGCGGTGACGGAGGCACCGGGGGCGGTCGTCGTTCCGCCGGTGACGACCGCCGTGCCCGGCACGCTCGTCCCGGCCGTCGTTTGTCCGCGCGCATGCGTGTACCGGCGCACCCCATAGGCACCGCCGGCGGCGAGGACGAGGAGGAATGCCGTGACGAAGGCGAGGAAGCGCGCGGCGCCGCCGCTCCAGGGCGCCGGCGCGAAGGCACCCGCCTGCCCCGTTCGCTCCGCCGGCGGCAGCACCGCGGACGACACGCTCGACACCTTCTCCGGCGGCGCCGAGATCGGAGCGGGCGGCGCGCCCATCATCGCCGCCTGCATCGCGTACGGTTGCGGCGGATAGCCCGGCATCTGTGTGCCGCTCGGCGGCGTCATCGGCACCTGCCACGGCGCGGGGTCGAGGTTCGGACGCGACGACGGCATCGCGCACGTCACCTCCGGGCTCGGGCGAGGGACACTGCCGCTCCCCGAGTCCTCGCGCTGGCCTTCGATCCTGGTGACCGACTGCGCGGGCCGCGGCACCTGCGAAGCCGGGCCGGAGGGCTCGCTCCGGGAGAGCCATGCTCGCACCGCCTCGCGCTGCTGCGAGAGCTCGCTCCCGACCGCCTGCTGGAGGCACTCGGCGACGTCGCGCACCGAACCGATGCACGAGAGCGCACGGCCGGCGCGCTCGAGGTCGTCGGCGAGCTCCTGCGCCGTCTTGTAGCGACGCTCGACGTCGCGCTCGAGCGCGCGCATGCAGATGTCGTCGAGCGCTTTCGGCACGTCCGGCCGAACCGTGCTCGGCGCGGGGATCTCGTCGTTCAGGACGCGATGGAGCGTCTCGGCCTCGCCCTCGCCCTTGAACAGGCGGCGCACCGCGAGCGCTTCCCACAGGACGACGCCGCACGCGAACAGGTCGGCACGGCGATCGACGACCTGGCCTCGCGCCTGCTCCGGGGCCATGTACGCGAGCTTGCCCTTGAGCTGCCCGGTGCGCGTCGTCGCGAGGCGCGCGGTCGCGCGCGCGACACCGAAGTCGAGGAGCCGCGCGATCCCGTCGGCGCCGACGAGGATGTTCTGCGGGGAGACGTCACGATGCACGATCTGCATCGGCTCGCCGCGATCGTCCTTCAGCTCGTGCGCGGCGTGGAGGCCGGCGAGCGCATCGAGCATCACCCGGATGACGACGCCGTGTGGGACGGCGTGTCCGGCCTGGGCGGCGCGCGCGATGAGCCGTGCGAGGGTGTCGCCCTCGACGTAGTCCATCACGAGGTAGTAGCCGCGGTCGCTCTGGCCCACCTCGAGGATGGGCACGACGTTCGGATGATGGATGTGCGCCGCGAGGCGCGCCTCGTCGAGGAACATCTCGACGAACTCCGTCTCGCGCGCGAGGTGCGGGTGCAGCCGCTTGATCGCGAACAGACGCTGGAAGCCGAACGCACCCGACGCACGCGCCAGGTAGACCGTGGCCATGCCGCCGCTCGCGAGCTCTGCGATGAGCTCGAAGCGGTCGAGGCGCTCACCTGCGCCGGCATCGGCAAGCAGCTTGGTCAGGGTCGCCTCCCGTCCCGAATTGAACCACGGTGGAGGCGATCGGGCGAGCACACGACGATCGAGGTGGGGCGTCGGCGATCCAGCTGCGTGGTGCGCGGCGCGTCAGAAGCGGCCGCTGACCGCGCCGCCGAAGGCCGCTTGCCCGGGTGCGAGCATGGGCGCGACCGCGACGGATGGGCTCGACCAGCGCGTGAAGAACAGACCGAGGACGCCGGTGGCGAGCGCGGCGCCGCCGGTGACGCCGAGGAGCACGTTGGTGCGCGTCTCGGAGGCCTGGCCCTCGCGGTAGAGCGCGCAGGACTCGTCCTTGCCCGCGCACTCGCGGTGCACGGCCTCCTGGCCGGGGTTGTTCTGCGTGTCGATTCCCGAGGCAACGGTCGCCCCTGCGGCGACGAGCGTGATGCCCGCCGCCACGAAGAAGACGGCCGGCCCGAAGGGTTTGTTCCCACGGGGCGCGGCCGGCTTCGGAGGTGGGGGCGAGGAGCCGGACGTGGGCGGGGGCTTCGGCGTCGGCGCGACCGCCGGCTCCGGCGGCGCCGCGACCGGGAGCACGTCGCGACCGCCCCGCTTCGCCTCCACCGTGACGTTCACCGACCCCTGACGGAACCCGACGCCGATCTCGTGTGTACCCGGGTCGAGGAAGACGCGATGCCGGGGCCCGTCGCTCTGCGAGAGGATGCGACCGCCTTCGGCGAGCGAGCACTCGGGCGCGCACTCGATGGTGAGGTCGTGCAGCTGGGGCGCGGCTTCGGCGAGGACCTCCTTCGCGAGCTGCGCGGTCGCGGCGTCGTCGCCGTAGCGCTCGAGCGCCGTCGCGGCGTCGGTCGCCGCCCGCGCTGGCTGCTTCGCCTCCCGGCGCGCGCGGATCGCGAGCCGGAGCGACTCTGCGCGCGGCGCGTCGCGGTAGGCGTTCTCGAAGTGGACCGCCGCCTGCTCGTAGTCCTTCGCGAGGAACGCGCGTCGACCGCGGTCGAACTCCTCCGCCGCGGAGCGGATCCGTTCCGGCGTCGGCTGCGCGTCGGGCGCTGCGTGCGCGCGCGTCACGGCCGACCCGAACGCGCTCGACGCGACGAGCAGCGCTGCGATCCGCGGAAGACGCGACCTCACCCGCGCAGCGTATCGCGCCGGGCCAGCGAGCGCATCTCTTCGGTCGTCAGACCCGCTCGTCGCCCCGCGCGGCGGCGGCCTTCATCTTCTTCTCGAGGCCGTAGCAGTACGCCGCCGTCGAGAGCCACACCGCGGTGTGGAGGAGCGCCTTCGCCTGCGGCGCGCCTTCGTGCGGTCTGACGAGGAACCGCGCCGCCGTGAGGAGGCTGTCCCGCTCGATCGGGAAGACGGCGAGGAGGAGGAGCGCCGAGAGCCCGGTCGCGAGCACGATGACGCCCCAGCCGAAGACGCCCGCCCACGCGCTCGCCGCGCCGGGGAAGAAGCGCGCCGTCCCGCGGCTGCCGTCGAGCCCGTCGAGCAGACCGTGCACGGTGTGGTGCACCATCGCGACGCCGATCGCGGGCGCGAGGAGGAGCCCCGCGCTCGAGAGCGCGGCGACGCGCGGCGACTCTTCGAACATCTCGAGAAGCGACGGGAGGACGATCGCGGCGAGGAACGACCAACCGATGAACGCGCCGTAGAGCAGCACGGCGCTGAGCCACGACGATGCGGTCGGAAGGCGTCCCTCGCTCATCGCGATCTCCTCAGGCCATCTCGAGGAACAGCTTGTCGGGGTTCTCGAGGTAGCGGATGACGTCGTAGGCGAACGCGGCGCCGACGTGGCCGTCGACGACGCGGTGGTCGAACGAGAGAGAGAGGAGCATCACGTCGCCGACGACGATCTGTCCGTCGCGGACGACCGGCTTCTGCTTCATCTGGTGGACGCCGAGGATGCCGACCTCGGGGAAGTTCAGGATCGGCGTCGCGAAGAGGCCGCCTTCGGCGCCGAGCGACGTGATCGTGAAGGTCGACCCCGAGAGATCGTCCATCTTCGACTTGCCGTTCTTCGCGTCCGTCGCGAGCCGCTCGATCTCGCGCGCGACCTCGAGGAGGCTCCGGCGATCCGCTTCCTTCACGACCGGGACGATCAGCCCGGCGTCGGTCGAGGCCGCGATCCCGATGTTGTAGTACTTGCGGTAGACGAGCTCGTTCGTCGTCTCGTCGAGCGCGCTGTTGAGCACCGGGTGCTTCTTGAGCGCGGCGACGACCGCCTTCACGATGAACGGCAGGAACGTGAGCTTCACGCCCTGCGCGTCGGCCTGCGGCTTGAGCCGCGAACGCAGGCCCTTCAGCGCGGTCACGTCGCACTCCTCGACGAACGTGAAGTGCGCTGCGGTGTGCTTCGACTGCGCCATCTTCTGCGCGATCTTGCGGCGGACGCCCGCGAACGGGACGCGCTCCTCGAGCGCGGCCTGCGCCTGCGAAGGCGCCGAGATCTTCACCGGCGCGAACGCCGACGCCGGCGGAGCGGCGGAGGGCGCCTGCGCGACGGGGGCCGGCTGCGCCGCCGGCGCCTCGCTAGGACGACGCGCGTAGGTCTCGACGTCCACCTTCGTGACGCGACCCTGCGGCCCCGTCGGAGGCACGCTGCGGAGATCGACGTTCATGTCGCGCGCCAGCTTGCGGGTCGCCGGCGTGGCGAGCGGCTTCTCGTTGAAGTAGCCGCTCACGCCCGCGCCGGCGGACGCGCCTCCGCCGCTCGACGTGCCGCGCGGCGCCATCGCCGCCATGCCCGGGAGCGTCTCCTTGATGTCACCCACCGCGGTCGCCGCGGGCTCGGCGCGGCCGGCGCCGTTGCCGTTCACGTGGCCGTTCGTGTGCGCGCCGTTGCCGTTCAGCTGCGGACGCGGCGCGGGAGCTGCCGCAGCGGCTCCGCCCGCCTCGAGCTCGAAGACGACGAGCACGGAGTGCACCGCGACGACCGTTCCCGGCGCGCCGTGCACTTCGAGCACGCGGCCGGCCTTCGGCGAGGTGATCGTCACGGTCGCCTTGTCGGTCATCACCTCGACCATCGGCTGGTCTTCCTTGACGTCGTCACCCGGCTTCACGAGCCAGGAGACGATCTCGCCTTCGGTGACGCCTTCGCCGATGTCGGGCAGCTTGAATTCCCAGCGGGCCATCTTCGGTCTCTCTTTCCGTTCGATCAGTAGCGCGCCGTCTCGACGATCGCCGGGAGGATGCGATGCGCCAGCGGCAGGTATTCCATTTCGAGGGTGTACGGGAACGGGGTGTCGAACCCGGTCACCCGCACGGGCGGCGCCTCGAGGTGCAGGAAGCAGTGCTCGTTCACGAGCGCGACGAGCTCGGCCCCGAAGCCGCACGTCTTCGGCGCCTCGTGCACGACGACGACGCGGCCGGTCTTCTTCACGCTCTTCGCGATCGTCTCGACGTCGAGCGGCCAGAGCGTCCGGAGGTCGACGATCTCGCAGGAGATGCCCTTCTCCGCGGCCTGGTCCGCCGCTGCGAACGCCTCGTAGAGCATCGCGCCCCACGCGAGGATCGTCACGGAGGGCTTGCCGGACTCCGCTTCTCTCACGATCGCGGCGCGGCCGAGCTCCTCGACGTAGTCGCCTTCCGGCACCTCGCCCTTCGCCGCGCGGTAGATGCGCTTCGGCTCGAAGAAGAGGACCGGATCCGGATCGCGGATCGAGGCGAGGAGGAGCCCCTTCGCGTCACGTGGGTTCGACGGGCACACGACCTTCAGCCCCGCGACGTGGATGAAGAGCGATTCGGGCGACTGCGAGTGATAGAGGCCGCCGCGGATGCCGCCGCCGACCGGCGTGCGGACGACCATCTTCGCGCTGTACTCGCCGCCGGAGCGCCAGCGCATCTTCGCCAGCTCGCTGACGATCTGGTCGTAGCCGGGGAAGATGAAGTCGGCGAACTGGATCTCCGGGACCGGCACCATCCCGTAGAGCGCCATGCCGATCGCGGTCCCGAGGATGCCGCCCTCGGAGAGCGGCGTGTCGATGACGCGGTCGTCGCCGAACTCGTCCCAGAGCCCCTGCGTGACGCGGAAGACGCCGCCGACGCGGCCGACGTCCTCGCCCATCACGACGACGCGATCGTCCTGCCGCATCGAGGTGCGGAGCGCGTCGTTGATCGCCTGGACCATGTTCATCGAGGGCACGATCTCACTCCTTGCTTTTCACGAGCGCGCGCTGCGCGACGAGGTGGGCGGGCACGCGAGCGAAGACGTCTTCGAACAGCGTCGAGGCATTCGGCGCGGGGGCGCGCATCGCAGCGGCGATCGCGGCATCGACCTCTGCGGCGAGCTCGGCGCGCATCGTCTCCTCCGCCTCCGCGTCGAGACGGCCGTCGCGCTCGAGCACGCGCCGGAGCCCGACGAGCGGGTCGTGCTCCGACATCGCGAAGAGGTCGACGCCCTCGAGGCTCGGCTCGGGATGCGTCACGACCTCGACGAGGAGCGCGCCCTTCCCTTCTGCCGCGCGGAGGACGCCTGCGCGGATCGCGGTGAACGTCGCGAGCGCGTCGGAGCCGGAGACGCGCGCGTCGGCGACGCCGTAGGCGATCGCTTTCTCGGCGATCGTCTCCGTCCGTGTCTGGCGTGATATCGGCGACGCGCCGGCGCGCCCGTTGTTCCGGCAGACGAGGACGCTCGCGGTCTTGAAGACCCCGGCGAAGTTCACGGCGTTGTGGAAGTCGCCCGTGCTCGTCGCGCCGTCGCCGAAGACGGCCAGCGTCACGACGTCCTCCTTGCGGATCTTCGCAGCCCACGCGAAGCCCACCGACTGCGGGACGTGCGCCCCGACGACACCGCTCGCGGGCGCGATGCGGAAGCTCTTCGCCGGCGGGTGGTCGGGGGGCGAATGCCCCTTCGACGCGTCCTCGGCGTTCCCGAACGCCTGGTTCAGGTACGCCGAGAGCGGCAGCCCGCGGACGAGCGCGGCGCCCCACTCGCGCGTCCCGGGGAAGACCCAGTCCTGCTCGCGCGCCGCCAGCGCGGACGCGACGATCGCCGCTTCCTCCCCGATCGAGGACGCGTGGTAGCCGACCTTTCCCTCCCGCTGCAGATCCACCATCCGGGCGGACACGACGCGGAGACGGAGCATGTGCCGGAACATCGGCAGGGCGGCCTCGAGCGCCTCGCGCCGGGCGCGGGCTTCCAGCGCGTCGGGCGGGGGCGCCCCCTCGGCCGGAGCCGGCGAATCGGAGACGGCGTGCTGCATGGCGCGCGCACCTTACTCCAAGCCCGCCGCCCGCGGAACGCGAGCAACGCATGGAAGGCACCGGGAAATGCTGCTCCTCGGCACGCCGCAGTGCGTCGCAATCGGGCGTCCTGTTGCTTCGCCGTCCACCTGTCAGACCGCGCTGGTGTGTCGAGAGGAGTGCAGGTAAGATCCCCGCATGGCGCGGCGTGCCTTCCTGCCCACCATGCCTCCGCCCCCAGGGCCCCCCCAAGCGCCGCCGCCTTCGACGCGTGCGAGCGCTCCTCCGCCTTCGACGCGGACGAGCGTTGCGCCGCCTTCGCGGGCCAGCGTTCCGCCCCCGTCCACCCGCAGTGGGACGGCGGCTCCGCCGTCGGGCCGGGCGAGCATTCCGCCCCCGCCCCTGCCCGGCGACCGCCTCTCGGTCCCGCCCGGGATGGAAGGCGTCCCGCTCCACGCGGTGACGACCCTGCTCGACCGGCTCGCGGCCGCGGACGAGGCGGCGTTCATCGTGACCTGGACGGAGCAGATGATGAGCGGGCGCGCCCGGCTCGATCCCGCGCTCGCCGTCCGGCTCCTCCGTGCGTACCGCGAGACCGGCCGGATCGACCGCGCGCGTGACGTCGCCGCCTCGCTCCCGAGCTCCCCGTCGTCGTGGAACCCGCTCGACACCGCGCGGCTCGCGATCGAGCGCGCCGCGCTCTGCACGATCGAGGGGCGCGCCGACCACGCCGAAGCCGAGCTCCGGCAAGCGTCGCGTGCGCTATCGGCCGCCCCTCGCGGGTCGGGCCTCCGCGAGCAGCTCGATCTCCATCTGACGACCGCGCAGCTCGAGCTCCGCCTGAACCGCACGCAGCAGGCGCAGGCCGCACTCCGTCTCGCCGAGCACGTCGCCGAGCGCCTCGAAGAGGGCGCGTGGAGGATGGCGGTCTCGATGTCGCTCGGCCACGTGTCGATGCGCCTCGCCGATCCGCGCACGGCCGCGAAGCACTACGCGACCGCGCTCCAGCGCTGCCCCGCCCGCGGCCACGCCGCGATGCGGGCGCACGGCAATCTCGCGATCGCGCTCGGGTCGATCGGTCAGTTCGACGAAGCGCGCCACCACGCCACGACGGCCTGCGAGATCGCGGCCGAGAGCGCGCCCGGCTGGCGTCACGCCGACGCGTTCGACGTCCTCGCGATCGTCGAGATCGCCGCCGACCGGCCGCTCGCTGCGCTCCAGGCGCTCGACGACGCGCACGCGGCGCTCGGCGATCTCGAGCAGCCGACGCTCCGGTACCAGCTCGCCGGTCACCGTACCCTCGCGCTCGCGATGGTGGGCCGCGCGGAGGCGGCGAAGCAGTGGCTCGCGAAGACGGACAAGCTCCGCGCCGAGCTCCCGCACGTCGATGCGCTCGACGAGCAGGACCTCGTCGCGACGCGCGCGCGCACGTTCGAGGCGTGCGGCGAGCCCCGGCAGGCGCTCGAAGTCGCGCTCCCGCATGCGGAGCGCCTCCCCGACGCGTTCGTGACCGGCTCGATCAACCTCGTCATCGCCCGCGTCGCGAGCGCGGTCGGCGAGGACGAGGTCGCCCGCGCGGCCCTCGAGCGCGCGGCGCTCTCCGGCGACCGCCACGGTTGGGTGTTCCCCGACCGCGAGGCGAGCGCGGCGCTCTGGAGCTCGGCGTTGAAGAGCGGCGACAGCCGCGTCGTCCGCTACGCCGAGAAGGTGCACGAGGTGCTCGCCAACGGCTTCGCGCCGATGAGCATCCCGCCGGCGCGTCCGACCAGCATCCCGCCGCCGTCGCGCGCGTCGTTCCCGACGATCCCGCCGCCGTCACGCGTGTCGATGCCGAGCATCCCGGCCCTCTCGGCCGACGACTCGAGCGAGCTCGCGATGCTGCCCGAGGGCGAGACGCTCATCTACGTGACGACGCCGAATGGCGTGAGCCGCGTCCGCTCGTCCGAGCTCTCGAACGCGACGGACGGCGCGGCGCTCATCGTCGACACGATCGCGCATGCGCTCCGGATCGAGGGACGCGAAGTGTCGCTCGAGCGTCGTCGCGCGCTCGAGCCGCTCGTCGTGCAGCTCCTCCGCCGTGCGCGCGAGGGTCTGTCGGCCGAAGAGATCCTCCGCGCCGCGGGCGGTCCCGGCCCCGAGTCCGCCGACGCCGAGCACCGCGTCCGCGTCCTCATCTCGCGCGTGCGTGATCTCCTCGGCGACGCGGCGGCGATCGAGCGCGTGCGCGACGCCGGCGAGCACGGTCGGACGCGTTACCGTCTGAGCCCCTCCGTCCGTTTCGCGCTGATCGAGCCGCTCTACACGTCCTGACGTCGTGATAGGACGCGCGTGTGGACACGCGCTTCCTGCTCACGAGCCTCGTCGTGGGGCTCGCCGCCGTCGCGCTCCCTCGTGTCGCGTCGGCGCAGAACCAGGATCCCTACTTCTTCGGCGACGAGGCGGCGCTCGCGTCCGGCGCCGTCGTCGCGTCGGTGAGGGACTCGGGCTCGCTCTGGTACAACCCGGCCGGGTTCGGCGGCAGTCGCCGCTCGACCGTGAGCGCGAGCGCTTCGACGTTCGGGATCCGGATCCGCCGGATCCCGCGCGCCCTCCGCGTGCAGGTCGGCGGTCAGGAGCACGCCGTCGACCTCTCGGCCGCCGACGTCCTCAGCGTGCCGAACGCGGTCGTCGCCGGGACTGCGCTCACCGACCAGATCTCGATCGCCGGCGGGCTCCTCACCACCGAGCGCGACCTCGGCTCGGCGCTCGTCACGATGGCGCCTGCCGGCGTCGTGAACGCGCAGGGTACGCCCGCGACCCTCGGAGAGCGGCTCGATCTCCAGACGGATTCGGCGAAGTACCACTTCGGCGGTGCGCTCGGGATCGAGCTCACCGAGCGCCTCCGCCTCGGCGTCTCGCTCTTCGGGACCTACGCGAAGACGACCGAGAGCGTGCAGTACGCGTTCCACATCGAGAGCGCGGAGGCAGGCTCGGACGAGCGCGCGCTGCTCGTCACGAACGCGCGCGTCACGAACACGAGCGTCGGCGTCGCGGGCGCAGCGGGCCTCCAGTGGGATGCAGGACCGGTCTCGCTCGGCCTCACGGTACGGAGCCCGGAGGTGGTCCTCACCGCGTCGTCGGAGGGCGGGGCGGTGACGGCGCTCGCCTCCGCCGGAGGAACCGACCCGGCGCAGGCGCGATACGAGGAGGCCGCCGCGCCGGAGAAGCGAGCGGGAGGTTCCGTGATCGTCCCTGCGCGCGCGCTCTTCGGGATCGGCGTGCCGCTCGCGAAGGGCAGCTGGGTCGAGCTCGACGTCGACGGCGCGCACGGACTCCCCGAGACGCCGGTCAGCCGGGCGAAGCAGCCCGTCGTGAACGGACGCATCGGCGCCCGCATCATGGTGACGCCGTCGTGGATCGTCGGCGGCGGCGTCTTCACCGACCGCGCCGTGGAGCGCAAGCTCCGTGACTTCGTCACCTCGTCGCGGGTCGACTGGTACGGCCTCACCGCCGGCGTCAGCAAGCGAACGCTCTTGTCGCTCGTGAAGGATCCTTCCCCCGAGGCGCTCGTCCTCGTGACGACGCTTTCGCTCCGCGCGGGCGTCGGCTTCGGACAGGCGCGCGCGATCACGATCGACCTCGACGCGCCTCCGGATGCGCCGCCGCGCGACGACCGGAGCGACGTCGTGTTCTTCGAAGTGATGCCGTATCTCGGATCCTCGGTCGTCTTCTGAGCCGATGGAAAAGGGCGGAGCCCGGGCGACGAGGTCGCGCGGGCTCCGCAGGTGCGAACCACGGTCAGCGAGAGGTCACTTCTCGTTCGGGTTCGGCTTGTCGGTGTTGCTGCGGCTCGTGTCCGGCTGCTTCTTGGACGTGTCGGTCTTGTCCGTCTTCTTCGTGTCGGACTTCGCCTTGGCCGCGTCCTTCTTGTCGTCCTGGTGCGCGGCCGCCATCGACGGGTCGAGCTTCCTCTGGAGCTGCTCGGCCTTCGCGAGGTGCGAGGCGACGTTCTTGCGCATCTCCTGGAGGAGCGACTTCACTTCGTTGTTGGACGCGTCGGGCAGGAGCTGGCGGTCGATCGTCTGGAGCACGTCGCGGTGCATCTTCACCTGCGCGTTGATGTACATCCGGTCGAACTCCTTGCCGCTCTGGTTGCGCAGGGTCGCGAGCGCGGAGTCGTTCTCGTTCTTGATCGACGTGGAGACGTCGTTCTCCGCGATCTGGACCTTCGCCTTGTCCTGGACCTGGCGCTCCTTGCTCATCGCGTCGCGGTGATGGGTCATCATCATCGCCGCGAACTGCTTCACGTCGGCCGACGTCGCGTTCTTGCGCGCGAGCTCGGCCGCCTCCACCTCGCCGGTGTTCGCGGCCATCGCGACCGCCAGGATCTGCCCATCGTTCAGGTTGGTCGCCTTCGCCTGCGCCTTGGGCGCGATGTTCTCGTTGTTGTCGACGGGGAAGAGCGGCTTCTGGACCTGGGGATCGTTGACCGGCTGCTGCACCGTCGGATCCTGGAACGAAGACGTCTGCGGCGTCGGATTGTTGATCGGCGCCTGGGGCTTCGGGTCCTGCGGACCGATGACCGCGTTGGGTGCCTGCGGCTCGGGGTTGTTGATCGGCGCCTGAGGCTTGGGGTCGTTCCCGCCGATGGGGTCGCGCGGTGCCTGGGGCTTCGTGCACGCCGCGGCGGCGATAGCGAGGACCGCGACCAGACCATTCTTGACGAGGGTACGCATTCTCGAGCTCCTTGAGGTCTCCACCTCGTGCGTGGAGACGAAAGTCGGCTCCGCCTCTGCGGAGCGCGTGCGACGTGAGACGTCGTTGGATTGCCTCTCCGGTGTGCAACCCCGGTGCCGGAGCGGAAGCCCGCGGTACACGCGCCTCGAGCATGGCGTAAGTCGCGCTTTTCGACGCGATGCGCGACAGCGAGGTCGTCGCGAGATGGCCCGCTCGTGCGCTCGCGCCTCAGCGAGCGTTAAGGAGCCGTGTCAGTCATCGGGTCGGCGGCGCGCGGGCGCACTCGGACGGAGAGCGCGAGCAGGACGGCGGCAAGGGCCGTGCTCCCGAGGGCGAGCCGCCACGAGACCTCCCACTCCGGACGTCCGAGCGCGATCGACGAGAGCGATACGCAGAAGAACGCGACCCGAGCCGCGGCCGCGGGCAGGACGCTCCGCGCACGCACGCGGAGGACGCCGAGCACGACGGCCATCGCGAGCATCGCAGGGATGCCGCGCATGCTCGCGAGCAGCAGCGTATCGAAGATCGCGGTCGCGGCGACGGTGAGGAGGACGGCGTCGCTCGTCCGTCGACGCTCGAGCTGCGTGAAGAGCACGCCGCGGAAGAACAGCTCGTCCGCAACGGGCAGGACGACGCCGAGCGTGACGACGAGGATGATCCGCTTGCCGATCGTCTCGGCCGCGAGCAGCTGCTCGAGCGCGGCAAGCTCCTCGGCGCTCGGAGGGAAGCGGCGCGCCATCACGTCGTTCAGCCACGACGCGCCCGGCGCGAGAGCGGCGCCGACGAGGACGCCCAGCACGGCGTGGAGCGCACGCGGCGCCCGGACGGCGAGGACGGTCCGGATCGAGCTCTCGGGCGTGTAGAGGCGGAGGATCGCGAAGAGCACGAGGCCGAAGGCGACGAGCCGCCCCGCCGTGAGCGTCACGATGTCCGCCATCGCGCCCTGCCGGAACGACTCGGCGACCTGCACGACGAGCAGGAACAGGACCTCGACGAGCAGGGCCCAGCCCGCCGCGCCGAGGAACGACAGCGAGCGCGGCCCGCCGTCCTCCGGCCCTTCGCCGACGTTCATCGCCCCGCCAAGTGAGCGGGCACGCCGCGCTTCACGAGCATGTCACGCGCCATCTTCGGATCGGTGTCCGGGTAGTCGATCGTGAAGTGCAGCCCGCGGCTCTCGCGCCGCGCGGACGCGCAGTCGACGATGAGCTGAGCGACGGTCGCGATGTTGCGGAGCTCGAGGAGGTCGCGCGTGACGAAGTACTTCCAGTAGTACTCGGCGATCTCCTCCTGGAGGAGCGCGATCCGGCGCGCCGCACGCTTCAGGCGTTTGTCGGAGCGGACGATGCCGACGTAGTTCCACATGAGGCGGCGGAGCTCGTCCCAGTTCTGCGTGATGACGACGACCTCGTCGCTCGGGACGGCCTCGCCGACGTTCCACTCCGGGACGTCGTGGAACGGCTTCGTCCGGTCCACCTTCGCGAGCGCGCGCGCGGCCTGGTGGGCGAACACGAGACCTTCGAGGAGCGAGTTCGAGGCGAGCCGGTTCGCGCCGTGGAGGCCCGTGTGCGCGCACTCGCCGATCGCCCAGAGGCCCGGGATCGACGTGCGGCCTTCGAGGTCGGTCACGATCCCGCCGCAGAGATAGTGCGCGGCGGGGACGACGGGGATCGGCTCGCGCGTGATGTCGATCCCGTAGCGGAGGCACTCGGCGAAGATGCCGGGGAAGTGCTCCTTCACGAAGTGGTGGTCGCGGTGCGTGATGTCGAGCAGCACGTGCTCGGCGCCGGTCCGCTTCATCTCGTGGTCGATCGCGCGGGCGACGATGTCGCGCGGCGCGAGCTCCGCGCGCTTGTCGTACTCCTTCATGAACGGCGTACCGTCGAGCCGTCGCAGGATCGCGCCCTCGCCGCGGAGCGCTTCCGAGATGAGGAAGCTCTTCGCCTGCGGGTTGAAGAGGACGGTGGGGTGGAACTGGTAGAACTCCATGTTCGCGACGTCCGCACCGGCGCGGAACGCCATCGCGACGCCGTCGCCCGTCGCGACGTCCGGGTTCGAGGTGTAGAGGTAGACCTTCCCTGCCCCGCCGCTCGCGAGGATCGTCGAGCGCGCGAGCACCGTCTCGACCCGGCCCTGCTCGACGTCGAGAACGTAGGCGCCCGCGCAGACCTCGGGGCCGCCGTACTTGGCGAGCGTGATGAGGTCGATCGCCATGTGCTCCTCGAGCACGCGGATGTTGGGGTGCGCCGCGACGGCCTCGACGAGCGCGCGCTCGACCTCGCGCCCGGTCATGTCGCCGGCGTGCACGATGCGCCGCGCGCTGTGACCGCCTTCGAGGTGGAGATCGAGGATCGGGCTCGACTCGTCCGCCGCGCCGCTGCTGGTCGACACGTCGAACTTCGCGCCGATGCGCTGGAGCATGCGGATGCGGTCGGGCCCCTCGCGGACGCAGAGCTCGACGGCGCGTTTGTGGTTCAGGCCCGCGCCCGCGACGATCGTGTCGTCGACGTGGGCCTCGAACGTGTCGCCTTCCGCGAGCACGGCGGCGATCCCGCCCTGCGCCCAATTCGTGTTCGAGTCGGTCCGCTTCCGTTTCGTGACGAGGAGCACCTCCCCGTTCTCGGCGGCTTCGAGCGCGAACGACAGGCCCGCGATGCCGCTGCCGATGACGAGGAAGTCACACGTGATCATCGTCGCCTAGCGTAGTGCCTCCGGCCGCCCGCGGGTAGACGATCGCTCCGGCCCTAGTGCGGAGCCGGAGCGAACGCGAACGGGAGTTGCAACGTCGCGCCGGCGTCGCCCGGGGGCTCGAACGTCGCGCGCCGGATGTGACCGCGGATGCATGCGACGACGCCTTCGGGCAGCCCCGAGTTGCTCGCGACCTCGACGGACGCGACGTTCCCGTCGGGCGCGATCTTCGTCGTGAAGACGACCTTCCCGGCCATCGAGGGGTCGGTCTCGAGGCCCTTCGCGATGCACTGGTGCGCGCGCGGCCGGAGCGCGGCCGCCGCGCGCGAGGGATCCGGACCGTGCGTGGGTCCACCGAAGCACTCGGTCATGCCTGCATCGGAAGAGACCTGGCGCGCGGCGGCATCCGAGGTGCTGCTGCTCGCCGCAACGGGCGCGGTCGCGACCGGCGCCGCCGACGGCGGCGCTTGCGGCGCGTGCTCGACGCGCTCGCAGCCGATCAACGCGAGCGCCGCGAGAAATCTGCGTGCCATACGCCTACGACAGTACTCGCCTGCGCGCGTTCCCGGAAAGCGCCGGGTCGCGTCGCCGCACGCGCCTCGAGGCCGAGGAGGTCCGTTGACACCCGGCGTCAGGGAACCTAAAACGCGTTCACTGAATCGCGATTCAGTCTGAACGCGAAACCAGCGAAAACGCCCGTCCCCACCGAGGCCACATGAAGATCCTCGTCCCCCTCAAGCGCGTCGCCGACCCGGACAACGCGAACAAGGTGAAGGTCAACGCCGGCAAGCTCGAGACCACCGGTCTCGAGTGGAAGCCCAACCCGTTCGACGAGTATGCCGTCGAGACGGCTCTCCGTTTGACCGAGAACGGCACGAACACGAAGGCCCGTCAGGGTGAGGTCGTGGTCGTCACGTTCGGCCCGAAGGAGGCGGAGACGACGCTCCGTGGCGCGCTCGCCACCGGCGCCGATCGCGCGATCCGCATCGACGCGACGGATGACCAGCTCGACGGCGACATCGTCGCGCGCGCGCTGAAGGCGCTCGTCGAGAAGGAGAAGCCGGACCTCGTCCTCCTCGGCAAGCAGGCCGTCGACGGCGACTCGAACCAGGTCGGTCAGCTCCTCGCCGAGTACCTCGGCTGGCCGCAGGCGACCTTCGCCGGCACGATCAAGAGCGAGGACGACAAGAGCCTTCTCGTCGGCCGCGAGGTCGACGGCGGCACGATCAGCCTGCGCGTGAAGCTCCCCGCCGTCGTCTCGGTGGACCTCCGCATCGTCGCGCCGAAGAGCGTGAAGTCGAAGTTCACGCCGGACACGCACGCGTATCCGGAAGGCGTCCGCTTCGCCGCGCTCATGGCGATCATGGCGGCGAAGAAGAAGCCGCTCGTCGAGATGAAGCTCGCCGACCTCACCACCGACACGGCGCTCAAGATCACGTACACGGGGTTCGAGCTTCCGCCCGCGCGCAAGGCCGGTATCAAGGTCAAGAGCGTCCCGGAGCTCGTCGAGAAGCTGAAGAGCGAGGCCAAGGTCCTCTGACCCGCGCGCACGAGACAAAGGGAACTGGAGCAAAGCCATGGCCAACATCCTCGTCATCGCCGAGATGCAAGACGGCAAGGTGCGCAAGTCGACGCACTCCGCCATCACCTTCGCCCGCCAGGTCGGCGGGACCTTCTCGATCCTCGTCCTCGGTCAGGGCGCCAAGGCCGCCGCTGCCGAAGTGACGGGCTACGGCGCGCAGGCGGTCCTCGCCTGCGACGACGCCTACCTCGCGCAGCCGCTCGCGGAGCGCATCGCGCCGACCGCCGCGGCGACCGCGAAGAGCGGCAACTTCGACGTCGTCGTCGTGACGGCGAGCTCGTTCGGCAAGGACCTCGCCCCGCGCGTCGCGGCGAAGCTCTCCGCCGGCTACGCGCCCGACATCAACGGCGTGAAGTCGGACGGCGGCAAGCTCGTCTTCAAGCGCCCCGTCTTCGCGGGCAACGCCTTTGCGACGTGCGAGGTGACCACGCCGGTGAAGGTCGTCTCCGTCCGGCAGAGCGAGTTCGCGGCGGCGGAGCCCTCCGGCGGCGCGAGCCCGATCCAGGACGTCGCCCTCGCCGCGAAGGACGCCGCGGCCGAAGCCGTCGAGTTCGTCGGCCTCGAGGCGGCGAAGAGCGAGCGCCCCGACCTCGGCGAAGCCAAGGTCATCGTCTCGGGGGGTCGCGCGCTGAAGGAGAAGTTCGCGGAGGTCCTCGACCCGCTCGCGAACCTGCTCGGCGCCGCCGTCGGCGCGAGCCGCGCGGCGTGCGACGCGGGCTACGCGCCCGCGGAGCTCCAGGTCGGCCAGACCGGGCGCGTCGTCGCCCCGCAGCTCTACGTCGCGATCGGCATCTCGGGCGCGATCCAGCACCTCGCCGGCATGAAGGGCTCGAAGACGATCGTCGCGATCAACAAGGACCCCGACGCGCCGATCTTCCAGGTCGCCGACTACGGCCTCGTCGCGGACCTCTTCACGGCGGTCCCGGAGCTCGTCACCGAGCTGAAGAAGGCGAAGGGCTGACCTTCACCGGAGCACGAGCCGCACGACGGGGGCACGCGCCGTGATGGCGCGTGCCCTTCTTCGTTTCCATCACATCGGCGCGCGGCGGATCGTGCCGTCCAGCGTGTTCGCCCAGAACACGGAGCCTCCCGCGATCACGATCGGACCGGGGCGCGCCTGGTCCTTCGCGAGCACGACGGCGGCTCCGCCACCGCGCGGGACCTTCACGACCGAGCCGTCGCCGTAGCTGGCGGCCGCGGTACCGCCGACCGTGACGTAGACGTGCGCCGACGTCGAGCTCGCCGCGATCCCACGCGGATCGGCGAGGGACGAAGCGAGGTCGAGGACGGTGCCGCCGCGGCGCTCTCGCGCGCGCAGGTGTCCGTCGACGGTCGCCCAGAAGATCTGCGCGTCGTCGAGCGCGACGGCGGTCGGCTGTTGCACGCTCGCGACCACGCTCGCCGCGTCGGTGCAGGAACCCGGGTCGGCGCAGAACCGGACGACGTCCGCCGTCACCCACGCGACACCGTCGTTCACGGCAGCCCGAGTCGGGCCGCTGTCGAACGGGACGAACGAGGTGACCGAGTAGGGGGGATCGCCGACGAGCCGGACGATGCGCCCCGACAGCGCGTAGACGCCCCCGCTGTCGGCAACGACCGATCGCGGCACGTCGGTGAGCGCGATCTGTCCCGGTTTGCCGCCGTCGGCGAGGAAGAACACCGCGCTCTTCGTCTCGTCGGCCCAGAGGAGGCGCGTCGACCAGGCGACGCTCACCGGCCGGCCCCCGACGACGACGTCGGTCGGGGCCGCGCAGCCGGCGAGCTTGCACGAGCGCACGGCGCCGTCGCCACGCGCGGCCCAGTACAGCGTGTCGCCAGAGGCGACGAGCGACGTCACGTCGTGTTGGTCCGCGGCGAAGACGGAGGCCTCCCCCGCCGCGGCGGCGCCCGGAACGAGCGCCGCGTCGGCGGCGTCCGAGCCGCCGTCGGCGGCAGGGGCAGCCGTCTCGCCCCCCTCGAACGGCGAGCAGCGAAGAAGGACTGCTCCGAACAGGAGGGCGCAGGCGACGCGGACGTGCACCGAGCACGAGAGTATCCGACGCGCCGGCGCGTCGTCACGCGGGCGCAGGACCGTACCTCGACCGGACGGCGACCCTTTACGCGGGAAGCCCCGCGCGATAAGCGCAAGAGGCCCCGTGGCTCTCCGCGGGGACTGGACGAACCTCCCTTGAGCTATCTGGTCCTTGCGCGCAAGTACCGCCCGCAGTCCTTCCAGGACCTCGTCGGGCAGGAGCACGTCACGCAGACGCTCGCCAACGCGATCGCGCAGGGCCGGATCGCGCACGCGTTCCTCTTCACCGGGGTCCGCGGCGTCGGCAAGACGACGAGCGCGCGCATCCTCGCGAAGTGCCTGAACTGCCTCGGCCCGGACGGCACCCAGCAGGGTCCGACCGCGACGCCGTGTCAGCAGTGCGCGGCCTGCACCGAGATCGCGGCCGGGACCGACATGGACGTCCAGGAGATCGACGGCGCCAGCTACAACGGCGTCGACGAGGTCCGGAGGCTCCAGGAAGGCCTCGCGTTCCGGCCCGCGCGGGACCGGTTCAAGATCTACATCGTGGACGAGGTCCACATGCTCTCGAACGCGGCATGGAACGCGTTCCTGAAGACGCTCGAGGAGCCGCCGCCGCACGTGAAGTTCATCTTCGCGACGACGGAAGTGCACAAGGTCCCCGTCACGATCCTGAGCCGCTGTCAGCGCTACGACTTCAAGCTGGTGTCGGCGAAGACGCTCGCGAAGCGCATCGACGAAGTGCTCGCGGCCGAGAACATCAAGGCCGACGAGTCCGCGGTCTCCGTCGTCGCGCGCGAAGCAGCCGGGAGCGTCCGCGACGCGATGAGCCTCCTCGACCAGGTCATCGCCTACTCGGGCGACAAGATCGGCGGTGAGGACGTCGCCCGCGTGCTCGGCGTCGCGGACCGGCAGGTCCTCCACCAGCTCACCGAAGCGATCCTCGGGGGCGACGCCGCCTCCGCCCTCCAGGTCCTCGATGCCGTGGCGAAGCAGGGCTTCGACATGGTCCACCTCTGCCGCGATCTGCTCCGCCACCTCCGGAACCTCGTCGTCGCGAAGGTGTGCACGGAGGCGCAGGCCCGCGAGCTGCTCGACCTCGCCGACGCCGAGGTCGCCGACGTCCTCGCCCTCGCAGAGAAGACCGATGCCGACGACCTGACGCGTCTCTTCCAAGGCCTCTCGAAGGGGTTCGACGAGATCGTGAAGTCGGGTCAGGTCCGCTCGGCGCTCGAGATCACGCTCGTGCGCCTCGCACGCCGCCCGATGCTCCTGCCGCTCGACGAGCTGCTCGCGCGCCTCGGCGAGCTCGAGAAGCGCCTCGCGACCGGCGCGCCCCCGCCCACGCGTGGCGGCGGCGGTGGCGGTGGACGTCCTGCGACGACCCCCGCCTCGGTGTCCTCCTACGGCGGCCCGCCCGGCACGCCGTCCGTCGGCAGCTCCGGCTACGTCGGCGGCGTCCGCAATGCGGACAACCCCTTTGCCGTCTTCGAGCCGCCGCGGGCCGTGCTCGAGGCGCAGGCCGCGCGGATGGCCGCCTCCGAGCCGCCTCCCCCGCCCGCCTCCTCGCCGCGGCTCGTGAACCGCGACGACGCGCCGAACAATCAGACCAGCGGAGCGCTCGCGCTCGCGGACGCGCCGAAGCCGGAGCCGATCGTCGTCGCCCCGGTCGAGGACGAGAAGACGCTCACGTGGCGCGCGATCCTCGAACGGATCCGGCCGATCCGTCCCGGGATCGCATCGACGCTCGAGCTCGCGGCGCCGGTGACGGTGACGCGCGAGAAGCTCGTGCTCGCGTTCGAGCGTGACTCGTTCGAGGACGCCCGCGCCGAGGAGACCGACGCGAAGGCCCTCCTCGAGGAGCACGCGCGCGCGCACTTCGGCGCGAGCACGCAGGTCGTGTTCGAGGTCGCGGCGCGCGGCAGCAAGGTCGCGAGCATCGCGTTCATCGACGCGGCGAAGCGGAAGGCCGCGATCGCCGAGGCGCGCGCCGCCGTCGAGCGCCACGAGCTCGTACGCAAGGTGATCACCTTGCTCGACGCCGACCTCCGGGAGATAAGGCTCCCGGACCAGGACTAAGAGGAGATCATGGCCCAGTTCCGCGGTGGAATGAACGAGCTGATGCGCCAGGCGGCGCGCCTCCAGCGCAAGATCGACGACACGAAGAAGGCGCACGCCGACAAGGAGGTCACGTCGACCGCCGTTGGCGACAAGGTGAAGGCGACCGCGAGCTACGCGGGCAAGCTCACGCGCGTCGAGATCGACCCGGAGTTCCTGAAGAGCGAAGGCCTCGAGCTCGCGCTCGACGGCGTCGTCGCCGCCGCGAACGCCGCCCTCGAGGAGGCCGAGAAGGCGATGAACGCCGAGCTCGAGAAGGTCACCGGCGGCGTGAAGATCCCCGGCATCGGCTGACCGGCGCGCGAGCGCAGCACCGCAGCACCCCGATGTTCACCCCGAAGGTCCGGCGTCTCGTGTCGCTCCTCTCGCGCCTTCCCGGCGTCGGAGAGAAGACGGCGCAGCGCTACGTGCTGCACCTGCTCACGTCGGACCCGCAGATCGCGAAGGACCTCGGCGCCGAGCTCGCCACGCTGCACGAAGAGCTCCGCCCGTGCGATCGCTGCGGGAACCTCGCCGAGGTCGTCGCGGGCGAGCCGCAGGTGACGTGCGCGGTCTGCCGCGACGAAAAACGCGACCCGAAGCTGCTCTGCGTCGTCGGCCGCGTGCACGACCTCATGGCGATCGAGCGCACGGGCGCGATGCGCGGCCGCTACTTCGTCCTCGGGCGGCTGCTTTCGCCGCTCGAGGGGATCGGGCCCGAGGATCTGCCGATCCCGCGCCTCCTGCAGCGGATCGCCGACGAAGGCGTCACCGAGGTCATCGTCGCGACGCCGCCGAGCGTCGACGGCGAGGCGACCGCGCTCTTCCTCAAGCGCGAGCTCGCCGGCTCGGGTGTCGCCCTCACGCGGATCGCGAGCGGCGTCCCGCACGGGGGCGATCTCGAATACGCCGACCCCATCACGATGGGCCGCGCGCTCTCGGGTCGCCAGCAGCTCTGAACTGGTTGGATCCAGCGAGCCCCGAGCGCGCTAAGCTGCGCGCCGATGAAAAAGGCCGCCATCTCCTCTGCCGACGCCCCCGCCGCCATCGGTCCGTACTCGCAGGCCGTCCGCTCCGGCGACCTCGTCTTCCTGAGCGGCCAGATCCCGCTCGATCCGAAGACGGGCGAGCTCGTGAAGGGCTCGATCGAGCTCGAGACGACGCGCGTGCTCGACAATCTCCACGCCGTCCTCGCCGCTGCCGGCTGCAGCTTCGCCGACGTCGTGCGCACGACGATCTACCTGACCGACCTCGGCGACTTCGTGAAGGTGAACGAGACGTACGGGACGCGCTTCTCCGGCGTGTTCCCCGCCCGCGCCACCGTCCAGGTCGCCGCGCTTCCTCGGGGCGCGCGCGTCGAGATCGACGCCGTCGCCCGCGTGCCCTGAGGCGGCGTCAGGAGAAGAGGCGCTTGAAGAACGACGGCCGGGGCGGCTTCGGCAGCCCCGACGTGAGCGCGGCGAAGTAATACGGAAGGAAGTCCTCCTTGCCGTTCACGACGCGACCGCGGACCTTGCCGATCGGATCGGCGAGCCCGCGCTCGCCGAGCTCGAGGAGTATCGGCGCGTAGCCTTCCCCTTCCTCCGCCTCGAGCACGACCCACTTCGCGCCGACCTCGCGGACGAAGACCTCGCCGAGGTAGCACCCGAACGTGAACAGCGTCTCGCCGATCTGATCGACCGGCGCGTTCTTCGCGTGCCACGCGTCGAGGATCGCGTCCAGGATCTCGAGGCTCGCGGCGCTGCCGTCGAGCTCGGCGCCCTCGATGTCACGCACCATCTGGACGGTGAGCGCCGCGAACCTCGGCGCGTTCTCCGGCGTCGGCGCCCACTTCAACCTGAGCTCCATGGTGCCTGCCGCGTAGCACGGCCGAGCTCGGCCGGCGAGCGCTGCCCGGCTCCGCGCGCTACCGTGAGGCGGCGTGCGTCCCCGCATCTTCCTCCTCTCGCCCGGCCGCCTCGACGGACCGCGCGCGCAGCTGCTCCTCAGCCCGAGGACGACGACGGGCGAGCTCGCCTCCGCGCTCCGGACGCGCGAGGGCGCTCCGATCGGAGACGTGTACGCCTTCGTCTCGTCGCTCTACTTCCGCGGCAAGCGCGCGTACGCGTCGAAGTTCGCGCGCCCGCCCGAGGGCAACCCGTGGCTCGCGAGCGGGGCGCTCGTCATCACGCCGAACCGCGGGCTCGTCCCGATCACGACGCGCGTGTGCCTCGAGCACCTCGAAGCGTTCGCCGAGACCGACATCCACGCGAACGAGCCCGCCTTCCGCAAGCCGCTGGCGCGCGACGCCGCCGAGCTCGCCCGCGCGCTCGGCCCCGAAGGCGAGGCGGTCCTCCTCGGCAGCGTCGCCAGCCCGAAGTACGTCGAGCCGCTCCTCGAAGCACTCGGCGACCGCCTCCTCTTCCCGGCCTCGTTCGTCGGACGCGGCGACATGAGCCGCGGCGGTCTCCTGCTCCGGTCCGCCGCCGCGAACGAGGAGCTCGCGGTCGTCCCGGTGCGCGACGCCACCCGGCGCGGCAAGCGCCCGCCGAAGCTCGATCCGAAGACGCGCGCGAAGCCCGGCGCGGTCTGAACATGAAACGGCCCGCGGAGCTCTCTCGAGCGCCGCGGGCCGGCTCTTCACGTCGCGAGCGCGCTCAGAGCTTCCGGATGGTCACCGTCTCGGCGAGGCTCGGCGGCGTCGCCGTCTTGCCCTTCGTCTGGACGTTCAGCTCCGCGGCGCCGGTGCCGACCTGGCCGTAGGGCTTGTTCGTCTCCATCCCCGGAAAATCGGTCGTGATGACGCGTGCGCGGTTCTGCTCGTCGGTCGCCGACGTGTCGATCCCGTAGGAGAGCACGACGTTGTCCGCGGCGAAGTCCGCCGGGAGGCGCACCGTGACGTTGTCCTCGCCGGTGACGACGATCCGCGCGCCCTTCACCGGGATCGCGCCGACGTCGACCTCACCGCCCGTGCCGTTGTCGTCCACGAGGAGGTTCGCGACGGTGGGCGCGCCCGAGAACTTGATGTCGCCCATGCCGGTGCTGAGCGTGAGCTTGTGCGGCTGCGTCTCGGAGCCAGCGGGGATCGTGATCGTGATCCGCTTGCAGCCCGAGGCCGCTGCGCTCGACGAGCCGTGCGCGCCGCCGTTCCCGCAGTTGATCGCGATCCGGCCGGAGCTCTCCTCGATCGAGAATGTCTTGATCGCGTCCGCGATCGAGAGCTTCGCCTCCGCTTCCTCGTCGGCGCGCGCGACGAAGTCCGCCTTCGCGCTGATCGTGGTCGCGCTCGGGTCGACGTTGATCGTGAGCCCACCCGTGCCCACCATCGGGTTCACGCCGCTGTTCTTGATGACGATCTCCTCGCCCGCCCACGCCTTCGTGGTCGTCTTCGCCGGCTGGCTGTTGTCGAGGAATTCCGGCTGCGTCTTGAACGTGATGCTGTTGCCGGTCGTCGAGACGCTGCAGGCGGAGAGGACGACGAGGCCGAGAGCAAGGGGGGCGATCGCGAACGAGCTACGCATGGTCGACTTTCTCCTCCCGCGTGGGGCGGGCCAAGCTACTTGGGCGGACAGACCCGTGCATGGTTGGACCGTGTTCCGCGGTCCCGCATTCAACGGCACTGTGAGCCTCGGAAAAAGGTAACACGGCCGCGTTCTTCGCGGCCAAGAAGGCCTCGGCGCGGTCGACCTCCGCCGCGACGGCGCGCTCCACGGCCCCCTGCGTCAGGCCCTCGGGCCCCGCGGCCGAGGTGTCGAGAGGTGCGCCGATCGTCACCACGACCTCCGTGAACGGCCACGGCAGGAGGAACCGGTCCCACGCGCGGACGAGGACCTTCGCCCGCCGGGCCGCGGAGCCCATGGGGACGACGAGCGCAGAGGCGCGCTCCGCCGTGAAGGTGACGCCTGGCTTCGCGACGCCGTGCGGCCCGCGCGGGCCGTCTATCGCGAACGCCGCGTCGCGATCGCCGTGTCGGAGCAGGCGGAGGAGCTCGGCGAGCCCGCGCGCCCCTCCGCGCGAGCTCGACCCGCGCACGACCTCCATCCCGAGCAGCGCGAGCGCGCGCGCCTGCATCGCGCCGTCGGCGGACAAGCTGACGAGCACCGCGGTCTTCCGGCGCCTCTGCCAGGCGAGGAGCGGGAACTGGCGGCCGTGCCAGAACGCGAGCACCCACGGGCGCGCGTCCCGCATCGCCCGCGCCGCCTCGGGCGCGACGACGAGTCGGAGCCGCAACGTGGCAAGCCACACGCGCGCGACGAGCCCGAGCAGGATGCCGAGCACGTCGCGCACGTGGACCGTCAGCCCTTGAGCTCGCCGAGCATCTGCTTCGCGCGGGCGAGGTTCGGCTCGTTCTCGACGGCGCGCTCGAGCATCTGCACGGCCTTCGCCTTGTCGCCCTGCCGCATGCTGATCTCGCCGAGGTAGGTGAAGACCTCTCCCTTCGAGATCCCGGCGCCCGGGTCGAGCCGCTGGAGGAGGAGCGCGCGGAACGTCTTCTGCGCGCGATCGAGGTCGTTCGTCTCGAGCGCGAGGACGCCGAGGTCGCGGAGGACCTCGATCGAGCCCGGGTCGATCTTGAACGCCATGTCGAGCTGCGTGAGGCTCGCCGGCTTGTCGCCGAGCGACGCGAGCGCGCGCCCGAGCCGGTGGTGGTAGATCGAGAGCTCCTTCGACCGCTTGCCGCCGAAGGACGCGATGATGCGCTCGAGGACCGTCGCGGCGTCGCGATCGCGCTTCGAGGCGCTGTACGCGTCGCAGAGCGACAAGAGCAGCTCGCGGTCCTGCGGGAGCAGGCGCGAAGCGCGCTCGAGGATCGGAACGGCGTCGTCCGGAGATCCGCGCTCCTTCACGTGCAGCTCGGCCGCACGCTTGAGGAGCTGCACCTGGCTCGCGATGTGCGCCGGCACGACGGTCGGCGGCATGCTCGTCTTTGCCGCCGCGGGCGGCAGCGAAGCCATCGAGCCGTTCGCAGGCTCCTCGCCGTGCGCGTCGCGGATCATGTCCGCGTCACCGACGAGGAGCGAAGCGAGCTCCGCCCACTTCTTCGTGCGCTCGTACAGCTTCGCGAGCTGCGCGCGCACGTCGGCGTTCGCAGGCTCCGCCGAGAGCGCACGCTCGAGCGCCTGCTCGACGCCCGCCGTGTCACCGAGCTCACCGCGCGCCTTCGCGAGACGGAGCGCGAGCTCGACGGCGCGCGCGCCGCTCGCCGTCTCGACGAGGCGAGCGAGCGCGGACGCGGCCTGCTCCCACTTGCTGCGGCTCTCGGCGAGGCGAGCGACCGCCTCCAGCGCTTCGCGCTGATCCGGGTCCTTCGTCGCCACCTGCTCGTAGGTCTCGAGCGCAGCGCCGGGGTCGCCGACCTTCTCCTCGTAGATGGCGCCGAGGCGGAGCATCGCCGAGACCTCCGCCGCGACGTCACCACGTACCCTCGCCCGCTCGACGCGACTCGCCTGCAGCTCGGCGAGCTCGCCGTTCTTCCCTGCCTCCTCGAGGACGCGCGCGAGCTCCGTCGCGGCGGCTTCGTGGTCGGCGTCCTCCTCGAGCACGGCGCGGAGCGTGTCGATCGCGTCCTGCGTCGCGCCGAAGCGCGTCGTCGAGAGCTGCGCGAGCTCGATCCGGAGCTGCCCGCGTTCCTCGACGCTCGTCGCCGCCTCGATCAGCTGCCGCAGCAGCTTGGCGAGGTCCTGGAAGCGCTCGGTCTCCGCGTAGAGCGAACGGAGGCGCTCCTTGGCCCGATGGTCGGACGCGTCGTCGCCGTAGATCTGCTCGTAGAGCGCGATCGCGCGCGCCTTGTCGTTCTGCTTCTCGGCCGCGACCTCGGCGGCGCGATGACGGAGCGTGGAGGCTTCGGTGGCGCCTTCGGCGAGCTCGGCGCGCTTCACGAGAAGCGTGATCACCTGCTCGTGGTCGGAGGCTTCCTCGCGGAGGCGCGTGAGCTGTTCGTACGCCCACGCATCGCTCTCGTTCTCCTCGAGCAGCTCGCGGAGGGCGTCCTCCGCGAGACGCGAGTCGGCGAGCACGTTCTCCGCGATGTCGACGACCTCGCGGCAGAGCTCGCGCTTCTTCGCCGGCTCGCCATCGAGGCGGACGAGGCGGCGGAGGACGGCAAGCCGATCGCGCTCGCGGCCCGGACCACGCGTGAGCTCCTCGACGGCGCGAACGAGCTCGATGTCGTCCCGGTCCTGCTCGAGCGCGCGCGTGAACGCGAGCTCCGCACCGCGGTAGTCCTCGACCCGATCCCGGCGCCAGCGCCCGAGCCGTGCCCAGAGCTCCGCGGACACCGAGGCGACCGCGGACACGTCGGACGACGAACCCTGGCGCGCCGCGCGGTCAGCGGTCTCGAGCGCCTTGCCGAACGCTTCCGCCGCGTCGGACCAGGCATTCGTCTTCGTCGCGATCGCTTCGAGGGCGTCGACGGCTTCGCGGTCGGTCGGATCCTCGAGGACCGCGGCGGCGATCGCGCGCTGCGCGCCTTCGGGATCGTTCGCCTCGATCTCGAGAACGCGGGCGTGGTCGAGCCGCGCACGCGTCCTCGCCCGTGCGCCCGAAGCGCGGTCGACGCGACGGGCGTAGAGGCGTCCGAGGTCGGCGCCGCGCGAGGTCGCGCGGTAGACGCCTTCCAGCGTCTCGAACACGTCGTCGAAGAGGCTCTCCTCGACGAGGAGCGCTTCGACGGCCTGGCGGCTCTTCTCGTGCTGCGGGTCCTTCTCGAGCGCGAGGCGGAGCGTGGCGAGCCCCTGCGCCTTGTCGCCGAGGGGGCCCACCTGGAGGCTCGCGAGGCGATGGAGCAGCTCGGCCTGGACGCCGGGCTCCGATTCGACCGCGATCCGCCGCTCGAGCACGTCGGCGAGGGCGCGCGGCTCGTCGAGACGCGCGTACACCCGCTCGAGCGCCGAGAGCACCTCCACTCCGTCGCCGCCCTGCTCCGCCGAGCGCGCGTACGCGTCGGCTGCGCGCGGCAGCTCCTCGAGGTGCTTCTCCGCCACGTTGCCGAGACGGAAGAAGAGGTCGGCGGTCACCTTCGCGTCGAAGATCGAAGCGGCGCGGTCGGCGAGCGCTTCGGCGAGCTTCTGCCATCCGCCCTTGCCGAGGTTCGCGGCGACGCGCTCGGCCTCTTCGTGGAGCGAAGCGTCCGAAGGCGTCTCCGCGACCGCGCGGAGGAGCGCTTCGAGCGCGGCGCCGAGGTCCGCGAGCCAGCTCTCGTGGACGTTTGCGAGCGCGCGGAGCGTCGCGGAACGATCGGAGGGCTCGGTCTGCGCACGGAGGCGCAGCTCGAGGACCTTCACGAGCTCGGGGTGCTTGCCCGCGGTCCGGAGGACCGGCTCGAGGACGTCGGCCGCACGCGCGCGGAGCTCGTCGCGCGTGTCACCGAGCGCGAGGACGGCGCTGACCGCCTCGGCGTCGTAGCCGTGTCCGAGGACCTCGGCGTAGGCGTCGAGCGCCTTACCGGGCTCGTCGAGCTCGCTCGCGAGGAGGCGGCCGATCCGCTTCGTGATTGCGGCGCGCTCCGCTTCGTCCGACGTGCCCGCTGCCTGCGCGCGGAGGTTCTCGAGCAGCTCGGGCCACATCTTCTCGGCCTCGTAGAGCGCCGCGAGACGCGTCTTCACCTCGGCGTCGTCCGGCTTGTCGCCGAGTGCGCGGACGAGGAGCCCGATGGCTTCGCGTCGGTCGCCGAGACCGACCTCGTACGCCTTCGCGGCAGAGACGAGAAGACGATGCCGCAGCTCCTCGTCGAATTCCCCGCAGAGCTCGACGCGTCGTCGATAGAGGTCGACGAGGCGCGCTGCGTCGTTCCGCTCCTCGTAGAGCGGGATCAGGTTGTCGAGCGTCCAGGCGCTCTCCGGCTCGAGCTCGAGGGCGCGCTCGTAGGCGTCGATGGCGCCCTGCGGGTCCTCGAGCATGTCGCGACGCGCTTCGCCGATGCGACGGCAGAGGCTCGCGCGTTCTTCGTCGTCGTTCGTGAGCTCCGCGCGCTTCTGGAGGACGCGCACGAGCGCCGGCCAGTCGCTGAGGAGGGTCGCGAGCTGGTCCATCTCGTCGAGCGGACGCGTGTCGCTCTCGTCGAGCCGGAAGAGGCGCTCCCACGCGTCGAGCGCCTTGCGCGGGTCGTCGCGACGCTTGTCGTGGAGCTTCGCGAGGGACTCGAGCAGCTCGCGCTGACCGATGCCGTCGATCCGCTCGATCCCCTTCTCGTAGGCGCCGGCGAGGTCGTCCCAGCGCTTCGTCGCGACCGCGAGGCGATCGAGCTCCTCGCGCGTGTCTCCGTCGTCGGGATCGAGGACGAAGGCGTCGACGAGGCGCGTGAAAGCGCTGTCGAGGTCGTTGCCGCGCTCCTCGAGGAGCCGTGCGGTCTCCCGGAGGACGGCCACCTTCTCGTGCGGCGTCGTCGCGATCCCGAGGCGGTGCTCGGAGAGCTCGACGAGCTTGCGCCAGTCGTCCGCCTGCTCGTGGATCGGGCGGAGCAGCTCGACGACCCTGGCGCGGTACCCTTCCGACGCGAGGAGGGTCTCGAGCTCCACGACGGCCGCCTTGCCCGTCTCGGTCGCGTGCGGCGAGACGAGGCCGAGGACGGCCTCGAGCTCGTCGATCGCGCCGCCTTCCTCGGCGAGCCGGCCGACGAGGACGCGCGCGAGGTCGAGGCGGAAGCGCGCCTCCTCCTCGGGGAGCGCGCTCTGCTCCGCGCGACGGCGGAGCAGCTCGGCGAGGTCGCGGAAGCGCTCTCGGCGGGTGTAGAGCACACCCAACGTGTCGAGCGCATGCGCGTCGGTGTCGTCGACCTCGAGCACGGAGCGTAGCGTCGTGATCCCTGCGTCGTCGTCGCCGAGGTCCTTCTCCTCGATCGACGCGATCGCATGGAGCGTCGCGACACGGTCCTCGGGTGCGGTCCGGTACTCGAGCGCGTCCTTGTAGAGGGTGACGCGCTCGGCCGGCCGGGACGTCTTCTGGAGGAGCCGGTCGATCGCGGAGAACGCTTGCTGCTCGTCCTCCGGCGAGAACTGGTAGGCGCGCCGGTAGAACGAGAGCGCGCGGTCGACGCTCCCCTGTGCTTCGAGGAGCTCGCCGGTCCGGAACGCGAGACGCGCCGTCGCAGGCTCGTCGGACGTCACCTTCTCGAGCTGCTCGGCATAGATCTCGGCGAGACGCGCCTCGGCGTTCGCGACGCGCGCGAGGCGCTCGAGGTCGGCGATGGTCGCTTCGTCGGCCACGTCCTCGGCGAGGAGCTTCGCGACGGTGTCGAGCGCGGCGCGGTAGTTCTCCTCCTGCTCCTCGTGCAGCTTCGCGAGACGACGGAGGAGATCGCGCCGCTCGTCGGGATCCTGGCTCGCCTCGAGGCGCGCCTCGATCGAGCCCATCACCTTCCGCCAGTCGAGGCGTGCAAGATACACGTTCTCGAGCATCTCGGCGGCACGGCTCGCGTGCACCTTGCCGGCCATGAGCTCTTCGAGCGAAGCGATCGTCGCCTCGTGCGTCGGCTCCTCGTCGAGGGCGGCAGCGTACTCGTCGAACGCGCGGTCCATCTCGGAGAGCTCGCGCTCGTAGACGCGGCCGAGCGCGTGGTGGAGCGCAGCGCGCCGCTCACGCGTCGTCGTGTCGGCCGAGAGCTCGCGCTCGTGGAGGGCGACGAGGTCGCCCCAGCGCTGGGTCGCGGCGTAGAGGCGCTCGAGCGCGGCGATCGTCGCCTCTTCGAGCCCGAGATCGAGCGCTTCCTCGTGGGCCGCGATCGCGCGGTCCTTGTCCTGGAGCTTCTCCTCGCAGACGCGCGCCTTCTTCGAGAGGAGCGCGCGCTTGTCGTCGTCCGACTCCGCGATCGAGGCGCGTCGATCGAGGATCTCGACGAGCGACTCGTGCTCCCCGCCCTCCTCGTAGAGCTGCTCGAGCGCCAAGAGCGCACGCTGCTCCTCGGGCCGGAGCTCGAGGGCGCGGCGGTGGTACTGCTTCGCCATGCTCGCGTCGGCGAGCTTCGTGCGCGCGAGCTCCGCGATCCGGAGCGTCATCTCGACCTGCTGCTCCTCGTCGGCGACGTCGGGCGCGACGTCACGGAGGAGCTGGACGAGCTCGGCGTAGTGGGACGTCGCGGCGGTGAGCCGCTCGACGCGCTCCATCCAAGCCCCGACGCTCGGCTCACCTGCCCCCTCACGGAGGCCGCGCGACGCGTAGGTGAACGCCTTCGCGGAATCGCGGAGGGTGGTCTCGGAGATCTCGACCGCACGCGCGAGCAGACCGAGGCGCGCTTCGAGGTCGTCCTCCGTCGCGATCTGGATGTCCATCGCCCGGAGCACCTTCGCGCCGTCGCCTTCGGTCTCGTAGAGGGGCACGAGGAGATCGGCCGCGTCGCGGCGGGCGCTCTCGTCCTCGAGCAGCTCCTCGACCGCGGCGCGCGCGCGCGCGTCCTGCGGCTCGAGCGTGAGCGCCTCCCGGTAGGCTTCGAGCGCCTCCGGGACGTCGCCGAGCTTCTTGCGACGCACGTCGCCGAGACTTGCGAGGAGCGCGACGCGGTCGGCGGTGTCGTTCGCGATCCCGAGCTCCGCTTCGAGCGTCTCGGCGAGATCACGCCAGTTGTCGCTCGTCTCGTAGAGCTTCGCGAGCTCGCCGAGCACGGCGCGATCGGCGCCGAAGTCGTCGAGGACGGCGCGGTACGCGAGGATCGCCTCCTCGACGTCGGCGAGACGCTCGCCGAGCGTGCGCGCCACCCGGACCATGAGGTCCTTCCGGCTCTCTCCTTCGGCATGCCGCTCGCGGAGGCGGAGCACGTCGACGAGCTCGCGTGCGGCGCCGGAGCGGTCGTAGAGGCGGTCGAGCGCGGCGAGCGCCGTCTCGTCCGCCGGGTCGTCCTCGAGCCGCGCCTTCCACGCGGCGACCGCCGCGGCGTCGTCGGAGAGCTCGCGCTCGGTGATGTCGCCGAGGCGGGCGAGCAGCTCGCGGCGCTCTTCGGCGGAGTCTTCGAGCTTCACCTGGACGCGGAGGACGTCGGCGAGATCCTTGAAGCGTCGCCCGGCGGTGTAGACGCGTTCGAGGGCGCGCGCCGCGGGGAGCGCGATCGACGGCTCCTCGGGCGCGAGGTCGAGCACCTGGCGGTGCGCCGCCTCGGCGCGCTCGGTCTGGTTCGTCTGCTCGAAGAGACGCGCGACGTCGCCGAGGATGTCGGCGCGAGGCTGCGGCGCGTCCGCGTTCTTCGCGGCGACGGTCAGGACCTCGGCGGCGTCGTCGACGCGACCGAGCCGGCGGGCGATCTCGAGGAAGCGCGAACGCGCCTCGACGTCGCCCGGCGAGAGCGGCAGGAGCTTGCCGTAGGCTTCGAAGGCGCCGCGGTCGTCGGTGAGGCGCTCGTCACGGAGCTCGGCGATCCGACGGAGGAGCTCGCGCTTCTCCACGTCGTCGGTCACGAACTCGAGGCGGACCTCGAGGACGCGGACGAGGTCGCGCATCTCCTCGCGCTCGACGTAGACGCCCTCGAGGATGATCGCCGCGCGCTGCCGGAGATCCGGGTGCGAGAGGCACTTCTCGACGAGCTCGCGGGCTTCGCGGATCGACGAGTCGGAGGCGACGACGTCCTCGAGCTGATCGAGCGCGGACTTCGGATCCGACAGCTGGTTGAAGAGCAGGATGCCGAGCCGGAGCTTCAGCGCCTCGGGGTCCGACACGTTCCCGAGACGGAGGCGCCGCGCGAGGAGGTCGGCGAGCGCCGGCCAGCGCTCCTGCGCTTCGTAGAGCTTGTCGAGCGCGAAGAGCGCCTGCTCGTGGCCCGGCTCGAGCTCGAGGATGCGCTCGTAGTACTGGATCGCACGCGTCGCGTCGGCCGTGATCTCCTCGGCGATGATCGCCACCTCGGCGAGGAGGTCGACCCGGCGCGCGGGGTCCTGCGTCGCGGCGAGGACGCGCTCGTAGAGCGCCTCGAGGTCCGTCCACCGCTCGCGCGTCGTCAGGATCTGCTTGAGTCGGTGGAACGCGCGCTCGTTCGCGGGATCGCGCGCGAGGATGCGATCGAGGTACGGCGTCGCGCGATCGATGTCGCCGAGGTTCTCGTCGTAGAGGGTCGCCGCGCGCTCGGCGAGGTCCATCTCGACGTGGAGCGGGAGCCCCGTCGCGCCCGTCACCGGCACCGCAGCCGAGATCGCTTCGACGAAGGATTGCGTCTTGTGGGTCTTGTTCGCGAGCACCGCGAGCCGATCCCAGACGTCGAGCTCGGCTGGATACTCCTGCGCGGCGCGGAGGATGATCTCGAACGCGCCTTCGTTGTCGCCGAGCTTCTGGCGCACGTCGGCGAGCTTGCCGAAGAGGACGAGCCGGTCGTCCTTCGACGCCGCGGTCGCGACGAGCACCATCAGGATGTCGGCCTGCTTGCCGTACTGGCGCGTCGCGCCGTAGGCGGCCTCGAGCAGCACGGCGGCCTGCGCGCGCGTCTCCGAGAGCGGGAGGAGCTCCTCGACGACCGCGATCACGCGCGGGTCGTTCGGCGCGATCTCGAGCGCGCGTTTCGCGGCCGCGAGCGCGTCGGCGGGCCGCTTGAGCGGCCCCATCGAGAGGCGGGCGAGGTCGATCTCGCGCGCGATGCGGTCGTCGCCCTGCGCGAGGCTGCGCTCCTTCTGGAGCGCCTTCGCCGCGCCCTCGGGGTCTCCGAGCGCGAGGAGCAGACGCGCGGTCGCGCGGAGCGCATGGACGTCCTCGGGACGGTCCTCGAGGATCTCGGCGTAGAGCGCGACGGCCTCCTGGAGCGCGCCGAACGCGTCCTCCTCGAGCAGGGCCCACTCGGCGAGCAGCGCGAGCTTCGCGTCGCCTCCGGCGCGCGAGACACGGTGGCGGAAGAGCCAGCGGAGATCCTCGGCGCGCTCCGCGCTGCCGCGGAGGAGGCGGTCGAGGCCGGCGATCGCGGGCTCGTCGTCCGGGCTCTCCTCGAGCAGTCGCTTGTACGCCGCGATCGCGTCCTCCGGCCTCCCTGCGTGGACGGCGGAGACCTCGGCGCGCTTCATCTGGAGGCGGCGGCGCTCCTCCGGCGCGACGTCCTTCGCGGAGAGGCGCGCTTCGAGCGCTTCGGTGAGGCCGTGCCAGTCGCCCGACGCCCGCGCCCACTGTTCGAGCTCCTCGAGCGAGGACGGGTCGGTCGGCGCGACCTCGTAGGCCTTGCGCGCCCAGCGGAACGCCGCGACGCGATCGGCGAGCCGGTGCCCGCACACTTCCGAGAGGCGGCGGTAGAGCCCGCGGCGCTCGACGTCGTCGGTCGCGTGCGAGAGGAGGATCTCGTAGATGCCCGGCAGGCGCGCGAACTTCTCCTCGCGCTCGTAGATCGGCACGAGCGCAGCAGCCGCGCGCCGGTCGTTCGGATGCACCGAGAGCACGCGCTCGTAGGCGCGGAAGGCGCGATCGGGCGCGCCGAGCTTCTCCTCGTAGATCTCGGCGCAGCGGAACGAGAGCGCCACCTTCGTCGCGCCGTCCGAAACGCGGTCGGCCGCCGTCGACAGCACGTCGACGAGCCCTTCCCAGTCGTTCGACGCCGCGTAGAGAGTCTCGAGCCCCGCGTAGTCCTGGATCGCGAGGTACGCGTCGCGGAGGATGCGGAGCGCCTTCGTGTGCCCCGGCGAGAGCTCGAGGACGCGACGCCACACGCGGAGCGACGCCTGGTGATCTTCGAGCCGGTCGGCGTAGACGCCGCCGAGCTTCTGGAGGAGAGCGAGCTTCGCCGCAGGTTCCGCCGCGAGCTCGACGCGCTTCTCGAGCGCGTCGGCGACGGTGCGGAAGTCCTTCTCGCGTTCGGCGTGCTTTTCGAGCGCATCGAGCGTCGCGACGTCGTCCGGCGTCTCCTCCAGGACCTGCCGATAGAGGCGGGTCGCTTCGGCGCCGCGGTCGAGGCGCTGCTCGGCGATCTTCGCCATCTCCAGCCAGAGGCTCCGTCGCGCGTCGCCCGTCAGGCGCGCGGCTTCCTGCTCGTAGAGGTCGAACAGCTGGCGGTACGCGCGGCGCTTGCCGTAGAGCTCGACGAGCTTCTCGACCGCCTCGCGGTCCTCCGGGAGGTTCTCGCGGAGCTTCTCGTAGGCCTCGACCGCGTTCTGCACGTTCGAGAACTGCTCGAGCCACCGCCGCGCGATCGCGCGATAGAGCTCGCCGCGCACGCCCGCGTCGGGCTCGAGCTCGGCGAGGCGCATCTGCGTCGTGAGCAGATCACGCCAGCGCCCGAGCGCCTCGTAGACGCGCGCGAGCTCGCGGACGGCGCTCGCGTCCTGCGGATCGAGCGCGATGATCTGGGAGAGGACCGTGACGAGCGCGGAGTCGCTCTTGATGTTCTCGCGGTAGATCGTGGCGATGTCGCGGAGGACCGGGAGACGCGATCGCGCGTCGTCCGGCGCGACGCGCTCGAGCTCCGAGCGGAGCAGGTCGGCGAGGTGGTTGTGCGCGCCGGTCTGGCGGTAGAGACGCTTCAGGGCCTCGCGTGCCGCGGCGTTCGACGCATCGTTGCGCAGGATGTTGCGCCACTGCTCGATCGCCTTCTGCGCGTTGGCGCCCTCCTCGGCGAGCTGCGCGATCTCGGCGGCGAGCTGCGCGCGCTCGGGCCCGTCCGACATCGCACGCTGCGCGTCGCTCAGGATCTGGACGAGCCGCTGCTGCTCGCCCTTCGCCGCGCACCACTCGCGGAAGAAGCCGAGCATGCCCGGGTGGGCGGGCTCCACCTTCCGGAGCCGCTCGAAGTACGGCTCGGCGGCGTCGGGCTTGCCGCGCATCCGCCAGTGGACCATCGCGATCTGGAAGACGATCCCGACCTCCTGCCCTGCGCGCACGCCACCGCCCGACAGCTGGCCGTCGTAGAGCGACACGAGGTGGTCCCACATCGAGTGCGCGGTGAAGTGGTCGACGAGGGCGCTCGTCGCCTCCGGGTGTCCCGGCGAGAGGTCGAGCACGCGCTCGTAGACGGCGACGGCGCGCTCGGCTTCGCCGATCCGCTTCCGGAGCACGCGTGCGAGGCGGAGGAGCGACGCGATCTTCTCGTCCTTCGACGCGACGTCGCCGGCGAAGGCGTCGAGCATCTTCACGAGCTCTTCCCACTTCCGCCGCTCGCGGAAGATGCGCTCGAGGAGCATCGCCGCGCGGCGGCTCTTCGGGTCGAGCGAGAGCGCCTCCTCGAGACGCGCGGTGATGTCGTCGAGCGGCGAGGCGGCCGCGATCGTGACGCTCGTCTCCCCGCCCTTGTTCTTCTTCTTCTTGCTCTTGCCGCCCTTCTGGCTCCGCGGCGAGCGCTCGCTCTCGGGCGACGACTCGGGCGCCGGCGGGGTACGTCCGTAGCGGTAGGCGACCTCGGCGGCGCTGACGAGGAGCGCGCTCCGGAACACCGGATCGCCGGCGTCCTTCGCCTCTTCGCGGTACTTGGTCTCGAGGTCGCGCCACTTCGCGCGCTTCGCTTCGGCGCGCTCGAGCGCTTCTTCCGCCTCCGTGTCGTCGGGGCGGAGGCCGAGCAGACGCGTGTAGGCAGCGACGGCTCCGGCGTCGTCGAGGAGCACGTCGTCGCGGAGCCGCGCGAGCTGCGCGACCACGTCGATCTCGCGCTCGCCCGTGGCGAGCGCGGCCTCGATCGCGAGCAGCGCGGCCACGGCCTCGTGCTCACCGCGACCGGCGTGCGCCTTCCGCGCGGCTTCGAGGAGCGAAGCGAGCTCCTCGGCACCGAGCTCGCCGGGATCGACGGTCCCGTCTTCGCTCGTGAAGCCGAGGGCTTCGCGCAGGTCACGCCACGCTGCCTCGTGATCGGGATCGTCTTGCAGCAGGCCGAGGGCGGTGCGGATCGTGTTCGAACCGTTCATGTCCTTGAGTCGCGGCGCGAGCCCCTCTCGCACAAACTCCTCACATCATTGGTGAAACCAATGGATGCAAAGCGCGGCGGCACGATGGTACGGAGGAAAAGCGGTCCCATCAAGCGCGGTGCAGATGAGCTCACGCGGATTGTCCACGCGCCGAAAGCGCTCTGTTTGTGGCAACCTGCGTCCGCCTCGGGCGACAGCGCATGGCTACGAACGGCTCGCTCCTCTTGTCGCTCCGCAACGTCTACGAGACGCTCGCGATCTCGGCGCCGACCGTCGTCGAAGCCTTCCGCGGGACGCTCTCGGCCGAGGGATGTGACGCGCGGCTCGCGGGTTGGGCGCAGCGCGTCGTGGGCAACCTCGACATGAAGGTCGAGGTCCACGGGCGCGAGCACGCGAAGCTCGACCGCACGTACGTCCTCATGTCGAACCACCAGTCGCACTACGACGTGCCGGTGGTCTACTACGTGCTCGGCGGACGGATCCGGATGGTCGCGAAGAAGGAGCTCTTCGACCTGCCGCTCTTCGGTCATGCGCTCCGCGACGCCGGGTTCGTCCCCGTCGATCGGAGGAACCGCACGAGCGCGATCGCGAGCCTCGCGACCGCGCGCGAGCACCTCGACCACGGAACGCACATCTGGATCGCGCCGGAGGGAACCCGCAGCCGCACGGGCGAGCTCCTCCCGTTCAAGAAGGGCGGCTTCGTCCTCGCGACCGATGCCCGCGCACCGATCCTCCCGATCACGATCGAGGGCACGCGCGATGCGCTCCTCGCGCGAGGCAAGCGCTCCTACCCGCACGCGAACGTGCGCGTCACCATCCATCCTCCGATCGAGACCGGGGCGTACCGCGACGAGCGCGGTGCGGTCTCGAAAGAAGCGCGCGAGCGCCTCATCGCGGACGTCCGCACCGCCATCGCGAGCGCGCTCTCGCCGTCGAGCCAGCCATGACGACCCCTGCCGGACGCGGCCTCTACATCCTCGTCAACGCGAACGCGAAGCGCGGCGGGCGCCGCATCGCGGTGCAGATCGCACGGGCGCTCCCCGGCGCGAGCGTCCGTCTCACGCGCACGATCGAAGAGGTCGAGGGCTGGCTCCGCACGATCAAGGACCCGCGCTGCATCCTCTCCGCCGGCGGCGATGGTAGCGCCGTCGCGCTCCTCAACGCGCTCGACCGCGTCGTGCCGAAGGGCGAGCCGCTCCCGCCCGTCGGCGCGCTGCCGCTCGGGACCGGCAACGCGTGGGCCCACGCGCTCGGCGCACGGAAGCTCGACGCGTGCGTGAAGGCGCTCGCGCGGGCGGACGGCCCGCTGCCGACGAAGCGCTACGGGCTCCTCCGCTGCAACGACGTGCTCACGTTCTTCGCCGGCTGCGGGTGGGACGCGCAGGTGCTCGACGACTTCCGCCAGCAGGTCGAGGCATCGCCTTCGAGCCGTCTCGCGAAGAGCGTCTGGGGCTACCTGAGCGCGATGATCACGCGCACGGCGCCCAAGTCGCTCCTCTACGGCCGCCCGCACGTGATCGTCGAGAACCTCGGCGACGAGGTCTACACGATCACCGCGACCCGCGAGCTCGTGCGCCTCGAAGGCGTGAAGCGCGGCACGATCCTCTACGAGGGGATGGCGAGCGTCGCGGGCGCCGCGACGTGCCCGGAGTTCGGCTACGGCTTCCGCGCCTACCCGTTCGCCGAGCGTCTCCTCGGCTTCATGAACGTGCGCGTCTACGATCAGAAGCCCGGCCACGCGATCATGGCGATCCCGAAGCTCTGGCGCGGCGCCTTCCCGCTCGAGGGGATGATGGACTGGTTCGCGACCGAGGTGCGGATGACGTTCTCGCGCCCCTTGCCCCTCCAGGTCGGCGGCGAAGCGATCGGGTCGCGCCTCACGATCGACTACAAGGCTTCGGACCGCGAGGTCGACGCGCTCGACTGGCGCCTCCTCGACGTCGACCGCGGCGCCGACTGACGCGGTGCTCACTGCGTCAGTGCACTTCCATCTGCGCGGCGATCTTCGCGCGGACCTCGTCGCCCGCGAGGCGCGCGACGAGATGGAGACCGAGGTCGATCCCGGCCGTCACGCCGCCGGCGGTGACGACCTGCCCCTCGTCGACGACGCGCTCGGTGACGACGCGCGCGCCGTAGGCCTCGAGCGCGTGGAGGTAGCGTGCGTGCGTCGTCGCGCGCTTGCCTTCGAGACGCCCGGCGGCGCCGAGGAGGAGCGCGCCCGTGCAGACGGAGGCGACGAGGCGGTTCTGCGGGAACGTCTCGAGGTAGGACGCGACGCTCGGATCGCCTTCGAGCGCGCGCGTGCCGAAGCCGCCGGGCACGACGAGCACATCGAAGGCGTCGAGCGCCGGCCGGTAACGCTCGGCCGTGATCCGTAGGCCGGTGCCGGCCCAGACCGGGACGTCGAGCACCGTCTCGTCCTCCTCCGGCCGCGTGAGCGCGACGACTTCGCACCTGGTCGTCTCGTCGAAGCCCATCGTCGCGATCCGCGAGACCGCGTCGAGCGGTCCGACGAGATCGAGGAGGGTCATCCCCTCGAACGCGAGGAAACCGATCTTCGTGCCACGCACGACGTCGTCGTGCTCCGGGACCGCTTCGAGCTCGATCACCCGGACGGCATCCGCCGGGATCGTGCCCTGGATGTGCGGCATCGGCCCGCGCGGGGTCGTCGCGACCTCGACGGGGACGTCGAGCCGCCGGGGATCGACGACGAGCACCCGGAGATCATCGCCTTCCGCGAAGTAGAGGCGCGCGCTCTCGAGCACGGCGTCGCGATAGGAGGCGTGGACGAACCCCTCGGTCCCGAGCGACGGAGGCGCGTACCGACCGCCTCGGTCCCACGAGAGCTCGGTCGCGCGAACGACGTGGAAAAGCCATCGCGGAGGAAGGGCGGGCATGTGCGCAGCGTACGAAATTTCCGCGGTCGCGGGTTCCCCCTCCGCTCCGCCTTGATACGTTCGGATCCGGTCGGCGGGAGGAGGGTGCGCGCATGGTCATCATCTACGGAACGCGGTTCTACGGGAAGGTCCGCGCGTGCGCCGGGTCGTTCGTCGGGACCAAGTTCGCGCACATCTATTTCCTCCCGCTCTTCCCGGTGGGTTCGCATCTCGTGCTCGAGGAGAGCGGCGACGGCGGCTTCCGCGGGATCACGACCGCGTTGAACGGCAAGTCGGTCCTCGCCGGCTACCTCCGCGTCTACGGCGTGCTCGCGGTGATCGGCGCGCTCGTGACCGCGATCGGGAACGTCTCGGCGTCCTCGCGCGGCGACGCCCTCGATCTCGTCATCGCGCTCGTCGTGAGCGCCTTCATCCTCGGCATCCCGCTCGCGCTCACGGTCATCGCCTTCGGCGTCGTCGGCAAGCTCTCGCTCGAGGAGAAGCGGAAGCGCTCCGTCTACGCGCTCCACACCGGCTACTTCGTCGACCCCGCCGACATGGGCGAGGCGCGCGGGAGCATCCGCGAGACCTTGATGGCGAAGGTGATCGAGCGCGCACGCGGCCTCGCTTCGTCGGGGTACCGGATGCCGGCCGACCCCGTCAGCGCGTGGCCGCAGGTCGCGCTCGATCCCACCGTCCATGACGACGTCCTCGTGACGGCGGCCTTCACGCTGACGCGGATCGACGCGTCGCTCGCGCACGGACCGTTCAAGGACCAGGCGGAGCGGCTGCACGGCCAGCTCTGGGAGCGCATCGTGCAGCGCAATCCGCCGTACCTCGACGCGCACGCGACGAGAATCTGACGTGGTTCAGCAGGGAGGCGCCTCCCCCAGCCGTCCGGCAAGAGCCCTCTGGGGCTGAAGTCTGAAGTCTGAAGTCTGGCTTCAGGGCCGCGGCCAGATCTCGACGCCGCTCACGAACCCGCTGTTGTCCGTGAACGGGTTCTCGCCGAGCTTCTCCGGTGCGCCCGCGTCGTGGAACGGGACTTTCCAGAGCTCGAGCGGCCCCGCGCCGCCGTCCGCGAAGTACGTCGCGCGGGTGCCGACGAGGTTCCCCTTCCCGTCGTGGGCGAAGGTGTCGAGCGACCCGTCGATCGCGGGGCCGAGCGCGTTCTCCTGCGGGTTCCAGAAGAAGGACTGCCCGTAGAACGCGACGGCGGCGCGCGACTGGTCGACGTAGGTGAACCCGAGCGGGAAGTCCTTGTCGTCGAGCGACAGGAGCGTCTTCACCTTCCCGGTGCCGAGGTCGACTTCTTCGATCCGCCGGCGCTGCACCGCGCCGGCACCGCCGTCGCCCTGGTCGGCGTTGCATCCACCGGAGAGGACGAGGAAGCGATCGCGTGCGGCGTCGTAGGTGAACGCGGTCCCGAGCGGCGGGTTGTATCCCTCGAGCGTGATGCCGCCGCCAGGGCCGGCGCCGCCGAGGTTCACGACCTGATCGTTCGACGGATCGATCGCGATGATCGTCGGCTTCGTCGGCGCGCAGAGCGCGGTGTACCCGTTCGCGGCGACGCGCTTCAGGTCGATGTTCCCGAGGAGCACGTAGAGGCGCTTCTTCTGGGGCACGTGGAACGCGCTGATCATGTCGACGAGCCCGTCGGCGTCGCCCGGCTGGAGCAGCGACGTGAGGTCGATCGTCTTCACGGGCGCGCCGCCGTCGACGTTCTTCGTCGTGTCGAGCACGGCGATCGTGTTGCGCTTGAAACGGACGACGTAGCCCTTCTCGCACGTCGGCACGACCATCGCGGTCGGATCGGCGTAGCCGGCGTCGCCCTCCTTCACGCTCCACGACGAGACGACCTTCCACGGCTCCTTCGCGTCGAGCCGGGTGACGATGTCCTCCGACTGCTGGAGGAGATAGGGATCGCTCCCGAGCGAGGACGTGAGACCGATGAAGCCCGGATACGTGAGCCGGCCGTCGACCTTCTTCGTGTCGAGGTTGAACGCGACGAGCTCGCTCGTCGTCATGTTGTTGATCGACAGGAGCGCGCGCGGAGGCGCACCGGTCGAGTCGCCGCAGGCCGCGCCTCCGTCGGAACCGCCATCGGCCCGCGGGGCATCGGCCTCACGGAGCTCCCCGCCGTCGCTCGTGCCGCCGTCGGGCGCGCCGAAGATTTCGTCGTCACCGCAGCCGATTGCCACGAACACCGCAGCCATGGGCAGCCCGAGGGCGAGCCCCATCCACGATCGCTTCATCTTTCGTCACCTGGACCCGCGCACGCCCCGCGCTGGCCGTCAGAGTCGTCCGCGCGTGGTCCGGTCTCCGGACTTCCGGATCGTCCTCCCCCGAGCCCTTCCCGCTCCCCTCGTGGAGAGCAGTGGTTTGCTCGGGTTCGTCCCCGGTCACCGTGGCGGGGGCCGTGCTGGAATCTCCACCAGCTTCCCTGTGACTGCGGCCTCGGGCGGAGGACGCGGTCACGACCACGCGCGAGTGACCAAGCACCACGCGATGCGTGGGACCCGTCACGGCGCGATTCAGTAGCCGAACAGCGGACTCTCCGTCAACCAGGGCGTCGGCCTCCGCTATCATCGCGGTCGCATGGCCCTGCTCCGACCGAGCGACCTCGCGCGCGCGTGGGAGCTGCATCCGAAGACGGTGTACCTCTGGATCCGCGAGGGCCGCCTCCCTGCGATCAAGACCCCGGGCGCGCAGTACCGCGTGCGCACCGACGACGCGCGCGCCTACTGCGAGAAGAACAACCTCCCGATGCCGCGCGCGGTCGCCGCGCCGGGCGGGACGGTGGCGATCGTGGGCAAGCTCTCGCCGATCGTCCGTGCGGTGACGCGTGCGTGCAAGGGCCGCGGGGCGAGCGTGCTCACCTTCCCGACCGTGATCGAAGGGCTGGTCGGCGTCGCGGCGGCCGGTCCCGACGTCGTCGCGCTCGACGCGCGGGCGACCGACGTGAAGCCGCAGGACGCGATCCGTGCACTCCGCAAGCATCCGAAGACCTCGGTCCTGCCGATCGTCGTCTACGAGGCGAGCACGCGCGCGTCGTGGCTCAAGATCGGCGCAACCGAGGTCGTGACCGGCGACGAAGCCGCGCCCGTCGTCGAAGCTGTGCTCCACCGCCTCGAGGTCCGCGTCGGCTGATCAACCCGCGAGCTTCGCGGCAAGGCGATCGAGGATGTGGTCGGCGAGGCCTTCCTTCGTTCCTTCGAGGAAGGGCGTCTTCTCGTCGGCGGCGCTCTCCACGATCGCGAGGCGGTTCGTGTCCTGGCCGAGCGACACGTGCGCGGCGTTCGCGACGACGAGGTCGACGCGCTTCTGGACGAGCTTCTTCCGCGCGTAGGCGAGGACCTGCGCGTCCTCCCCCGTCTCGAGCGCGAAGCCGACGAGGACCGGACGCGCGCGCCCAGCACGGGCGTGGCCGATTCCGGCGAGGACGTCGGGGTTCTTCGCGAGCGAGATCGTCGGGACGCCGCCGTCCTCCTTCTTGATCTTCACGTCGCTCTTCGCGCTCGGGCGGAAGTCCGCCACTGCCGCCGACATGACGAGCGCGTCCGCGCCCTCGAGCGAGGGGCCGAGGACGCGCGCGAGGGCGTCGTTCATCTCCGAAGCCGACTCGACGTCGACGCGCGTGACGCCGGGAGGAGTCGGAAGCGCGACGGGACCCGCCACGAGCGTCACCGCTGCGCCCCGTGCGGCCGCGCGGGCGGCGACCGCGAAGCCCATCTTTCCGCTCGAGCGATTGCCGAGGAAGCGCACGGGATCGAGAGGCTCGTAGGTGGGACCGGCGGTGACGACGAGGTGCCGGCCGGCGAGGTCGCGCGCGCCGAGCTTCGCCGCGATCGCGCGGACCACGTCCTCCGGCTCCGCCATGCGCCCCATCCCGGTCTCGCCCGAGGCGACCGGCCCGACGACCGGGCCGACGAACGCGACGCGACCGTGGCGCTGGAGGGTCGCCACGTTCTCGCGCGTCGCGGGGTGGTCCCACATCCGCGGGTGCATCGCAGGCGCGACGAGGACGCTGCCGCGCGCACAGAGCACGGTCGCGGCGACGAGGTCGTCCGCGCGCCCGTGCGCGAGCCGCGCGAGGAGGTCGGCCGTCGCCGGCACGATCGCGACGAGATCGGCGCGTGACGCGATCGCGACGTGCTTCTCGCCCGGATAGTCCGGATCCCACATGTCCGTCGCGACGGGCTCGCCGCAGATGCCCGAGAGCGTCACGGGACCGACGAAGCGCGTCGCCGACGTCGTCATCATCGGGAGCACCTTCGCGCCCGCCTTGATGCAGAGCCGTGCGACCTCGACAACCTTGTAGGCTGCGATGCTGCCCGTCACCGCGAGCGCGATCGTCCGGCCGCTCAGCACGCGTTCACCTTCACCGCAGCGCGATCACGCCGAGCGCGCAGAGTCGTTCGAGGATCGCGAGGGCATCGGCCTCGGGCATCGCGCATACGTCCAGGATCTCCTCCATCGACTGTCTACCGTCCACGTACGCGAGGAGGAAGCCTGCTCGGTGGTCGAGCGCGAGCTGGGCGATCTCCGCCGGGGAGAGCAGGACGCGCGGGACGTCCGCGCTCGAGATCATCGCCGGCAGCTGCGAGGCGCGTCCGCCCGCCTCCACGATCGCCGTGCCGTCAGCGGCGTCGAAGCCGGGGCTCGACGGATCGGGACCTTCCGCGCCGTCCGCGCTCTCCCCGACGCCGAGGTGTGCGCCGAGCTCGGACGCGAGCGCGAGCGCCTCGTTCGGGTCGCCGCTCCCGTACGCCTCCCGGATCGCGGCGATCGCGAGCGCGCGGGCGCCGCTGCCGCCAGCGGTCGGGAACATCGAGCCGCGGTTCGCGACCGGCGGCTCGTCCGCCTCGCCGCGAGCGAGCGCGAGGACCGCGTCGTCGACGTTCCCCATGCGCGTCGCGCCGTGCGCGACGCGCGGGCGCGCGCTCGACGTCGGGATCGCTTCCTCGAGCGATCCGACATCGGGGCTGCTGTCGAGCTCGATCTCGATCTCGCCGAAGCCCTGCGAGTGGGGCGGGATCTCCTCGCCGTCGCCGGGCACGGCGGGCAGCGGCTCGGCCGGCGTTTCGCCGAGCGACCACTCCAGCTCGCCGAACGTGGGTGCCTTCTGCCTGCCCATCGGCTCTACGGTGTAGCAGAAGCTCGGCCGCGGAGCAGTGGCCGCAGGATCGTCCTGCGAAGGGGGTCCGGGCTGCCGTCGTGTTTGCATGCGGCGCCACGGCCATGCTACCGAGCGCGCGGTTCCACATGGCGCTCTCCATCGGCATCGTCGGGCTCCCGAACGTCGGGAAATCCACTCTCTTCAACGCTCTCTCGTCCGCGAAGGCCGAAGCCGCGAACTACCCGTTCTGCACGATCGAGCCGAACGTCGGCGTCGTCACGGTGCCGGACGAGCGGCTCGCGAAGATCGACTCCGTCATCCACGCCGACCGGATCCTGCCGACCACGATCAACTTCGTCGACATCGCCGGCCTCGTCCGCGGCGCGTCGAAGGGCGAAGGTCTCGGCAACCAGTTCCTCTCCCACATCCGCGAGGCCGACGCGATCGTGCAGGTCGGGCGCTGCTTCGAGGACCCGAACGTCGTCCACGTCGAGAACCGCGTCGACCCGGTCGGCGACGTCGCCGTCGTCACGATGGAGCTGTGCCTGAAGGACCTCGACTCGGTCCAGAAGCGGCTCGACAAGGCGCGGAAGGCGCTCAAGGGCAACGATCCGAAGGAGAAGATCGCGGCGAGCGTCTGCGAGGAGCTCGCCAAGCACCTCGACGAGGGGAAGCCCGCCCGCACGCTGATCAAGACGGCGAGCTGGGCCGACAACGTCGACGCGCAGGCGATCGTGCGTGACATGCACCTCCTCACCGCGAAGCCGGCCTTCTACATCGCGAACATCGACGAGACCTCGATCGCGAACCTCGAGGGCAACAAGCACTTCAAGGCGCTCGAGGCACTCGCGAAGAGCGAAGGGACGTTCGTCGTCCCCGTCTGCGCCGCGCTCGAGTCCCAGATCGCCGAGCTCGATCCGAAGGATCGCCCCGAGTTCCTCGAGAGCGCAGGGCTGAAGGAGCCCGGCCTCAACGCCGTCATCCGCGCCGGCTACAAGCTCCTCGGCCTCCTCACGTTCTTCACCGCCGGCAAGGTGGAGGTCCGCGCGTGGACGACGGTGATCGGCGCGAAGGCGCCCCAGGCCGCCGGCGTCATCCACACCGACTTCGAGAAGGGCTTCATCAAGGCCGAGGTCATGTGGTGGGAGGACCTCGTGAACCTCGGGAGCGAGGCGAAGTGCCGTGAGGCGGGCAAGCTCGCGATCGAAGGCAAGGAGTACGTCGTCAGGGATGGCGACGTGATGCATTTCCGATTCAACGTTTGATTGTTTCGAACGCAAGGTCTGATCCAGCCCTGCGGGCTGTCTCAGACCTTGCATCGAAACTTCCTCTTCATGTGGGGCTCCGCCCCCTCGCTCGCTCCGCGAGCGAGCCTCCCCGGTCTCGCTTCGCGACGCCGTGCTTCGCACGGCCGAGAGAGAGAAGAGAGAGAAGAGAGAGGGAGGGGAGAAGAGGGAGGACGCCGATCCACCAAGGCGTCGCGCTCGTCGGCGCCCTACCGTCCCCGCTTCGCCAGCCGATGCACCAGCAGCGCCGCTCGCGTCGTCGCGACGCGTAGCCCGTCCACTTCGATCGTCTCTCGCGGCGTGTGATAGTCGAACCCGACCGGCCCGAGGCCGTCGAGCGCGCCTTCGACCTTCGAGGCGACGAACGACACGTCGCCGGCGCCCTGCGTCACGGGGTCCGCGGCTTCGAGATGCGGGCCCCCGAGGTCCTGGCTCACGCCGTCCAGGAGCGTGAGGAGCGCGACGTTCCCCGGCCTCTCTGCCATCGCCGGGTACTCGTCGCGGATGACGAGCTCGGCGCGGATCTTCGCGTCCGCGTCGTACTCCGCGTTGATCGCGGCGACCTCGGCGTCGACGATGCGCTGCATTTCCGTCCGCATCCGATCGAGCTGCGCCGCGCTCGCGGTGCGGAGGTCGCCCCACGCCTCGGCGTTCGACGGCACGATGTTGAGCTTCCCCCGCGCCCGCACCGCCTCGCGCTCGCTGCCCTTCTCGCGTTCGACGGCCGTCCCACCCGCGACGTTCGCGACGTTGAAGCTGACGAGACGATCGG
>JBDHVE010000039.1:0-60798 GCA_039809485.1 Polyangiaceae bacterium | reverse complement strand
TGGTGGAGCGCGTTGAACGCGTGGAAGAACTCTTCCTGCGTCTGCGTCTTCGAGGCGAGGAACTGGATGTCGTCGACGAGGAGGAGATCGCAGCGATCGCGATAGCGCGCGCGGAACTCGTTCATGCGCCCCTCCTGGAGGGCCTGCACGAACTCGTTCACGAACTTCTCGGCCGAGACGTAGAGGATGCGAGCCGTGGGGCGCTCGGCGCGGACGCGATGCGCGACCGCGTGCACGAGGTGCGTCTTGCCGAGCCCGGTGCCTCCACAGAGGAAGAGCGGGTTGTGGCGACGGCCGCCGCCGCCCGCGGCCGCGATCGCTGCCGCGTGCGCGAGCTGGTTCGACGGGCCGACGACGAAGTTGGCGAACGTGTACTTCGGGTTGAGCCCCTCGATCGGCGGCGGCACCACGGGCTTGCCGTTGCGGCGCGAGGCCGGCGCCTCGTCCGACGCGAAGCCGTTGATCTCGGGAGCGGCATGAACCCCGTTCGTGCCGTTCACGCCGTTGATCCCGTTCGTACCGTTCACTCCATTCTCCGGGCGCGGGCGCTCGACGAGCGCGCGAGGACGGACCGGCTCGCCGGACCTCCCCTGCGCGATCGGGCGCTCGAGATCTCCACCGACCGACCACGCGACTTGGACGCTCCAGCCGGTCTGGCTGCGCAGGTAGTCGACGAGGGTCGGCAGGAAGTGCTGGTCGACCCACTCACGAACGAACTCGTCGCGAGCCCTGAGGCTCACGATGCCGTCCGTCATGCCGTCGAACTGCACGCCGGAGAACCATTGCTCGAAGCTGGCGGGCGACTTCGCCCGCGTGAACGCCACGGCTTCGTTCCAGAGCGCTTCGTGCTCCATCACCTTCCAGACCCGCTCGCGACAAGAAGAGCCCAAGGCCGGCGCACCGGCCCATTGATCCATCAAATTCTCCACAGGAGCTCCACAGGCTGTGGAGAGGTCCCCTGCCCCCGTGCCCTGCTCGTCGAGCAGAGGCGCGCGCGCCGGTACCTCCTGCGAAGAAATGCTCCTAGACAAGACTTCCCCACCCCGGCCGAACACCGCCTGCGCTCGCCCCCCCGCTGTTACGGGTACGGGTCGAGAGCTCGCGGCGCCCCCAGGGAAGCATGCGTGAAGCTGATCCCCACCGAAGACCGATGATCGTGGATGAGCGCTCCGATCAGAGACAGCCTGGCCTCACCCCCATGAAGACCATGGAGACCCCACCAGGTTCGGAGCCCTCATCGCCGACCACCTGTCGTCGACGGGGAAGATGGAGCTAGCACCGTCGTTCGAGCGTCGTCATGTCCATTGTTTCGATTCGATGCAAGTGAGCAGATCCTCACGGGTTTATTCCTTGTAAACCGCCTGTGAAATGGCTGCGCTGCGCATGCAGGTTCGCAGGGTCTGTGGACACGTGAGGTAAGTGTTCGCCCTTGTTCTGTAATCGGACCGTTGCCACAGCGACACGCTGTCTCCTTCGTGCCGAAACGTGACGCCGCTGCGAGTTTTGGCGACGGAACCGGTGTCAAGAGTCACCGGACTCTGCGAAACGCCCGGGAAAGCTAGGTATCTCCGCGCGTCGTCACGATGACGCTTCGCTCTGTACCTGGTCCAGCGAGACCGTCGTCGCGACGGTCTTTACAGGAGCCGAAAAGTTGGTCTGGGGAGACCGGCTCAGTAGGGTGGCCGCGGTGCGAAACGCCACGAAGAGAGCTCCCCGACGTCTTCGTCTGCGCGGAGTCGCCGCCGCCGTCGCGATCGCCGCCGTGGGAGCGCCGGGCGTCGCACACGCCGACCCGTCCTCGACGTCGATCGAGCAGGGCTACGAGCTCGGCGAGGTGCAGCACCCGCGCGTGATGGCGATGGGCGGCGCGGCCCAGGCCTGGGGCGGGTCGACGACTGCAGTCTTCAACAATCCCGCGAACCTCGGACTCTTCCGCGTCTACCACCTCGAAGGCCTCGCGGCGTTCGGCCCCGAGGCGCGCCGGCAGAGCTACGGCGGCGCGGTCACCGACTCGAGCACGAGCCGCCTCTCGGGCGGCTTCGGCGGGACGTGGTCGCAGATGGATCCGGACGGCCTGAAGCGCCGCTGGACCGATCTCCGGCTCTCGCTCGCCTACCCGCTCGGCGATCGGATCAGCCTCGGCGTGACCGGCCGGTATCTCCGGCTCTCCCAGAACGTCGCGGCCGGGCCGCTCGGCGCGAGCCTCGCCTCGGGAGGCACCGCCGACGAGCCGCTCCTCAACGAGCTCACGTTCGACGCGGGCGCCGCGGTCCAGATCACCGAGCAGCTGCGGGTCGGCCTGACCGGACGGAACCTCACCGCGCCAGGAACCGCCCTCGCGCCCCTCGCGCTCGCAGGCGGCGTCGGCTGGTCCAACCAGACAGTCACCGTCGAAGTCGACGGCCTCGTCGACTTCACGACGCGCGACTCGGCGCGCGGACGCCTGATGGCGGGTGCGGAAGTGCTCCTCGCCGATCGCGTGCCGCTCCGCGCCGGCTACCGCTACGACGACGTGATGAAGACGCACGCCGTCTCGGCCGGCGCCGGGTACGTCGATCGCCGCTTCAGCATCGAGCTCGGCGGGCGACGCGACGTCGTCGGCGAGCATCCGGCGACGACGGTGGCGGTCGGCCTCCGCTTCTTCATCGACGCGACCGGCTCCGGCAGCGGCGACCCGACCGACGCGATGTGAGCTACGGCGCGACCCAGTAGCGGATGCAGAGATCGTCCGTCGCGCGACGGACGGCGAGGACCGGCGCGACGCGTGGCGTCGCATCCGGCGCCGGAATCCGCGGCGACGACGCGATCGCGAGCGGATGGTCGTCCGCATCGGGACCACACAGCTTCGCCTCCGCGCGCGCGATCTTCGGCCCGTCCGGCAGGGCCGCGAGCGCGATCCGACCGAGGGTGAGCGGCGTCCCGCGCGACGCGCCGAGGCGGACGAGCACCCCGTGGCCGCCGGCGGCGTCCTCCTCCGGGACGTCGATCACGCTCCGGAGCCGGAGAGCGGCCATGCCGCCCGCCGCGAAGCCGCGCGCGAGTACGGACGCGTCGAGATGGACGACGACGCCCGCCATCGTGTCGCGCCCGAGCAGTGCGTTGGCGGACACCGGCCTTCGCGGCGCGCGATCGACCGGGACCGTCTCGCCCGCGTCGTCGTCCTCGGGTGCGATCACGCCGTCGCCGAGCGGAACGAGGTGCGCGTCGAGCGCACGCGGGACCGAGGGCGCACCGAACGCGACGTAGAGGTCGATCGCGCCCTGCTTCCACTCCCCGCGCGGGAGGAGCACGTCCTCGACGACGACGACCTGCGTGCGACCGACGCGGACCTGAACGCGTCCGACGCTCGGCAGCATCGGGAGCGGCTGCGCGGGCGGAGCCTTCGGCGGAGCGGGCTTCGTCGGGCGCGGCGCGGGCTTCGCCGCCGGCGCGGGCTTCGCCGCCGGGGCGGCGCTCGCGGGCACGGACACGAGCGCGCCGATTGCGAGCACGCCGGCGAGCGCACGCTTCACCCGAGCGCCTCCTCGCAGTCGCGCGCGAGCTTCGCGATCGACGCGGGATCGACGACGATCGGCTCCGCGATCGGCCCACACGCGATGCTCGCGAGATGCGAGGCCGCCTTCGGATTGGCGAACCAGTCCTCGTCGAAGCGGTTCACGAGGTCTGCGACGAACGCGTGCGCCTGACACGCCGCCCCGAGGCGCGCGAGGTCGTCGACCCGCACGTCGGGCCACGCATCGCGGAGCGCAGCCGGGAGCGGCGCCCCGAGCACGCGCAAGGTGACCTCCTCGAAGAGGGCGGCGTCGGTCTCGCCCGCGGCGAGGAGCACGCGCGCGGCGAGCTCGCGGAGGCCGAGGAAGAGCGACAGCCGGAGGATGCGCGCCTGCTCGGTCGCGGTCCGCCGGGAGACGCCGAGCCGCTTCGTCTGCAGGACGGGATCGGCGAGCGCGAGCGCGAGCATCGCACCGAAGCGATGCGCGCCCGTCGCGTACGGATCGCGCGCGAGCGCGAACGGGAGCGAGCGCGCCGTGCCCTGCTCGCGGAGCGCGTAGCCGTACGCGTACGCGGCACGGAGGAAGCTCGCGCCGCCGAGCGGCTCCGGGAACCGCACGCCGCGGACGGGGCGCACGACGAGCACTTCGAAGACGTCTTCGAGCCAGCGTTCGCCGAGTCGCGCCGGCCACCCTTCACGGGCTTCGCGCGCGAGGCCGACGTGCATCGCGTCCACGGGCGACCACGGGCCGCCCGCACGCTTCTTCCACGTGCGGAGCGTCGCGTCCGCGAGCGGCTCGGTCGCGTCGAGCAGCGTGCGTGCGAGCGACGCCCCGGAGGGGTCGGAGGCGCCTTCGGGGACGACGAGCGAGGCGACGAGGGCCGACGGGTGCGCGAGACCGAGCCTCCGTGCGGCCTCGGCGCGACGCGCACGGCGCTCCTTGCGCACGGCCGCGACGCCGGAGGCGAGAGACGCCGCGCGTTCGAGGGCGGCGCCGGCACGCATCGGGTCCGGCGCGCGGAGGACGCCGCGCCACGACGCGGCGAAGCTGTCTGCCCCGGCCTCCTTCCGCTCGCCCTCCGGCGTCGACGTGGACGCGTCGATCGAGAGTGCAGCGCGTCCGCGGCGAGGCTTCGTCGTGTCCTCGGTCGCGGTGTGCACGCGCTTCGCGTCCTCGATCACGAGATCGCGTCCGATCCGCGCCTGGAGGAGCTCGTGCACCCAGCGGAGGAGCGCATCGCGGTGCAGGACTTCGTGCGCGGCCGGCTCGCGCTCGACGAGGGCGCGATGGGTCGACTGCCCAGCGACGTGGCGCACGTCCGCGAACGGATCGCGACGGGCGGCGAGCTCACGTCCTTCCTCGGTGCCGAGATCTTCTCGCGCGAGCCGCTCCCAGGCGCGCCGGACGTCGGCGTCGAGACGGAGCCAGTCGGTGAGCGGCGCGTCGTTCATGGCCGCTTCACCCGTGGACGGAAGCACGCGCACCGCGCGCGGCGAGACGCGCGACAATCGCGCCTTCGGCGTCGGCGATCCGACCGAGGCGCGCCTGGACGAGGGCAGCGACGTCCGCGCCCTCGCCCGGCGAGAGCGCACGCGCAGCATCGATCGCGAGGTCGACGTACGTGCGGTAGTGACGCGCCTCGCACTCGAAGAGCTCGCGGTAGAAGTCCCGCAGCTCCTCGTCGACGGACGGCGGCAGCGCTTCGAGCAGCAGCTTGAACCGCTCGCACGAACGGGCCTCGATCAGCGCGCCGACGAGGAGCCGGTCGACCGCCGGCGAGAGGTCCGAAGCGGGCAGCGCACGGGTCGCGCGCCGGAGCTCGGCCGCGTAGTCGTCGACCGGCGGCGTCCCGAGCGGCAGCCCGCGGCGCTCGAGGAACGAGACCACGCGGTGGAAGTGGTCGAGCTCCTCCTGCGCGAGCTCCGTCAGCGCGCGCACGAGACCGAGGTCGCCCGGATAGCGGACCGCGAGCGAGAGCGCGTTCGTCGCCGCCTTCATCTCGCAGTGGGCGTGGTCGACGAGAACGAGGTCGAGGTCGCGCACGGCCTCGCGCGACCAGGCCGCGTCCGTCGGCACTCGGAGACAGAACATCGCTGCGGTGGATAGCACGCTCTCGCCCCGAGGTCAGGGCGGGCCATGGTGGTGCGGGCGGGGCGCGTGCTGGAGCACGCGGGGCGCGAAAAAGCGGGCGATCGCGCGCCGACGCGCGCGGAACGTCGCTTGCTCGACCGTCATGGCACATGGGTCGCTCGTTCGTCGCCGCCTTCGCGCTCGTCCTCGCCGCGTGCACGGTCGCACCGTACGACCCGGGCGCCGCCGGCCGTCCGACGTCGAGCTCGCGCGAGACGAAGAAGCCGAAAGAGACATCCGACGACGGCTCGCAGGCGGTGGTCGACCTCGGCGACGTCACGCCCGGAAAGGAGGTCGAGATCGACGTCCCCGACGACGCGCTCGGCTTCAACATCAGCGTCTTCGGCGAAGGCGAGAGCCGGGTCGGGATCGCATCGCTCGTCGATCCTCACGGGCAGGCCGTCATCCGCGACTACGTCCCGGCCGGCGCAGAGGGACCGCTCGCGCTCGGCAGCCGCGGTGTCGGCGCCTTCTCCGTCCCGCAGACGAACGGAACGGCGACGCGCGATCTGGTGGCCGGCACGTGGCGGCTCGTCGTCTCCGGGATCGACGTGCCGCCCGACGCACCGACCGACAAGAGCGGGACGAGCACGCCGGTCGGCACGCCGGTCCGTGGTCCGCTCCGCGTGAGCGTGCGGATCCAGAAGAGCGGCGACGGCGCGTTCCACGGCGGCGAGCTCGACATGCACGTCTACGTGCCGGAAGGCATGCGGATCCACGATCCCGGCCCGGTCCACGAGCTCCACGCGTCGGGCCTCGAGAACGACGCGGCGCTCGCACGGCGGATCGATGCATTCTACAGCGAGCTGGAGCGCCTCTTCGGGATCGGACGCGGCGCCGTCTCCTATCACGTGATCGACGGCTCCTTCCGCGAGGCGACGACCGGCGACGCGCGCGCGCAGCTCATCGCACAGGCGACGGCTACGATCCCCCAGGCGCTCCACGTCGTGTTCACGAACGAGATGTCCTACGGCGGCGGCGCCCCGCTCCTCGGCTACTCCGTCGGCCTCCCCGGCACCGTCAACGTCCCCGGCACGGTCCGCTCGGCGATCTCGGTCGCGGTCTACGACGACGGAACGGCCGACAACGACGCGATCACGATGCTCCACGAGATGGGGCACTTCGTCGGCCTGATGCACACGAGCGACGACGACGGCGCAGTCGATCTGCTCGACGACACGCCGACGTGCGACACGCGGACGAAGTCGTGCCCCGCGTCGGACAACCTGATGGCCCCGGACGGACCGCTCCGGAACGCGGAGGTGTCGCCCGCGCAGGTCCGCGTCGTGCGCGGCTCACCGATCTATCGCGCGCACACGGCGCGCTAGTCGGCGTCGCGACGGCGGTTCCCGACGCGGCCACCCCACGCCGCGAACCCGATCGCGAGGGCGGCCGTGACGGCGATCGTGAGCGCGGCGACCCAGCCGAGCTCGAGCCCGCGGATGGTGAGGAGCGTCGCCATCAGCGTCGTCGCGCCGCCGGCGAGCGCCGCCTCGCGCGGACGCGTGCCCTGCCCGAAGCGACCGACGAGGAAGCCGCCCGCGAATGCCGCGAGCGCGAGGGCGAGGACCTGCGGGAGCGCCTGCGACGCCGTGAAGCGCATGCGCTCGCCGGTCGACATCGCGGCGAGCGTGCGTGCGACGTCGGCTTCGGTCGCGCCCGGCGGGAACATCGCCTCGGACGCGCGCCGCGCGAGGGCGCCGGCCGCAGCCGCGAGCGGGAGCCACGCCGCGAAGATCGCGACGACGCCGAAGCCGACCCACTGCCAGGGCGGACGCGCCTCGTCGTCGTCCTCCTCCGCCTTGTTCTTCTCCGGCGGCGGGTCCTTGATGACCGGAAGGTGCCTTCGCTCCGCCATTCGCCTCGACTCTAGCACCGGCTGCCTGCGGCTTCCCGGTCGTGCTAACGGACGCGTCCGTGAAGAACGCTCACGGTGCGGAGATCGATCCCCAACGCGCGTCCACGCGCACGCACATGCGCGTCCGGTTCTTCGAGACCGACCTCATGGGCATCGTCCACCACGGGAGCTACTTCACGTATTTCGAGCACGGCCGCGTCGAGTGGCTGCGCGCTCGCGGCGTGACCTACGCGGACTGGGCAGCGAAAGGTGTCCACCTGCCCGTCGTCGAGGCGCACGCCCACTACCAGGTCCCCGCGCGCTTCGACGACGAGCTCGAGATCGAGACGACGCTCACCGAGCTCCGCACGGTGTCGCTCCGGTTCGGCTATCGGATCGAGCGCGCCGGCACCCTGATCGCGACGGGCTGGACGCGGCTCGCCTGCATCGACGCGCAGCACAAGCTCTACCGGATGCCGGAGGACATGCGCGCGATCCTTCTCTCCGGCGAGGTCGTCAGCCCGCGCAAGCCTTGAGCGCGCCGCACGCGCCGACGAGGAGCAGGCTCGCGATCACGGCGACGACGGCGAGCCACACGACGTTGTTCGTCGCCGCGTCGGGATGCGGCTGCCGCGGCCACATCCCACGCGGCTGCCAGCCCGGCGGCGCCATCGGCTGCGGGTGCGAAGGCACCGGACCGGTGACGTGCGGCGCGACCGGCGCATAGCCGGGGGGCACCTGCGGACGCGGACCGGTCGTGTGCGGCGGCACGTGAGGCCCCGTCGTGAACGGCGTCATCCCCGGGGCCGGCGTCGGCATCGGCATCGGCATCGGCACGGACGGGCGCATCGCGGGCGACACCGGCGTCGTCGAGGCGGGCATGACCGCGGACGGGCGCTCGGAGCGGAGCGTCGGCGGCGCCCCGCGCGTCGCACGGAGCGCGCCCCACAGCTCGGCGATGTTCTGGAAGCGGGAGCGCGGATCGACGGCGAGCGCACGACGGAACACGTGCTCGACGTCATCCGGGATCTGCGCGCCGCGCTGGCGCGGCGTCGGACGGATCGTCGGATCCTGGGAGGCCTTCATCAGCGTGACGACGTCGCGTGCGTCGGTCGGCTCGCGATCGGTGAGGAGCTCGGTCGCGAGCAGCGCGAAGGCGTAGACGTCGGTCGCGAGCCCGGTCGCGCCGAGCCGCGGGTCGATCTGCTCCGGCGCCGCGTAGAGCCAGGTGAAGGCGCCGAACGCGCTCTTCGTCCCGCTCGTCTCGCCTTCCTGCACGAGCTTCGCGATGCCGAAGTCGAGCACCTTCACGCGCTGGCCCTGCTCCGCGCGCGCGAGGAACACGTTCGCGGGCTTGATGTCACGATGCGCGACCTTGCGCGCGTGCGCGACGGTGAGGCCGGCCGCGACGGGCTCGAGGATCGCGAGCGCTTCGTCGAGCGTCCTGCCGCGGAGGCCTCGCTGGCGACGGTCGACGACGTCCTCCGCGAGCGAGCGGCCCTCGAGCCACTCGAGGACCATGTACGGCGCCCAGAGGCCGCTCGGCGTCGTGAGCGATCCGTAGTGGATCGCGCGCACGATGTTCAGCGACTCCTGCGAGAGCGTGTAGAGGAGCTTCGCCTCGTCGCGGAACTTCGCGAAGAGCGCCTCCTGCATCCGCTTGTCCTCGACGGAGAGGATCTTGAGGACCTTGATCGCGACGGGCTGCTCGAGCCCGCGATGCCGCCCCTTGTAGACGACGCCGAAGCCGCCCTCGCCGACGACGGACGCGATGTCGAACTGCCCGTCGAGCGTGACGCCGACGAGCCCGAGCGGATCGCGCGTTTCCTGGGCAGAGCTCACGTCGAGTGAACCGTAGCCGATCCCCTCTCCGTTCTCAGCTTTCGCGCGCCGACGCGGGATTTCAGCGCCGGACCTGCTCCCGGGCCACGCGGAGGACGATCACGCGATCGTTTCGGCGGACGCGAAGGACGACGTCGTCGTGCACCGGACCGGACAAGCGGGCGCGCGCTTCGCTCATCGATTTCACGCGCGCGCCGGACACCTCGAGGAGGACGTCGTTCGCGAGGAGCCCGCCGCGCTCGGCCTCGCTCCCCTCCGCGACGGCCGCGACGACGACCTCCGGCCCCTCGGGGCCTTCCGCCGTCTCGCCGAGCGTCACCGCGACGCCGCCGGTCGCGGTCGGCTCGCCGTTCGGGCCGCCCTCGCGGACGAGGACGATCTTCACGCGATCGGTCGTGCGCCCGGACACGACGCGGATCCCCGTCACGCGCGCGCGGCCCACGTCGGGCGCATAGGCCTCGAGCGTCACCGTTCCCTCCGCGAGGTCCTCGAGCCGGAAGGCCCCGCGCGCATCGCAGGAGGCGATCCCTGCCGCGGTGACGCCCACCGGGAGGTACGTCGGCACCGCGTCCTTCGCGACGCGCGCGCCCGGCACCGGATCGCCGCGGCCGTCGACGACGACACCCTCGACCACGCCCGCCTCGGCGAGCTCGAGCCGGCCGAGCTCCGTCGCGCGGCGGCCGCCGCGCGCTTCGATCTGGATCGCCTTCTCGAGCGACGCCCGCCCCTTCGCGCGGACGCGGAGGCGGGCCGGGCCGGGCGCGAGGTCGCCGATCGTGAAGACGCCGTCCTTGTTCGTGCGTGCGTGACGAGCGCCGGTCTCGGTCTGGAGGACGACCTCGGCGCCGTCGATCGTCTCGCGGCGGTTCGCCCAGATCTCGCCGGTGACGGACTCGGAGGGAAGCAGCTCCACGTCGAGGGTCTGCGTGTCAGCGGTCGTGACGACGACCTTCCCGGCGCGGCCGGGCGCATGGACCTCGACCCGCAGCGCGAGACCACGCGCACCGGCGAGCTGCGCCTCGCCGCGCGCGTCGGTGAACGACGTCACGCGGACGGCTTCGGCGGGATCGAGCGACACCGCCGAGACCTGCGCGGCGTCGATCCCGCGGCGCCGGTCGTCGAGGACACGGACCGGGAGCGCGGGCCGCGGCTCGGGGAGCGTGATCTCGATCGAGCGACGCCCCGCCTCGGGGACCGAGACCTCGAGCCTCGCGGCGACCTGCGAGACGTCCTCGTCGCGCGAGACGAGGATCGTGAGCGCATCGGGGACCGAAGCGAAGGCGAACGAGCCGTCGGTCCCGCTTCGCGCGACGCGCTCGAGGCTGCCGCGGGTCGCGAGGAGCGTGACGTGCGCGTTCGCGACCGCGCGCCCACGCGTGTCGACGACGCGTCCTTCGAGGATCCCACCGCGCTGGAGGACGACCGTGACCTTCGCCTCGCCCTCGGGGAGGAGCTGCACGATCTCGCTCATCGCCTCGACGTACTGCGGATGACGCACGAGCGCGCGCACGCGACCGGGCGTGACGGGCGTCGCGCGGAACGTGCCGTCGCGTGCGCTCACCCACGGCTCGTCCGCGGCGCCCTGCGCGCTCGTGAGCGCCTGCCCGAAGGAGGGACCGGGCCCGTGCGGGATCGCCGGCACCGGCCCGGGCATGACGCCGAGCTCGCCGGCAGGGACGAGGGGGGACGGTCCGGCGAGGCTCGCCTGGAAGTGCGCGTCGCGGAACGATGCGCGCTGCGGGTCCTCGTCGATCGGCATCCCGTCGAGGTCGGTACCGACGATGCGGATCGTCGCGCCGTCGATCGCGAACCCGCGCGCGTCCAGGACGCGACCGACGAGCGCGCCGCCCCGCACGAGCGTGACCTCGACCTCGGCGGGGATCGGATCCTCGATGCGGATCGCGCCGCGCGCCACGTAGCCGTCCGCGCGCGCCGCGACCGAGGCGCCTCCGCGCGCCATCGGGCCGAGCACGACGCGGCCTTGCTTGTCGGTCACGCCTTCGAGCGGGAACGGCGAGAGCCCCGCTTCGACGAGCGACACTCGGGCCTGCGGCACGGGATCCTTGCTGACGGCGTCGACGACGCGCGTCGTCACCATCGTGCCCGGCCCGAGTCGGAGCTCGATCTCGCGCTCCTCGCCCTTCGCGATCGGGACGCCGACCTCGATCGGCGAGACGCGGCCGCCCTTCACCGCGCGGAGCGCGTACGAGCCCGCCGCAAGGCCGCCGATCCGAACCGTGCCCTTGTCGTTCGTCTCGGCGACCCGCGCCGGGAACAGCGTCGGCGACGCGACGAGCACGCGCGCACCGGAGGTCGATTCGCCGCCTTCGCCGACGACGCGCACGACGAGCGCGCCGTTCCGTCCGAGCGTGATCGCGAGGAGCTGCCCTTCCGCGACACGGCGGCGCGTCACCTCCTCGAAGCCGGCCGCGCGCGCGACGACGACCCATGGCCCTTCGCCGAGACGCGCGACGTGGGCGCGGCCGCTCTCGTCGGTGCGCGCGCCGACCGGGAACGGATCGGCGCCACGCACTTCGAGCTCCGCGTTCGCGATCGGCACGCCGGCTTCGGAGCGGACCTCGACGTCGAGGACGTGCTCGGGGCCGAGCTCGAGATCGAGTCGGCGCGCGCCGGCGACGACGACGACCATCTGCGAGGCCCGCGCACGTCCGGGCGCCTCCGCGACGATCCAGTGCTCGGCGCGCGGCAACGCAGTGAGACGCGCGACACCTTCCGCATCCGTCGTCGTGCGCCCGGCCGAGAACGCGCGGCCGTCGATCATCGCGTAGGCGCGCACCTCCGCGCCTGCGACCGGCGCGCTCTCGCCGCGCGCACGGACCACGACGTCGAGCGCCCCGTCGCGATCGCGGACGTCGGCCGGAACCGGCGCGACGACCGGCACCGCGTCGAGCGCGAGCGGGCGAATCGCGCTGCCGGGCCAGCTCGCGACGTAGAGCAGACACACGAGGACGAGCGCGATCACGCGGACGCGCTGGAGCACCTCGAGGAGCCTTTGGGGGCGGGAGAGCACGTGCTGTGGAGCTCGCCTGGCGGAAACCGGCGCGCGTGCTCCGTTATGTCGCCCCGCGATGCCGTTCTGCTACTTTTTTCGGGTGACGCCGCTCCGCAGGCCCCCGCTGCTCGTGCGCACGGTCGGGCTCGCTTGCGCGGCCACCGTCGCGTGGCTCGCCGGTTGTGGCGGTCCGAACCGGCCGCCGCCACTCTCGGACGACACGATGACCCCGCCCTCGGGGCCGGTCGGCTCGGGTGGCTTCGGCGGCGACGGTGGCGTCGTGCTCCCCGGCTGCGGGACGAAGGACGACGGCAGCTCGTGCGACTGCGTCGAGGTCCCCCTCTTCACCGATCCTCCGAACCTCTACTTCGTGCTCGACCGCTCCGGGAGCATGGAGACCGACGACAAGTGGGACCTCGTTCGCGGGACGGTCGCGTCCCTCGCGCGCGGGCTCGGACCTCGCGCGCGCTTCGGAGCCGCGATGTTCCCCTCGCTCTCGGACGTGTGCGCGCCGGGCCAGGAGGTCATGAAGACGCGGCTCGGCGACCCTCCGCCCCCGAACGGCGGCGACGGGCCGACGACGTCGGCGCTCCTCCAGGTCACGAACGTCGCGCCGAAGGGCGGGACGCCGACCGCCGCGACGCTCCGGGCGCTCTTGCCGAACGTGCGCACGCTGACCGGCAAGACGTTCGTCATCCTCGCGACCGACGGCGCGCCGAACTGCAATCCGCAGGCGGCGTGCACGATCGACCAGTGCGTGCCGAACATCGAAGGCGGCTGCCCTTCGTCGACGAACTGCTGCGCGCCTCCCGCCGGCGGCGCGGAGAACTGCCTCGACGCGGATCCGACCGTCGCCGCCGCGCGCGCCTACGCGCAGGCCGGCATCCCGCTCTACGTCGTCGGGATCCCCGGCAGCGCGCCCTACGCGACGTTGCTCGATCAGGTCGCGGCCGCGGGCGGAACCGCGCTCCCGACCTCGCCGAAGTACTACCGCGTCGACGACAAGGCCGGACTCCTCACCGCGCTGAAGAAGGTCGCCGCCAAGATCGTCGCGACCTGCACCTACGACCTGAGCGAGACGCCGCCTGATCCGGAGGCGGTGAACGTCTACCTCGACGAGAAGGTGCTCCCGAAGGATCCGACCAACGGCTGGTCGATCGAGGGCAAGCGCGTGACGCTGCTCGGAACCGCATGCGACCGCGTCCTGAGCGGCGACGTGCTGAGCGTCCGGATCATCGCCGGCTGCCCGACCGTGCTCCCTCGTTAGTGGAGGGTGTGCCAGCGACCGTCGTGCTCGATCTTCTGCGGGAGACGGAGCGCCGCGGAGGTCGCGAGGCCGAGCGCTTCCTCGCGCTCCGCTTCGGCGCGGCGCGCCGCGAGCGCGTCTTCGAGCGCTTCCTCGCGCGCCCAGCGATCGAGGATCTTCTTCGCGCGACGACGCTTCTTCACGTACGCGTAGACGAGCCCCGCCATCACGAGGACCCAGACGAGGCCGCCGCCGGTCAGGATCGGCCAGACCGAGAAGCGCTTCTCGAGGTCGCTCCGCCACTGGTACTCGAGCTTGCGGAGGTCGGCGCCGTAGGCGTCCGTCGCGGCGCGGTCGAACGTCTGCCCTTCGGCGATCCGGGCGATGAGCGCGGCGAAGCGCACGCGATCGGTCCGGCGCTGGAGGAAGCCGACGAAGTCCGCGCTCTGGGCGTAGGCGATCGAGACCTCGTCCGTCGTCCGCCCCGGCGTGCGATCGAGATCGGCGAGCGGCAGGAGCGTCCCGTGGAGCGTCGCCTGCGCGAGGGTGTACGTGCGCTCGAAGCGCTCGCCCGCGAAGTTCATCGCGAGGCCCTCGTTGAACCAGACCGGCACGTGACGCCCGTGGACCGCGTCCTCGAGCGCGACGTGCGCGAGCTCGTGGCGGAACACCGCGTCGAGATCGGTCGCCTCCGCGCCGCGCGGCGCCATCATCGTGAGCAGCACGAGGTGCATCCCGTTGTACGCGACGCCGCTCGCGTACTCGGGCGGCGGGACGCCGACGGGCGCGAGGCGCGCCATGTCCGAGAACGTCGGCGCGATCCGGACCTCGACGCGCTCGAGGACCGGCTGGCCGAGCGCGTCGACGAGATCGGCCTTCACGGTGTCGGCATCGCGCAGGATGCTCGCGACGCGCTCGCGCGCAGCCGGCGGATAGGAGAGACGGAGCCAGCCGCGATCATCGACAACGTACGACGACGGCACCGGCGGGACCGTCACCTGCGCGGTAGAGACGACGAGCGGAACGTCGCTCGGCTGGACGAGGGCGGGAGGCGGAGGCGGAGGCGCCGGCTGCGCCGGCGCTTCGCGGAGCTCCTGGGCGCCGGCGAGGCGCGGCGCGCTCGTCAGCGAGAAGAAGAGCGCGAAGACCGCGACGAGCAGCAGGCGGAGCGAGCGGATCATGGCGGTCAGGAGGTCCGATGCTCGAGCCGCCGAAGAGGGTTCGGCTCAGCGCGGGAGCTGCACTTGAAGATGGATCGGCTGGGAGCTCGTGTCTCGGGAGGCGACGTAGAAAATCCCACCGAGCAGGGCGGCGGCTCCGAGCGACCCCCAGAGCCAGGGAGACGTGTAGAAGGGCTTGGATTCCTCGCTCTTGCGCGGCTCGGGACGGAACGGCTGGGGTTTCGGCTCGGGCGCCGGTGCCGTCGACGGCGGAGCCGGAAAACGCTGCTCGAGGGAGGTCACCGTCGCCCGCCAGCTCGGCGCGGCGCCGGGCTGGGAGGGGGCTTCCGGCGCGTAGCGCGCTGCGTCGAGGTCGCCGGTCTCGGGGAGGAAGAGGCGCGCGACCACGGGCGCGGGGGTGGGGGTGCCCGTGGCGCCCGCGTCGGAGGCCGGCGACGCCGCCTCGCGGAAGACGACCACGAGGGCCGCCGCATTCGTGCGCCGCGCGATCGTCGAGAGGACGCTGCGACTCGCCGCGTCGTCGCCGACGACGGCGGCCCGGAGCTCCGCCGCTTCACGCGCTTCCGGCCGTGCCCCTTCGGCGAGCGGCTCGCCGGCGAGGATGCGCGCGCGCGTCTCGTCGAGACGACGCGGACGAAGATGCGTCGCGTAGAGCGTACGCGCGAGGAGGAACGCCTCGTCCCGCACGCCGGGACCCGCGACGACGGCGATGCCTTGCGACTGCTGCGCGCGCGGCGCGACGGCAGGCTCCGGTGTCGCCTGTGCCGACACCACTCCCGGCGTGACGCACGCCACGACGAGGACGACGGCGGCGCACGTTCTCCGGAGCATGAGGTCGGTCCAGGGTAAGGCGGCGCGTCCCGACGTCAATGCGAAGGTCGCGGTTCCTCGTGCCCGACGGTTCCGAGGAGCCAGGCGTGCACGGGCGCGTTCTTGACGATGTCCGCTTCGAGCTGCGGATGCGCGCGGACGGTGGAGAGGCCGAGGACGACGACGACGGCGGTGACCGGCACGCCGGCGAATGCGAGCGCCTTCACGCGCGCGAGCGCATGGCTCGAAGCGACGAGCGACGCGACCGCGAGCGCGAGCGCGTCGACGAGAGCGGCGGCCGTGCCGAGCTCCGGGGCGCGCGCGGTGCGGACGCCGACGAGCACGATCGCGATGAACGCGGCGAACCCGGCGACGACGAGCGCGATCCGCTGGATGCTCGCGTCCGCGCGACCGAGCGCGCGCGCGCCGCGCGCCGCGAGGAGCGCCATCCCGAGCCCCGAGACGAGCGCGAAGACGGCGAAGGTGACCCCGGCGAGACCATGGTGATGGGTCTTCGCACGGAGGACGGCGCCGAACGCACCGAGCACGCCGAGCTCGAGCACGCACCACCAGAGGACCGCCGCGGCGAGGAGCGCGGCGTGCTCACCGACGGCCACGCGCACTCCGGCGCGCGCGCGACGCAGCACGCCGACCGCGAGGATCGCGAGCGGGCACGCGAGGGCCGCGAGCGAGCCCCACACCTCCATCGCGCGCGACGCGAGGCCACCGTCGCCGATCCGGAGCGTCGCCGGGACGGAGGCGACGATCGCCGCGAGGACCCCTGCGCCCACGACCGTGCCGAAGCGCGTGACGAGGGACGCTGCGTCCTCGGGGTGCTCGGTCGGCTCGGTCTCGAGCGGCGTGGGTTCTCGCAGCATGGCCGTGGTCCGGCGTGGCCGGGACGCGAGACGATTGCGGAATCGTGCGCGCGGGGCAAGCGCGAATGCGGGGAGTGCGGCAGTGGGCGACGGTCAGAACGGATCGACGGGGAACATGGGCGGAATCGCGAGGAGGGCACCGACGCGCGCGCCCGTCGCATCGTCGGCTTCGGCGAGGCCGAGCGCGACCGCGGTCTCGAGGCGGAGCCCACCGTAGAGGACGGACGCGAGACCGCGCCGCGAAACGCGGATCGTGTCACGCATGCGACGTGCTCTGATCAGCGCTGCCGTGCCTCCGGCGATCGTGAGCGGGAATGCCTCGTCGTCGACGACGAGCTGGAAGGAGCCGGACGCGTTCGGGTCGTAGCCGCGGGCGGCGAGGGCGCGGGCGAGGTCGACGATGCGCACCATCGGACCGGCCACGAGCTCGCCGATCCCGTGCTCGACCGCTTCGGTGCCGTGACGACGGCGATCGGGGTCGAGCAGCGCGTGCTCGATCGGATCGTCTTCCGCGACCTCGATGTCGATCTCGGCGACTTGATCGCCCATGTTGCCGAGAGCGCCCCAGAGCGCGCGCTTCGCTTCGGCGTCGTCGGAGACGAGCTCTTCGACCGCGAGCCGTGTCTCGCCGTGCGCTTCGGCCTGCCCCACCTCGAACGCGACGTAGCCGACGATCTTCTTGCCGCGCCTCGCGGCGAGGATCTGCCGGCGCTCGCGCGCGAAGAGTCGATCCCACAGGAGCGGTCGGCGCGCGAGCCATCCCGTCGAGCGCTCGGCCGTTCGTGTGTACGCGCGCTCGATCGCCTTCCGGTCGTCGCCGGTGACCCGCCCGACCATCGCGCGCGCGAGGAGGCGGTGCTCGCGCGGGATCGCCGTGGGGTCGACCGCGAGGCGCTTGCGCGACGAGGTCGGCGCGTAGCCGAGCCGCGCATAGAACGCGTGACGGAACGGATAGAGGAGCGTGACCGCGTCGCCGCGCGCGCCGGCACGCGCGTGGAGGTGCTCGACGAGCGCGGTCGCGACGCCCTGCCCGCGTGCCTCCGGCGCGACCGCGACCGACGCGACGCCTCCGAGCTTCACCCTCCGCGCGCCGAACCAGGACTGCATCCGGAAGAGCCGTGCGTGCCCGCGGATCTCGTCCCCGTCGAGCGCGACGAACACGTCGGAGAGGTCCCCGAACGCATTCGCCGTGAAGTTCCGCCTGCGAACCTCGCCGGAGCGGTCGTCGGGATAGGCGACGAGGTGGATGTCGACGAGGCGATCGAGGTCGTCCTCGGTCGCGGAGCGGAACGAGAGGGGCACGGAGCCGGATGGTAGGCGGGAGCCGAAAATTGGACCACTCCCGATCAACCCTGATACCGGCCGATCGATGCACACGTCGCACGCGCGTGGGGAGAAGACCGGTGGGGGCTCGCGGCTCGGTGGGGCGCGGGCGGACTTCGTCGCGTCACTCGGGCGGAAGGTGGCGGACCTCCGCGTCTCGCTCGCCCGACTGAAGGCGACGCCCGGCGAGCCCGCCGCGCGGGACGAGCTCAGGCGGAAGCTGCACGCGCTCGGGTCCGGCGCGAAGCTGATGAAGTTCGACGCCATGGAGCGCGCGATCGCCGAGGGCCTCGGCTCGATGGACCGCGCCGCCGGCGGCGTCGCGCTCGAGACGCACGACGTCGAGGCGCTCGAGCAGCTCGTCGAGGACCTGCCCGCCCTCGCGTGGGGTGACGGCCCGACCCGCTCCTCCGTCGCCGAGCACAAGGCGAAGGCGGCCGAGCCGACGTACTCCGCCCTCGTCGTCGGAAAGGCTTCGCTCGCCGGCGCGCTCCTCGAGCACGTCAACGCGATCGATCCGACGTTCTCGTGCGAGAGCACACCCGACGCCCAGGCCGCTTACGACCTCGCGCGGTCGCTCGACCCCGACCTCGTCGTCCTCGACGCCGACCTGCCTTACTCGGCCGAGCTCGTCGAGGCGCTGATGGACGATCCCGCGACCGAGAAGATCCCGGTCGTCGTCGTCGGCAGCTTCGGCGGCCAGGGTGAGGCGTCGCGCTTCGTCGCGATGGGCGTCGCGAAGACGATCACGAAGCCCACCTCGCGCGAAGCGCTCCGCGCCGCCTGCGAAGAAGCGATCGACGCCCGCCGCCCGCTCCCGGCCACCCACGCGATCCTCGGCGAGCCCACCCTCGAGCAGCTGGGCGACACGCTCGCGAAGCAGATCCGCGACGCGCTCCTCGCCGGCGTCGACGCGAAGGGCCGCTCCCGCAAGATCGTCCTCGGCGCCGGCGCCGAGGTGCTCGGGCCTATCTGGGGCGCCATCGCGCGCGTCCGCGAGGTCGTCACGGCACGCACCGACGGAGAGGTCCGCTTCACGACCGCCGCGCCCGAAGGCGCGCTCGCGATCGCCCCCTCGCTCGCCGACCCCGACCTCCCCTTCGACAGCCGCGCGCGCGGACGCATGCGCGGCCCCGCCGGCGAGGTGCGCCTCTCCGGTCGTCGCGTCGTCGTCGCGGACGATGATCCGGCCGTCGTCTGGTTCCTCGCCGACCTGCTCAAGACCGCAGGCTGCGTCGTCCACGAGGCGTTCGACGGACGGCAGGCCCTCGAGGCGGCCTACAAGATGTCGCCCGACATCGTCCTCAGCGACATCCTCATGCCGGAGCTCGACGGCTTCTCGCTCTGCCGCGCGCTCCGTCGCGACGTCGCCCTCCGCGACGTGCCCGTCGTCCTCCTGTCCTGGAAGGAAGATCTCCTCCAGCGCGTCCGCGAGCTCGGCGCGAACGCCGCCGGCTACGTCCGCAAGGAGAGCGACACGCGCGCCATCCTCGCCCGCATGCGCGAAGCGCTCCGGCCGCGCGCGCACGTCGAGACGCGCCTCCGCGACGAAGCCGAAGTGCGCGGCCGCCTCGACGGCGTCAGCGTCCGCACGCTCCTCGAGATCGTGTGCGCCACCCGCCCCGAGGCACGCGTCTCGGTGCGCGATGCGTCGTTCCTCTACGAGGTCGAGATCCGCTTCGGTGCGCCGCAGAAGGCAATCCGCACGTCCGGCGACGGCAGCGTCCTCCGCGGACCGAGCGTCCTCGCCGCGATGCTCGGCATCTCCGCCGGTCGCTTCACCGTCACCGGCAGCACGAGCACGGTGGAGGCCGACCTCGACGGCAGCCTCGCCGCGCAGCTCGCACGTCCGATCGCGCGCGCCCGCGCGGCGACGAAGCTCCTCACCGGGCCGAAGATGATGATCGTCGAGCGTGTCGAGCTCGAGGAGAGCGCGATCGAGGACTACCTCCGCGCAACCCCGAATCGCGCCCGCGAGCTGGTTCGCCGCCTCCACGAGGGCGCCGCTCCGCGTGACCTCGTGCTCGAAGGCATCGTCGAGCCGTCCTTGATCGAGGACCTCGTGAGCGACCTCGCGGCGCGCGGTCTCGTCCGCGGGATCGTCGGGAACGGGGGCACGGACCTCTTCTCCTCGGCGATCGCGCGCGCGGAGCGGCTCGCGGACTCGCGCGCGCAGCTCCAGCCGACCGGCCCGACGCCGACGCCGTCGCCCGCGATCGACGACGTCGTCGTCGCCCCGTCGCAGGCCGCCTGCATGTCGATCGCCGAAGAGGAGCCGATCTGCGAGAGCCCGATGCCGGGGGATGCCGGCTCGCTCGAGGACGCGGTCCTCCGCGAAGTGAGCCACCGCTCGCCCGAGCTCCCGATGTCGAGCGCCGTCTCGACGAGGCCGCCGTTCGTCGAGCCGAAGACCCTCGTTCCGCGGACGAGCCCACCGCCTCCCACCGTCGCCGACGACGACGACGGTACGCCGTGCCGCGATCAGATCATCGCCCTCGGCGAGCCGACCGTGATCGACGACACGCACTACGGCGAAGAGCACGTGAGCGCGGCGCCGGAGGCGTCGATCCCGATCGACGAGGCGTCGCGCCCGATCGACGCCGACCTCGAGGACGTGAGCATGAGCGCGCGCGACGACGCGTCCGAGAAGACGCCGTTCGCGGCAGTGACCGCGAAGGTGGACGAAGAGGCCTCCGCGACGACGAAGACGTCGCGCCCGCTCTGGCCGATGATCGTGTTCTTCCTCGCCGCCGCGATCGTCGCCTGGGCGTTCCTCCACCGCGCCGGCGGAGCTGCGACGAGCGGCGCCGAGCCCGCGGCGGAGGACACGCTCACGAGCGCGGTCACCTACGCGGCGCCGACAGCCGAGACGTCGCTCGCGCCCGGACAGGGCGTGCTCGACATCACGACGTCGCCCGAGTCCGTCGTCGTCGTCGACGGCACCGAGCGCGGACACGGCGTCGCGCAGGTCCCGCTCGCGGCCGGACAGCACGACGTGCGCGTGAAGGCGAAGGCGACGCCGGCCCCGAAGAGCACGGCGGCGCGCCCGCCCTCGGCGTCCGAGGACGAGCGCGGGTGCACGGTCGAAGTGCGCGCCGGCCGCGTGGCTCGCGTCCGCTTCTGATCAGAGCAGGCAGCAGAGCGCGCCCGTCCAGATCTTGCCGCTGCCGTAGCAGCTTCCCGAGCTCCCCGCGACGCACTGCGCGGCGGCGTCGACGCAGCACTTGCCGCCGGTCCAGTCGCGACCGCTTCCGTAGCAAGAGCCGGAGGTCCCGTCGACGCACTGCACGGCGCCGGGCACGCAGCAGAGCGCGCCGGTCCACTTCTTCCCGCCCCCGTAGCAGGAGCCGGACGTCCCCTGCGTGCACGTCGTCGGGTTGTCGACGCAGCACTTCGCGCCGGTCCACGTCATCCCGGAGCCGTAGCAAGAGCCCGACGTCCCCTCGACGCAGGTCTTGCCCGCGGTGCTGCCGGAGCTCGAGCCGCCCGAGCTGCTCGACGAGCTGCTCGACGACGAGCTGCCGGAGCTCGAGCCGCCCGAGCTGCTCGACGAGCTCGACGAGCTCGACGAGCTCGACGACTCCCCGCAGAACGTCTGGCGGGTCGAGCCTCCGCACGCCGCCTCCGCGCCGGCGCACTTGCCGTCGACGCACGCGGCGGAGAGGAACGAGCCGCTCGTGTTGCATCCGCAGCAGACCGGCTTGCAGTCGGAGTAGGTCGAGCAGCTGCTGCCGATCGCGCCCGTGCCGGTGAGCTTCTGCGGGCTCGAAGGGCAGCGCCCGTTGACCTGCTCGGCCTGCGCGGAACGCGTCGACGTCGAGCCGCTCGACGTGCTCGTGCCGCCCGGATCGGTCCCGTCGGTGCTGCTGCCCACGGTGCCGTCGCCGCCCGAGCACGCGGCGACGCTGGCGAACGCGACGAGCGCGAAGACGGACGCGACGAGCGCGCGCGAAGAGGACGACGAAGGGCGAACGACAGGCGAGACGAGCTTCATGGCCGCGGCCCTACGCAACGCCCGTGCCTCACCGCCGACAACGCGTTCGAGACGTGTTTTCTCGCCTTGTGCCACCACGTCGACGCGCAGACTGACCCGCCGAGCGCCACCGTGGCGCAAGGCCCGGCGCGCGCCCGGCTTTGCCCGCGCGCGCGCACGCGGTAAGAGGCCGGCCGCCATGCGTCCGGCGTCACTCTCCATCGTGCTGCTCGCCCTCCTCGCGGCGTGCGCGCGAGACAAGGGCAAGCCCGGAGAGGGCGCCGCCGCGACGAGCGTGCCGAGTGGTCTCGTCCAGGAGAAGCGCGCGCCGAAGGACGGCGTCGCTCCGCCGGTCGTCCTCGATCTCGTGAAGGGGTTCGACGCGTGCACCCTCGGGCATCGCGGCGTGCTCCTCGACCTCGGCGACGCGACGACGCGCGCACGGGTCACGACCTCGACCGGCAAGGTGACGACCGAGACGCCGGAGATCCGTGAGCGCGAGGGCTCGAGCTGGGTCGTCCTCCGCGACAAGGCGCTCACCGTCTCGTTCGTCTCGCCGAGCGAGCCGCGCCCGGAGGCGGGCGTCGTCGTCGAAGCGCGCGTGCGCGGCGGCGCGGCGAAGAACCTCTCGGTCTACCTGGGCGGCAAGCCGGTCGGGATCCTCCCCCTCGCGAAGGGCGAGCTGAAGGTCGTCAGCGTCCGCACGACGGCAGCGAGCATCGCGCGCGGCACGAACGAGCTGCTCCTCCGCGCGGGGCCGACGCCGCGGAGCGCGGCGCGCGACGACCTCGCCGAGATCGACTGGATCCGGGTCGGCCCCTACGACGGCGACGCACCGTATGCCGCGCCCACGCGGAACGATGCGCTCACGACCGTGTCGCTCGGTGGCGTCGGTCGCCGCGGGCTCTCGCTCCGCGCGCCCGGCTTCGCGCGCTGCGCGGGCTACGTCCCGAGCGGCGCGATGCTCGAGGGTTTCGTCGGCGTCGCAGGCGGCGGCGAAGCGGAGGCCGAGGTCCGCGTGCTCGTCGACCGGAGCGAGCCGCGCGTCGTCGGCAGCGTGCAGCTCGGCGGACCGAACGACGCGCCGGGCTGGCGGCCCGTCGCGCTCCCGCTCGGCGACGTCGGTACGATCGCCGGCGTCGAGCTCGTCGCGAAGTCGAGCGCGAAGGGCGCGCGCATCGTCTTCGCCGAGCCGCGCATCGTCGCCCCGGCACCTCGCGAGGTCGCGGCCGCGCCACAGGCGAAAGGCGTCCTCCTCGTCGTCCTCGGCTCGACCGCGCGGCGCTCGCTCGCACCGTGGGGAGGGAGCGTCGACGTCCCGGAGCTCGCCCAGCTCGGCGGAAGCGGCCTCGTCTTCGAAGCGCATCGTGCCTCGACGAGCCTCGCGAGCGGCGCGCTCGCCTCGATGCTCACCGGTCTCTCGCCGCGACGGAACGGTGTCACCGACTCGGAGGCAGCGCTCCCCGCGTCGGTTCCCACCCTCGCCGAGACGAGCCGCCATGCCGGCGTCATGACCGCGATGTTCACCGCGAACCCGACGACGTCGTCGCTCTACGGGTTCGCCCGCGGATGGGAGACGTTCACCGCGAAGACGCCGCTCGACGACGAGCCGTCGGTCGCCGTGTTCGACCACGCCGCGCGCTGGCTGGACGCGCACAAGCAGGATCGCTTCTTCGTCGTCGTGCATGCGCGCGGGGGACATCCGCCGTGGGACATCGGAAGCGATCAGATGAAGGACATGCCGCCGTCCGGCTACGCCGGGAGCCTCGACGCGAAGCACGCGGGCGAGATGCTCGCGAAGGCGCGGAAGCCGGGCTCGGCGCGCCTCACCGACGCGGATCGCGTGCGTGCGTTCGCGCTCCACGAGCGCGCCTTGACGGCCCACGACGCCGCGCTCGGACGCCTGCTCCAGCATCTCCGCGTCCTCGGACGTGATGCCGACACGGCGGTCATCGTCACGGGGGACGTCGGGTTCGACGCCTCCGCGCAGGTGCCGTTCCTCGAGGCGGAGTCGCTCGACGAGAGTACGCTCGGCATCCCGCTCGTCGTGAAGGCGCCCGGCGTCGCGCCGGCGCGCGTCGCGTCGCCGACGAGCAGCGTGGACGTCGCGCGCACGATCCTCGAAGCGCTCGGCCTCACGCCGCCCGTGCAGCTCGAGGGCGAGAGCTTGTGGTCCGTCCGCTCGAAGGCCCGGTCGTCGGAGAAGCCGGCGCTCGCCTTCGTCGGCGCGAAGTTCTCGGCGCGGTGGGGCGGCTTCGTCCTCGCCGGTGTGCGCGGGCGCGAGAGCAAGCTGTGCAACCTCTCCCTCGAGCCCGATTGCGTCGGGGACGTCCGCGCGTCGCATCCGATCGCCGCCGAGGTGATGCACGCGCTCGCCTACGACGAGCTCGCGCCCGACGGCGCCAAGCCTGCTGTCGCGCCCGCCCCGAGTGCGGGTGCGGCGGCCCCTGCCCCGGCGCGCGCATCGGAGGAGATCCGCGAGCAGCGCGGCGGCCTCTCCGATCCGGCGGTGATGGGCGCGCTCAAGGCGTGGGGTCGCTGACTCCTCCGGCCGCGCTCGCGCTCACGAGAGGAGCGGTGACGGCTGGTCGGGAGCATGCTAAGGGTGCGGCCGGTCGTGCTCAGAGGCGTCCGCGTCTTTGTTCAAGACCTCCGGAGAGGTGACCGAGTGGTCGAAGGTGCATGATTGGAAATCATGTGTACGGGCAACCGTACCGCGGGTTCGAATCCCGCCCTCTCCGCTGATAATCGATTCCGACTGTTGTAACCGTCGCCCACGACAGCCGCCCCTGAGCGCCGCGGCGCGAGTCGTGGTACGCGTTCGGCGTGACCTCCCCTTCGCCTGAGCTCGTCGCCGCGATCGACGCCTCCTTCGGCGCCAGCCCCGACGCGGTCGTCCTCGTCGGGCCGGAGATCGGCACGCTCTACGAGAACGACGCCGCACGCCGGCACGCCGAAGTGTTCCGGCGCGAGTCCGCCTTCGATCGAGCCCTCGCTGCCGCGTTCCGCAGCGAAGAGTCGAGCGTGTTCGAGTGGGGCGAGGTCGGGCCGGCGGGCGTTCGTTCTTGGTTCTCGTGCACGGTCTCGCCCGTTCGCGAGCGCGGCGTCGTGGCGGCGCTCGCCGTCTCGAAGGACATCTCTGCGCTGAAGCGTTCGGAGGAGCGGCTGCGCCGGAGCGAGCAGCTCATGGTCGACGCCCAGGGCGTCGCCCATCTCGGGACGTGGGAGTGGGACGTCAGCGAGCCGAACGCGACGTGGTCGGCGGAGCTCTATCGCATCTACGGGCTGACGCCCTCGGAGTACACGCCGAGCTACGAGGCGTACCTCGGCAAAGTGCATCCCGACGACCGACAGCGCGTGATCGACGCCACCAACCGCGTCTTCCACGAGCACGTTCCCTACTCCCACGACGAGCGCGTCTTCCGCCCCGATGGTTCGATCCGATACCTCCACACGTGGGCGTTCCCCGTGCTCGACGAGAAGGGGAAGCTGACGAAGCTCATCGGCGTCTGTCAGGACATCACCGATCGAAAGCTGGCGGAGGAAGAGGTCCTCCGGCTGAACGAGAACCTCGAGAAGCGCGTCGCCGATCGGACCCGGACGATCGAGCAGTCGATGCGGGACCTCGAGGCATTCCACGCGATGTTGAGCCACGACCTGCGCGCGCCTCTCTCCGTCATCGCCGGGAGCTGCGCGCTGCTCGATCACGAGCGCGGAAGCATGTCGTCGAGCACGACGAAGAACATCGACCGCATCCAGCGCGCGTCGAAGCAGATGACGCGGCTCGTCGAGGACCTGCTCACGCTCGCGCACGTCGGGAACTCGCCGCTCGACGTCGCCGAGATCGACCTGAGCGCGATGAGCGAGGACATCGTCGCGAGTCTCCGCCTCTCGGGCACCGTCGTGTCGAGCACGGTGGTCTCGATCGAACCGGATCTGAAGTGCCACGGAGACGCCGTCCTCGTCCGGACCGTTCTCGAGAACCTCCTCGGCAACGCGTGGAAGTACTCGTCGCGGGTGGAGGCGCCCCGGATCGAGGTCGGGAGTACCGACGACGAGGGCAAGCGGTCGTTCTTCGTCGCCGACAACGGTGTCGGGTTCGAGATGAAGGACGCCGAGCGGATCTTCGAGCCCTTCGCTCGGCTGCACCGGGCGGACTTCGAAGGCACCGGGGTCGGCCTGGCCGCCGTGCGGCGCATCGTCGAGCGACATGGCGGTCGAATCTGGGCGGAGAGTCGGCCGGGCGAAGGCGCGACGTTCCGGTTCACGCTCGGCTGACCGGGGCGGTCCGTAGCGGGCTTGCCCCGTCGCCGCTTCGCGCTACACCTCCCGCCTTCGGAGGGGCTTCGCTTTGGAACACGCGCCTACCATGCCTTCGCACCTGCTCGAGCGGGTGTGGCTCGTCATCGTCGAGGGCGGTGAGACCGGCGCCCCGGTCGGGCCCGTCTCGGCCGACCAGATCGCGCGCGGGCTCCGCGCCGGCAAGGTCCCGAGCGATGCGCTCGTGAAGCGCGTCTCGGACGTCTTCTTCACCGACCTCGTCGAGGTGCCGGACATCCTCACCGCGATCAAGCACGTGAGCGCTGAGAGCGAGCCGCCGCCGCCGAGCCCCGCGCCGAACCTCACCGCGAAGCAGTTCCTCGTCTGGATCGACGGCGGCGATCCGGTCGGCCCCGTCTCGGCCGATCAGATCGCGCGCGGGATCCGCGCCGGCAAGGTGCCGAGCGACGCGAGCCTCCAGCGCGTGGACGACATCTTCGCGTGCGACGTGCTCGACGCTCCGGAAGTGATCGAAGCGCTCAAGTCGCTCTAGAGCTCCGCCGCCAGCGCGCGCGTCTTCTCCGCAGCGCTCACCGGCGTGCAGCCGCTCGTGTTCTGCCCCGCCCAGAGCGGGGAGAAGTCGCCGCTCCCTCGCGCCTCCGCGCGGGCGCGGAGCGGTGCGATTGGCCCTGCCGCGAGCGGAAACGAAGGAGGGAGCACGCCTCCGAGCTCCCGCATCGCGCGGTTCACGATCGAGCGCGCCGGTCGCCCGGTGAACACGCGCGTGAGCGCGGTGTGCCTCGCCTCGTCGCTCACGAGCGCCGCGCGATGGACCTTGCTCGTCGTCGCCTCCGTGCAGAGGAGGTAGGCGGTCCCGATCTGCACCGCCGAAGCACCGAGCGAGAGTGCGGCGACGACCCCGCGCGCATCCGCAATCCCGCCCGCGGCGAGGACGGGGACGTCGACGGCACGGACGATCTGCGGGACGAGCGCGAACGTGCCGACCTGCGTCGTCTCGTCGTCGGTGAGGAACATGCCGCGATGTCCTCCGGCCTCGACGCCCTGGGCGACGATCGCGTCGACGCCTCGTTCCGCGAGCCACTTCGCTTCGGCCACGGTCGTCGCGCAGCCGATCACCTTCGCGCCGGTCGCGCGCACGCGCGCGAGGAGCGCCTCCTCCGGCAGCCCGAAGTGGAACGACACCACCGGGGGCCGCATCTCCTCGACCACGTCGGCGGCTTCCGGTCCGAACGGGGTCCGTGACGCCGTCCGCGCCTCGGACGGATCCACCCCGAGCTCTTCGTAGAACGGTGCGAGCGCTTCCTTCCAGCGCGCCTCGCGCTCCGCGTCGAGAAGCGGCGGTGCGTGACAGAAGAAGTTCGCCGCGAACGGGCGGGAGGTGCCCGCCTTCACGGCGGCGATCTCCGCGCGCATCGTCGCGACGTCGAGCATCGCACAAGGTAAGGATCCGAGCCCGCCGGCTTCGCTGACGGCGATCGCGAGCGCGCTGCCCTGTACGCCGGCCATCGGCGCTTGGACGATCGGGAGCCTGAGGTCGGCGAGACGAGCGAGGTCCATTCGCGGGAGCCTACCGCCGGCCCTTGCACGCCGCGACGGGCGCATGCGAGCCTGGGAAGATTCGCCATCTCCAACCCCCACCTCGTGGAGGGACCATGCACCCCATCGGTCGTACTGCGTTCCTGGCCGCTGTGGCCGCCGTGACGGTCTCGACGTTCGCCTGCTCGGGAAACGACAAGTGGAGTCACTTGTTCATGGACATCTCCCTCACGAGCCAGCCGCAGATCGTCGCACCCGACGGCTCTCCCGTGAGCACCACCTGGACGGGCAACGCGACGTCGAACCAGGACCAGTTCGGGATGACGCTGAACGCGAAGAACGGGATGCGCCTCTCGATCGAGATGGCGAATCCGCACGCGTCGGGGACGTTCACGACGGTCGCGACGCGCGACTGGGACGACATCTTCGCCGACGCTCCTCCGGCCGGCACGGTCCGCATCGCGTTCAAGGACACGAGCGGCAACGAGGTCGTGTCGGCCAGCGGAGCGATCGAGCTCGTGTCGCTCGACGCACCGGAGACCGACACGCTCGACGCCGGGAGCTTCCGCGTGTCGCTGACGTTCAAGGACCTCCGCATGAAGACCGGCTCGCGCACGAGCACGTCGACGAAGACGCGACCGCTCGCGCTCGACGGAGGCTTCGTCGCGGACGAGACCGGCGGTTACGCTTGGACCGGGAGCATCGTCGCGTCGGGGTCCGAGAAGGAATACAGCTCGTCGTCGAGCTCCAGCTCGAGCTCCTCGTCGAGCTCCTCGAGCTCCAGCGGCGGGACGAAGGACTGCTCGGCGAAGACGGTGTGGAAGTGCCCCTACGACGGGCAGGCCACACCTTTCTGCCAGTCGGCGTGCAACAACACGGCGAACGAGAAGCAGACGTGTCAGGTCCTGAACTCGATGATCACGAACAAGTCGTGCTGCCCCACCTGTAGCCAAGTACTGATCGGGCGGCTCAGCCACGCGTCCGTCGCACCAGATCCGCGACGGCCGCGTGGAACGCGTCGGGCACCTCGAGGTTCGGGAAGTGCGCGGCGCCGGGGAGGATGTCGAACGAGGCGCCCTCGATCGCTTCGGCGAGCGGCTTCACGACGTCGATCGGCGTGACCGTGTCGTCAGCGCCGACGAGCACCGCGGTCGGGACGTGGATCTTCGCGAGCGCCGGCCGCGCATCGGGCCGATCACGGAGCGCCTCCAGCGCGTGGACGATCGCGACAGGGTCCGCGCTCCGTCCGAGCGTCCGCACCTTCTCGACGACGTCCGGACGTGACGCACGCGTCGCCTCGCCGAGCTGCACCGGCAGGAGGCTCTCGAGGTAGCCGACGAAGTCGCCGCCCGAGACGCGCGCGATCGCGTCCGCGCGGCTCTTCTGCGACGCGGGCGAATCGGGCTCGGCGCGCGTGTCGGCGAGGATCAGCCCCTTCAGCCGCTTCGCATGGCGGCGCGCGAACGCGAGCGCGACGTAGCCGCCCATCGAGATTCCAGCGGCGATGACGGGCTCCTTCACGTGGAGCGCGTCGAGGACGCGGGCGACGTCGTCCGCCATGGTGTCGATCGACGGCGTCTCGCCGTCCCATCCCGAGCTGCCCCCGAAGCCGCGCATGCTCGGCGCGATCACGCGCATGCCCTGCTGCGCGAGCGCCTTCGCGTCGTCCTCGAACGTGAGCGCGTTCAGCGGGTACGGATGGAGGAGGACGACGATGTCACCCGTTCCGACGTCGAGACCACGAACGACGGCCTTGCCGATCCGGAGATCCATACGCCGAGCTTAGGCAGCTTTGGACGAGGTGCGCGCGTCATCGTGCCGCCCGCCGTGAACGTCGGGTCACGAACGCGCCGAGAAGGACCGTTGTCACTCCGAGGGGGACGCACCAATCCGCCCGCGGGTGACGAAAGTGACGGCCCATGACGAAGCATCATCCCCGGTTCGTGCTCGGCCTCTTCGGTCTCGTCGGTCTCACGGCGACGGCGATCGGATGCGGCGGAGGTGACGAGAGCTCGAGCACGAGCAGCACGCCGAGCACGCCGGTCCGCGCGACGCAGGACATCACGCTGCGCTCCGACGTGAAGCAGCTCGACGGCACGAGCTGGGACGCGCTCCTCGTCGCGCACGAGGGACCGGGCCTCTGGATGAAACCGGAAGCGAAGGACAAGGACGTGCTCCGTCCCGGCACGGTCACGGTCGTGAAGGGACGTGGCGTGCTCAAGGTCGCGTCGGTGCGCGAAGAGGGCGACCACGTCGTGGTCGAGCAGGCGCCGGTCGGATTCGGTGAGTTCATCGAGAACGGCTCGATGAGCCTCGCGGGCAAGATCCGCTTCGACCAGCCGTTCACGGACGAGCCGCACGAGCGCGAGATCCGCGACATGGGCAAGAGCGCGGTCGATCCGGCCGCGCCGCCGGCACAGGACGCCGACGCGGGCACGCCCGCTCCCGCTCCGGATCCCGCGCCCGCGCCCGAGGCGGCGCCGCCTCCTCCCGACCCGCAGCCGGAGGGCTCGTTCCAGAGCTTCGGGCTCCACCCGCTCGGCGACGACCCGCTGAAGGAGGAGAGCTCGCTCGGCAAGCCCGGCAAGCAGCTCTTCGACGACGCGAAGTCGCTCCTCACCGACGGCTGGCAGATGTCGAAGACGGTCTCCGGCGACGGTGACGCGCTCCACTACGACATCGTCCTCACCAAGAGCTCGGGCGGAATCATGGCGCGCCTCGAGGTGAAGGGATCGGTGAACAACCTCGCGACCGCGTTCGAGGTCGGCGTGAAGAACCGCGTCACCGATCGTCAGGTGATGGACGTGAAGACGAGCGGCGAAGCCGACCTCACCTGGGACGTCGGCATCACGGAGGGCTCGGTCGGCTACAACAAGCTGCTCCTCCCCGGCGTCGCCTACCGGCAGCCGTTCATGGTCGGCGAGGTGCCGATGGTGCTGAAGGTGAAGAGCGGGTTCGCGCTCGTCATCGGCGCGACCGGGCGGAACACGATGACCTCGGGCAAGGCGCACGTGACGTGGTCGAACGACGGCGGCGTGAAGGTGACCGGCGGCGCCGGCGACGCCGACGCGAGCGGCTCGGCCGATCTCTCCCTCGCGAAGCACAACGGCACGGTCGCGGTCGGTCCGTCCGCGTTCGGCGTCGTCGCGACGCTCCCGCGCGTCGAGGTCGGCGTCGGCGTCGACAAGCTGTTCGTCACCGGCGGCTACTTCTCGAACACGGCCAACACCCTCGTGAAGAGCGTCGGCGGCCTCGGCGGCAACCCGTGCGCGCTGGTCGAGACGAAGCTCGATGGCAAGACCGGTCTCTACCTCGACGCAGGCCTCGGCGGTTCCCTCGCGCTGAAGGCGCTCGACCTCGCCGAGGACAAGCTCTCGAAGAAGCTCTACGAGGTCGAGAAGTCCGGCACGTCGTGCCCGTGACGAAGGCGGTAGGATGGCGTCGTGTCGTCCGCCATCCGCATCCGCACCGAGCCGCTCACTCCCGAGACCTTCGCGCCGTACGGCGCGGTGCTCGACGGGGATCGTCCCGAGCTCGCGTGGAAGCCGGCGAACATGGGGACTGCGAAGCGCTACGACTGGCTCGCGCCCGTCGAGAACCTCCGCCCGGAGAAGGCGCGCCCGAACCTGTGTCTCTTCCGGTGCGCGCCTCGCCTCGAGTGGCCGCTCGAAGTCCGGATGCTCGAGCACCACCCGCTCTCGACGCAGCTCTTCTTCCCGATGGCCGCGACGCGGTACGTCGTGCTCGTCGCGGCGCCGCGTCCCGGTCATCCCGATCTCGCGACGCTCCGCGCGTTTCTCGCGACGGGACGGCAGGGCGTCGCGTACGTGCCCGGCACCTGGCACCACCCCCTCCTCGCCCTCGACCGCGAGACGGACTTCGGGTGCATCGTCTACGAGGACGAGACCGAGGGCGACTGCGTGGCCGTGACGTATGCCGAAGGGCATCGCCCCCTGGTCGAGCTGGTCTGAGCCGCGCCGCCGCAGCCGTCACGCGTGGCGCCCCTTTTCAACGGGCGCGACCCACCTTAGTGTTCGCGGTCCACAAGGAGAACGTTGATGGCCTTCACGCTGCCGAACCTGCCCTATCCCAAGGATGCTCTCGCTCCGCACATGTCCGCGGAGACGCTCGAGTACCACCACGGCAAGCACCACAACGCTTACGTGACGAACCTGAACAAGCTGCTCGAGGGAAAGCCTGAGGCGAACAAGAGCCTCGAGGAGATCATCATGAGCAGCGACGGGGGCGTCTTCAACAACGCGGCCCAGGTGTGGAACCACACCTTCTTCTGGAGCTGCATGAAGCCGAACGGCGGCGGTCAGCCGACGGGCGACGTCCTCGCGGCGATCACCCGTGACTTCGGCTCCTTCGACAAGTTCAAGGAGGAGTTCTCGAACGCCGCGGCGACCCAGTTCGGCTCCGGCTGGGCGTGGCTCGTCGTCGACGGCGGGAAGCTCTCCGTCATGAAGACGGCGAACGCCGATCTCCCGATGAAGCACGGGAAGAAGGCGCTCCTCACGATCGACGTGTGGGAGCACGCCTATTACATCGACTATCGCAACCTCCGTCCGAAGTTCATCGAGACGTTCCTCACGAGCCTCGTGAACTGGGACTTCGTCGCCGAGAACCTGAAGAAGGCCTGAGCCGGAAGGCTCGGGTCGCGCGAGGGAGCCCCGCCGTCGGAGACGCGCGGGGCTTCGTCGTGTCTAGCGCCGGTTCCAGCGATAGAGCTGGGTCGCCGGCTTCGGAGCGGGCTTCGCGGACGCGGGCACGACCAGGCCCGTCTTCAGCGCGTGGTTGCGGAACGCGCGCGGGCTCATCGTCCTCCCGAGCACGACCTCGTAGGTCCGCTGCAGCTCCGCGAGCGTGAAGCGCGGGGGCAGGAGCTCGAAGGCGGGATCGCGCACCGGGTTGTCGAGGTGGCGGAGCAGGCGCGAGTAGGCCGCGTTGATGATCTTCGCGTGATCGAACGCGAGGAGGACGCGGTCCTTCGGCGTCGCCGTCCGCGCGCGGGCCGCGCTGCGCTTCGGCGGCGAGCTCGGACGCTTCGACGTCGCCTTCGCGATCGCCTTCTCGGTGAGGAGGAGCGACTTCAGCGGGAGCCACTCGGCGCCGTCGGCGTCGTCGCCGGCGGTGAGGGTCGCCTCCGCGAGCAGGAACGCGACGTAGGCGACCGTGATCGTGTGACCGCGCGGGTCGCGTCCGGGATCGCCGAACGCGCAGAGCTGCTGGAGACGCAGCCCGGAGAGGCCGGTCTCCTCGTAGAGCTCGCGAGCCGCCGCGCGGTCGAGCGATTCGTTCTCGTTCACGAAACCACCCGGCAGTGCCCAGGCGCCCTTGAACGGGTCGTCCTTCCGACGGATGAGGAGCACCGCGAGGTCGCCTCTGCGCATCGTGAACACGACGCTGTCGCACGTCACGGCCGGGCGCGGATACGGATAGGTGAACGGCACGGGCGGAGGAGACAGGGATCCCGCCCCGCCGTCAATCCTCGCGATTCCGTTCGGGTTCTTCCTAGGCGACGCGCGCGCTGCGGAAGTCGCGCGGAACGGCTCGGAGGTGCGAGCCGTCGCCGCGCGACGACCGCGTCGCGGCGTCGACGCGATCGAGCCAGTCGTCGAGCTTCGGCCGGAGCGCGATCGCGTGCGACTGCGCCGGCGTGAGATCGGTGCGGAGCGCGCGGAGCTGACCGAAGAGCGAGAGGTCGGCGACGCTCGGCCCGTCGGTCCCCACCCAGAACCCCTTCACCGGGGCGTAGGCCTCGAGGTGGTCGAGGATGCGGTCGTACTCGGCCCACGTCGCCACGAGGCCGTGGCGGATCACGTCGCGGGCGGCGAGCGCCTTCACGACGCCGGCCCGCATCCGCGGCGCGACGAGCGCGCGGACGAACCACGGCGCCTTGCCGAAATAGCAGGCCTTCGTGAGGGGCCAGTTCTTCGGGTCGGCCCAGCGCGCGGCGACGAGGAAGTTGTTGAGCGAGCGATCGGCGAGCTCCTCCCAGAGCCAGGCCTCGGCGGCGAGGCGCGGATCGGCGGGGACGAGGCGCCCCGGCACGGCGGCGTCGATCCAGCGGAGGATCGCGGACGAGTCCGCGATGGGCTGCCCGTCGACGACGAGGACCGGCGCTTGGCCCGCGGCATTCAGCCTCTTCAGCGCCATCGGGGCGCCGACGTGACGGCGCTCGTACGCAAGGCCGGCGAGCTTCAGCGCGCGGTGGACCTTCAGACAGAACGGCGAGTACGACTCGATGCCTTCGAGGCCCGTCTCACCCAGCTCCCAGAGGACGATTTTGTTCATGGGTTGCACGATGCCAGGGCCGCGTGTCAGCCTCATGTCAGGTTTGTCGTGAAGCGCACCGAACGCCTCTTCGCTCTCGCCGAGGTCCTCCGCGGCCGTCGCACCGGCGTCACCGCCGAACAGCTCGCCGAGCGCTTCGGGGTGACGATCCGCACGATCTACCGGGACCTCGACGCGCTCCGGGATGCGTCCCTCCCCGTCGCCGCCGAGCGCGGTCGCGGCGGCGGCTACGCGCTCGACAAGAGCTACGCGCTTCCGCCCGTGAACTTCACCGCACGCGAGGCGGCACTCCTCGTCGCGCTCGGGACGCACGCGGTCGAGATGCGGCTCCTCCCGTTCACCGGCACCCTCGAGCGCGCGCTCGACAAGGTGCGCGCGGCGCTGTCGTCGTCGGCGCAGCGCGAGCTGCTCGGCCGCCTCGAGGAGCTGAAGCTCGTCGGCATCCCGGCGCTGCCGGTCGACAAGCAAGTGCGCGAGGCGATCGAGCGCGCCTGGTTCGAGCAGCAGCCGCTCCGGATGGTCTACCGCGACTCGAACGGCGTTCCGACCGAGCGCGACGTGCGGATCGAGAGCGTCGTCATGGAGCGGACGCAGACGCTCATCAACGCGTTCGATCTCGGCAAGAAGGACAAGCGTCAGTTCCGGATGGATCGGATCGAGAAGGCTGTCGTTCTGTGAGGCCTTGCTTCGATCGCGGTCTGTCGAGGCGTGGCGTGTCTGCCGACTCGCGTCTTCCGTCTTCCGTCTTCCGTCTTCCGTAGGCCGTTCCGAACCGCAGCGCCCTCCGACTGGCAGCGCTTCTCTTCTCGAGTGCCGCGCGCTCGGCACGAGGCAGGCCCTGGAGACGGAAGACGGAAGACGGAAGACGGAAGACGACCGTCAGAGGCGCTTCGCCAGCTCGTGGATCGCTTCCGGACGCGCGGCGTCCTCGAACATCAGCGGGAGATACGATGGCGACACCGGGAGTTCCTCGGCGAGGCGATGGAGGCTCTCGGCCTGGACGCGCTCGCGGATCGCTCGGCTCCGCGCGACGCCGACGGCGACCTCGGGCGGGGACAGGTCGCGCGGCGGCTCGCCCGCCTCGAGCGCGGCGCGCTCCTCGCGCGAGAAGAGCGGCGGGAGCACCTGGTTCACGACGACCTTGCCGATCGGGAGCTTCAGCTCGTCCCGGATCGCACGCGCGAGCTCGATCGTCTCCGTCGTCGGCATCTCCTCGGGGAGCGTGACGAGGACGACCGCGCAGGTGTCTGGGTCCTGGAACAAGTGCCACGCGCGCTCGGCGTCGCGCCGGAGGATGCCGGCCGGGACGACGTCGAGGATCACTTTCGGCACCCGCAGCATGTCGAGACCGTGACCGGTCGCCGGCGCATCGAGGATCACGACGTCGTACTTCGGCGTGCCGTCCTCGCGGAGCTCGGTCGTGTGCCACCACGCCTTGCCGAGCATCGCCCATTCCTGCATCCCGGGGACGGCGCGGAAGAAGGTGCGGACGTACTTGTTGTCGAAGAGGAGCTTGTAGAGTGCACGAGAGTGCAGGGTCATCATCCCGTACTCCTCGAGCGCCGCCTCCGGCTCCATGTTCACGGCCCACACGTTCGGCGCGACGGGCACGACCTCGGGGCCGATCAGCTGCGACCCGAGGTACGTGCTGAGCCGCTCCTTCGCGTTGCACATCGCGACGAGCACGCGCTTGCCCTTGTGGGCGAGCGCGAGCGCTTCGGCGGCGCAAACCGTGGTCTTGCCCACCCCGCCCTTGCCCGTGACGACGAGGAAGCGCTTCCCCGCGAGGCCGGGCTTGTTCATCGGATGTGGCCGAACCGAATCGGACATGCGCTCGCCTCCCTTAGCACGGTTCCGCGCCGCGGAAACGCCGGCGGAGCGCGGCCGAGCCCCCTCGACGCGGCCGTGCTAAGCCCACCGATCGTGGAGACGTCCGGAGTCGTACGCGTGCTGCCCCTCGGCGGGCTCGGCGAGGTCGGGATGAACTGCCTGGCCCTCGAGCAGCGCGGTGAGGTGCTCGTCGTCGACTGCGGCGTGACGTTCGACGAGCGCGGGCTCGGCATCGACGTCGTGCATCCCGACTTCTCCGCGCTCGACGCGTTCGGCGTGCATGTCGCGGGCGTCGTGCTGACGCACGGGCACGAGGATCACATCGGCGCGCTGCCGTACTTCCTCGCCCGTCACGACGTCCCCGTCTACGGGCCGAAGTACGCGCTCGGGCTCGTGCGCGAGCGGCTCGCCGAGCACGAGATCCTCGCGCACGCGCGGCTCGTCGAGACGCAGCCGCGCTCGGCGTTCCACGTCGGCTCGTTCCGGGTCGAGCCCATCCGCGTCACGCACTCGATCGCGGACGCGACCGCGCTCGCGATCGGCACCGACGCGGGCACCGTGATCCACACCGGCGACTTCAAGTTCGACGACGCACCGCCCGACGGCGAAACCTTCGACGAGGAGCGCCTCCGCGAGCTCGGTGACGAGGGCGTCTCGCTCCTCTTCTCCGACTCGACGAACATCGACAGCGAAGGCCGCACCGGCAACGAGGTCGACGTCGGCGACGCGCTCGGGCGCATCGTCGAGAGCGCGAAGGGCGCGGTCGTCGTCGCGATGTTCGCGTCGAACGTGCATCGTCTCCGCCTCCTCGGCGACGTCGCACGCCGCACGAACCGAAAGATCGTCCTCCTCGGTCGCGGCGTCGGCACGCACTCGCGCGTCGCGCGTGCGACCGGCTACCTGCCGTGGGCGGACGACGTCGTCTGGCCCGAGAGCGCCCTCCGCGAGCTCCCGCGCGAGCGCATCCTCGCGATCGCGACCGGCTCGCAGGGCGAGGAGCGCGCCGCGCTCGCGCGACTCGCCCGCGGTGAGCACCCCGCGTTCGCAGTCGCGGCGGGCGACACGGTCATCCTCTCCGCGCGTGCGATCCCGGGTAACGAGCCCGACGTGTTCGCGATCGTGGACAAGCTGCTCCGCCTCGGGGTCGACGTGCGGACGCGCCTCAGCGATCGCGGAATCCACGTGAGCGGCCACGCGCACCGCCCCGAGCAGCGTCGGATGCTCGAGCTCGTGCGTCCGCGCGCGTTCGTGCCGGTCCACGGCACGCTCCACCATCTCCGCCGGCACGCCGCGCTCGCGGCCGAGACCGGCGTGGGGCGCACGATGGTGCTGGAGAACGGGCACGTCGCCGCGCTCTCGAGCGGCGGGATCGAGCGCGCCGGCACGATGCCGACCGGGCGCGTCCACGTCTGGGCCGGGCGCGCCGTCCCGAAGACGGTGATCCGCGAACGGCAGGCGCTCGCGCAGGAGGGCTGCGCGGCGTGCTTCGTGGTGCTCGACGCGCGCGGCGGGGTCGAGCGCGTCGACCTCGCGACCCGCGGCGTGATCGACGAGAGCGCCTCGGCGAGCCTGCTCGAGGCCGCGCGCGCGAGCGTGAAGCGCGCGATCGACGACCTCGACGTGGCCGCGATCGCGCGCGACGAGGTCGTCGCCGAGAACGCACGGATGGCCGTCCGGCGCACGTTCCACAAGGCGCTCGGGATGAAGCCGCTCACCGTCGTGCACGTCCTCCGGAGCAGGCCATGACACGAGAGAACGAGCCCGAGAAGCGCGTGCCGATGGCCGCGAGCTTCGTCTCGAAGAAGCTCCTCGAGGCCGACGGCGCGATCGCCGCCGCGATCCCGCGCGTGCTGGCGGAGTCCACCGATGACGAGGCGATCCACGACCTCCGCGTCGCGATCCGCCGGCTACGCACGCTCCTCAAGATGTCGCGGAGCCTCTTCGGGCGCTGGCACACCGACGTCGTGCGACGCGCCTATGCGGAGGTGATGCGCGCGACCGGCGAGCTCCGCGACGAGGAGGTCCTCGAGGAGACGCTCGAAGGCGCGTCGGAGGCGCCCGCGTTCGGAACCTGGCTCGCGAGCCGGAAGCCGCGCGAGGCGAGGCTCCGGCGCGCCGTCGTCGCACGGATCGAGCGCGGCGACCTCGACCGCGCCCGCGTGATGCTGAAGGCGCTCCTCGTGTTCCCGGTCGACCCCGATCGCGATCGCGAGCTCGGACGCTTCGCGCGGCGGACCGTCGAGCGCGCGCGACGCGGCGTCGAGGACCGGCGCGACGTCTCGACCGAGGACGTGGCCGGGCTCCACGAGCTCCGCATCGCCTACAAGGAGCTTCGCTATTCGATCGAGCTCCTCGCCGAGGCGCTCCCGATCGACGCCCGCGCGATGCTCGGACCGGCGACGGTCTTCCAGAAGCGGCTCGGCGAGATCCACGATGCCGACGTCGCCATCGCGTCCGTCCGCGAGAGCCGCGGCCTCGATGCCGAGGCGCGCGACGAGGCGCTCGCCGCGCTCGAGCAGAAGCGCGCAAAGCGGATCACGAAGTACCTCCGCGAGCTCGACCCACTCGCCTCGGCACCGGCAGGACCCGCGGACCGGAGCACGGACGGTGTGGCCGGACCGGCCGCGAACGACGTCGAGCCGACCTGATCGAGCTGGCCCCGATGTAGGCAAGGCGCCCAAGCCTGCCTGCGGCGCGGGCCACCGCGCAGAACCCCTGGGAAAGGCCTGCACTCCCGGCTAGCTTGACCCACCTCTCCCCCCCGTCCGATACTCGCTTCCGCCCAATATTTCTGCTCGGGCCCAAAGGTCCGGAGGCTCCGTTGATCACCTGCCCGAAGTGCAGCAAGGACAACCAAGATCACTACAAGTTCTGCCTCGGCTGCGGAGCAGAGCTGCCGCGAGACGCGGCGCCGAAGCCGTTCTCTCCGCAGACGCCGCCGCAGGGCGTGAAGGCGGTCCAGGCTCCCGTGGCCGCGCCGCAGCCCGCGCCGGTGTCGATGGGACACGCCGCGCCGGTCGCGGCGCCCGTCGCGCAGCCGCACCCGGCTCCGGTCGCGGCGGCGATTCCGCCGGCGGCTCCGTCGTCGGCGCCGGCCGGCGCTTCGACGCCGTGCCCGCAGTGCGGGCACATGAACGCGCCGTCGAACCTGTTCTGCGGGTCGTGTGGCTTCCGCCTCACGCCGGCGGCCGCGCCGAAGCCTGCTCCGGCGGCAGCCGTGGCGGGTCCCGCAGGCGGCGGCTCGGTCGTGCTCACGGCGCTCCGCGCCGACGGCAGCGAGGCGGGCACCTACGCGCTCCCGTCCGCGAACATCACGGTCGGCCGTGAGACGGGCGCGATCTTCGCGGGCGACAGCTATCTGTCGCCGCGGCACGCCACGTTCAAGCACGTCGGCCCGCGGCTGACGGTGAAGGACGAGGGCTCGCTGAACGGCGTCTACAAGAAGCTCGTTCGCGACGTCCCCGTCGAGCTCCGGCCGAACGACATGTTCCGGATCGGCCAGGAGATCATCAAGTACGAGCCCCTCACGCCCGAGCCGGCCTCGCCGGACGGCGTCGAGCGGCTCGGCTCGCCGTCGAAGGGCTATGTCGGCCGGATCGCGCTCGTCATCGGCCGCGACGTGACCGGCAACGCGTTCCCGATCCCGGAGACCGGCGTGCACCTCGGTCGCGAGCGCGGCGACGTGCTCTTCCCCGAGGACGGCTACGTCTCCGGCCTCCACTGCCGACTCACCTGGGACAACGGCCGTCTCCTCCTCACGGACCTCGGCAGCTCGAACGGGTCGTTCCTCCGCCTCCACGAGGAGACCGAAATCAAGAACGGCGACGTGCTGCTGATGGGGCAGCAGCTCTTCCGCGTGGCTCTCTGATGGCCACGCCCCCGAGGACGATCCGAGTCGTCGCAGCGGTCGTCGAGCGGGACGGGCAGTACCTCATCACGCAGCGCCGCGCGACCGCGGTGCTGCCGCTCATGTGGGAGTTCCCCGGCGGCAAGGTCGAGGCCGGCGAGACGGACCAGCAGGCGCTCGAGCGGGAGATGACGCATCGCCTCGGCGTCGACGTCTCCGTCGGGAAGCTCATCTCCTTCGTGAGCCATCCGTACGAGCACTACGTCGTCGACCTGTTCCTCTACGAGTGCACGATCGTCGGCGGCGAGAGCGCGCTCGAAGCGCGCGCGGTGAACGCGTTCAAGTGGGTCGCCTCGACCGACTTCGACCAGTACCCGTTCACCCCGGCCGACGAAGCCTCGATGAACAAGCTTCTCGGCGTGTCGTAGACACGACGAGAAGCTTGGGCATCGATGAACGGGAGTGGACGGAGTCCACGGACGTCCACGAAGGCGGAGCAAAGCGACGCCGAAGTGAACGAGCTTCTCGGCGCGTCTTGGTCAGCCCTTCGCGCGGAGGAGCGCTTCGAGCTCGCGGACGCGCGCTTCGGCCGCCTCGCGCGCCTTCTGCTCCGCTTCGCGCGCCTTCTGCTCCGCTTCGCGCGCCTTCTGCTCCGCCTCGCGCGCCTTCTGCTCCGCCTCGCGCGCCTTCTGCTCCGCCTCGAGCGCCTTCTGCTCCGCCTCGAGCGCGGTGAGAACGAGCGCACCGGTCTCGTCGGCGAGTCGGAGCCCGGACGGTGCATCCGCCACCGGTGCGACGATCCAGCGCAGACCGAGCGTCGCGCAGATCGGCCGCTCCTCCTGCACGCGCTCGACGAGATCGCCCTCGACCCGATCCCACACGCGGATCTGCCGTCCCGGCGTGCCCTCCGGATCGAAGCGCACGAGCTCGCGCACGCCGAGCTCGTGGTAGCGCGCGACCTTCTCGTCCCACTCGATGCCGTCGCCTTCGTTCGGGCTGATCACCTCGACGGCGAGGTCGGGCGCGCCGCCCTCTTCCCACGTCTTCCACGAGCCGAAGACGCGCTGCTTCGCCTCGAGCCGTACGAACACGTCCGGCGAGAGACAACGGCGTGGGTCGGTCGCGTTCCAGTAGATGAACTGGTCGGAGCCGACCGTGTGCTCCGGCCCGAGCGCGAACTGCAGGAGCTGGAACAGGAACGTGCGCACGACGAGGTGCGCGTAGCCTTCGGGCACGTCCTCCGCCTCCGGGAAGTGGATCGGAGTGGGCGCGCGCAGATGGCGCACTTCGATCGGGGAGCGATTCGCCCGCGAGACCCGGAGCCCTGCCATCGACGGGGAAGCGTAGTCCCGACGTGAGGAAGGGTCGAGCCGAGCAGCTCTGCGCATGTCCGGCCCCTCCAGCGACGGGCATGCCACGACGCGCCGCGTGTGATTCCCACATCTTCGAAGGGCCGCCGCCTGGCCCGGGCCAGGCATGCACCTGGCCTCGGCCAGGCTCACGCGATCGGGAGCCAGACCTCGTCGCGACGCAGGATCGGAAGCGTCGACGGCGCATCGTAGGCGGCGAAGACGGGCTCGCCTGCGGGCGTGAGCCCCGCAGCCTCGACGAGCGCGAAGAGCTCCTCCTGCTTCGCCCGCACGGCCTCGGTCGTGTAGCGACCGCGGAAGCGGAGCACGGCGACACGACGCGGGCTCACCATGTCGACCGAGACGCTCGCGTCCTGCGGGACCGGGAGGCTCTCGAGGGTCTCACCCGGCGGCATCACGAACGCGACGATGTGGTGCTCCCCTTCGCGCTGCGAGATCACCGGCGTCGTCATCGCGAGCTTGCGCGGGTGGTGGTCGCGCCCGGCCGTGAGCGTCCGCGGATCACGCGCGACGTTGCCGCCGAAGATGAAGTGCGCGAGACGGCGGAAGCCTTCGTCGAGCCCCTCTCGCCAGGCGCCCGACACGCGCGTCTGCGCGATGTTCAGCGCCGGGTAGCGGCGGATCTCGAAGTCGCCCTCCGAGAGCTCGAGCTCGTACTCCGGCTCGGCCGAGAAGAGGCGGGCGAGCTGGAAGCGCACGAGCGCCGCGCCGGCGAGCGCGCTCGTCGCGAGCGTGATCCCGGACATGCGCCGGCGCCGCTTCGCCGCACGCGCGCCGAGGTCGAGCACGCGAGCCACACCGACGCCGGCCGCCACGATGCCGAGGAGCGCGAGGATGCCCGTGGCGCGCCGCGGACGCACGTCGGCGACGACGGCGCTGCGGACGTCACGCACGATCCCGTCCGCCGGATGGCGACGCACGCCCGGCTCGTCGAGGACGTCGACCGCGACGGTCAGCGTCTCACCGTTCTCCTCCGCGTGCGCCATGATGATCGGGCGGCTCTGCTCCTGGTGCATGTGCACCGAGAAGCAGGGCGGATGCCACGGCGCGGGTGCCGCAGCGCACGGCTCAGGTCGCCGGCTTCAGGCCATCGTCGCGCGGGGCGCGGCGGCGTCGAAGACGCGCACGGCGCTCTCGAGGGCCTCCGGTGTGCCGACGAAGTAGACCACGTCGCCCGCGAGCAAGGGTGCATGAGGGTCCACCGCCGGGAGGAGCTTCCCGTCGCGCCGTACTCCCACGACGAGGGCGCCCGTCTCGCTCTGCACCCGGAGATCGATCGGCGAGCGCCCCACCACGGGGCTCGCGTCGTCGAGCTGGACCGACTCGATCCGCAGCTCGGCGAGCGCTGCGGTGCTTCCGAGCTGTGCCGGCTGGACGGTATGCGCGCGGTCGCGCGAGTTCGTGCTCGCGCGTACCTCGCGGAGCCGCGCGTCGATGACGTTGCGCGGCACGTCGATCCACCGGAGCATCCGCGCGATGACCTCGACGGCGCCCTCCACCTCCTCGACGACCACGTCCTTCGCGCCGAGGCGAAGCAGCGGCTGCCGCTCGGAGAGGTAACGCGTGCGCATGAGCACGGGCACGTCCGGAGCCACGCGCTTGATCGTGTCGACGACGCGCTGAGCAGCGTGGGGATCGTTCATCAGGAGGACGACGAGCCTGGCCGAGTCCACGTGAGCGTGCCGGAGCGCCTCCTCGCTCGTCGCGTCGCCGTAGTAGACGGGGAGGCCGAGCGCCTTGCCGAGCCGGACGTTCTCGGCGTTCAGCTCGATGAACACGAACCGAGTCTCGGCGCCGCGCAGCGCGTCCGCGGCGAGCTGGCCGCCGACGCCGAACCCGACGATGACGACGTGACCGCCCTCGATGGCGTGCTCGTCGTCGACGGCATCGATGCTGCGCACGCCGATGAGGCGCTCGAGCGGCGCGAGGAGGCGTTCGCCCGCGGTGATGTGAGGCGCAGCGCGGACGAGCAGAGGCGTGAGGAACATGGACGCGATGCCCGCGGCGAGGAGCGGACCGATCGCCGCCTCGTCGACGACGCCCGACGACTCGGCGAGTCGGGTGAGGACGAAGCCGAACTCGCCGAACTGTGCGAGCCCGACGCCCGCCAGCCACGCGACGCGTGAAGGGAAGCGCATGGCCATCGCCGCGATCGTCGCGAGCAGCCCCTTCGCGAGGAGGAACCCTGCCAGGAGCGCGAGGACGAGGAGCGGCTCACGTGCGACGACACGGACGTCGAAGAGCATGCCGAGCGAGACGAAGAAGATGCTCACGAACGCGTCGCGGAGGGGCAGGACGTCGCCCATCGCGCGGTGCCCGTACTCCGTGTCGGCGACGACCATTCCGCCGAGGAATGCGCCGAGCGCGAGCGAGAGGCCCGCGAGGGAGGTGAGCCAGGCGGTCCCGATGCAGAGCCCGAGGATGGCGAGCAGGAACACCTCGCGGCTCCGGCTCGCGTCCACCCAGCCCAGGATCTTCGGGACGACGAAGCGGGAGACGGTGACGGTGCCGATGACGACGACGACGGCCTTGCCGAGCGCGAGCACGATCGCGCCGAGCGCGCCGCCGCTCGGCGCCGACGGTCCGAGGAGAGGCACGACGAGCACCATCGGCACGACGCAGAGGTCCTGGAAGATGAGCGTGCCGACGATGAAGCGTCCGTGCGGGGCGTCGAGCTCGCGCCGCTCGGCCAGGGCCCGGAGGACGATCGCGGTGCTCGAGAGCGCGAAGGCGAACCCGTAGAAGAGACCGCGCGACGGGGGCTGTCCGAGCGCGACCGCGATCGCCGCCGTGACGGCGGTGGTGAGGCCGACCTGGAGGACGCCGCCGAGCGCCACCTGACGGAAGATGTCCTTCAGGCGCGCGAGCGAGAACTCGAGGCCGATCGTGAAGAGGAGGAGGACGACCCCGACCTCGGCCAGGACCTCGATCGAGTGGACCGACTTCGTCAGGGCGAGCCCGAAGGGGCCGACGAGCGCGCCGGCCGCGAGCAGGCCCGCGACCGTGGGGAGCTTCAGGCGTGCCAGCACGACGGTCACGAGAACGCCGAGCGCGGCGACAATGGCGAGCTCGTCGAGCAGCGGGACGTGACCCATGCGAGCAGGGTCGACGCTACCACGACAGGTGCTCGCGGGGCGTGACCTCAGGAGGCGATCGACCGCGCGATCATCGACGCGTACGGGTCACCGAGCTCGGCGAGCATCACCCTGGAGACCCATGCGCTGCGTCTCGCCCTCACGGCTCGACGGGCGCCTGCTCCGTCTCGCTCGCGGGCGACGCCTCGTCCGGCCCCTCCGCGGCGGGCGGCTCGTCGTCGGTCGGCAGCTGATCGGGCCACCACGGCATCGTCTTCCACGCCTCCGCCTCCTTCCGGACGAAGCGGACGCCGTCGCGGCCGAACACGAAGGCGAGACCGAGGAGCGACGCCGCCGACACGAGGAGGCAGAAGTAGAGGAAGGTGTCGCGGTAGACGAGGTGGACCGTGTGCTTGCCGGCCGGGACGTCGACGGCGAGGAGCTTCTCGACGCTCGTCACGGTGCCTACGTCGGTCCGCCACGCCGGCGCCCAGTTCTGGTTCACGTAGATCGTCGTGGGCTCCTTCGCGTCGACGTCGAGCGTGATCGCGTTGGGAGACCAGTCGAGACGCTTCACCGTCGCCTTCGTCGGATCGGCGGGGTACTCCTCCTGCGCGAGATCACCGCGGAGGAGCTTCGACTCGGGGAGCGGGTTGCCGGCGACGCAGTAGATCGTGCCCATGTTGACGGGCGGGAAGACGTGCGCGTCGCGACGGTTGCCGCGGTGCTGTTTGAACTCGCCGTCGTAGCGACGCGGCGCTTCCTGCACGTACATCGTGCCGGGGCGGATCCGGACGCCGGCGAGGACCTCCTCGAGGAGCGGCAGCCCCTTGTCGTACGCGAGCCACGCCGCGAGGCCGATCGCGACCCAACCGAGCTCGGCGGGCATCGGGACCGGTCCGCGCTTCGCGAGCTCCGCTTCCTTCCGCTGCCAGCTCCGCGGGAGCTTCGACATCATGAAGCGGAGGACGCGTCCGGGCGCGCGGAGGCCGGCATCGACCCGCTCCCATGTCGCGCGGACGAGCCCGGGCAAGGCGTCCTCGAGCCTGGTTATCCCGCGGGCAGCGGCGATCGCGGTGAAGAAGAGGACGAGGACCGTGTACCGATCCGGGAAACGGAGCTGCTTGAAGAGCGGGAGCGACTTGAGGAGGTGGAACGGCGACCAATCGCCGAAGTCACCCATCGCGAGCGCGTAGAACAGCATCGCGCCGCCGAGACAGATGCCCGCGGCGACGTCGGCCGTCACGACGCCGACGAGGGCGAGCGCCGCGAATGCGCCGTAGCGGACCCAGAACTGGGTGAAGATCTCCGTCGCCCCGTGCGTCTCGACCGGCGTGAAGACGCGCGGGAACTGCGACAGGAACGAGAGCGTCGGTACGAGCTTGCCGAACGACACGCAGAGCGCGACGACGCCGATCGTGATCGCGGACACGAACGGCATCAGCCAGGCGCGCGGCTCGCGGGAGAGGAACCCGCGGAGCCAGAGGGCGACGGTGAAATAGCCGACGGTGAGGAGCGTGAACGGCGTGGGGTAGGTCCCGGCCGACATCACGATCCACCCGAAGAAGAAGCCGCCGAGGAGGCGCCAGCGCCAGGAATTCAGCCCGTTGATCAGGCAGAGCACGACCCACGGGATCAGCTCGAAGCCGAGGAAGTTCACCCAGCCGTCGTGGATGAATCCGACGAACTTGTCACACGTGCCGTAGAGGATCGCCGCGAAGGCGGCCGCCACGGCGGTCGAGTCGAGGCGACGACACAAGCGATAGGTCCCCTCGAACCCCATCACGACGAGGAAGACGATCGCGAGCCGCCTCCCGTGCGCGACGCCGAAGATCAGGCGGAAGAGGAAGTCGGGTCCGAGGAACGGATCCTCCGGCGCGCCGATCCCGATCGTGCCGCCGCACCAGTACGGGTTCCACGCCGGCAGCTGGTGCCACCGGAGGAGGGTCATCCGATCGGACTCCTCCCACGCGTAGAACTGGTGGTCGTCCATCCAGTCCGCGAGCTTCCACGGATCGGTGAGGATGCCTTCGTGCGAGTAGACGGCGACCGCGACCCAGATCACGAACCGCGCGAGCGTCAGCGCCGCGAGGTGGTCGGTCCAGCGGACGGTCATCGCACGTCCGAAGACGTCGTGCGCGAGCTTCCTCACCATCCGGTCCTCGGATCGAGCGGAGGGGTCGTGCCGGGGAGCGGATTGCCGTCCGGGCCCGGCCAGCGCTCGCGGATCCCCTCGTCGAGGATCAGGTAGAGCTGCGTGAGCGTGACCTTGTACTCGAGGGCGAGGTTGCGGAGCGCGACGCGCTCATAGTGCCCGCGGTCGTCCTCCCGCGACCACTGGTGGCCCTGGGGGTAGCCCGGGATCACCCAGGTCTTCTCGCGGATCGCGCGTTCACGCTCGGCGTTCTCGGCGATCGCGATCTTCGTGAAGATCTCGCGCCGCGTGCGCTCGGGGAGGCGGAAGCGATAGTCGTCCACCTCGGCGGTGGGGATCGCGGGGAGCGGCCGCGCCGAGAGCAGCGGCCGCGTCGCCGTACCGACCCGCAGGAAGAGCAGATAGCCCGCCGCGAGGATCACGCCGATCCGCACGAGCCACGCGATGCGCGTGGTCGGCTTCTCCTCGAAGTCGAGGAGCGAGAAGTACGGGCGCAACTTCCGCCACTCTTGGACGAGTCGGCTCTTCACCGCGTTCCGGCGTTCAGCTCAGATCCATTCGTCGTCCAGCGTCGGCAGCTTCTCGGTCGGAGGCAGCGAGCGCGCCTTCGTGCGCGTCTGCTCCACCTGCACCGCGCGCTCGGCGAGGAGGACCGCCGCGAGGGCGTCCTTGCCCGTGCAGAGCTCGCCGGTGTCACCGGTGACGATGAAGGCGTGGAACTGCGTCGCCTGCACCTTCAGCGGCTCGACCTTGTGGACGCCGAACTGGATCTTGTCGCTCGTCATGTAGAGCTGCTGGATGACGTCGAAGCTCGAGCTCGACGGCTCGACCTGCTTGAGGAGGCTCCCGCCCATCAGCTCGCACGTCTGCATGATGTAGTCGACGAAGCAGACGCCACGCGTACCGGTCACCCGGATCGAGCGGATCTTCGTCGGCGTGATCCAGTTCACGTGGACCGTCGCGCTCGCGCCGCTCGCCGAGCCGAGGAGGATCTCGGCGGTGTCGAAGACGCCTTCGCGCCACGTCACGTGGCACATCGAGTGTTCGAGCTTCAGCGGCCCGACGATGCTGCGGAGCACGTCGATGTCGTGCACCGCGAGGTCGAGGATGACGTTGTTGCCCTGGACGAGCGTGTCCGGGTAGCCGCCGACGCGCGTGAACGCGAAGTGGATCGGCGTCCCGAGGAAGCCCTCCTTGATGATCTCGCGGAGCTTGCGGACGGCGGGGTTGAAGCGCTCGACGTGACCGACGACGAGCTTGATCCCCTTCTTCTGCGCGGCTTCCAGGATCTCGACGCCTTGCGCATAGGTGCTCGCGAGCGGCTTCTCGACGAGGAGGTGCTTGCCCTTCGCGATGAGCTGGAGGGCGACGGCGTGGTGGGTCCCGGTCGGCGTCGCGATGACGGCGGCCTCGTACGACGCGTCGTCGAGCTCGGCGAGGTCGCGGACGAACTTCGCGCCGGCGAGGTCGGTGGGGGACGGCGGGTTCGCCTTCCCGTCGACCACCGCGACGAGCTCGAAGCCCGGCGTCTCCTTCAGGACGCGGAAGTGGTTCCGCCCCATGCGGCCGAGGCCGACGAGGACGATCTTCACGCGGTTGGGAAGAGCCATCAGATCACCTCGAGGAGCGCGCGGACCGCCGTCTCGCACTCGTCTTCGCGGATGCCGTAGAAGAGCGGGAGGTTGACGACGCGCTCGCACATCGCGCGCGACACCTTCATCTCACCGTGCACGATTGCGCCGACGTCCTTCGCCGGCGGCTGCACGTCCATCGTCTCCGGGTACGTGCGCGCGGCGCCGATCCCGACCTTCTTCAGCGCATCGACGATCTCCTGGCCCTTCTTGCCCTCGACGGTGAGGACGTTGAGGTAGCCGTTCTCGACGACGCCCGCGGGCGGGCCGTAGACGCGGATCTTCTTCTGGTCCGCGAGGCGCGCGCGGTAGAACGCGGCCGCCTTCCGGCGCGACTCCATGATCGCGGGCACCTCGTCGAGGACGCGGTTCAGGAACGCGGCCTGGACGCCGCCCATGCGCGAGTTCCAGCCGACGTGCGCGTAGGAGTAGTGGTCCGAGCGGCCGTGGTTGCAGATCGAGCGGACGAACTTCTCGTGCTCCGGCGACGCCATCGTGACCGCGCCGCCGTCCATCGCGCCGCCGACGACCTTCGCCGGGTAGAACGAGAGCGTCGCGATCGTGCTCGCGGCGAGCACGGGCTGACCGCCCACCTCGACGCCGAAGCACTGCGCGCCGTCCTCGACGAGGGGGAGGTTCCGTTCCTTGCAGAACGCACGGATCTCGCCGAGGCGCGCCGACGTCCAGCCATAGAGGTGGACGAGGATGACCGCGTCGAAGCGATGGGCGTCGTGCGCCGCCTTCAGCTGATCGAGGTCGAGCTGGAGGTCGTCCGGGTTCACGTCGACGAGCACCGGCGTTGCCCCGAGCTGCGCGACGGCCTCGAACGTCGCCCAGAACGTGAGGTTCGGGAGCGCGACCTTCATCCCACGCTTCACGCCCATCGCCTGGAGCGCGACGAGGATCGCGTCCGTTCCGTTCGCGCACGACACGACGTGCGGGACGGAGAGCACCGACGCGAGCTTCTTCTCGACCGCCGCCACGCGCGGCCCGCCGACGAACTCGCACTTGTCGAGGCACTCGGTCCACGCGGGAAGGACGTCGTCGCGGATGCGCCCCACGAGGCGCGAAAGGTCGATGAAAGGAACGGGCATGAGGGCCGTCGTTGTACCGCGAAGCGCGATCCTTTGCCAGCGCTGGCCCTGCCCCGGCGAGCTCCTCCGGGCACGGTTTCTCCGCCCGCTCAGGAGGCGCGCGCGTCGACGAACTCGGGGTGCCGCGGCAGCGGGAGGACGGCGTCCGCGACCCACTCCGGGAGCGGCCCGTAGATCTTGCGGAGCTGCCCATCGATCGTGCGAGCGCAGAGGCGCGCCTCCACGTCGTCGACCGAGTTGTCGTAGACGTAGACGCGGTCCGACAGGCGGATCATCGCCGAAAGGTTTGCCATCGAGCCGACGTACCGGCTGACGATCTTCTCGATCGGAACGGTGTGGCCACCCGCCATGACGCGACCTGCGACGCGGGCCGCGTTGATCCTGGGATCGGTGGTGCCGACGAAGAACGTCCGCACGAAGTAGCCCGCGTCCTTCGCGCGCCGGACGAAGTCGACCTTCTGCTGCGTCGAGAGGACGGTCTCGAAGGCGATGCCGGCATGGGCCGCGAGCAGCTCCTCCCGGCGCGCCTCGGTCCAGCGCGCCGCTTCGAGCACCGTCTCGCGCGCGTTCCAGTCACCGAAGCGGTCGCGCGCGATCTCGTCCGGGTTCAGGTACTCGACGCCCTCGCTCCAGTGCTCCTCGCGCAGCCGGACGGTGACCGTCGTCTTCCCGGACCCGTTCGGCCCGGCGATCACGAGGAGGACCGGCCTCATTCTCGAGCTCGCGGGAGGGGCACCTCGAGCCCACGCAGGACGGCGGCGCGCTGCTCCGCGATCCGCGCCCGGAGCTTGCGGAGCGCCTCTTCGTGCGCCGTGCGCACGCCGGCGAACGCCCGCGCGGACAAGCCCGTCAGCTGGGCGTCCGTCGGCTCGAAGTCGGGATCGCCGAGGTCGATGCGGTCCGCCATGTCGGAACCATACCCCGCGGCGGTGGTGATGGCGAGGAGGCGGGGGCCCCGGCGTCGGCGCGATCCTTTGCCAGGGGGAGGCTCCCCTGGTATGGCGTCGGCGCGGAGCTCCTCGTGGCCGGACGGGCGAAGAACCTACTCATTTTCGGCCTGAAGGTGGCCGTCGCCGCCGTCCTCCTGACCTGGCTCGCGCGGTCCGGGAACCTCGACTTCGGGGCGCTCCGGCAGATGCTGCGCTCGCCTTCGCTCGTCGCGATGGACCTCGGCGTATTCGTCTTCGCGACGCTGCTCGGGACGCTCCGCTGGCGCGCGCTCCTCACGATGGTCGACGTGCGGCCTCGCTTCTTCCGCCTGCTCCAGCTCCAGCTCTCGGCGCTCTTCTTCAACGTCGTCATCCCCGGCAACGTGGGCGGCGACGTCGTCAAGGCGCTCTACGTGGCGCGCGACGCGAAACCCGAGGCGCGTCCGACGATCCTCCTCATCGTCTTCCTCGAGCGGCTCCTCGGCCTGATCGGGCTCGTCGTCCTCGGCAGCGTGGTCGTACTCGTGCGCGGGGCCGCGATCTGGTCGCAGCCGCTCCTCCGTCCTCTCGCCGCGACCGTGCTCGCGCTCGGCGCGGGCACCGCGGTCGGGCTCTCGCTCTTCCTCCTCGTCATGAACAAGGCGGGCGCGCGGATCGCGACCTACACGTCCGGCACGACGAAGCTCGCGAAGCTCCTGAACCAGCTCGTCCAGGCGCTCCGCCTCGTCTCGGGGGCCCCCGGCGCGCTCTTCAAGGCGCTCGTGTTCTCGCTCGGGATCCACGCGCTCGGGATCGGGTTCTTCACGATCCTCGTCCGGGTCATCGGCGGCCACGACGTCGACTTCGGCGAGATGGCGACGGTCTACCCGCTCGGCATCCTGACGTTGATCCTCCCCGTCTCGCCTTCGGGCCTCGGCGTCGGTCACGTCGCGTTCGACAAGCTCTTCGACGCGATCGGTCTCTCCGGCGGCGCGACCGTGTTCAACGTCTACCTGCTCGGGACGATCGCGCCCTATCTCGCCGGCTTCATCCCGTACCTCGCGCTGAAGCGCGAGCCGCTCACCGAGACGGAGACGGGCGGCGACTCGTCCACTGCCGACGCGAGCTAGGTCCGGATCGGCTTCGCCGGAACGCCGGCGACCCTCGCGCCGGCGGGGACGTCGTCGCGGACGAACGAGTGCGCCCCGACGACGACGCCGTCTCCGATCGTGACGCCGCGCGCGACGATCGTGTGCGGGGCGAGGTAGACGTTGCTCCCGATCTTCACCGGCGCGCGCTCGATCGGCTTCGAGCGGTCCAGCGTCTGGGCGACGTTGTCGTGGGAGTAGACGTGGACGCCGGCGGAGATCGTGCAGTCGTTGCCGATCTCGAGCCCGCCGGACCCGTCGAGGATCGTGAACGGACCGATCCAGCAGTTCTTCCCGACCTTCACGTCCCCGAGCACGAGGCACGAGTCGTAGACGCTCGTGCCGGCGCCCCATCCGAGGAGCTTCGCCTTGTCCCACCGATCGACGAAGTAGTCGCCGAACGGGAGCACGCGTCCGAACGCCGCGCGCTTCTGCACGACGAGCCGGCGCACGACGGCGGCGAAGCGCCGGAACAGGCGCGCGTCATGCGCCGACTCGGCGGCGACGTCCTGGCTGGCTTTCTCGAACGGAAGGAGATCGTCCTTGGAGGTCACGGCGGGATCCGGCTGAGGTCCGGCTTCCTATGCCACAGCTGCCACTCGTTCCATAGCCGGAGCCGGACCGCGACCTTCTGGATGTCCTCGAGGTCCGCGCCGCTCGGGTGCCAGTTGCGGACCATGACGAGGTCGAAGTCCTTCCAGAGGTTCGGACGCTGCCACCACTTCGAGTCGTCGACGATGATCGTCACCGGCGCCGGCGGCTTTCCGCGATAGCGAACGGGGAGGAGGTTGTGCGGGTACTCGGTCGGGTCGTAGACCGGCGCGTCGAGGCCGCAGATCGCCGCGTAGGTCTCGTGCGCCTGCTGGAGGCTCGGAGCTTCCCAGCTGTTCGAGTACGAGCCGAACGTCGCGTACGCGATCTCCTGGTGCGGCTCGGGACACGGCTTCGCGAGCTTCTGGATCCCGGCGAGCTCCTTCTGGAGCAGCGCGAGGTTCTCGTAGACGTAGTCGAGCCGCATCACCGCGTAGCCGAGGATGACGGAGACGGCCGCCATCATCCGGAGGCGTCCCTCCGGCCGCGCCGGCAGGACGACGAGCGGCAGGAGCCACACGAAGAAGTCGACCTGCCGGAGCCCGAGCGACTGTCCGCCGACGGACGGCGGCAGGAGGAAGAACGACGCGAGCGAGAGGACGGTCGCGAGCTCCGGCGTCGGCAGCTCGCGCTTGGTGGGACGCCCCGCGAGCAGCATCACGAGCAGCACGACGCACATGGTCGCGCCGACCCAGCCCCACTCCGCGTCGCTCTTCACGTGCACGAACGACGCGGCGAAGGTGACGACCTTGTTGTTCCACGTGCTCGTCTGCGGGGCCCACGAGACAGCACCGTGGGCAGCGTTCTCGCCGCGATGCGTGCGCCAGTACCAGATCCCGAAGAGGCAGAGCGAAGGGAGCACGACGAAGAGCGCGCGGAGGCCGAGCCTCGTCGCGCTGACGAGCGCGCGGGCGCCCGAAGCTGGGATCCCGACGACGAGCTCGCGACCGAGCGCGACCAGCGTCGCCGCCCCGAGCACGACCATCAGCCACGTGTAGACGTGACCGTGAGCGACGAGGGTGAGCGCGGGGAACAGGACCGCGATCACGAGCACGCGGCGGCGGCTCTTCGCGCCGGCGGCGGTCGCATCCGGCGCGTCTTCGAGGACGCGGTGCATCGCGGCGATCGCGATGACGAAGAACGCGCCGGCGGAGACGAACGGCATGTAGCCGCCCTGCGACCAGCTCTTGATGTACGCGAGCGGGAACGCGAGGAGCGCGCCCCAGAGCGGCCTCCGGAGGAGGTGGAGGGCAAAGGCGCAGCCGAGCGGGTAACCGACGAGGTAGAGCGTCGTCCAGCCGACGCGCCACGCGTCGAGCGGCGGGAGGACCGCCTCGAACGGGAAGAGGAACGTGTAGACGAACGTGTTGGCGTCGAGCGGATCGACGAACTTGTAGAGCGCACGGATGTGCGCGTCGCCGAGCCACCAGCGCGAGGTGATCCACGCGCTCATGAGGTGATAGTGCTGGTCCTGGCCCGGCCCGAGCGGATACTTCCAGCCCATCACGTACGCCCAGACCACGAAGGCGGCGAAGGCGACGACGAAGAAGCGGTGCGGGCTCCGCGACAGCAGGCCGAGCGTGGCCGAGAGCGCACGCGTCACGCGGCGGCCGCGTTCGCGAATGCCGGTGGTGCGGCTCGGGCCCATGCGAGCCGGCGAGTCTACACGAACGAGAGGTGTTTGCGGCCGCGCGACCTGAGGTAGAGTGCTGGCGCTCCCGCCGATGTTCACGCTCGTCTACTTCCTGCCGGTGCACAACGAGCAGACGGTGCTCGCCGCGAACGTGGCGCGCCTCCGCGAGCATCTCGCGCGCTTCGAAGGCGCGGAGATCTTCCTGCTCGAGAACGGCAGCCGCGACACCTCGTGGACGATCGCGCAGGAGCTCGCCAAGCAGCCGGGCGTCACGGCGTTCAAGGAAGACCGCGCCGGGATCGGCTACGCGTACAACCGCGGCTTCGAGGAGGCGCTCGCGCGCTTCGGCCCCTCGAAGACGACGTGGGCCGTGCTCACGGCGGCGGATCTGCCGTTCGGCTTCTCCGATCTCGACCACGCGATGATGCACCTCGATCGCGGCGACTCGCGGATCCTGATGGGCTCGAAGGCGCATCCGGACAGCGTCGTCGGCCGCGGCGCGCAGCGCTGGGCGATGAGCCAGGCCTACCGCTTCGCGCGGCGCGCCCTCCTCGGGATGCACGTCGGCGACTCGCAGGGGAGCGTCTTCGTGCGCCTCGACCTCGCCGCCGAGATCACGCCGAAGGTCGAAGCGCGCGGCTTCTTCTACTCGACCGAGCTCTGTCACCACGCCGAGAAGGCGGGCGAGACGATCGTGGAGCTCCCGGTCACGCTCGAGGAGTCGAAGCGCGCTTCGACGGTGCGTCCCGTGAAGCACGGGACCGAGATGCTCAAGCAGATGTGGGAGCTCCGGAAGCGGAGCTGAGGCCGCGCGCGCGAGCCGGTCGCCGCGCGCGTGCTAGATTACACAGCATGGCTGACCCGGCGCGCCGACGAGCGACGTATGAAGACGTGCTCGCCGCGCCGAATCACGTCGTCGCGGAGCTCGTCCGCGGTGTGCTCCACACCCATCCGAGGCCTGCGCCCGCGCACGCGCTCGCTGCATCGCGCGTGGGCGCGGAGCTCGAACCTCCTTTCGGCCGTGGACGCGGCGGACCCGGCGGCTGGTGGATCCTGGACGAACCCGAGCTGCACTTCCGATCTGGTGACGTCCTCGTCCCCGATCTCGCCGGCTGGCGCGTGGAGCGTCTCCCCGCGCTGCCCTCGACCGCGTACTTCGAAGTCGTTCCGGATTGGATCTGCGAGGTCGTCTCGCCCTCGACGGAAGCGACGGACCGGGCCGACAAGATGCCGGTGTACGCCGAGGCCGGCGTCGAGCACGCATGGCTCGTGGACCCCATCCTGAAGACGCTCGAGGTGTTCCGTCGAGCCGGCGAGCGATGGCTCGTCGTCGCCACGTACAAGGACGAGGCTCGTGTTCGAGCCGAACCGTTCGACGCGATCGAGCTCGATCTCGCGGCGTTCTGGTCGCCGCCGACCCCTGCGCAGCGCTGACGGAAGACGCGCGCGCGATCTTCGAAGAGATCGACGCGCGCGTCTGGCGGCACGAGATCGGTCAGAGCTGATCGGCCGCCTGGGGCGCCGGACCGCCCGGCCACGTGCACTGGAAGTCCTCGGTCTCGAGGTCGCAGGCGTTGCACTCGCCCTCCACGTTGCAGGCGCTGCACGTCGCGTTCTCGCCGGCGATCTGGCAGACGTAGCCGCCGGTCGCCTCCGCGTCGCACGCGCTCGCGACGATGTACACGGTGCTGCCCTTCTCCCAGCCGAGATAGCAGACGCCTTCGTCCTCCGACGCGGCCGAGCCCTGCCACGACGCGAACGCCGGAGCGGCATCGCCGCCGTCGTCCGGGACGAAGGACGTGACCTGCTCGGAGCTCGTGTCGCCGTTCACGTCGGCCGTCGCGGTGCCGGTCTTGCCCGCCTTCGCGGTCGTGACGTCGACGCCGCCGGTGACCTTCGCCGGGAGCTTCGGCACCTTCGCGAGCGAGGCGGGCGCGGCGTTCGTCGCCTTCGTCGCCGAAGCACGGATGTCGGTGATCGCGGAGTTCAGGTTCTTCGCGAGCTTCTGGTACTCGACGGCGAGCTTGTTCGCGTTGTCGAGAGCGGTATCGAGCTTCTTCTTCGTGCTGCAGCCGGAGACGACGACGAGCATCGAGAACGCGACGACGGCGGACGTACGAACAGGCGTGGACATGATGTCTCCTCGAGGGTGGTGAAGGCGCGCGCCTCTGACGCGCGGCGGACGGGTAGCACCGGAGACGACACCGGCCAGCGCGCTTCGTCGCGTTCGTGCCTGTTTTTCAGCGTCGATCTGAGGCTTCGGAGACGCACTCGACCGAGCAGCTGACGCCTCGAGTCCGCGTTGTCCCCCGCGCGACCTGGATCAGGGCCGCAGGAACGACGCGAGCGCGGCGCGCTCTTCGTCGAGCGCGCGACGGAAGGCAGCGTCGCGCGGCGGCCGCCCGCTCACGTAGCCGAGATCGAGCGAGAGCTCGCCTTCGGCGACCGACGCGTTCCCCCACCCGATCACGCGGTCCCGCCACAAGAGCGGCAGCGCGTAGTATCCGCGCACGCGCTTCGCCGGCGGCGTGTACGCCTCGAAGCGATACGCCCAGCCCCAGAGGAGCTCGAAGCGGCGGCGATCCCAGACGACCGGATCGAAGGGCGCCAGGAGGCGCACGTCGTCGTCGACCTCGCTCGCGCGCGGGTCTTCGCCTTCGGGCCAGAGCCAGGTCACGCCGTCGATCGTGACGCGCGCGAGGCGCTTCTCGGCGCGCTCGAGCGCGGCGCGACGACGCCCTGCCCACTGCGGGACGCCACGCCGGAGGAAGCTCACGAGCTCGGCGAGGCTCCGCTCGGGGAGCGGCGCGTACTTCCGGACGATGACGTCGACGAGCGTGTCGAGCGCCGCGTCGGGATCGGAGGCCGGCTCGTGGCGATCGCGCGCGGCGTAGGTGCGGATCCCGGAGACGCGCCCCGCGACCCTCAGGAGGCCCTGGTAGTGCATGTCGTCGAGGAGCTGCGTGCTCGCGCTCGACGTGCCGCCGAACCAGTTCGTGATGCGTCCGTGCTGGAAGCGCTCGTCGACCTCCCGTGGATGGACGACCCCGCGCTCGCGCACGAAGGCGAGGACGTCGTCGACATCGCGCGGCCGGACCTTCACCCACTTCGAACGCGAAGGCCGCGGGTGCATCAGCGCCTGCGTCGCGCGAGGGAGGAAGCCGTAGTTGACGAAGAAGTCCTCCTCGAGCGGGAGCTTCGGGTAGCGCCGCTCGAGATCCCCGGTGCGGTAGTCGCGCACGCGATGGCGGAGGGTCAGATCCTGCGCGCGGGCCGGTGCGCGGATCGGATCGGCCTGGACGAAGCCGAGCTTGTCCACCGCGCGGAGGAGCGTCGTCTCCGGGAAGAGGCTCCGCGCGATCGCGAAGCGGCGGAGCTCCGCGAGCGTCGTCACAGCTTCACAAGGCAGCGACGACGTCGAGCACGGCGGCGGCGACCTCGTCGACCTGCGCCTCGGTCATCGACTCGAAGAGCGGCAACGTCAGCGCGCGCGCGAAGACGGCGTCGGTGACCGGGAAGTCGCCGGCGCGATAGCCGTACTTCGTGCGGAAGTACTGCGTCAGCGGCATGTGCCACGTCCCGATCGTCGACTCGATCCCGCGCGCCTTCAGCTTCGCGAGCACCGCCCCGCGGTGCGGCGCGGCCTCGGTCGGGAGCATCGTCACGTAGGACTGGTAGACGTGCCCGCTCGCCGGCGGGACGTGCGGCGGCGACACGAGCGTGCCGCGGAAGCGCTCGTCGTAGCGCGCGGCGAGGCGCTTCCGCGCCGCGACGATGCGCGCGAGCTTCTTCATCTGCGTCACGCCGAGGGCGCCCTGCATCTCCGTCATCCGCGTGTTGTGGCCCGGCATCACGAACGGGTCGGTCGCGCCGGGCTCCGGCGTCGGATCCTGGCCGTGGTTGCGGAGGGCGCGGAGCGTGCGCGCGAGCGCGTCGTCGTTCGTCGTGAGCGCGCCGCCTTCACCGGTCGTGATCGCCTTCCGGGGGTGGAAGCTGAACGCGCCAGCGAGGCCGACGCTCCCGGCCTGCTTGCCGTTCCACGTCGCGCCGAGGGCGCAGGCGGCGTCCTCGATCAGCGGGACGCCGGCCTGGTCCGCGATCGAAGAGAGAGCCTCGACGTCGGCCATCTGCCCGAACGTGTGCACCGGGAGCACCGCCTTGAGGCGACGGCGCGTCTCGCCGAGCTTCGAGAGCGACGCGACGCGTGCTTCGAGCGCGGCCGGATCCATGTTGAACGTGCGCGGGTCGACGTCGACGAACACCGGCTGCGCCCCGCACAGCTCGATCACGTTCGCCGTCGTGATCCACGAATACGTCGTGACGAGGACGAGGTCGCCGGGACCGACCCCGATCGCCTGGAGTGCGAGGTGGAGCGCCGCGGTGCAGTTCGTGACCGCGACGCAGTGCTTGGTCCCGACCTGGGCAGCGACGGCGTCCTCGAACGCCTTCACCCGCGGGCCCTGGACGAGGAAGCCGGACGCGAGCGTCTCGCGGACGGTCTGGAGATCGTCCTCCTCGATCGAGGGAACGGTGAGGCGGATCAGTCCGCTCACCTCGCCCCCGCGAGCCCCTGCGCCTTGTACCACTCCGCCGTGCGGCGGATGCCCTCGTCGAGACCGACCTTCGCGACGAAGCCGATCAGGTCACGGCCCTTCACCGTCGTCGGCACGCGGAGCTGCACGTCGGCGCCAGAGCGGTCGACGAAGGAGATTGTCGACTTCGATCCGAGGACGCGGACGCACGCCTCGGCGAGGCCCACCGTCGTCGCGACCGCGCGCTCGTTGCCGACGTTGAACGACTCGCCGACCGCCTTCGGATGCGTGAGGCAGCGCATCACGCAGTCGACCATGTCGTCGACGTAGCACCAGGCGCGGATCTGGGAGCCGTCACCGTAGATCTGGATCGGCTCGTCCGCGAGCGCGCGGAGGATGAAGTTCCGGATCGCGCCTTCGCCGACCTGGCCCGGGCCGTAGACGTTGAACGGGCGGACCACCACCGTCGGGAGCCCCTGCTCGCGGTGGTACATGATCGCGAGGTGCTCTTCGGCGAGCTTGCCGACCGCGTAGGCCCAGCGCGGCTCGCCGACGGCGCCGACGTGCGTCTCGTCGGCCTCGCTCACGCGGAACGCGTGCTGGCCGAAGACCTCGCTCGTCGAGAAGCAGACGACGCGATCGACCTTCCCGAGGTGCGCCGCCGCCTCGAGCACGTTCGCCGAGCCGAGCATGTTCACGCGCAGCGTGCGGACCGGGCTCTTCGTGACCGTGTCTATCCCGGCGATCGCGGCGCAGTGGACGACGAGGTCCGCGCCCTTCATCGCCTCCGCGACCGCGGGCGCGTCGAGGACGTCGCCTTTGATCAAGCGGAGGTTCTTGTGGTCCTTGTAGGGTTTGTCCTTGATCGAGTCGCGGGCGAAGTTGTCGAAGACGACGATCTCGTTCTTCTCGACGAGCAGCCCCGCGAGGGTCGACCCGATGAAGCCGGCGCCGCCGGTGATGAAGATGCGCTTGCCCTCGATCTGCTGAAGCTCCATCGCTCTCCCCTTCAGGCGCTCTTCACACGACCACGCGCGAGACCACGGAACACGAAGCCGGCAGCTTCGGCCGCCGCGCCGTCGACGACGTGTCGCCCGTCGACGAGGACGGGCGAGCGGAGCGCTTCGCGGAGCGCCGGCAGGTCGAGCGACTTGTACTCGTCGTGCGAGACCATGATCACGATCGCGTCGGCGCCGCGGACGACGTCGATGATCGGCCGGTCGTACTCGGGGACCCACGGGTCGTGGATCTGCACCGTCGCGCCCCAGTTCGTGAGGTGCTCGACGAGCGCCTCGGTCGGGCTGTTCCGGGTGTCGTCGCTGTTCTCGAGATAGGCGAAGCCGAGGACGGCGAGCTTCGCGCCGTAGACGCTCTTGCCGACCTCCTCGAGCGCGTCCTCGACGAGACGGGCGGTGTGGAGCGGCATCGCGTCGTTCACCGCGCGCGCCGCTGCGATGAGGCGCGGCGTGAACCCCGCCACGTCGTGGACGAGGAGCCACGGGTCCTTCGGGATGCAGTGCCCGCCGACGCCGGCGCCGGCGAGGAGCACGTTCCGGCCCGGCGACTCGTTGACGAGCTCGCGCACGCGCCGGAAGTCGGCGCCGACCGCCTCGCAGATGAGCCCGAGCTCGTTCGCGAACGCGATGTTCACGTCGCGGTACGTGTTCTCCGCCGTCTTCACGAGCTCGGCGGTGACGAGGTCGCTCTTGTCGAGCTTCCCCTCGACGATCGTGCGGTAGAGAGCGACCATCGCGTCGCTCGTCTCCTGGGTGGAGCCGCCGCACACGCGCGAGAGCTCGCGGAGGTTCCGGAGGAGGCGCCCGGGCATGACGCGCTCGGGGCAGTGGCCGAGGAAGAAGCCCTCGTTGAGCTTCCGGCCGCTCGCCCTCTCGAGGAGCGGGGCGACGACGCGGTCGCAGGTGCCGGGGGCGATCGTCGACTCGACGATGACGAGCGCGCCCGGCTTCATCACCTTCCCGAGCTCGCGGCAGGCGGCGCGGAGCGACTCGAAGCGGGGGCGGTGGTCGGTAGCGACCGGCGTGTCGACGTCGATGAGGACGACATCGCATTTTGCGAGCTCGCCGTAGTCGTTCGTCGCGGTGAGCTTCTTGTTCGCGGTGACCTTGGCGAGCAGCTCGGGGAGCTCGGGCTCCTTGCCCTCGATCGGGCATCCCCCGGCGTTGATCTTGGCGACGCGATCGAGCTTGATGTCGATCCCGATGACGCGGAAGCCGGCGGCCGAGAGCGCGGACGCGACGGACAGACCGACGTAGCCCAGCCCGATGACCCCGATCGTGGCCGACCGGGAAGCGATGCGTTCGTGGAGTTCTTGCATGGACAGCGGGCTCGGAGGGCTGCGAATGCTAGTCGAAACGCCCGATCCGCGCTAGCCAGGGACTCGCGGCACCGCCGCGACGACATGGCTTCGGACCCGCGCACGTCGAACGGATCGATCGGCTCGCCGCCGGACACGACGGTGTGCGTCTTCGCGTGGAACGAAGCCGGGACGACGGACGGCTTCGTGCGCTCCGTCGTGGCCGAGCTCGAGGGGATCGGGCGCACGTTCGAGGTGCTCCTGATCGACGACGGCAGCACCGACGGCACCGAAGCGATCGCCGACCAGCTCGCGCGCGAGGTCCCCGGTGTCCGCGTCGTCCACCACACCGAGAACCGCGGGCTCGGCGGCGTCTACCGCACCGGCTTCGACGAAGCGCGCGGCGACTTCCTCACGTTCTTCCCGGCCGACGGGCAGTTCGCGGCGACGATCGTGCGCGACCTCCGCGCGCACGCCGAAGGTCACGACCTCGTCCTCGGCTATCTCCCGCGGCGCACCGACGTCGTCGGCAAGACCCTCTCGGGGATCGAGCGCGTCCTCTACCGCGCGCTGGTCGGCAAGATGCCCCGCTTCCAGGGCGTCTTCATGCTGCGCCGGAGCGTGCTCGAGAAGACGCCGCTCCACTCGCACGGCCGCGGCTGGGGGATCGTGATGGAGATGATCCTCCGCGTGCACCGCAAGGGCTACCGCGTGATCAGCATCCCGACGACGGTCCGACCGCGCACCCACGGCCACTCGAAGGTGAACAACCTGCGGAACATCCGCGCCAACGTCGCGCAGCTCGTCACGCTGCGGAGCATCTTGAGGAA
>JBDHVE010000038.1:0-62241 GCA_039809485.1 Polyangiaceae bacterium | reverse complement strand
GCTCCGCGCCTTGGCGGACTCGAGCGGGAGCGAATCGCACTTCCCCTTCGACGTGATGTCGTCGCACGCGCGGTCGAGGACGCAGCGGGCGGCGTCCTCGATCAGGTCCGGCTGGGCGCCGAGGCCCCCGCAGCCCGCGTTGCGGTAGTCGCACTCGAACTGCACCTTCACGAGCGGACCACAGCACTCGACGAGGCGCGCGACGGCTTCCTCGCAGTAGGTCTCGTCCTTGCGGAGGTCGCCGCACGAGAGGACGAGGGCGACGACGCCGAGGACGACCGCCACCTGACGACGGGCTCGATGCACTTCGCCGAACCTAACACACTCGCGCGCGGGCCTGGGACCGGCTGCCGCGCGTGCTTCCCTGCTGCATCGCCAAGGTCGGGAGAGCGAGCTACGAAGGCACCATGACCGCCACGCGCGTCGAGACCGACACGATGGGATCCGTCTCCGTTCCTGCGGATCGCTACTGGGGGGCACAGACCCAACGCAGTCTCGAGAACTTCCGGATCGGACGGGCGCAGGGGCACACGATGCCGCTCGCGGTCGTGCACGCGTTCGGTCTCGTGAAGAAGGCCGCGGCGCTCGTGAACCGCGACCTCGGCAAGCTCGACGCGCAGCGCGCCGACCTCGTCGTGCGAGCGGCGGACGAGGTCGCGAGCGGTCGGCTCGACGGTCACTTCCCGCTCGTCGTCTGGCAGACGGGCTCCGGCACGCAGTCGAACATGAACGCGAACGAGGTCATCGCGAACCGCGCGAACGAGATCGCGGGCTCGCCGCTCGGGAAGAAGACGCCGATCCATCCGAACGACCACGTGAACATGTCGCAGTCGTCGAACGACGTGTTCCCCACCGTCATGCACGTCGCGGTCGCGAAGCGTCTCGAGAAGCGGCTCCTCCCCGCCGTCGCGACGCTCCGCGAGACGCTCGAGGAGAAGGCGGCCGCGTTCGACGCCGTCGTGAAGATCGGACGCACGCACCTGATGGATGCGACGCCGCTCACGCTCGGTCAGGAGATCGGCGGGTGGGCCGCGCAGCTCGGGATCGCCGAGCGCCGGCTCGAGCAAGCGCTCGACATGCTCTACGACCTCGCGCTCGGCGGCACGGCGGTCGGGACCGGGCTCGGCTCGCACCCGGAGTGGGCCGTCTCCGTCGCGGCGAAGATCGCGGAGCTCTCGCGGATGCCGTTTCGCTCGGCACCGAACAAGTTCGCGGCGCTCGCCGGTCACGAGGCGCTCGTCGCGGTGAGCTCGGCGAATCGCCTCCTCGCGACGGTGTGCAACAAGCTCGGGAACGACGTGCGCCTCCTCGCGAGCGGACCGCGCGCCGGTCTCGGCGAGCTGCGGATCCCGTCGAACGAGCCGGGCAGCAGCATCATGCCGGGGAAGGTGAACCCGACCCAGGCCGAGGCGCTCACGATGGTCGCCGCGCACGTCATCGGGCTCGACGTCGCCGTCGGAATCGCGGGCGCGAGCGGCACGCTCGAGCTCAACGTGTTCAAGCCGATGATCGTCCACGACGTGCTCGAGCAGGTGGAGCTCCTCGCCGACGCGTGCGAGAGCTTCACGGCGAAGTGCGTCCGCGGGCTCGAGCCGGATCGGGAGGGGATCGCGCGTCACGTGGAGCGGTCCCTCATGCTCGTCACCGCGCTGAGCCCCGTCATCGGCTACGACGCGGCGGCGGCGATCGCGAAGGAGGCGCATGCACGCGGGCTCTCGCTCCGCGAGGCGGCGATCGCCTCCGGGCGGGTGACGACGGAGCAGTTCGACGCGATCGTCCGCCCGGAGACGATGGTGAAGCCCTGACGTGCGCGAATCGCGCATGCGGAGGGGAAGCCGCAGTCCGAGCCGGCGTATGCTCCGAAGAGGATGTATCGCGTCAACGCGCAGCCGCCTCCGCCGCCGCCCCGGAGCAAGGCTGTGTTCGTCATCGTCGGTATCGTCGCCGCGCTGACGGTCCTCGCCGGCGTCGCCGTCGCCACGCTCGTCCTCCGGACCGGGAGCACCGGCGGCCTCGGTGTGCTCACCTCCAGCACCGACTGGCCGGGCACGCCCCCGATGTTCCGCGACCTGAACGGTGACGGCGTCGACGACCTCGTCGGCGCGCGGATGAACGGCGAGGCGATGGCGCTCGACGGCCGCACGGGGAAGGAAATCTGGCGGAAGGCGATCGGCTACCCCGCTCTCGGCTACGCATTCCTTCCCGACCATCTCGCGGTGCTCGAGGGGCAGAGCGTCGTCCTCTACGACCTCCGCACCGGCAACCAGGGCGCGACGTTCACCCCGCCCTGGCAGGACAAGCCCGGCCGCCTCGTCGCCTGCGGGACGAGCCTCTACGCGGTCGCGATCGACGACACCGCGGTGCGGATCGACAGCGCGCGCGGGACGATGACGGTCGAACCGCTGCGTGCCGGCTGCGAGCCCGCGCGCCGCGCCCAGCCCGAGCCGCCGTGTCGGGGCGCGCACGCGACGTGCGAGCCGGACAAGAAGGGGACCTACGGCCGCTATCCGACGACGCTCCGCGACGAGACGACGAAGCAGACCGTCCTCGTCCGGTTCAAGGAGAAGGGGACCGCGATCGCGACCGTGCTCCGGATCGAGCCGGCCGACGGCCAGTCGATCGTCGTCGCGCCGGAAGGGGACCTCCAGGCGATCGACATCGCGGGCGACTGGGTCGTCGTCGCGCGCGGCAAGGAAGTGTTCGCCTACGACTTCGCGACGAAGGCCTCGTGGGTGGTCCCGCTCGAGACCGAGGTGAAGACGAGCGACTTCGACCACGGCTGGCTCCGGATCGAGAAGGGCCGCGTGTTCGTCCAGACGAGCCGGCGCCGGCGCGGCCCTTCGAGCAAGCTCCACGTGCTCGATCTCGCGACCGGCAAGTCGCTCTGGACCTGACCCACCATAGGCGTCGTCTATCGATTCCGTCAGGACAATCGATGGGACAGATGCCCCGCGCGACCTCACGATGACAAACGCCGCGGCCCCACACCGCGGCGTCCGTCCGTTGCTGCGCGCAACCGGGGGGACCTATAGTCGGCGGTCTTCCCGGGCAACCGCCCACGTCGCGCACCATCCGAGGTCACGTCATGTCCAAGAACTCCTTCGGCTCTCGAGCAACGCTGAACGTCGGCACGGATGCCTTCACGATCTTCCGGCTCGATGCGGTCTACAAGAAGTTCGCCGCCGCCGAGAAGCTGCCCTTCTCGCACAAGATCCTGCTCGAGAACCTGCTCCGCACCGAGGACGGCATCGCGGTCGACCCGGCGGCGATCGAGGCGGTCGCGAAGTGGGACGCGAAGGCGGAGCCGGCGCACGAGATCGCGTTCACGCCCGCGCGCGTCCTCCTCCAGGACTTCACCGGCGTCCCGGCCGTCGTCGACCTCGCCGCGATGCGCGACGCGATGAAGCGGATGGGGGGCGACCCGCGGAAGATCAACCCGCTCCAGCCGGTCGAGCTCGTGATCGACCACTCCGTCCAGGTCGACACCTTCGGCAGCAAGGACGCGCTCCAGAAGAACGCGGAGATCGAGTTCGCCCGCAACCAGGAGCGCTATCGCTTCCTCAAGTGGGGGCAGCAGGCGTTCGCGAACTTCAAGGCGGTGCCGCCCGACACCGGCATCGTCCACCAGGTGAACCTCGAGTTCCTCGCGCGTGTCGTGATGGCGATGCCGGGCAAGGACGGCAGCACGACGGCGTATCCCGACACGCTCGTCGGCACCGACTCGCACACGACGATGATCAACGGCTGCGGCGTCCTCGGCTGGGGCGTCGGCGGGATCGAGGCCGAAGCGGCGATGCTCGGTCAGCCGGTGAGCATGCTCCTCCCGCACGTCGTCGGCGTGCGCATCGCCGGCGAGCTCCCCGAGGGCGCGACCGCGACCGACCTCGTCCTCACCGTCACCCAGATGCTCCGGAAGAAGGGCGTCGTCGGGAAGTTCGTCGAGTACTTCGGCCCGGGGCTCGCGAAGCTGCCGCTCGCCGACCGCGCGACGATCGCCAACATGGCGCCCGAGTACGGCGCGACGTGCGGCATCTTCCCGATCGACGCCGAGACGATCCGGTACCTGAAGTTCTCGGGGCGCACGGACGCGCAGCTCGCGCTCGTCGAGGCCTACGCGAAGGAGCAGGGCCTCTTCCACACCGCGACGACGCCCGAGGCCACCTACTCGGACGTGCTCGACCTCGATCTCTCGAAGATCGAGCCGAGCCTCGCCGGCCCCGCCCGTCCGCAGGATCGCGTGACGCTCGCGCAGGTGAAGTCGTCGCTCACGTCGGCGGTCGAGCAGTATCGCGCGCGCCCGAAGGCGCCGAAGAAGGTGTCCGTGCCGCTCGCCGCGCAGGTCTCGGCCGGCGACGGCGGCACGCGGCAGGGACTGAACGGCGCGAGCGACGTCGCGCCGTCCGTCGCCGCGGAGGTGAAGGACGGCTCGGTCGTCATCGCGGCGATCACGAGCTGCACGAACACGTCGAACCCGTCCGTCCTGATGGCAGCGGGGATCCTCGCGAAGAAGGCGGTCGAGAAGGGCCTCACCACGAAGCCGTGGGTGAAGCCGAGCCTCGGGCCCGGCTCGAAGGTCGTCACCGAGTACCTCGAGGCGGCCGGCCTCCTCGCGTTCCTCGAGAAGCTGAACTTCTTCGTCGTCGGCTACGGCTGCACGACCTGCATCGGCAACTCGGGGCCGCTCCCGCCGGCCATCTCGAAGGCGATCGACGAGCGCGATCTCTTCGTCTCGAGCGTCCTCTCCGGCAACCGCAACTTCGAGGGCCGCGTCCACGCCGAAGTGCGCGCGAACTACCTCGCCTCGCCGCCGCTCGTCGTCGCGTACGCGATCGCGGGCCGGACCGACATCGACCTCACGACCGAGCCGCTCGGGACCGGCACGGACGGCAAGCCCGTCATGCTGAAGGACATCTGGCCGACCCAAACCGAGGTCGCGAGCGCGGTCGAGAAGTTCCTCTCGCCCGAGATGTTCAAGACGATCTACGCGGACGTCTACGCCGGCGATCAGCAGTGGCGCTCGCTCGCGGTGCCGGAAGGTGATCTCTTCGCGTGGGAGAAGGACAGCACCTACGTCCAGCACCCGCCGTACTTCGTCGGGATGACGAAGGAGCCGCCGCCGGTCACCGAGATCTCCGGCGCGCGCGTGCTCGCCGTCCTCGGCGACAGCATCACGACCGACCACATCTCACCCGCCGGCTCGATCAAGGCGGACAGCCCCGCCGGCAAGTACCTCCTCGCGCACGGCGTGAAGAAGGACGACTTCAACTCTCTCGGCTCCCGCCGCGGCAACCACGAGGTGATGGTCCGCGGCACGTTCGCGAACGTGCGCCTCCGGAACCAACTCGCGCCCGGGACCGAAGGCGGCTGGACGAAGCACATGCCCTCCGGCGAGGTGATGAGCATCTTCGACGCGTCCGTGAAGTATGCGGAGGAGAAGGTCCCGCTCTTCGTCATCGCGGGCAAGGAGTACGGGTCGGGCAGCTCGCGCGACTGGGCCGCGAAGGGGCCGAAGCTCCTCGGCATCCGCGCCGTCCTCGCCGAGAGCTACGAGCGCATCCACCGCTCGAACCTGGTCGGGATGGGGATCCTCCCGCTCCAGTTCCGTGCCGGCGACAACGCCGCGTCGCTCGGTCTGACGGGCGAGGAGATCTACGAGGTCGTCGGGCTGCCGGCGCTACTCGAGAGTCGCTTCGGAAGCGGCCGCGAGGTCACCGTGCGTGCGAAGGCGACCGACGGAACGACGAAGGAGCTCCGCGCGCTCGTGCGAATCGATACCCCGCAGGAGATCCTCTACTACCAGCACGGCGGCATCCTCCCGTTCGTGCTCCGGTCGCTCCTCGCGTCCTGAACACGCGAGGACCGCCGCCCTTGTTGTTGTGCTCGGCGGCGGTGGACGCGAGTCTGTCCGCATGCAACACGGTGGGTGGCAGCCGGCTCCGCACGCGATGGTCCCGCAGCCGATGGCGGGCCCGACCGTCGCGCGGGTGCCGCTCCTGCCGGGCGAGCGGGTCCTCTACTTCAAGAAGCCGGACCAGGGGATCGCGCGCGTCGGATACATCCTGGCCGGCATCCTCACGCTCCCGATCCTGCTCGGCTTCTACCTCGTCTACCTCGGCATCAACTACGAGGAGAAGGTGAGCCACTACTACGTGATCACCAACTTTCGGATCTTCACCGTGAACGCCCGCGGCAGGATCCTCGAGCTCGTGAACGTGCCGGAGATCACGAACCTGAATCACCGGACGGGGAACGGGACGAACACGCTCAGCGTGCACTCGAACGCGCAGTTCATCCAGTTCCGGCACGAGGAGCGGCACGACATGGCGGTCGTGAAGAACCTGCTCGCGAACGTGCGGAACCCGGCGTTCGCACAGCAGGCGCCGGCGGTGGCGTTCGAGCCGTGAAGCGCTAGTCGAGCGGCGGCTCCGCCTCGCCGAGTGGCGGCGCCGGCGGCGGAAGCAGCTCGGGCAGCGCGCGCTCGAGCGCAGCGGGCAGGATCGCGCTGTGCGCCGTCTTGATCGGGAGGTCGGGGATCTCCTCGACGCGGCACCCTTCGCACGTCGCGGCGAGGTCCTCGAGGAGCGGACGCTTCCACGCGGGCTGCCAGTAGAAGCGGAGCGGGGCCGCCGCCGCGAGCGCGAGGTACGAGGGCAGGAGCGGATCCTTGAGGCAGGTGTCGACGGCGAGCACGGCGAGCGGAGAGGCACGCGTCACGCCCTTGCCGAGGATCCCGCCGTCCGGATTGCAGCCGCCGCCGCTGTGGCCGACGACGACGACGCGCTGCCGATCGAGCCGCACGCCGCCGAGCGCGGCCTCCGTCGCGTCGAGGAAGGCGCGCACGTCGAAGTCCGGCCACATCATCTTCGCCGCCCACGACTTCTTGTTGTGCGAGGGCGCCGCGAGGACGACCGGCGCGATCCGGCCCGAGACGACGAGGCCGTCGAGCACGATGCGCAGATCGTTCGGACGCGAGACGCTCATGTGCATCTCGCCGTAGGCGTTCATCCCGTGGAGGAAGACGACGACGGGCCGCGGCGCCTCGCGCGTCGCGCCGACGGTGAGATAGGCGAGCCCACCCGGGATCTGCGGATCGCGGACGAGGCGCTCCTGATCGAACGCGAACGTCACGGTCGTGCCGGACGGCGCCGCGGGCGGGAGCGGGGCCGGCGCGGGCTCGGTGGGCGTCTCGCTGCCCTCCTGCGCGCGACCGACCGCCTCTGCGAGGAGCATCGGGCCGATCACGGCGAGGGCGGCGAGCGCGGTCCGCACCCTCGACATCCTACGAACGGCCGCGCTGGTGGCAACTTCGCAGCGCGCTCCGTCGCGGTCTGCCATGGACGACGGAACCGCGGTTCACGGTCGGCCGCCAGCCTGGCGAGATCGCGCGGCGCCGACGATGGCACCTGCCGTGCACCGCCGCCGCGGATGACCCGTAGCCGGCGAACGGTCGTCGTCGTTCTCGCGATCGCCGCGTCGGCAGCCGCCCCGTCGCAGGCGGGCGAGCCGGTGCCGGTCGAAGTCTCGCTCCGGACCCGAGCTCCGGTGCGCGTCCGTATCAGCGAGGGCGCCACGGTCCCCTGCGATGCGTCGACGAACCGCGTCCTCTTCGACGGATGGCTGGCCGATCAGGCGGTCTTCCGGACGACGATCGCGAGCGAGACGATCTGCGTCGAGCACACGTGGGACGACTACCCGCGCGCCGGCTGGGCACCGGCCGGCCTCGCGCATCGCCCGAAGATCTGCCTCGGCCGCCGCTGCGTTCCGGCCCCCGATCCGACGATCCGCGTCGCCCTCGACGCGACCCGCCACTGAGCGCGCCGGACGCGAGCTCGGCCGGCCCGACCGGGCGCCCTGGCCCGCTGCGTCATGCGGCTTGCGGCCGCCAGGAAAACCAGGCAGAAATCCCGGCTGAAATGCTCACCGCTTACCGCCAGCACGTCGCCGAACGAAACGCTCTCGGGATCCCGCCGCTGCCGCTCGAGGCGAAGGCCGTCGCGCAGCTCGTCGAGCTGATCAAGAGCCCGCCGCCGGGAGAAGAGGCGTTCCTCGTCGATCTCCTCACGCACCGCGTGCCGCCGGGCGTCGACGACGCCGCGAAGGTGAAGGCGAGCTTCCTCGCCGCGGTCGCGCACGGCGAGCTGAAGGTGGGCCTCCTCAGCCGGTCGCAGGCGACCGAGCTGCTCGGCACGATGGTCGGCGGCTACAACGTGAAGCCGCTCATCGACCTCCTCGACGACGCGGAGGTCGCGAGCGTTGCGGCGGCGGGGCTGAAGAAGACCCTCCTCATGTTCGACTACTTCCACGACGTCGCGGAGAAGGCGAAGGCCGGCAACGCGAACGCGAAGGAAGTGATCCAGAGCTGGGCGGACGCGGAGTGGTTCACGAGCCGCCCCGAGGTGCCGAAGGCGATCACCGTGACCGTCTTCAAGGTCCCCGGCGAGACGAACACCGACGACCTCTCGCCCGCGCCCGACGCGTGGAGCCGCCCCGACATCCCGCTCCACTACCTCGCGATGCTGAAGAACACGCGCGAGGGCGCCGCGTTCAAGCCGGAAGAGGACGGGAAGCGTGGTCCGATCCAGTTCATCGAGGACCTGAAGAAGAAGGGCCACCTCGTCGCGTACGTCGGTGACGTCGTCGGCACCGGCTCGAGCCGGAAGAGCGCCACGAACAGCGTGATCTGGGCGACGGGGCAGGACATCCCGTTCGTCCCGAACAAGCGCTTCGGCGGCGTCACGCTCGGCGGGAAGATCGCGCCGATCTTCTTCAACACCCAGGAGGACTCGGGCTCGCTCCCGATCGAGGTCGACGTCTCGAAGCTCGAGATGGGCGACGTCGTCGACATCCTCCCCTACGAGGGGAAGATCGTGAAGAACGGCACCGTCGTCGCGGAGTTCGCGCTGAAGAGCGACGTGCTCTTCGACGAGGTCCGCGCCGGCGGCCGCATCAACCTCATCATCGGCCGGAGCCTCACCGCGAAGGCGCGCGAGTTCCTCGGCCTCCCCGTCTCGACGACGTTCCGCCTCCCGAAGTCCCCGAACGACACCGGCAAGGGCTACACCCTCGCGCAGAAGATGGTGGGTCGCGCGTGCGGCCTCCCCGAGGGCAAGGGGATCCGCCCCGGCACCTACTGCGAGCCGAAGATGACGACGGTCGGCAGCCAGGACACGACCGGGCCGATGACGCGCGACGAGCTGAAGGACCTCGCCTGCCTCGGCTTCTCGGCCGACCTCGTGATGCAGTCCTTCTGCCACACGGCGGCGTACCCGAAGCCGGTCGACGTGAAGATGCACAAGGAGCTGCCGGCCTTCATCTCGAGCCGGGGCGGCGTCGCGCTCCGTCCGGGCGACGGCGTCATCCACTCGTGGCTGAACCGCCTCCTCCTCCCCGACACGGTCGGCACCGGCGGCGACAGCCACACCCGCTTCCCGATCGGGGTGAGCTTCCCGGCGGGCTCCGGCCTCGTCGCGTTCGGCGCGGCGACCGGCGTGATGCCGCTCGACATGCCCGAGAGCGTGCTCGTCCGCTTCAAGGGCAAGATGCAGCCGGGCGTCACGCTCCGTGATCTCGTGCACGCGATTCCGCTCTACGCGATCAAGGCGGGGCTCCTCACCGTCGCGAAGCAGGGGAAGAAGAACATCTTCTCCGGCCGGATCCTCGAGATCGAGGGCCTCCCCGATCTGAAGGTGGAGCAGGCGTTCGAGCTCTCGGACGCTTCGGCCGAGCGCTCGGCGGCAGGCTGCACGATCAAGCTGAACAAGGAGCCGATCGTCGAGTACCTGACCTCGAATGTCGTGCTCATGAAGAGCATGATCGCGAACGGCTACCAGGACAAGCGCACGCTCCAGCGCCGGATCGCGGCGGTCGAGGCGTGGCTCGCGAATCCGCAGCTGCTCGAGGCGGACAAGGACGCGGAGTACGCGGCCGTCATCGAGATCGACCTCGACGAGCTGAAGGAGCCCGTTCTCTGCTGCCCGAACGATCCGGACGACGCGAAGGTGCTCTCCGAGGTCGCCGGCACGAAGATCGACGAGGCCTTCATCGGCTCGTGCATGACCAACATCGGGCACTTCCGCGCGGCGGCGAAGCTGCTCGGCGGCTCGCGCGACATCCCGGTGAAGCTGTGGGTCGCGCCGCCGACGAAGATGGATCAGGACGAGCTGATCAAGGAAGGCCACTACGCCGCGTTCGGCACCGCCGGCGCCCGCACCGAGATGCCGGGATGCAGCCTGTGCATGGGCAACCAGGCGCAGGTGCGCGAGGGCGCGACGGTCATCAGCACGTCGACCCGCAACTTCCCGAACCGCCTCGGCAAGAACACGAACGTGTTCCTCGCGTCCGCGGAGCTCTCCGCGATCGCGTCGAAGCTCGGGAAGATCCCGAGCCTCGCCGAGTACCACGCGGCGATGGGCATCATCACGAAGGACGCCGCCGACGTGTACCGCTACATGAACTTCGATCAGATCGAAGAGTACGTCGAAGCGGCGAAGACGGTCTGAGCGCAGCTTCTCTCCGAGGGACGTCCGCCCGCCCGCCTCAAGGCAGCGGATGTCTCTCGAAGAAGTCCCACATCATGTCGGTCGCGCTCATCGCGCGTGACGTGAAGCCGAGGGCCGGAACCGGCATCCCGCCGGGCCAGGTGTGGCCGCCGCCGAGCACCGTGCAGAGCGTCACTTCGGCTCCGCCCGCGCACGTCGCGTAGGTCAGGCACGAAGCCTCGCCGTTCTGGTAGGTCTCGACCGGGTCGCCGGTGCAGCCGTTCCGCGCAGCCCACTCCTCGAAGCTCCGGCGGACCGGGATGAAACCGAGCGCCGGGCTTCCGAGATAGGGGACGAGCGTGTCCGCCGTCCCATGCGTGTGGAACACGGGCATCGGGCGCACGGGCTTGCAGCTCGGCATCCCGTTGACGCCCGCGACGGGAGCGACGGCGGCGATGCGCCCCGCGAGCTCGCAGCCGAGTCGGTGCGAGAGGAAGCCGCCGTTCGACATGCCGGTCGCGAACACGCGCCGCGCGTCGACGCACAGCTCGGCCTCCGCGCGGTCGAGGAGCGCCGTGAGGAAACCGACGTCGTCGATCGCGTCCGCCGCGGAGCGGCCACAGCACGCTCCCGCGTTCCAGCTCGAGTCGAGACCCTCGGGGTAGATCGCGAGAAAGCCCTTCGCGTCTGCCTTGGCGTTCATCCCCGAGAGGGCTTCCTGCTCCGTCGCGTTGGAGGTGTAGCCGTGGATGTCGAGGACGAGCGGCGTCCGCGCGGACGGATCGTACGCAGGCGGGACGTGGACGAGCGCCTTGCGCTCGCGACCACCGAAGGAGATCGTCCACGTGCCGTCGCGTGGCTGCGCGGCGCGGCCCGAGCACGCTCCTGCGTCCGCGGGCGCGGGGGTGCCACCCGTCGTGGGGCCGGTCGTGCTCGGCGACGACGCGCCGCCGGCGGTCGCTCCGCCGGGCGGCTCGTTCGGAGCGGCTTCGTTCTTCGTGTCCGGAGCGCCGTCCGCCTCCGCGCTTCCGCACGCGACCGCGGCGGCGAGCAGGGTGAGGACGAGGGGCAGGCCGAAGGTGGGTCGCGTACGCGTCATCGGGTGGCCTTTCTCGAGCGGGGCGCCTTCTTCTTCGCAGGGCGCAGTCCACGTGGCGCAGCCCCGCGGGCGAGGCCTTCGAGATTCGCGGCGACGAGCCGGCGGAGCAGCGGTACGAGCGGCCGCGGCGACGGGCTCGTCGTGAAGTGGAGGACCGCGCCGAGGTACGCCGCCATCAGCATGCTCGCCGCCACGTCGGGCTCCACCTCGTCCGCGAGCTCGCCTGCGTCGCGAGCGGCCTTCGCGTCCTCGGCGAGGTCGGCGTGGACGCGCTGGAAGAGCGCGTCGACCTCGGCGCCGACCTCGGGGTTCTCGAGGCCGGCCGCGAGCACCGCGCGACTCAGCTCGCGACTGATCGCGGCTTGCTCGCCGAGCGCGAAGACGGCGGCCTCGAGCGCCGCGCGTGCGCCGCCGCGCGCGCGCGCCGCGAGCCGCGCGGTGTGCGCGGCTCCGGTCTGCAACCGAACGAGCTCGACGATCGCGGCGCCCTTCGTCTCGAAGTGGAGGAAGAAGGTGCCCTTCGCGACCTGCGCCTGTCGCGCGATGTCGTCGACCGTCGTCGCGTGGTAGCCGCGCTCCGCGAAGAGCGTCGTCGCGGCCGCGAACACCTTCGCACGCGTCTCCGCCGCACGCGCGGCGCGCAGCGAAGGTCGCGACTCGAGGCTGGCGGGGGCGGGCATGGTCGCCGACCCTAGGTCAGTGACCGGCGGTCAGTCAAGTGGCGGCGACGCGCACGCGCCTCACGCGAGGTGCGCGCGCCACCGCTCGATCGCAGCAGGGTTCGCGATGTGCTTCGGTCGCTCGCCGCGAAGGAGCGACGCAATCCCGGCGCCGAGGAGCGACGCGGTCGTCCGCGGCACGTCGGTCGACATCCCGGAGACGTGCGGTGTGAGGAGGAGGCGCCCGCCGTCGACGGTGCGGAGCGGGCTCGCCGCGGGGAGCGGCTCCTCCGCGAACACGTCGAGGCACGCGGCTGCGATCCGGTCCTCCTGAAGCGCCTCGACGAGCGCGGCTTCGTCGATCGCGTGCGCGCGCGCCGTGTTCACGAGGATGGGGCGGCGGCGGATCGCCGCGAGCTCCTCGCGACCGAGGATCGGCGGCGCGCCCTTCGGCAGGCGCGCGTGGATCGTGACGACGTCTGCCTCGCGGAGGAGCGCTTCCAGCGTCACCGGCGTGACCTCGAGGTCCTCCGAAGACGCGAGATCGATCGACGACGCCGGGTACGGCATCGGGCGGAGGTTCGGGGAGAACACGAGCACCTCGGCGCCGAACGCGCCGACGAGGCGCGCCACGCGCTGGCCGATCTTGCCGTAGCCGATCACACCGACGCGTTTGCCGTGGAGCTCGGGGCCGCTCGGCTTCTCGAAGGTGTCCTGCCTCGGCGTCTTCCACGTCGCTTCGCGGAGCGCCTGCGCCGCGCTCGGGATCCGGCGCATCAGGAAGATCATCGCGGCGAGCGTGAACTCCGCCACGCACTGCGCGTTCCGGCCCGGCGCGAAGAGCACGGGGACACCCCGCTCGGTCGCGGCGTCGATGTCCACGTTGACCGGCCCGCCGCGCCCGCACGCGACGACGGACAACGTCCGCGCGGTGTCGAGGAGCGACGCGGTGACGGGAGCGAACGTCGTCACGAGCACGTGACAGTCCTCGGCGAGCCGCGCGATCTCGAGCGGATCGCCGAACGCCTCGTCCACGTCGCCGCCGCGGTACGGCGCGAGGCGATCCGGATCGAGGTCTCGCGCGCGGAACTCGATCTGCCGCTCGGGCAGGTGCTCGCGGAGCTCCTCTTCGAGCACGCGCGCCGGGACGAAGTCGTCTCCGACGAGCAGGAAGCGGAGCGGGCTCATCGTGATGCGGGCTTCACGCAGGCGAGGTACGCCCGCACCGTCCCGGGCAGCCCGAGCTCGAGCGCGTCGGCGACGAGCGCATGACCGATCGAGACCTCGAGGATCCCGGGGATCGTCACGAACCGGGCGAGGTTCTCGCGATTGAGGTCGTGGCCGGCGTTCACGCCGAGCCCGAGCTCCTGCGCCTTCGCGGCCGCGCCGCGGAAGCGCTCCCACGTCGTCTGGAGCTCGGCGCCGCCCTTCGCGTAGGCGACGGCGTACGCCTCGGTGTAGAGCTCGACGCGATCGGCGCCCGTCTCGGGGACGCGCGCGATCCTCTCGGGGTCGGGATCCATGAACAGGCTGACGCGGCACCCGAGCGCCTTCAGCTGCGCGACGATCGGCTTCAAGCGCGCGCCGTCGGCCGCGACGTCCCACCCGTGGTCGGACGTGAACTGGTCCGGCGAGTCGGGGACGAGCGTGCACTGGTGCGGCCGCGCACGCGCGACGATGTCCATGAAGGCGCCGCCGAACGGGTTGCCCTCGATGTTGAATTCCGCGTGCCGGTGCGCGGGTTCGGCGAGCACGCGCGTGAGGTCCTCGACGTCGTCGGGACGGATGTGCCGCTCGTCCGGCCGAGGATGCACCGTGATGCCGTGCGCGCCCGCTTCGAGGCAGAGCCGCGCGGCCTTCACCACGCTCGGGACGTTGCCGTGCCGGCTGTTCCGGAGCAGGGCGACCTTGTTCACGTTCACGGAGAGCTTCGTCATCGCGCCACCTTGTTCGTCCTCGTCTCTTCGGGCTCGGCGTCGTCCACGATCGGGCGCCGTTGCGACTGCACGACCGACACGGTCAGCGTCACGTCGTCGGGCCCGGAGAGCGGATCGCTCATGCAGTCCGCGCGCGTCAGGCGTGCTTCGGTCGCGGCCACGTTCTGGAGCGCGCCTTCATTTTCGATCGACGCGAACGCGCGCCGCGCCTCGGCGAAGTGCGACGTCATCGCGTCGCGCCGCTCCTCGGCGGCCGCGCAGCGCGCGAGCGCGAGGTGCACCCAGCCGCGCTGGACGGGGTTGTCGGTCTCCTCGGCGATCGCGAGCGCGCGCTCGAGCGACGCACGCGCGACGTCCGCATCGCTGTTCGCGAGCGCGAGCTCCGCGGCGAGGCGACGGAACTGCAGCTCCGCGATCGGCGTCCCGAGCGGTGCCGAGGTCGCGAGACCGAGGCCGCATTCGATCAGCAGAGCGGCGTCGCCGAGCCGCTGCTGACCGAGGCGGCAGAAGGTGAGGTGGATGAGGCCCTCGAGGAGCGAGTTGTCCGGACCGTGCTTCTCCTCTTCCTCGAGGAAGGTCTCGAGCGAGCGCGCGCCGTCGTCGTAGTGGCCGTAGGCCAGCGCGAGACGTCCCTTGAAGAGGTGGCCGAGCCGCTGCTGGTAGGGATCGGGGCTCTTGAAGAGGCGCGAGACGTGCTCGCCGAGCGCGTCGAGTCGGAAGGCGCCGAGCATGCCGTACACGTACGAGTGCGAGACCCAGCACTCGAACCAGAAGATCTTCCCGACCGCGCGCGAGGCCTCCTCCGCCCAGGTCTTCCAGTCGAGGAGGTCCGTCATCCGCCCGGTGAAGCACGCGCGGGCGCCGACCGACGTCATCGTGTGCCACACGACGATCGGATCGCTCCGTCCGCAGTCGGCCATCGCGCGGATCTTCGCGATGTTCTCCATGTCGATCGGGAGCCCGAGATAGGACCGCGCCTTCTCGCGCCAGAAGAGCGCCCAGGAATACGGCGCGAAGTCACCGTCCGGAGAAGCGTCTCCGAGGTTCGCCTCGAAGATGCGGATCGCCTCGGTCGCGTGCTCGAGGCAAGCGCGCTGATGACCTTCGTACCAGTCGGTGAGGCAGACGCCGACGCCGTAGAGCACGGCCCACCCCATCGTCCCCGGCGCGACACCCCGCGCGAACTCGGCGAGGACGCCGCGCGCGTCTCGGTAGTGACCTGCGATCGTGAGCGTGATCGCGCGCGAGAGTGAGAGGCCGAACACCTTCTCCAGGTTGCCCATCCGCGCGTGCTGCTCGACGGCCTTCCGGAACCACTCGAGGCAGGTCGGCGCGTCGATCCACACCGCGCTCGAGAGCTGCGCGACGCGCTCGTAGATCCCCAGCAGCTGGGCATCGCGTTCCGCACCCTCCGGCGAGGCCGCGAGGAGCGCTTCGGCGCGTTTCAGGTGCGCGAAGGCTTCGCTCTCGGCGCTCTTCGCGAGCGCGCTCTCGCCGGCCTCGAGCGAGTATCGGATCCCGCGCTCGCAGTCCCCGGCGTCGGCGAAGTAGACCGCGAGGCGCGGTACGACGTCGTTGCGGCGGACGCGCGCCTGTTTCTCGAGCAGCTCGCCTGCGCTGCGGGAGAGGAGCCGCAGCCGGTCCTTCTCGATGCTCTCGAGGACGATGTCGCGCGCCCGGGCGTGGACGAACGAGAAGTCCTCGCTGCGACGCTCGACGAACAAGCGGGACGTGAGCTCCTGGACGGCGGCGAGGAACGCCTCTGGCTTCTGGCCCGAGAGCTGGAACCAGTGGGCGAGGTGGATCGTGTCGCCCCACACCGCCGCGACCTCGAGGAGCGCACGCGCGCTCGGCTCGAGGTAGCCGAGGCGGCGGGACACCGTTCGCGCGAGCCCGCTCGGCGTCGCGGCGTCGTCGAGGTGCTCCGGGAGGCTGAAGCTGCCGCCGCGGCGGGTGACGTAGTCCTCGTCCATCAGGTAGCGGAGGAACTCGTTCACGAAGAACGCGTTGCCGCCGGTCGCGCGGTGCACGCCGGAGGCGAAGGCCTCGGGGATGTCGGGCGTCGAGAGCATCGAGGACAGGAGCTCGCGGACCTGGGGGGCGCGGAATGGCTCGAGCTCGATGCGCTCGGTCAAGCCTTCCTCGATCGTGTGCGTCACGGGATGGCCGGTGTGGATCTCCTCGCCACGATAGCCGCCGAGGAAGAGCACGGGCCGATCGCGCAAGCGGCGGATCGTCCGGTTCAGGACATCGACGCTGAGCTGGTCGGCCCACTGGAGATCGTCGACGACGACGACGAGCGGACGCGTCGCGGTGATGTGCCTGCACCATTCGACCAGCGCGCGCGCGATCTGCTCGGGCGACCCCGAAGACGCGGGCGCCGCGCCTTCCGGCAGCGTCGCACGGAGGGCCGGGAGGATCCCGGCGAGCGCAGAGGCATGGCGGACGACCTCCTCGTCCGGCCTTCCGACCAGCGTCGCCTCGACGAGCTGGGCGATGATCGCGAACGGCTCGCCGATGCGCTCCGGCGCCGTCGTCGCCGCGACGACGTGACGGGCGAGCTTGCTCTCGAGCCGTGCCTCGCGGAGGAGCCGGCTCTTGCCGACGCCCGCCGCCCCGTCGAGGAAGACGGCTTTGCCCGCGCCCTCCTTCAGCGCGAGGACGGCGTCGCGGAGGCGCGTCCACTCGCGCTCGCGGCCGACGAGGTGGTCGCTCGCGACGTAACCGGCCTTCTGCTCGCCCGTCTCGACGAGGACGACGTGGCCGACGAGCTCGGAGAGATCGCGCGCGACGTCGCCGGCCGAGCCGTAGCGATCTGCGGGGTTCTTCGCGAGCATGCGATGCACCATCGTGACGAGCCGGTCCGGCAGATGGGGCGCGACGAGCCGGAGCGGCGGCACGGTGTCGTAGAGGTGCGCGGCGAGGACCTCCGTGTCCGTGCCGCCGAACGGCTTGTGGCCGGTGAGCCGCTCGTAGCAGAGGACGCCGAGCGAGTAGATGTCTGCGGCCTCGGTGATGACGCCTCCGCGAATGACCTCCGGGGACATGTACGCCGGCGTCCCGCGGAGCTCCTCTTCGGCGCGCGCCCCGATCGGCGTGAGGAGGCCGAGGTCCATCAAGGTCACCCGTCCGTCGTCGCGGACGATGATGTTGCCGGGCTTCACGTCGCGGTGCACGAAGCCGCGTGCGTGGAGGAACGAGAGCGCCTGGAGGAGCTGCCCGACGATCGCATAGAGCTTCGGGAGATCGATCTTCGCGAGCTTGTTGAGCGGCGTGCCGGTCACGAGCTCCATCGCGAAGTACGGCCGCTCGTCGAGGCTGCCGATGTCGTACGCCGCGGGGAAGTTCGGATGCACGACCTGGCTCAGCCTCCGGAACTCGTCCTGGAAGAGGAGGCGAACGGTCGGGTCGTTCGCGCACTCGGCGTCGAGGCACTTGAGCGCAACCTCACGGCCTTCGACGGCATCGTAGGCACGCAGGACGTCCGCGGTGCCGCCTTTGCCGAGCGTTCCACGAATCTCGTAGCGACCGCCGATTCGTTCCACGACGCACCTCGCTTCCGCGCGACGCCCCCCGCCGCGACTGCGAAAGGCTAGGGGACCGATTCCGGGCGACGCAAGGCGCAGCCGTGCGCGACCGCGCGCTGCGGCGATGGACGTCACACGTGCTCGCGCACGAGTGCTCGGTCGGCTGTCCGTCGAGACCGTTGTCGCTAAGCTGGTCGCGTGACCGCGCGCGCGTTCTTCCGCATCGCCGTCGTCTCCGTGCTGTGCGCGTCCGGGTGTCGGTCGAGCACATCGCCGGAGGAACCGGAGCCGGTGCCTCCCTCGGCGCCGATCGACGCCGGCTCGGGCATCTCCGCCGAGGTGTGCGGCTTCGCCGGGAACCCGTGCTGCACGACGACGGCGCCGTGTGACACGCGCAGCCAGTGCATCGCCGGACGCTGCGAGCCCTGCGGAGACGTCCGTCAGGCCTGCTGCCCGGGCAATGCGTGCCTCTCGCCGCTGACCTGTGACACCGGACAGTGCATCACGTGCGGGCGGACGAACGAGGCCTGCTGCGCGGGGGCGACGCCGTGCTTTGCGGGGCTCGTCTGCAACGCGTCGCAGACGTGTGCGAACCCGTGAGGATGCGCTTCTCCGCTGAGCATCTCCGCCGCGCCGCCTTCCTCGCGCCCTTCGGGCGTGAGCTCCATCGACCCGACACGCGCGTCGTCGAGCGGCCCGGCTGGTACCAGATCGTGACGCCCTCGGCGAGCGGGTTCCTGAACGAGGTCTACGTCTCGCAGCTCGCGCCGGAAGACGTCGGCCGAGTCGTCGACGAGGTCGTCGCCGAGTACGCCCCGCGCGGCGCGCCGGTGAAGTGGTGCGTCGGGCACTGGACCGAGCCGGAGGACTTCCGCGATCGCCTCCTCGCGCGCGGCTTCACGAGCACCGCGGTGCGCGCGATGGCATGCGCGACCGACCTCCGCGTCGACGTGCCGAGCGGCGTCGTCGCCGAGGAGGTCACCCCCGACATGGTCGACGAACACGTCGACTTCGAGGCGAACGGGTGGGGCATCCCCGGAGACCAGCACGCCGTCGAGCAAGAGACCCATCGCGCTGCCCTGACCGCGACGCCTCGCACCGCGCACTTCTTCGTGGCGCGTCTCGAACGCCAGATCGTCGCTTCGTGCGGGCTCTTCCTCCGCGAGGGCTTCGGCTACCTCGTCGGCGGCCTCGTCGCCCCCGAAGCGCGCGGCCGCGGGATCTATCGCGCGCTCGTCGAGGCTCGCCTCGCGTTCCTCCGTGCACGAGGCATCCCGCTCGCGATCACCCACGCGCGCGACGCGACCTCGTCGCCGATGCTCGAGCGCCTCGGCTTCTCGACGGTGTACCGCTACGAGTGTCTCTACCTGCAGACGCGCTGACGCCTCACTCCGCCGGCGCCGGCGCCGCGGCCGCCGCCGGGGGCGCTCCCCCATGCACGTGCTCGCCCCGGTGGTCCTTCGCGATGAGGACGTAGAGCGACGGGACGACGAACAGCGTGAACAGCGTCCCGATCGCCATCCCGCCGACGAGGACGATGCCGATCGAGTTGCGGGCGACCGCGCCCGGGCCCGTGACGAGCGTGAGCGGGAAGTGACCGGCGACGGTCGCGACCGTCGTCATCAGGATCGGGCGGAGTCGTGTCGCGGCGGCGGCGCGAACGGCATCGAGCTTCGAGAGGCCGCGTTCCTGCTCGGCGTTCGCGAACTCGACGATGAGGATGCCGTTCTTCGACACGAGGCCGACGAGGGTGACGAGCCCGACCTGCGAGTAGATGTTCAGCGTCGTCGTCCACCCCTGGGTGAGCCCGAAGGGAACGCCGGGCGGACCTGCGAACTTGAGGAAGGTGAAGATCAGCGCGCCGAACATCGCGAGCGGCACCGATCCGGCGAGGATGACGAACGGGTCGCGGAACGAATTGAACTGCGCCGCGAGCACGAGGAAGATGAGGAGGAGGGCGAGCCCCATCGCGGGGAGGAACTTCCCGCCCTCCTGCCGGAGCTGGCGTGACTCGCCGGTGTAGTCGACGCGGTACCCGGGCGGGAGCTTCTCGGCGGCGGCCTTCTCGATCGTGTCGAGGGCGCCGCTCAGCGACTGGGTCGCGACGCCGGACATCTTCACCGCGTTGAGCTGCTGGAACCGGTTCAGCGTGCGCGGCTCGACGCCGGGCTTCAGCGTCGCGACGGCGCTGAGCGGGATCAGGCGTCCGCCCGGGCCCCCGATGTAGATCTGCGTGAGCTGGTCGGCCGTCAGGCGGGAGGCGCGCTCGATCTGGGGGATGACCTTGTAGCTGCGGCCGGCGATGCTGAAGCGGTTGACGAAGTTGCCGCCGAGCATCGCGGCGAGGTCTCCGCCGACGTCGCGCATCGTCAGGCCCATCGTCGCGATCTTGTCGCGATCGAGCTCGATCTCGCTCTTCGCCTGATCGATCCGGACGTCGATGATCGGCGGGAAGGCGAACTGACCGCTCGCCAGCGCCGTCTTCGAGAGGTCGTCGACGAAGCGCAGGATCTCCTCGTGGCTCGCGGTCGAAGCGACGACGATCTCGACCGGGAAGAAGCCCGGGCTCGGGAGGGCAGGGGGCAGGAAGAAGGGCGCCCGCACGCCGGGGATGGTCATCGTCTTCGCCGAGAGCTCCTCCTGGATCGGGAAGATCGTCCGCTTCCGCTCGCTCCAGGGCTTCACGAGCATGCCGCCGAAGCCGCTGTTGGCGAACGTGATCTGGAAGGAGTGATTGAACTCGGGGACGGTCTTCATCATCCGTCCGACCTCCTCCGACGACGCGGTGACCTGCTCGAGCGTCGCGTTCGCGGGCACTTCGAGGGCGCCGAACACGCCGCCCTGGTCCTCGTTCGGGGCGAGCTCCGCTGGCGAGAACATGTAGAGCGGGACGACGAGGATCGAGAGGACGACCCAGATCGTGTAGACGGTGGGCCGCGCGCGGAGCGAGCCGGCGAGCATCCGCTCGTATCCGCTCCGGATCCGCGAAAATCCGCGGTCGATCCGCGCAGTCAGCCAGCCGTGCCGCTCGCTGAGGAGCCGCGACGACATCATCGGCGAGAGGGTGAGGGCGACGACGCCGGAGATGAACACCGCACCGGCGAGGGTGAACGCGAACTCGCGGAAGAGAGCGCCGGTGAGGCCGCCCTGGAACCCGATCGGCGCGTAGACGGCGGCGAGCGTGACCGTCATCGCGATGATCGGACCGACGAGCTCGCGGGCACCGACGAGCGCCGCTTCCATCCGCGACCGCCCTTCGCGGATGTTCCGCTCGACGTTCTCGACGACGACGATCGCGTCGTCGACGACGAGACCGACGCTGAGCACGATCGCGAGGAGCGTCAGCAGGTTCACGGTGAAACCGAGCACCTGCATGAGGAACACGGCGCCGATGAGCGAGACGGGGATCGCGACGACGGGGACGACGACGGTGCGGAGCGATCCGAGGAAGAGGAAGATGACGACGACGACGATCCCGATCGTCTCGAGGAGCGTCTGGACGACTTCTTCGAGCGCGCTCTCGATGTAGGTCGTCGAGTCGTAGGCGATGAAGCTCGTCATCCCGGTCGGCATCTCCTTCTGCACGTTCGCGAGCTCCTCGCGCACGGCGCGGATGACGTCGAGCGAGTTCGCGTTCGGCAGCACCCAGATGCCCATGAAGACGGCGCGCTCGCCGCTCAGGCGCACGTCCTGGTCGTAGGTCTCGGCGCCGAGCACGACGTCGGCGACGTCGCGGAGGCGTACGAGCGAGTCGCCCTCGCGCTTCACGACGAGCTTGCGGAAGTCCTCGACGTTCGAGATGTCCGTCTGCGCGGTGAGGTTCAGCTGGACGAGGTTGCCCTTCGTCTCGCCGACGGCGGCGAGGTAGTTGTTCGCGGCGAGCGCTTCGCGGACCTGCGAAGGGCTCACACCGAGCGCCGCCATGCGGTCCGGCTGGAGCCACGCCCGGATCGCGAAGGCGCGGCCGCCGAGGATGTCGGCGCGCTGGACGCCGTCGATCGCGGAGAGCCGCGGCTGGACGATGCGTATCAGGTAGTCGGTGACCTGGTTGTCCTCCAGGATCGGCGACGAGAACGAGAGGTACATCGCCGCGATCTGCGCATCCGACGGCTCGATGACGATCGCCGGCACCTCGGCCTCCGGCGGGAGATCGGCGCGGACCTGGTTCACGCGCGCGCTGATGTCGGCGAGCGCGCGCGCGGAGTCGAAGTTCAGCTTCAGACGCACGTTGATCGTCGACAGACCCTGGACGCTCTGCGACTCGATGTAGTCGATGCCGTCGGCGGCGGCGATCGAGCGCTCGAGGGGCGTCGTGATGAACCCGCGCACCAGCTCCGCGTTCGCGCCGACGTACACGGTCCGGATCGTGACCGTCGCGCTCTCGAGCTTCGGATACTGCCGGACGGTGAGCGTGCGGATCGCCTGGATCCCGGCGACGATGATGACGAGGTTCAGGACGATCGCGAGGACCGGCCGGCGGATGAAGATGTCGGTGAGCTTCACGGCGCCCTCACCGGTTCTCGGGATGGGGAGCGAGCTGCGGCTCGAGCGCTTTCGTGTTGTCGATCACGATCGGCGCGTTGTTCCGGAGCTTGAACGCGCCGGCGGTGACGAGCTCCTCGTTCGGCCTGACGCCGTCGAGCACCGCGACGAAGTCTCCGCGCGCCTGTCCGAGCTTCACGAACTGCTGCCGCGCGTTCATGACCTTCTTGCCGTCCTCGGTCTGACGGATCCCGGGCGCGTCGGGCTTCTTCTCCTCGACGACGAACACGGAGTCGCCGTACGGCGCATGGACGATCGCGGTCGCGGGGACGACGACGAGGCTCTTCTTCTCCGGGAGGAGCACTTCGACCTCGACGAACATGCCGGGGCGGAGCCCTTCGGTGCCGGTCGCGACGTCGGCGCGCAGCTTGATCGCGCGCGTGACGGGGTCGACGGTCGGGTCGACCGCGGCGATCTTCCCTTCCATCGCTGCGCCGCCGTCGCCACGGCCCTGCGCGTCGTTCACCTCGAGCCGCACCGGCATCCCGACCGACACCTCGCCGAGGCGCTGCTGCGGGAGCTGGAAGTCGACCTTCACGGCGTCGACCGTCTCGAGGACGGTGACGGGCGTGCCTGGCTGCAGGTACTGACCGAGGTTCACCGAGCGGAGACCGAGCTTGCCCGCGAAGGGCGCGCGGAGCGTCTTCTTCGCGATCTGCGCCTGGATCCCCTCGACGTCCGTCGTCGCGGTCTGCAGCGCCGCTTCGTCGGCGTCGAGCTGCGCCTGCGCGATCACGCCCGATGCGGCGAGCGCGCGCGTGCGGCCGATGGTGCTGCGTGCGAGGTCACGCCGCGCGACCGCGGCGGCGAGCTGCGCACGTTCGACGCTCGTGTCGAGCTCGACGAGCACCTGTCCCTGCTTCACCGTCGCGCCGGACTCGAAGAGGATCCGCGTGACGACGCCGGGCACGTCGGGCGCGAGCGCTACGCCCTTCGCAGTCGTCACACTCCCGACTGCTGAGAGCGAGCCGGCCCACGCCTGCTCGGTCGCACGCGCCGACGACACGAACTCGGGCGGCGGTCCGTCCTTCTCGGCCTGTTTTCCGAACGCAATCAAGCGTCCGATCTGCGCGCCCTTGATGGCGGCGAGGGCGCCGACGAGGACGAGGATTCCGACGATCGTGAGAATCCAGCGCACGGCATGACCTCCGGCGCGCTCCGATGCTGGGAGCGTGCCGGAGGTAACGATGCGGGTTCGACCGCGTCAGGAGATCGCGCGTGCCGGAGACGCGCTGCGCGAAACCGTCCAGACGGGCGCGCGACCGGACCTCGTACGGCGGCGCGTTTCCCACCGCGCCACGCGTCCACACAGCATCGCGACGGAGAACGCCAGCGCGAGCCCTGCGACGACGTCGATCAGGTAGTGCCAGCGGAGGAACATCGTCGAGACGATGATCTGCGACGCGAAGAAGGCGAGGACCGGCCAGAGCAGGTTGAAGGGGCGCGTCGCGCGATGGCGCCACGCGAAGAGCGCGAGGAACGTCGGCACCGCGGTGTGGAGGCTCGGGAAGATGTCCGTCCGCGCGGTGACCTCCGCGGAGCTCACGGTGGCGTCCACGAGCCTCCACCAGAACGGGCCGTCGATCGGATGGGTGAAGTGGCTCGCGAGGAACGCGTACGGGCCGTGGCCGGGGACGGCGATGTAGAGGACGTGCCCGATGCAGTAGATCGCGATGAAGCCGAGCGAGAACTCGTTCAGGAGCTCGGTGCGCTTCGCGAAGACCATGAACGCGAGGACGTGGCCCACGATGAGGAAGAAGTAGCTGAAGTAGAAGAACGAGAACCACTCGACCGTCGCGGGCGAGACGAAGCGGTCCATCACCTGTGTCGGCTCGAAGCCGAAGACGGCGAGGTCGAATGCATGGATCTGCGCGTCGACGGGCGGACGCGTCGCGGTCGGCAGGATGTACTGCAGGTGCGCAAACGATCCGAAGACGCCGACGACGAGCCCGAGCCGGTACGCGATGGCGGCCTTCGTCGTGTCGAGCACGCGTGCGCGCGCGAGGAAGAGCGCGAGGACGAACGCGGCGAAGTCGAGGGAGAGGTACGAGAGCGCCTGCGGCCGGCGCGGTCCCGATCCGAGGAGACACGCGACGAGGAGGACGACGAGGTAGCCGAGGATGAGCCAGTCCTGCGCCGCCAGCTCGTTCACGAAGAGAGCGAGCGGGCGGGGGGAAGAAGGCTCACGCGTCCGGGGTGCTGCGGTTGCTGCCATCCTCTGCCTAGGATAGCGCACAGATTGAGTGGTTCAACCAGTCGTGTAACGGCCGAGCTTCATTCCGGATCCGCGTCGCTCGGCTCGTCGGCCTCTGCGCAGGGGATCGTGCGGAGGACCCAACGCCGCTCGGTCTGGCCCTGCTTCACGGTCACCGAGCGCGGCGGCGGCTCGAACATGTGCTGGTAGGAGCGCGTGAGCGGTGCGACGCCGACTCCGCCTCGCCAGATCACGGCCGGCTCCGCGGTCTTCGCGTCGTACGACGCGTAGACGGCCTCGCGCTCGTACATGCAGACGGAGCTCGCCTTCTTGCCGGTCACGACGAGCCAGGAGGACGGCGTCCCCGTGAGCTCGAACGGCTTCTCCTCTCCCGGAACGACGAGGGCGTGGGAGCCCTTCTTCCGGACGCCGACCTTGAAGGCGTGGGTGTCCTTGCCGGACATCGGCGTCGCGCGCACCGTCGCGCCGTCGAGCTGCACCTCGAGCGTGGCGCGTCCGTCGCTGTCGACGACGTAGACGTCGCCGAAGGTCCCTGCCCACACGATGAGCGCGATGAACGCGGTGAGCCCGCCGAACACCGTCGCGATCGCACCGGCCGCCTTCTTCCCGGCCGTCGACGGCGGGCGCGGCGGGATCGCGAGCTGTCCCGGGATCCAGTCGCCCCACTGGAGCCACACCTCGGCAGGCGCGGGCTGGACGACCGGCTCGGTCTGGCTGAGGAGGAAGAGGCTCATCCCGAAGAGCGCCACCCCGGAGGCGAGCCCCGCGACGAGAGCTGCGGAGGACACGCCGATGTCGAGGAGCCCGGCGCCTCCGAGCACGACGGTCGCGAGACCGCCGATCACCGCCGCGATCGGGAGCGCGCGCTTCGCCCGCCGCGTGATCCGCTCGATCAGCGCCGCATAGTGCGCTTCGAGCTCACGTGGGACGCCGCCGCAACCCGGGCAGCGGACGAACCGCGCCGCGTTCTGCGCGCGCGCGCGCGCATCGCCGACGGCGCTGTTCCGCGCGGCGTCGGCGCTGCCGCCGACCGCGCCGTAGAGCGCGACGCTCGAGCCGAAGCCCTGCGTGCGGATCTGCATCGGGCACTGCGCGCCGCAACGCGCGCACCAGAACGCCATGTCGGTCTCGACGATGCCGGTCTGCGCTCGATACGTCCGCCACGAGATGAACATCGACCGTCTCCTCGCACGAGTGCGTAGTCCGGTCTACGGCCCTCGGCGTGGGGACCTTCCCCCTCACCGCGTTGTGCGCCGGACAACGCCTCAGGTCTGGACGATCTTGTTCGACCCCGCGGTCGTGACGAAGCGTCGGGTCCCGACGACGCTGCCGCTCGCCTGGGTGGGATCGGAGAGCTCGACGAAGGTGACCTCCGCCTTCGTGCCGTCGATCCGCATCAGCGCGAAGCCGTAGGAGTCGGTGTCCGCGAACTTGAGGTGCGGGTTCGTCTCCATCAAGGCCTTGTCGGCGGAGCCCGCCCAGTTCTCCGCGACGGGGCGGAGGACCGAGCCTTCGGGGATCGTCTTGTCGACGAGCGCGCGGAGCGACGCCGACGAGATGCCCGCCGTGACGTACTCGACGCCGACCGGCTTCGCGGTGGGCTTCGCGAAGTCGACATGGAGCTCGGCGGCGTAGAACGAGTGGATGTCGCCCGTGCAGACGAGGAGGTTCTCGACGTTCGCCTGCGCGAGCGCACCGAGCACTTCGGCGCGCTCGGTGCGGAAGCCGTCCCACTGATCGGCGTTCACGTAGACCGTGTAGCTGACGAGGTCGGGGACGCCGGGGAGCTTCCCGAGCGTGAGCGCCATCTCGTAGACCTGGACCTCGTTGCCCCAGACCTTCCAGGTCGCCTTCGACGCCTTCACCGCGTCGAGGAACCACTTCTTCTGCTCGGCGCCGAGCAGCGTCGGCTTCTTGTCGGCCTCGCGCTGGTCGAACACGCTCTTGCGCACGAAGTAGCGCGAGCCGTTCGACGAGTTGTTCGTGAGCTTGCCGACGGCGACGTCGGTCGGCCCCTCCGGGATCACGTGGTCGGAGCGGTACGACCGCTGGTCCGTCATGAAGATGTCGACGTGCTTGCCGTACGAGAGCTTGCGGTAGATCTGGATGTCGAAGGGGAACGCGAGGTTCTCCTTGTAGACGACGTCGATCGGCTGGAACTCGGAGAACGCGCGGTTCGCGGCGGTGCGGCGCTCCGTGTTCTTCTCGTCGGTGAAGCCCTTCGTGATCGGGTCGAGCTCGTTGAACGACGTCGAGTGATCCTGCCAGCAGTCGTCGGCGAACTCGTGGTCGTCCCACGTGATGATGAACGGCCAGAGCCGCTGCACTTCGCGGAGGAGCGGATCCTTGCGGTAGGCCTTGTAGAGCGTGCGGTAGTCGGCGAGCGTCGCCGCGGCGATGCGCGACTTGTCCTGGGCGGGGGACGTGTCCATTCCGTCGGGCAGCGTGATCGAGCGCTCCGGATCCTGCTGCTGGAAGCGCGCGTCGTTGACCGACTCGTAGATGTAGTCGCCGAGGAACATCACGAAGTCGAGCTCGGGGTTCTCGTCGAGCAGCGCCTTCCACGAGTGCCAGTAGCGACCGATCCGGTCCTGACACGAGCAGAACGCGAAGCTCACGGGCACGTCCGCGCCTTCCGCCGGCGCGGTCTTCGTGCGACCGACCTGCGTCGTCGTCGGCTTCGCCGGATCGCTGCCCGCGACCTCGAAGCGGTAGTGGTAGAAGCGGCCGGCCTCGAGCTCGGTCGGCACGAGGCGCACTGTGTGGTCGGCCGAGGCCTTCGCGGTCAGCGTCCCGCGCGCGACGATCTGCGTGAGCGACTCGTCCTTCGCGATGACGTACCCGAGCTCGATGTCGTCCTTCGTGGTCTTGCCCGCTTCCGCCGGCTCCACGCGGGTCCAGAGCACGACGCGATCGGGGCGCGGGTCTCCCGAGGCGACGCCCTGCGGGAAGACGCGATGGCTCTCGGCTTCCGGCGACGTCGGCGCGACCGGCGCGGATGCGTCGACGCCGGGCGTACCGCCGTCGGGACGCGAGCCGACGTCGTCGGGCGTGGTCTGACCGCGGTCGGAGTTGCTCCCGCAGGCGACGTAGACGACGGAGGCGAGGACCCCTCGCAGGAATTCGCGGCGACGCACGGTGGTGGCTTCGCACGGCGACGAGACGCCGGCGAGGACAAGTCTATCGCGAGAGCCGATCGGGACGCTGTGCCTGTTGGATCACGCGTGCACCACGAGAGACCGGCGTTCCACCGCCGAATCGTGTGTGTTCATGTAGGTATGCGCGGCACGCGCCGTGCAATCCGTTCTCGGATGCGTCTTGTCTTCGTGTGCCTTGCCGTCTTCGGTGCCGCCGCGTGCGTCGCCCGGACGGGTTCCTCCGACGCCGACGTCGACGACGCGACGCAGCACGTCGAGAGCGCCGGGCTCTCCCGTCACTTCGCCGTCGCGGGCTGGCTGACCGGGGCCGAGGCCGACGCGCAGCGCGCGACCGGCGTCGTGCTCACGCCGATCAAGGGACCCGACGGGCGCGTCCTCGCGGCCGCCGACGGCACCCCGATCCGCGGCACGTGCGGAGCGACCTTCGTGAGCCGGCGCCACGCGATCACCGCCTCGCACTGCGTGCCCGCGAGCGATCTCGCGCCGGGCGATCCGGTCACCGTGCAGCTCGTCGACGTGACGGCCGACGTCGACTGGCGCGCGGCCGCGAAGCTCTCGGGCCGCTTCCCCGCGTTCGAGACGCGGCGCGCGACGCGCGGCTATCGCACGACGGACCTCACGTGCACCGTGAAGTCACGTTGCGGCGCGGCGTTCGGACCGTACGCGTGTCCGCTGACGAGCGACCACGACATCGCGCTGCTCGAGTGTGACGAGCTCCCGGCGGGACGCGAGCCGGTCGCCGTCGCCGCGTCGGACGACGCGCGCGGGCCGGTCACGATGCTCTGGTTCCACGAGATCTACGACGCTCCCGGGCCGTCGCGCGCCGACGCCGGCGACACGTTTGTCGACGATTTCAATGTACACTACACGTTGTACTCGTCCGTGGAGCGGAACTTCCACTACTTCGGCGGCGACCGGAACCAGATCTTCCCGCTCGTCTCGCGCCCGTGGTCGGCGACCTCGCCGCGGCGGCGGCTCGGCGAGGGCGCGGGCGGCACCGTGATGACCGACCTCTTCGCTTGTCACGGGACATCCGGCTCCGGCGTCTTCGAGGCGAACGCGCGGACGGGGCGCCTCGAGCTGCTCGGCCCGGTCGCGACCGGCGGCCGCTGGGCGAGCTACCGCCTCTGCGCGGATCCAGACGCGATCCAGCCGGGGGAGCTCGGTCTCTCCTACACCTCGAACGACGCGACGCGCGCGATGGCGGCGCTCGCGCGCTGACTTGACCCGACGCCGCGCCGGCGTCAGGCTGGGTATGCCTGAAAACGGTGGACCGGTCAGGTGAGCCCCGGTCACTCCGCGCTGCTGCGGAGCCATGAGCCCCCGATCACCGGGTGAGCTCCCGAGGCACGGCACACGTGTGCCCGGAGGCTCCCATGCGCATCAACCATCTCGATCTGCAGGTCCACGACGTCCAGGCGACGGCTCGCTTCTTCGAACGCCATTTCGGCTTCGCGCTCGAGACGAGCCGCACCTCGCCGGCGATCGCCATCCTCTCCGGCGACGGCGGGTTCGTCCTCGTCCTCCAGCGGAGGAAGGACGAGACGCCTTACCCAGAAGGCTTCCACCTCGGCTTCCTCGTCGAGGACGTCGAGACCGTTCGCGCGTTCCACGCGCGCGCGACCGCGGACGGCGTCCACGTGTCGGCTGTCGACACGAACGCGCGCGGAACGATGGTCTACTGCCGCCACGACGGCGTGCTGATCGAAGTGAGCTGCCGGCGCTGACGGCTCACTCGTACATCACGTATTCGGGTACCGGCTTCAGGGCGAGCACCTCCTTCGGGTGCATCAGGTGCCCTTTGTTCGCGGTGTCCTCGTCGAAGAACAGCTTGAAGCCGGCGTGGATCGGCTTCGTCATGTTCTTCACGAGGTAGTTGTACGTGTTGATCTTCGCCGCCATCGGGCCGAGGCCGTCGACGCTCTTGATGTAGACGACGCCGGGGCGCTCCTTGATGAGCGCCTCCTCCTTCACCACGTGGTCGTTCACCTGGTGATAGACGAGCGGCTTCTCCGGCAGATCATTGGCGGAGATGATGCCGGCGAGGTACTCGCCGACGCCGTCGATCACGGCGCCGGTCGCCTGCCCGTAGAACTTCCCGGGGATCTGCTTCGGCTTCATCGCCCACTCGGGATCGAGCGCGACGCCGACGTCCGGCTCCTTCAAGTAGCCCTCGAGCTCCTTCAGCTCGGTGAGGAAGTCGGAGTGCCCCGGCTGGATGTTGAGGAGGAGGAGCGCCTTCTCCTTACGTGCAGCTTGCAGGTAATCGTCGATCACGCTCGTCGGCACGCGCCTTCGCCACTTGCCGTCCGGTCCCGGGTAGCCCTGGACGACGACGGCGATGAGCTCGAAGACCGGCAGCACCTCGCGGTCCTTCGTCGTGTACTTCTCCGCGTAGCCCTGGATCTCCTTCGCGCGCTTGTCGAGGTTGCCCATCAAGCGCCCGAGCGCGGGAGCACCCGGTGTCCCGCAGTAGCCGACGAGGCGATACTTCGGGAAGATCTCACGACCTCCGCGCGGCAGCTCCGGCTTCGGCTTCGCCGGCTCCGGAGGCGGCGCCGTCGCCGCCGAAGCCGACGTCGCGACGACGGCCTTCTCCTCCGGCGGAGGGGGCGTCGCCGCCGTCGTCGTGGCCGGCGCCTTTCTCAATCCGCATCCCGGTGCTCCCGCCGAGCACGCGGCGACGAGGACCGAGAGCACCATCAGCGGCAGGCGCGCCCGGGGGTTCACAGGACAAAGTGTGCCCCACGGGCGCGCGATCGACCAAATGATGGTCGATTACGGTGTCGCCGGATTCATCCAGCGCGGCGTCGGCGGCGGAACGCCATCGTCACCGCGCCGAGCGCCGCGAGCAGCCAGCCCTCGCTCCGCGTGGCGTGATTGCCCGCCGTTCGGCACGAGCAGGCGCCGCCGTCGGTCGACGGAGTCGCCTCCGGCTGCGGGGCGGGAGCGCCGCTGTCGACGCCGCCGCTGCTCGTGCCACTCGAACCGCCCGAGGACGACGACGACGTGCTGCCCGACGACGACCCGCCGCTGCTCGAGCTCGAGCTCGACGACGTGGACGCGTCCGGTGCCGGCGGCGTCTGACACGTGCCGTCGGTCGCGCAGAAGTTGGTCGCGCACTCGGCGTTCGCAGCACACTTGCGGCAGACGCGGATCGTCGCGTCGCAGACCGGGCTTGCCGTCGGGCATGCACCCGCGTCGAGCGCGCACCCGAAGGTGCCGCCGTCCTCGGGGACGTTGCGCGGCGCCGAACCGGGCGCCGCGACGCCGTCGTTGTGGCCCGCGCCGATCGCGCCGGCGATCGCTTCCGCCGGACATGTTCCGCTCCGCGAATCGATGCGCACGCGGCCGGCGCCGCCGGCGCCACCGGGGCCGTGGCCGCCGATGTCGCCTCCGTTGCCGCCGTTCGCGCGCACGGCTGTGCACGTCGCGGAGAGGACGGTGCGCACGATGACGGAGCCACCGGCGCCGCCTCCGCCCGCGCCGTCGCTCGCACCGTCGAAGCCGCGCTGCCCGTTCGCCTCGATCGCGCCCGCCGCGTCGAGCGAGAGGCCGCGGATGAGGACGACGCCGCCGCCCGCGCCGCCGCGTCCGACGTCGGACGGATCGTCGGGGGCCGGGCTGTTGTTCTGCTGCCCGCCGCCGCCACCGCCGCCGAGCGTGAGCCGATCGCGGAGGGATGCGTCGACGGCGGCACCGGGATAACCGCCGTACGGCTCCTGGTTGTTCCACCCGTTGCCGCCGCGCCCCCCCGGACCGCCGTTGCCGCCGCCCGCGCCGCCCGCGTTGATGTGACCGCCGCCACCGCCGCCGGTGCCTCGCGCGCCGACGCCGCACGCATCCAAGCCGTAGGCTTCGGGCCGACCGTCGAAGCTCTCGCCGCGGCGTCCCTGGTTGCAGGTCGGATCGTCGGCGTCGCCGGCGCCCATCGTGTTCGGCGCGCAGGGCGGAAGGCAGTAGAGGTTCGAGCGGGTGCCGCCGCGGAAGCCCTTCGCGTTGGCGTGGATGGTGCCGCTGCCCGCGGTCGTGATCGTTCCGGTCGCGAGGAACGCGAGCACACCGCCGGTCGTGCCGTCCCATGCCTTCGCGGTGAGCGACGTCGCGTCGGGGACACCGACGGTCGTGTACTGCGGGACGCGGACGGCCTGGGCGCCGGTCGCGGCGTACGCGTTCTTCAGCGCGGGCGAGACCGTGACCTGCGTCGCGTTCTTCGCCGTCACCTTCACGAGGTCGTACTGCCCCGCGGACACGGCAGCGAGATCGAGCGCGGCGGGAGGATCGGTCGTGGTCGACGCCAGGTTTCCTCCGCGCATCTGCACGATCATGACCACGTCGCCGACCGCGAAGTCGTCGGTCGCGGCGAGCGTCACCTGCGTTGCGCCGACGGCGGCGGCCGCCGTCACGGCGGCGTACTTGTTGACGACGGTGTCGGCGGCGTTCGCGACGAGCGCGCCGTCCTTTCCCGAGCCGAGACCGAGATCATCGTCGGCAGAGCGGCCGATCGTCGCAACCGACGTCAGTCCGACCACCGCCAAGAGCGCGAGGAGGTGTCCTCGTCGAAGCTTCCCCATGTCGTCCTCCGAGTTCCGCCCGAGGTGCGGACGGATCTCGCAGGCTATCGTGCGGCGCTCAGCGCCGACAACGGACCTCCGCGGTGACGTTCGTGCTTCCGGTTGCCCGGGACACGCGCGCGCAGGCCGTACCGAAGAACGCGAGCTGCCCGTAACGCTGGTCGACCCAGTCCCAACCCTCGCGCCGCGTGGGATCGTGCGGGACGGACACGCCGTCGACGAGGACCTCGATGCTGCCGGCGTTCTCGTCCTCCCCCGGCGCGGACGGGGTCAGGTATGTGCATTGTGCAACTCCGTCGCGGATCGTCGCGAGCGCGGAGGTCAGCTCGCCCGGGCTCCGCGCCGGGTAGTACTCCGGCGAGGTGCCGCGCGGCCGGCCTCCCGCGACGGCGAGCGCGGCGAGCGTTCGTGCGAAGGACTCCTGCGGGTCCTCCGCGATACCGAGGACGTAGACCGGGATCCGGTCCTTCGTCGCGACCTCCTCGACGGTGCGGATCGCGCGCGCGTCGTCGAGGCACATCGTGCCGTTGCCGGCGCTCCCGCACCCGCCGGGCGTCCCGGTCGTCGTGCACGTGCACGCGTGAGGGTCGAGACCGGCGTTGCAGTTCGGCGCGCCGTCGGTCGCGAGGACGAGCGCGCGCACCGTCCCGCGCGTCGCGCGGAGGAGCTCGGCTGCCGCCTTCACCGCCTCCACCGTCGGCGTCCCGCCGAAGGGCTGTCCGCGCGTGAGGGCGGACGCGACCGCGGCGGCGTTCCCGACCGCCGGCGCGAGCGTCTCGCTGTCGGCGACCGCGCATCCGCGCGTGCTCTCGCCGCTGTCGAACGCGTCGGGGAAGATCGTGACGCCCAGCGCGAGCTCGCCGTCGAACGGCGCGATCGCCTGGGAGACGGCGGCCCGGAGCGCGTCCCATCGCGAGGGCTCGCCGGGGAGCGGCTCTTCGTTCGACGAGAGCGAGAGCTTCATCGAGCCGGAGCGGTCGACGACGAGGACGACCTTCGCGACCCCACGCTCGAGCGGGAACGTGCCGGGGATGCACGGGACGCCGCCCTGGTCGCCTGCGTCCGCGTCGGTCCCGGCGTCGACGACGGCGCCTGGCGCCCGCGACGTGGTGCTCGGCGTCGGACCTCCGAAGAGCTCCGTGCGCGAGCCGCAGCTCGCGACGGTGGAGCCCACCGTCGCGGCTGCGAGGACGAGAGCGAGGCGTCCGCCGCGCGCTCGCACGTCTACTCGTCCTGTCCGCCGAGCGGCCCGTTGCCGAGCACCACCTGGATCTGGCGCATCGCATCGACGAGCGCGATGTACTTGCGGAGGTTCACCTCGGCGTCGGCGTTCGCGAGCTTCGGCATCCCGTCGGTCCCGAGCAGCACCTCCGGCCGGCCGGTCTCGTCGACGAGCACCTTCCCCTGCGCATCGCGCTTCACGTCGTAGGCGGCGGCGACGAGGTCGTTCGCGTGCTGCAGCATGCGCGAGCCGATCCCTCGGTCGATGCCCTTGCCGTCGACGACGTCGCTCCCGAAGCGGCCGGCGACGTAGGTGTAGCCCGTGCGCGGGTCGGTCATCCGGACCTGCCGCGTCGTCGGCAGCGCGGGAGCGCGATCGCCGTCGAGCCAGATCCGGAGCTTGTTGACGAGGCCCATGTCGCCGCCGACGCGCGAGAGGAGCGCGGCGTTCAGGGCGGTCGCGAGCTGCTGCTTGTAGCCGATGTTCGGGAACACGATCATCGCGCCGGCGGGGCGCTTCGCCTGGGGGAGCGTGAGGTCGAGCGCGGCGATTCCCTTCGCGGCGTGCTCGGCCGCATCGGAGGTCACGCTCGGCGCGACCGCCTCCCAGTCCTCGGCGAGCACACCACCGAGCAGGCGATCGACCGCGTCGGGCATGTCCGTGCGGAAGCTGATCTTCGGTGCGCGCCCGTCGAGGTAGTTCTCCCGTGCGACGGTCGAGAGCGTCGGCCGCGGATCGACGAGCTCCATCACGGCGAGCGCCTTCTCGACCTCGAAGCCGGCGTGGTGGAGGTACTTCTGGTAATCCCACGACCCGCCGAGCTCGTTCTGGAAGTCGTCGCCGATGAAGCGTGCGTCGGCGACGTCGAGCGAGAAGGGCCCGCCGAGCCCGCCCGGGCCGCTCCCGGTCGCGAGGTCGAAGATCGGGCGCGAGCTCCCGACGGGCGTGCGCAGCGGGCTCGATGCGTAGTTGCCCGGCTCCGGCATGAGGAGCGCCTTCGTCAGGACGCGGAAGGCCTCGCCCTGCGCCATCACGTAGGGACGCGCCACGTCGTCGTCGGCGAGGTCGGCCGCCTTCGTCGTGCGCGAGAGGTCGGTCGCGATCTGCCAGTGGTACGCGCGGAGGCGCGAGAAGTACTGCGAGGCGGTCGCCTGCGGGAGGAAGAGCGAGACCCAGCCCGCGCGACCGCGACGGAAGTGCGACCACGGATAGGAGAGGTCGAAGCGGCGCTCGAGGTTCTGGACGAGCTCGTAGACGTCGGCGCCCGCGTCACCCGGTGCAGAGTGCATGTACCCGCCCGAGCCGTACTGCTCGCCGTACCGGTACGGCCAGCGGATGCGCTCGCCGCCGTCGACCTTCGCGTGCCACTTCACGCCGGTGATCCCTTCGCCCGGGATCTCGTCGCTCTTGAAGTCGTCCCACGCTGCGTGGTCCTTCGGCGGCGGCGCGCAGACCTTTCCGTGCACGATCCGCCAGCCCGCCGTCGCCTTCTCCTCCGGCGTCGCGTCGCGGCAGTCGCGCTGCGGGTCGAACACGTTCGCGATCCGCGCCGTCTGCGTGTAGTGCGCGAGGTACTTCGCGCCGTTGCGGACGAGATCCTTCTCCTGGAGCTGCGTGAACGTCTTCAGCGCGAGCGCCTGCTGCTGGTTCTTCGGCATCACGCTGTCGTCGACGGCCTCGAGCACGCGTCCGTAGAGCGCCTTCATCGCGTGGAGGTCGTAGGTGCCGAGGCCGGCCGTCTCGCCGAAACGCTCGATCGAGTACTCCATCGTCGACGTGTTCGCGAAGTAGTCGATCCCCGGACGCGACTCGCCGGCGAGCCCCTGCTCGTCGGCCGTCATCGGGTCGACGTAGCGCGGGCCCATGCACGTGTCGTCGTCGCCGCTGCGCGGTCCCTTGCACGCGTCCTTCGCCTTGCCCTCACCGGTGCGGAGCTGCCAGTACTGGGGCTGGAAGTTCACCGCGTCCCACGAGCTCGCGAAGTTGTGGCGGAGGCCGAGCGAGTGTCCGAGCTCGTGGAGGCCGATCCCCTTCACCGCCTCGCGCCACAGGTCGTCGTAGATGCGCTCGCCGCGCGTCTTCGCGTCGAGGTCCTTGTACCTGCCCTTGAAGAAGCCGGCGAGCGACGCCTGGTAGACGCTGCCGGGGCCCGCGAGCGTCGAGTCGTGGAAGCACGCGCCGCGCTCGGCGAGGTCCTCGCCGTGCCACTTGTGGAGCGCGTCGACGCGCGCCGGATCGAGGCCGCGGAGCGGCGAGGCGAGGTCGAGCATGTCCTCGGTGACGGGCGAGCTCGGAGACGCGCCGAGCACGCTCGTCATCCAGCGTCCGTCGGCGAGCTGCGCTTCGAACGGCGTCGTCTTCAGCCGCGAGGCGAGCGCGTCGGTCTCGGCGATCGCCGTCGCGTACGAGGTGGAGTCGCGCAGCGTCTTCGCCTTCAGCATCGTCTCGGCGATCGCGGCCCGGGCTTCGGGGAGCGCCATCAGGCCGGTCTCGGCGCGGACGTGCGCCGGGTCGACCCGCGACACGGCGGCCGCGAGATCGGCCTCCGTCTTCGCCTCGACGAGGCCACGCGAAGCGGTTCGACCTTCCTTCAGCATCGTCGAGAAGCGCTGCGAGGGAACGCCTTCCACGAGCTCGTCCATCGAGAGGTCGCCCATCGCGAGCTGGACGATGTCGCGCTGCATCGCCGCGGCCATCGTCGCGGAGCGGCCCATGATCGTGGCCGTCGCGCCGAAGCTCTGGCCGGTGATCGGGTCCGGTGGATTCGCGCCGACGCCGCCGTAGTGGGCGCTCGACTCGTAGGGCCAGTAGACGAGGAAGTTCTTCCGGATGTCGCCGAAGCGCGCGACGTCGCCCGGCTTGCCGCAGACCTCGGGGTCGTAGGCGCGGACCGGGTTGTGGCACGCGGTGACGACGGCCTTGCCCTTGTCGACGGCCTGCGGCTTCACCGTGTCGACGAGCCAGCCGCCGAAGGACACCATCGTCTTGGCCGCGGGGGACTTGTCGCTCTCGAAGAACTCGGCGTGGCAGCTCTCACGCGTGCCGTCCTTCGTCCGCCGGCACTCGACCTCGCGGCGGTACGCGACCGCGACCGAGAGCATCTGGTCCCACGCATGGGTGAGGTCCTCGAGCGTGCCGCGCTTCACGACCTTGCCGCTCGCGTCGGCCTCGTCCTGGAGCGCGTCGGGCGCCTCCTTGTTGAAGTGGTACGCGATCGTCTTCACCTCGCGGTCGCGGACCGGGATCGTGCAGCGCCCCACGAGCATGTCGCACTGCGAGCCGGAGTGGCCGCTGTAGCCGGTCGTGGTGTTCGCGCACGCGTCGGCGGTGCCGTCCTTGTCCGCGTCTTCCGTCGAGCTGCACGTCGCGTCCTGGTGGCTCTTCGTCCAGATCTCGTGGATCGCCTTGAGCCGCTTCGTCTGCGCGTCGGTGATGCCGTAGGCCGGGTCCCAGGTCTGGCGCGCGGAGGGCATCCCGCGGTTGCGGCCGTCGCCGGCGCCGCTCCAGTTGCCGACCACGTCGCGCCACGCGAACGTGTCCTCGAACGACTCGAAGTCTTCTTTCGCCGGATCGATGCGCGCGAACGACATGCGCATCGTGGACTCCTGCGGACTGCAGTCGTAGGCGCCCGAGCCGCTGACGAAGCTCTCGAGCACGCACTGCTTGATCGATCCCCACGAGAGCTGGACGTCGTCCGGCTCGACCGTGAACTTGTTCGTCACGTCGAAGTAGCCGCTCTCGAGCTCGACGTGCGGGGCGTCCTCCGAGGTCGGGTCCGTGATCGCGTACTCGACGGGCGTGACCTTCGCGTACCCGAACAGCTTCATCGAGTCCTGCGTCGAGGTCGCGAGGTTCTGCGACCAGTCCACGCGGATGTATTCGCGCTCGTTCCACGGGCGGTCGCTCGAGTTCTCCTCGACGACGTTCATCTCCTCGCCCGTGCTCGAGTTGTACGCGCGGCGGACGTCGAAGTGGCTGACGATGCGGTACGCGGCGACGACGGTGCCGTTCGGCGCCTTCACGAACGCCTTGTCGCCTGCCTTCTGGATCCACTGCTCCTTCGGCACGCCGCGGAGGTCGGCGCCTTCGAGCTCCTGGTACGAGCGGCGCGCGACGAGCATCCCCTCGGTGATCTCCCACCGGATCCGCTCGATCCCGCTGAACTCACCGATGCTGTACGTCGACTGCTGCCGCGACGAATCGACGGTGAACGTCTTCAGTCGGAACTCCGGGTCGTCATCCGGATCGGCGATCTTCTCGCCTACGAAGAAGCTCTTCGGGAGCGCGTTCGGCTGCACGCGGTTGATCGGATCGCGTTCGGCTGCGCAGCCCGCGGCGAGGGCGGCGGCGCCGGCGAGGGAGAAGAGTCCGAATCGGGCAAGGAGCGTTCGCATGGCTCTCTCGTGGGCTTGGAGGTCGGGAGGAGGACAAACGACGACGGCCGCGCGCCTTCGCGGCGCGCGTAGGTCGGGTGATCCGAGGCGCGCGTCTCGCCGGACGGGCGATCGCGCGGAGCTCGGGAGTCCTCGAAGCAGCCCACGTGCCAGCGGTCGCTGCGCGTGGATTCGCCGCGAAACCGCGTGAATCAGCCCTGCTGCGCCAGTCTGTGCCGGCTCCGCATGCTGCGCTCCGTCAGCGTTCGTACGCGCCCCTCGTCAGGATCGCGCACGCAGCCGCTCGCCACGCGCTGCTCGCACAGGCTCAGAAGATCTTCTTCACCGTGTTCCAGATCGACTTGCCGATGTTCGCGTACGCGCGGCCCGCCGCATCGGCAGCGTCGTAGACCGTCGAGCCGATCTTCGACACGACCGACGGCTCCGGCGGCGGCGGCTCTTCCGCGCGGACGGCTTCGACCGCGGCGGGGTCGACGTCCGGCGTGCTCTCGGTGACGAGCGACTGCGCGACGGTCTCCTCCGTGATCTCGAATCCGGGCACGAGCGCCAACGTGTTCGGGCCCGCCATCCCGTCGACCTCGAGGCCGTTCTTCTCCTGGAACTCGCGGACGGCCTTCTCGGTGCCCTGGCCGAAGACGCCGTCGGCGTCGATCCCGAGGCCTTCCTGGAGCTTCCGAACGAGCTCACCGCGGAGCGGCCGATGGAGGAGGACGAGATGGTCCATGCCCATCGCGTGGAACGTGTCGGGCCCTGCGATCCCGTCCACCGAAAGGCCGTTCTGCTCCTGGTAGGCGCGTAGCGCGTTCTCCGTCGCCATCCCGAAGATGCCGTCGGCGGTCACACCGAGCTTCTCCTGGAGCATCCGCACCGGCTCGCCCGTCAGCCCTCGTCGCAGCAGTGCCATCGTCCGTCCTCCGTCGTTGGGTCGTTTGAGGAGAACCCACGCTATCCGGATCCGGTGCGGCGGGGCAGAGGCAACTGGTCGCCTCATCGTGCCCGTGCCCGTGCCGGTGCCCGGCGGCTCGCAGGACAGAGAGACGAGAGAACAGGAGACAAAGAGACGAGAGAACAGGAAACAGGAAACAGGAGACAGGCAGCCCGCAATGGGGCGCCTCGTCACCTGCCGCCGGCGCGAGACCTCCTCACGCGGAATGGAACGGTGTGCACCGGAAATGGGTGCAGATCGTTCCATTCCGCGGGGACGAGCCCCACCCGCACGCCCGGTCGGAGCGAGCGCCGCATCTCGCCCGTGCCGGTGCCCGTGTGTTCTCTCGAGGAACTCGACGCGGGTGACTCTCGTCACGGCCTTCGTTCCGCTCTAGGCTCTCCGCCTCATGAGCGAACTCCAGATCGAAGAGCTGAAGGCGGGCACGGGGGCGGAGGCGACGAGCGGCAAGCGCGTCACCGTCCACTACGTCGGCACCCTGACGAACGGCACGAAGTTCGACAGCTCGCGTGACCGCGGCAAGGGGTTCACCTTCCAGCTCGGCGCGGGACAGGTGATCAAGGGCTGGGATCAGGGCGTCGCCGGGATGAAGGTCGGCGGCATGCGCAAGCTGACGATCCCGCCGGCGCTCGCGTACGGCGAGCGCGGCTTCCCCGGTGCGATCCCGCCGAACTCGACGCTCGTGTTCGAGGTCGAGCTCCTCTCGGTCGGCTGATCGCCCGACGCGAAACGGCCGCACGGGCCGGGTGAGCCGGAGCGGAGGACGCCTGCTAGAATCGGGCGGATGTCCGACGCGACCCTGCTCCTCGGCCGTCGCGTCGCCGGAAAGTACGTGCTCGAAGCGCACGTCGGCGGTGGCGCCATGGGGGAGGTGTACCGCGCGCGCCACCTCACGCTCGGCGCGCCGATCGCGATCAAGATCATGCGCGCCGACATCGCGCGCGATCCGGAGTTCCGCGAGCGGTTCCTCCGCGAGGCGAAGGCGACGAGCCGGCTCGAGCACCCGAACTCCGTCCGGGTCGTCGACTACGGGGAGGACCCGGACGGGCTCGTCTACCTCGCGATGGAGTTCCTCGCCGGGCGCGATCTCCTCGCCGTCCTGCGCGAGGACTGGCCGCTGTCCGACGCGCGCATCGTCGACATCCTCGCGCAGACGCTCGCGGCCGTCGGCGTCGCGCACGGGCTCGGGATCATCCATCGCGACCTGAAGCCCGAGAACATCATGGTGCTCGAGTCCCGGGACGAGGACGTGCCGCGCGACATCGTGAAGGTCTGCGACTTCGGGATCGCGAAGCTCACCGATCCGCGCGCGTTCCGGACCGATGCCGACGGGAGCGCGCTCACGTCGAGCGGTGCCGTCGTCGGGACGCCCGAGTACATGTCGCCGGAGCAGGCGCGCGGCGATGCGCTCGATGCGCGGAGCGACATCTACTCGGTGGGGATCATCCTCTACCAGATGCTCACCGGTCGCGTGCCCTTCACGGCCGGCAACGCGCTCGGCGTCGTGCTGAAGCAGGTCATCGACATCCCGACCGCGCCATCGGCGGTGCGCGCCGGGATCAATCCACGGCTCGAGGCCGTGTGCCTGCGCGCGATCGCGAAGTCGCCCGACGCGCGCTACGCGACGGCGAAGGAGATGCGCGCCGAGCTCCGCGCCGCGCTCGGCAGCTCCGCGCAGATGTTCGCAGCGACGGAGAGCGATCCGTCCCTGCGCGCGATCGAGAGCGACCCGGCGCTGCCGAGCCGACCCGACTTCGCGTCGAAGCCCTCGACCGGCGGCGCCGAGATCGAGGTGCCGATCACGAAGCCATCGCCGATCGCGATCGCGCTCGCCGCCGTCCTCGGTCTCGTCGCGCTCGGCGCGGTGGCGTTCGCGGCGGTGTCGTTCGGGCAGCGCGGAGTCGACGCGAACGCCACGTCTGCGGCGTCGAGCCCGCTCGCCCTGGCGGTGCCGACGACGTCGCCGGAAGGTCCGGCCACGTCGGTGCCACCGCTCCCGACGTCGACGAGCCGCTCGCGCGCGCCCGCGCTCGCGTCCGCAGCGCGCCCGGCTCCGAGCGCATCCACGAAGCCGCCGATCGTCGCTCCGAGCGCGAGCGCGAGCGCGGCACCGCCGATCACGTCGGCCGCGGCGCCCCCGAGCGCCGCACCCGCCGTGACGACGGCGGCGCCGTACAACGCCTCCGGCGCGTTCGTCGGGCTCGGGGCCGTCAACGCGGAGCGCGTGCGCCCCGAGTCGGTGTCGAGCCTGCTGCGCGCGGCGACGCCGGCGCTGACCGAGTGCTACCAGCTCGCGCTCCGCATCGTCGCGGCGCCGGTCGGCGGGCGCGTCGAGCTGACGCTCGCGTTCGACGAACAGGGCCGTGTCACCGCCGCGATCGCCAACGAACCGCGGCTCCCGAGCTTCGGGCGTTGCGTGCAGAATGCACTCGCGGGCAGGAAGGTCGGCGCCGTCGAAGGCGCCGCGACTGCCACTCAGTGGCTCGATCTGCATCCGTAGCGTATCTTCTCCGTAGGATGCGGCGTCGGCTCTTGGCTTGGATCCTCGCGTCGCTCGCGAGCACGGGAGCGATCCTGGCCTGCTCGGACGCGTACACGGGGAAGGACCCGATCTACGTCGAGGACGATCCGGCCGACACCGGGACGAAGAGTCGCCCGAAGGCCGACACGGGCACGCCGGACCCCGATCCGCCGCCGCCGGTACCGATCGACAGCGGGGCGGGCGGGCGCGTCCTCGCCCACACCGGAAAGCAGCTCTTCCGGCTCGAGCCCGAGACGCGGAGGCTCACGCTGCTCGGCACGTTCGCGTGCCTCGAACCGAACGACGACGTGATCGACATCGCGGTCGACCGCACCGGCGCGGTATACGCGACGAGCTTCAAGGGCTTCCTCTCCGTCGACCCGCTCGCGGCGTCGTGCTCCTACATCGCGAAGGGGCAGGACTACCCGAACTCGCTCTCCTTCGTGCCGGTCGGCACCGTCGACGCGACGAAGGAAGCGCTCGTCGGCTACGCGTTCGACCCGGTGCGTCCGACGCGGTACGTGCGGATCGACACGGTCACGGGCGCGATGACGACGCTCGGGAACCTCAATCCTGCGAACGCGACGACCGAGTACGTCTCGTCCGGCGACCTCGTCGGGCTGATCCACGATGCGAACCGCGCCTACCTGACGGTCCGGTTCAAGAGCGCGCTCCCCGACGGCGGCGCCCTGCCGGACCGTCTCGCGGAGATCGACCCCGCGACCGGCACGCTGAAGCGCATCCTCGGCGACACGAAGCAGCGGAACCTCTTCGGGTTCGGGTACTGGGCAGGCAAGGGGTACGGCTTCGCCGACGACGGGACGGTCGCCGAGATCGACATGGCGACCGGGGCCGGGACGCCGCTCACGCTCGTCGGGGTGACCACGAAGCAGAAGTGGTACGGCGCGGGCGTCTCGACCCAAGCCCCCGGGCCGTGAGCGGATTTCCGGGGTCGAGCAGGATGGCGATCGACCCGTAGATCGATCCGCGGGGTCGCCCGTCTGTGGGGTGCTCGGAGGTTCCCCGCATGTCGATCTCGATGTGGTTGCGTTCGCCCGCCCTGCGCCGAGGGATCGCCCTCTCCGCCGTCGTCCTCGCGACCGGCGGTCTCGTGCTCCACCGATCGTCGGCGTCCGCGCTGCCGGGCCTCCCGCATGCGTTCGTCGCGACCGGGAAGAACGCGTCGTCGTTCTCCGGCTCCGGCGCACACGGAACGGTGGCTCTCAGCCACACCTACGTCCGGGCGAACGACGAGACGCAGCTCTTCGCCGAAGTGCGCTTGTCGGCGGACAAGACCGCGCAGCGCGCAGCCGAGGAGCGTGCGCCGATCGCGATGGCGGTCGTGATCGACACGTCCGGCTCGATGAGCGGCGACAAGATCGCCGACGCGAAGAAGTCGGTGCTCCGGCTGCTCGCCGACATGCGCGACAGCGACCGGATCGCGGTCGTTCGCTACTCCGACAGCGCCGAGGTGCTCCAGCCGCTCGCGTCCGTCGGTGAGGTCCGCGCGCAGCTCTCCGAGCGCATCCGCGGTCTCTCGGCCGGCGGTGGGACCAACATCCCGAGCGGGCTCGAGAGCGGGCTTCGTGCGCTCCAGATCGAAGAGACGAACAAGCTCGACCGCGTCCAGCGCGTCGTCCTCGTGAGCGACGGGCTCGACGGAACGCGAGTCCAGGCCGAGGCGCTCGCGCGCCGCGCGTTCGCCTCGGGCGTCACCGTCTCGTCGCTCGGCGTCGGGCTCGACTTCGACGAGTCCTACATGAGCTCGATCGCGTCGACCGGGCACGGCAACTTCGCCTTCGTGAACGACGGCAGCTCGATCGCGACGTTTCTCCAGCGCGAGCTCGTCGAGACCGCCTCGACGACGGTGCAGGATGCGAAGGTCCGGATCGCGCTGCCGGACGGCGTCCGCTTCGTCTCCGCGACCGGGGCCGACGCGACGACGTCGGGGAACGAGCTCGAGCTCTCGCTCGGAGCGCTCTTCGCCGGCGACGAACGACGCGTCATCGTGCAGCTCGCCGCCCGCGCGGACCGGGCCGGCGAGACGCTCGCGCCCGTCGCCGCGACGGCGTCCTGGCGCCTCGTCGGAGCGAGCTCGCGGACGGAGGCGAAGGCTTCGCCGCTGTCGCTCCTCGCATCGGCGAATCCGAGCGAGATCGAGGCGGGGAGAGACGGCGCCGTCTTCGCGAGCGCGATGAGCGTGACCGCCTCGCGGCGCCAGATCGAAGCGGCGGAGGCCTACTCGAGCGGCGACGTGAAGCGCGCCGACGAGCTCGCGAGCGAGAACCTCCGGCTCCTCCGCGCCGCGGCCGCGAGCGCGCCGGCGCCGGCCGCGACCTCGCTCGGCAAGCAGATCGCCGAGGTCGAGCGCGCGAAGGACGGCTTCCGCGCGTTCGCGCCCACGAGCGCGGGCGGCAAGGCGGCCGCGAAGGCGACGGTCGCGAAGGAGCACATGAACGCCGCCCGGAGCGTGTACTGAGATGAAGAAGCTCGCGTTCGTCGTCGCTGCCGCCTCGCTCTTCGCCGTCGCGCCGCTCGCGGAGCGGTTCGGGAGCGTCGCGTCGTCCGTCGCGCTCGTGTGGATGGCGGTGCTGCTCGCGGTGTGCGCGAGCGGCACGCTGAACGCGATCGCGGTCGCCGCCGGCGCGCTCGGCGCGCTCGGCTCCGGCATCCTCGGCTCCGCTTCGCCGGGCGTCGCGGGCGCCGTGCTCGTCGCCGCCGCGTTCGCGGAGCGCACGTTGCGCGTTCGGTCGCGGAACGGCAAGGCGCTCCACGTCGGGCTCGCGCTCGTCGCCGGCGGGCTCGCCGGCTCGCTCGCGCATGCGTTCGCCCTCGCGACGATGCCGGTCTTCGCCGTCTCCGTCGTGGTCGGAGCGGTCCTCGCGGCGCTGCCGCTCCTCGTCGAGGCGGACGACCCCGTCGCGCACGCTCTCGACGAGGCGGCGCTGCTCGTGTCCGAGCCGGCGCGCCGATCGCTCCGCGAAGGCGCCGAGCTCCGTCGGAACGCGGCCGACGTCCCGCTCGATCGTCCGACGCAGGCGCGTGTGCGCTCGATGTGGAAGGCGCTGCTCGGCCTTGCCGATGCGCGCGTCCGCCTCGAGAAGCGCGTGCCGGCGGGCCGCGTCCGCGTCGCGGAGGCCGTTCCGGCGAGCACGAAGGACGGCGAGGCGCCGCCGAGCAAGGAGACGAAGAGCGCGGCCGACGCGGTGCTCGACATGCTCGACCAGCGGATCGCCGAGCACGTCACCGTCCTCGGTCGCGCGTTCACCGCGGTCGACACGGCGCACGCCGCCGCGCTCGGCCTCGACGACGGTGCGATCGCGCCCGTCGCGCAGATCGGCGACTCGCTCGAAGAAGTGAGCCGGGCGATGGTCGAAGTGAAATCCTCGTGACGTGACTCTCGTCAGAAGTTACCCGCGCCCGCGATCGTCGCGTTCTCCTCGATCTTCGGCAGGACGTCCTCGAGCGTCTTGCCGTCGGGGGAGGTGATGCGGACGCGGAGGCCCGAGGGCGTGTCGCCGACGCCGCTCTCCTCCAGGAAGTAGTTGTGGTCCGCACGCTTCATCTCGGTCCACGTGCCGCCCTTCTGGTACTCCATCTTCACGACCGGCACGCGGTGGTTCCGGACCTGGATCGCCGTCCACCACTTCGAGCTCCCGTCCTTGAAGTGATAAGCGACGGGGCCGGAGACGTCGCAGCTCACGGTCTGGTACGTGATCTCGACGCGGCCCTGGACCTCGTCGGCGATCTCGAGGAAGGCCTCCTTCGAGAGATCGAGGTGGTTCTTCGCGCACGGCGGACAGCTGTCGGTGACGCGGACGGTGACCGAGCCCTTCGGTCCGGTCACCTTCAGGCAGGCCCCGCACATGGCGCTCTCGGCGTACTCCGGGAAGTTCAGTGCGACGACGCGCATGTCGCCCGGGCTCTTGTCGAAGCTGCAGTTGCCGGAGCCGTCCGCGTCGTAGAACGTCGCGATCCCCTTCTGGAGCTCCGACGAGTACGTCGCGGTCGAGGGGCCACCGGAAGTGGTGGTGCCCCCGTCGGTCGCGTCGTCACCGCAGGCGACCACGACGAGGGCGACGACCACGACGGCGGAGGCGAAGCTGCGCATGAGGTCGAGGATACCTCATGCGGGCAAGCCGCCCTCGCGCTGCGGTGAGCGCTACCGTATGCCGTTCGTCAGGACGTGGACGAGCGCCATCGCGAGCATCAGCGCGATCGGCGGCAGCACGACCAGCGGCCAGTGCTCACGGAGCCCGCTGTCGGGGAGGTCGCCCGACGCCGGCGGAGGTGGCGACCACGACGGTGCGAGGAGGTCGGGGGGCGGGAACGACCCGAGCGGGAACGTCTCGGCGAGGACGTGCTCGAGCGCGCGCCCGAGCTCGCTCGCGTCCGCGAAGCGGGTCGTCTCGGCCGGTGACATGCACTGGAACACCACCTGCTCGACGGCCGGCGGGACCCACGCGAACGTCGACATCGCCGGGATGCCCTCGTGGAGGCACGCGATGAACTGCGACGCATCGTTCGGGAACGCCGCGCGTCCGGTCACGAGCTCGTAGAAGATCGCGCCGAGCGCGAACACGTCCGCGCGCGCACCGAGCTCGCCCCGGAGGAGCTGCTCGGGCGCGGCGTAGCCGGTCTCCGGGATCGCGGCGTGGGAAGGCGGCACGATGTGGACGACGAGCCTTCCGCTCGCGTCGGCGGTGACGCGCACCGTTCGCGGCGAGAGCTCGAGATGCACGACGCCGGACCCATGGCGGGGCGCGAGGATCCGGCACGCCTGGACGACGATGTCGGCGGCCTCCGCGACCGGCAGCGGGCCACGGACCGAGAGCAGATGATGCAAGCCGACCCCGCCGGGCTCCCCGCGCTCTGTCACCGAGGTCGGTGCGTTCGTCGCGAGGGCCCCTTGGAATGCAGGCATGTCCGTCGATAGCAGCACCGGGTGTGCCACCGGGCCTCCGCCGGTCACCTCCGGTCGCGCCGTGTCATTCCATGCAGTTGCGGACTACGAGCCCACGACGTACGACAAAGCGCGCGTCCGCTGGGCGTGGATCATTCCACCAATGATCCAACGGCTCCCTCCTTCACGGACGGTTCTTGCCGAGCAGGTGCCGCTCGAAGAAGTCGAGCGTGTGGCCGATCTCGAGCACCTTGTTCTCGCGCTTCTGGGTGCCGTGCCCTTCGTCGGGGAACACGATCATCTTCGTCGCCTGACCACGCTTCTCGAGCGCCGCGTGGATCTGGATCGCTTCGCCGATCGGCACCCGCGGATCGCTCGCGCCCTGGATGAGGAGGAGCGGCGCCTTGACCTTGTCGATGTAGGTGATCGGCGAGAGCCGCAGGAGCGCGTCACGGTCCTTCTCCGGATCGCCGTACTCGCTCGCGCGGAGCTGGCGTCTGTACGGCGCCGTGTTCTGGAGGAACGTGAGCAGGTTGCTCATCCCGACGTTCGCGACGCCCGCGTCGTACGCGCCGGCGAACATCGTCATCGCGGCGAGCGTCGAGTAGCCGCCGTAGCTTCCCCCGAAGACGCCGACCTTCGGCTCCTTGCCCCCGTGCGCGAAGGCCTTCCGCGCCCACGTCGCGGCGTCTTCGATGTCGGAGATGACGGCGAGTCGCTTCGGACCGTCATCGGCGTGGAGCCAAGCCTTGCCGTAGCCGTCGCTGCCGCGCACGTTCGGGTCGACCCAGACGAAGCCGGCGTCGACGAAGATCTGCGCGTACGTGTTGAACCCGGGAAGCGACTGCCCCTCCGGGCCGCCGTGGAAGTGGACGATGACGGGACAGGGCGGCGCGCCGGCCGGAGGGCTCGCGCACGCTGCGCTCTTCCGCACGAAGGCGGGGATCGGCGTGCCGTCGCGCGCAGGGTAGGTCGTCACGTGCGCGACCGCGAACGTCGACGTGTCGATCTCCGGTGTGCTCGGGACGAGCCACTTCTCGGCCTTCTTCGCGTCCCAGTCGACGACGAACGAGGTCGTCGGCAGGGTCGCCTTCGTCACGTTCACGACCGCGCGGCGCCCGTCCCACGACACGCCGCCCACCGAGACGTGGTCGCCGCTCTCGAGCGGCGGCAGCGCACGCTCGGCGTACGTCTTCGCGTCGAGGACGCGGACGCGCGTGTAGCCGTTCTCGTTCGTCGTGACGTAGACGCTCTTCTTCGCGCGGTCGATCAGCATCCCGACGACGTCGTGCTTCGCGTCGGGCGTCACCGGCGTCGCGTCCGCCTGCGCGAGCGGTCCGCCCTTCGTGCCCTTCACGCGATAGACGCGGCGGAACTCGCCGAACTTCGGCGTGCGCACGAGGAGCTCGCCGGGCTGCGCGGCGTAGACGACGTCGTACTCCTCCTTCTCGTCCTGCCCGAAGAGCGGCGTCAGCTTCTTCGCCGTCGTGTCGTACTCCCACCACTCGCCGGTGAGCTCGCCGGTCTGCTTCTGGAGGAGCAGCTTGTCGCCGTTCACTTCGGAGAGCTCCCAGAGGCCGGGCTCGCCGAAGACGAGATCGCGCTTCCCGGTCGCGACGTCCCATCGATAGATCGCGTACGCGTCGGGCTTCACGTCGTTCGCGCGAAACCAGAGCGTCTTGCCGTCGCTCGCGACCCACTGGAGGAACGTCTGCACCTTCGGCTCGTGCTGGACCTTGCGGAGCGCGCCGCCTTCCGCCGGAAGGAGGTAGAGCCCCGGGTTCTCCTCGCCCTTCCGATCCCGCGCGACGACGACGTGTTTGCCGTCCGGCATCATCGAGAGGATGCGCGTCACGTCCTCGCCGCCCGTGAGCTGCACCGGAAAGCGGCGCGGGCCGTCCACCTTCCAGACCTGGCTCGTGCCGGAGACCGTCCAGCCGAAGAAGAGCGCCTTGCCGTCGGGCGTGAGCCGCTGCCCGATCGGAGCGCGCACGTCGAGCATCGCCTGGATCCGGCGGCGGACCTCGGCCGGGATCGGCGTCGGCGCGAACCGCGCGAGCACCTCCGGCGGCACGCTCTCGGCGCCGTGACCGGAGTACACGACGGCCTCGGACGCGCGGGCGCCGCCGCCCGCGCCGTGGGTCGTCGTCGCGACGCTCGCGCTGCTCGTCGCGCGGGCCGTGGTGACCGGCGGGATCATCGCATCGCGCGACGATCCCGCGCACGCGACGACGAAGAAAGACGAGAGGCCGAGCACTGCGAGCGCGCGTGACATGCGCGCCGTCTTAGCAGAGAGGCCTTCTCAGATGCAGTCGCGGTTGTACTTCTTGCGCCCGGTCACCGGGTCGATCGTGAACGGGTCGCACGGCTTCTTCACGGGGGCGGGCGCCGTCGTCGGCGTCGTCGTCGCGCCGCCGGACGGTCGCGGCGGCGCCGGCGTCGGCTTCGGGGCGACGACCGGGGTGATCGGCGGCTGCGCCCGGGTCGTCGCCGTGCTCGGTGGCGCCGTCGGCGCGACGGCGGTCGGCTTCGGTTCGGGCGCCGGCTCCGGCACCGCCGTCGGCGGAGGCGTGATCGCTGCGCTCGCGCTCGCGGCCGTCGGCGGCGTCGTGACGCCGGGCTGCGCGGTCGCCGACGTCGTCGACATCGCCGCGCTCGGCGCGCTCGTCGCGTCCGCCTTCGGCGCGTCGGACGCCTTGCCTGCGATGACGAAGCCCATGATGAGGAGCAGCACGAGGAGGCCGCCGGAGGCGGCGAGGACGGGCAGCTTCCGGTCGACGGGCAACGCCAGCATCGTCCCGGTCATCTTCGTCGCGCTCGAGCGCGTGTCGTCCTCCGAACCGACCCGGGGCGGCATCGCGCCGAACGGCGTCGGGCCTCCCATCGGGTTCGACTGCGAAGGCGGCGGCGCAGGGATCGGATGGAACGGCTTCGTCGGCGTCGGGCGCGGGAAGCCGGCGTCGCGTCCACGCGGTGCGGCCTGCGTCCCGCTCGGCGGACCCACCCCGAGGAGCGTGCCTGCAGCGGCCGACGGCACCATCGGCTGGAAGTCGCTCGTCGTGTCCGGCTCGGGACGACCGGACGGCGAGACGCGGAGCGCGGCGGAGTTGCTCTCGATCGCCGCGATCTGCTCCTCGCGCGCGAGGAGGGTCGGTCCCGCGGTCGCGTCGACCCACTCGCCGACCTCGGTCGGGCTCGCGATGCCGACGCACTTCTCGATCTCGAGCGCGAGCTCCTTCGCCGTCGCGTGACGACGTCCCGCTTCGCGCGAGAGCGCCTTCAGGAGCACGTTGTCGAACGCGCGCCCGAGCGACGGCAGGATCGCGCTCGGCGGCAGGACCGGATCACGGAGGATCTTGGCGAGCGTCTCGCCTTCGCTCTCGCCCTTGAAGAGGCGCTCGGACGTGAGCGTCTCCCACATCACGACCGCCGACGCGTAGATGTCGACGGCGCGCGAGAGCTCGCGACCGGAGAGCTGCTCCGGTGGCATGTACGCGAGCTTGCCCTTGATCTGTCCGTCGCGCGTGACCTGGATCCGTCCCTGCGCCTTCGCGATGCCGAAATCGAGCACGCGCGCGATGCCGTCGGAGCCGACGAGCACGTTCTGCGGGGAGACGTCGCGGTGGACGAGGTTCAGCGGCTCGCCGCGCTCGTTCTTCGCTTCGTGGGCCGCGTGGAGACCGTGGAGGAAGCCGCACATGATCGCCGCCGCGATGCGCGGGGGGACGTGCTCGCCCTTCTTGCGCGCGTACCGGAGCAGCTTCGAGAGCGACTCACCGCGGACGTAGTCCATGATGAGGAACAGCTCGCCCTCGGTCGCGACGACGTCGATCGTCGCGACGACGTTCGGGTGCTGAACGCGCGCGGCGAGCCGCGCCTCGTCGAGGAACATCGAGACGAACTCGGGATCCTTCGCGAACTGCGGATGCAGGCGTTTGATCGCGACCGTGCGTGCGAAACCGACCGGGCCGAGGAGGCGTCCGATGTGGACCGTCGCCATGCCTCCCGCCGCAATCTCGTGGTAGACCGCATAGCGGCCCACGACGCGGAGCGGTGCGCGATCCACGGCCATCATCCAGGTCGAGGATATCGAATTCCCGAGCGCGTTGCGTTGTTTCAGGGGCTCGGGGGATCGAGCGCGCTCGCCGCTTTCTCGCATTCGGCCTTGTCGGCCGTGTCGAACACCCACGAGCGCAGGCACTCCCACCCTGGATCCGTCTTGGAGGGCGCGAGGACGGGCCCACCCTTGTGCTTCACGCCGAGGCCTTCCTCGCCGAGCGGCTTCTTGAACAGCATGAAGTCGACGTAGTTGCCCTTCGAGCGCCGCGCGATCGTCAGCTCCTCCGGCTCGAGGCCGATGACGGAGATGTAGTTCGCCTTCCGCTCCTCCGCGGTGGTCTCGCCGTTGCGGCCGCCCTTCGCGTCGAGGCGGAGCCCGCGCTGGGAGTAGATCCGGAGGGGCCTCCCGACCTGCCCGTGGCAGTCCATCGAGCCGCACCGCCTCTCCATGAAGAGGCTGACGGAGTTGTCGACGAAGCCTTTCTCGTCGGGGAACTCGTATTCGAGCTCGGTCTGCTTCACGCAGGACACGAGGAGGATCGCGACGAGGACGGCGACGGTGCGCTTCACTGCGGCGCTCCCGCGTAGATCTGTCCGTAGAACCTCCGCGTGCGCTCCTCCTTCGAGAGGCTCGAGGGGACGTCGTCGTTGCGGTGGCAGTAGTTGCACGACGCCTCGCGGTTCACCGTCGAGATCATCGGCGCGACGAGCTCGTCCTTCCCTTTGTAGAGTCCGACGCGGAACGGGAAGGTGACCTTCCACGACCCGGCCGGGACGTAGAAGTTCCCCGACTTCGTCGTCACCACCTTGTCGACGGGACCCCGGCCGGCCGCGTCGATGAACCTGACCTCGATGCCGGACGCTCCGTCGTCGCCGGTCGGCGTGGTGTAGACGGTGCCGGCGGCGGCGAACGGCGTGTCGCTCGCCGGCCCGCCGGGGGAGTGGCAGAGGAGACAGTCCTGTCCGGGGCGGTGGTCGGGACCGGGCCCGGTGGCGGTCTCGTCGCCGAGCTCCGCGATTCGTTGATCGCGCACGGGATCGCTGCACGACGCCGCCAGGACGAGGAGCGCGAAGAGGCGCCTCACAGCTCCACCTCGAAGCCGAGCGTGCCGTAGAGCGCGGTGCGGTCGGTGATGAACAGCGAGATGAAGTAGTGGGACAGCATGACTTCGCCCGATGCGATGATCGCGTACTTGGTGCTCGCCTTCGCCGGCGACAGCTCGTAACGCGCGCCGCCGCCGAACGTGATCGTGAACATGCGGGAGAGCTCGCGATCGCCGGTTCGGTACGCGACGGTGCGGAACTCGGGGGTGTCGCCGAGGATCCCCTCGTACGCCAACTGATAGAAGCTCGCTTCCTTCTGGAAGTGAAACCGCCCGTGCGGCCACACGCGGAGGCGGTCGCTCAGGTCGTAGAGCCAGCGTGCATCGGTCGTCGACGCGAAGATGCCCCACGTGTCCGTGTAGAGCCGCTCTTCGAGCCGGAGCGTCGAGGCACTGAAGCGGTGGTTGATGCGCGCGCCGAGCGCGAACCGGTTTCGCGACTGCGGGAGCACCTCGCGCGGTCGCGCATCGAGACGAAGCGCGTTGACGTCCTCGTAGGACATCCCGGGCGTGATCTTCGCGGCATTCTCCTTCGTGAACACCGGCACGTAGCGGTAGAGCTTCGAGTTCTCGCCCGACTCGAGCCGGACGGTGAGGCCGGTGACGAGGAGCGTCGTCGGCGACATCACGAACGTCACGCCCGTCTCGATCTCGTGCGTCGTGAGCTTCCGGCTGTACTGCGAGAACGGCGTCGACCGGATGCCGATCGTGTCGGCCGTCAGCGAGTAGCCGAGCCGCGGCGTGACGTGCTTCTCCATCAGCTCGGTCGAAGCGGCGGCGCCGCCGGTGATCGAGAGGTAGTCGGGCTCGGACGATACGTTGCCTAGGCCCTGCACGTTGACGTCGCCGACCTTGTAGCCGCCGGAGAGCGAGCCCGCGTGACGCGACTCGCGGTAGCGCCCCGAGGCCATCGACACGATGTCGGGCGACGCGGCGGTGACGACGTCGAGGAGGTACGAGCCGCCGACGTTCCAGCCGCCGGTCGGCGAGACGACGGACGCGTTCATCGCGGGCGTGAAGACGTGCGTGTTCGTCGAGTCGGTGTAGCCGCTGATCTCGACGCCGATGCGGACGTTCGGTGTCGTCTTCTTCTTCTCGACGCACGCGAGCTTCTCCTCGTAGGTGGAGGCGTCGCGGAGGCAGTCCTCCGTGCCCTTGTCGAGGAAGTTGGGCTTGAGGATGACCTCGATCGTCTTGTCCTCGCCTTCCGCGAGCGTCATCTCCTCCTTGAACGCGAGCGTCTCGCCCTTGTCGGTCTTGGTCGCCTCGGCGACGTGCTCACCGGGATCGACCGGGATGCTCTGACCGATGAGCGCCTTCCGGACGGGGATCCCGTCGAAGCGGACCTTCGTCTCCTCGTCCTGCGGCGGCAGCTTGAACGTGACGTGCGCGATCTTCGGGAGGAGCTCGCGGACACGCGCCTCGGCGGCAGGCCGGAGATCTTCGTCGCCGCTCTTGATCGCGGCCGAGAGCGCGACCTGCGCGGCTTTGAGCGCGTCGACGACCTTGCCCGCGGAGGCGAGGCAGGTCGAGACGTGGAGACGGACGTACGGGTGCTCTTCGAGCGCGAGCGACGCCTGGTCCTTCTGGATGCACAGCTGGATGTCGCCCGCCTTCTTCGCCTCGATGCCCTCGCGTGCGAGCTCGCGCGCCTTCGGGTTCGTCCAGGCGGAGCGGACCTGCGCGTGCGCAGAGCACGGCAGCACGAGCGCGACGAGAGCACACGAAAGCGCTGCCCATCGTGCCCGGGAGATCATCGGTGAATGCGCCAAGGAGGGACGCCCACGCGAGAAGATTGCATGGAGCGATCCACGGATGTCCACCGAACGACAGTGTCGCGACGCGACGGCGGACGTGGGCTCGAGCCCACGCATGGTGGATCGGAAGGCCACCGCGAAGACGTGATCGGAGGACACGACCTCGCCCGCGCACCGTGTGTGCTGCGCTCGAGCTCCATCGCGGGCTCGGCGGGATCCGGCGCGACGCGGTGGAGAAGGGCGGCTTCCGAGGAGGGCACGTGGCGTGCTCTGATCGACACGCATGACGGGTCTCGGTTCGCTGTCGCGCGTGCTCCTCTTCGCGTGCATCGCGCTCGGCGGTGCCTGCGGAGGCGAGCCCGAGCCCTCGTTCGGCGACCCGGGCGACATCGCCGGTCGCAAGCTCGGCGGCAACACGTCCGGACCTTCGACGAGCAGCTCCGGCGACGGCGGCTCGACGTCGTCGAGCGGCGGCGCCGACCCGTTCTCCCCCGAGCCTGCCGCGCCGACGACGACGGCGAAAGCCGCGCACAAGGCGAAGGGGCAGCCCGACCCCGTCCCGACCCTCGCGTGCGGGTCGTGCCACAACGGCACCACCGCGCCGGCCTGGGCGATCGCCGGATACATCGAGAAGAAGGGCGGCGGAGGCGCGAAGGACGCGATCGTCGTGGTCGTCGACGGCGCCACGCGCGTCGCGGCGAAAGCCGACGCCGACGGCTTCTTCTGGGTCGCGGGGACGCCCGTGACGAAGGGGAACGCGAGCGCGAAGCTCACGAAGATCGGCAAGATGCTGACGCCCCTCGCGGCCGGGGGGGGCAACTGCAGCGCGAGCGCCTGCCACACGCCGACCGGCGCAGGCAGCACGATGTCGATCGAGTGACCGCGCGCACGCTCAGCCGATCACGAGGTACGCGTTCGGACGACGCTGGGGGAGCTCTTCGTTGCAGATTGCATGGAACCGCTCGGCGATCGTGTTCGCACCGAGGTGGGGCGAGCCCGGGTCGAGCAGGTCGAGGAGCCGGTTGATCGGGAAGACCGCGAAGGCGCGGTCGTCGGGGACGAGCGCGAACGAGGAGAGGCCGTCCTCGTAGGTGAGGTGCACCCAGAGCCAGCCGACCTGGTGGCGGAGCTGCTCGCCCCAGAGGACGCCGAGGCCGAAGAGCTCGTCGCGATCGCGCGGCGGCGCGGCGGCGCCCTTCCGGACGTCGTCGACGTAGGAGGCGATCCGCGCGACGACGTCGGCGGGCGCGCCGAAGCCGCCGCCGAGGAGGAGCCGCGCCTTCGCGGCGACCTTGGCCATCGCGCTCCGCTCGACGTCGTCGAGCGAGCGCTCGTCGCGCGGCAGGAGCGTGACCGCGGCGATCGAGCGCTCGGACGGACGCGGTGCGGGGAGCTTCCGCGCAGGCGCGGGCTTCGGCGCCGCCTTCGCGACCTTCGCAGGGGCGCGCTTCGGCGCCGCCTTGGCGGCCTTCGCGGAGGGCCGCTTCGGCGCGACCTTCTTGCCGGTGCGCTTCGGCGCCGCCTTCTTCTTGTTCGCGACCTTCGCAGGGGCGCGCTTCCGCGCCGCCGCCTTCTTCGTCGTCGTCTTCGTCTTCGTCGTTGTCGGGGCCGCCGCGACCTTCTTCTTCTTCGCGGGCGCGCGCGTCTTCGCCGCGGTCTTCCCGCGTGCCTTCGTCTTCGCCCGTCGTCTCTTCGCCGCGCTCTCGAGCGCCATGCGGAGCAGGGTAGGCGATAGACTCCGGAGTGACCATGCCCTTCGCGTCGACGGGTGGCCGGCGGCCGCTCCGCATCCACTACACGCTCCACGGCGACCGTGGACCTGCGGTCGTCCTCCTGCAGGGGCTCGGGCTCTCGTCGCGCTTCTGGTTCGACATCCCCGAGCTGCTCGCGTCCGATCCCCAACATCCGCGTCGCGTCGTCGCGATCGACAATCGCGGGACGGGCCGCTCCGATCGGGCGCTGCGGCTCTGGACGATGGGAGCGATGGCGGACGACGTCGTGCGCGTCCTCGATCACGCGGGGATCGACCAGGCCTTCGTCGTGGGGATCTCGATGGGCGGGATGATCGCCCAGCACGTCGCGCTCCGGCATCCCGATCGCGTACGCGGGCTCGTCCTCCTCGCGACCACGGCGGGCTTCCTGATGGGGGCGCTCCCGGAGGCGAAAGCGCTCGGCCGCCTGCTGACGCTGCCGCTCGGCGGGCCACGTGCGGGGACGAATCTGGTCCGGCTCCTCCTGCCGGAGTCGAAGTGGCACCAGGCGAAGGAGATCTTCCGCGAGTGGCCGCGGGCGATGCGAGAGGACCCGACCTCTCCCGGCACGTTCGCGGTGCACCTCTTCGCGGCCTCCACGCATCTCGTCACCCGCCGGCTCTCGAAGATCCACTGTCCCGCGGTCGTGGTCGCGGGCAAACACGACTCGCTCATCCCGCTGAAGAATGCGCAGGTCCTCGCCCGCCGGATCCCGAAGGCGGAGCTCGAAGTGCTCGAAGAGGCCAGCCATGCCGTCTTCGCCGACGACCGCGACCTGGTACGGCGAATGGTCATCCGGCTCGAACGCTCGATCGAGAAGGGGCTCGAAGCGACTGCGCGAGCCTGAAGCGAACCCCGTGAACTGCTGATACGCTCGCGCGGTGGTGCTGCAGCTGGTCGACTCGCGGTTCGAGATCGAGCGCCTCGTCGGATCGGGCGGGATGGGAGAAGTGTTCCGTGCCCGGGACCGCGTGAGCGGCGGGCTCGTCGCGGTGAAGGTGCTCTACGCGTCGATGAACCGCGACGCCGACCGGTTCTGGCGCGAGGCGCAGCTCCTCGCCGAGATCGGCCACCCGCGGATCGTGAAGTACGTCGCGCACGGCATGGCCCAGAACAACCGGCCGTACATCGCGATGGAGTGGCTCGAGGGAGAGGACCTCGGCGAGCGCCTCACGCGCCAGGGTCTGAGCCTCCACGAGACGATCGCGCTCGTCGGCGGCACCGCAGAAGCGCTCGCCGTGCTCCACGACCGCGGCGTCGTGCATCGCGACGTGAAGCCGTCGAACCTGTTCCTCGTCGGCGGCAAGGCCGAGCAGGTGAAGCTGCTCGATCTCGGCGTCGCGCGCCTCCTCGGCGCGACGCGCCCCTCGACACGGAGCGGCGTGATGGTCGGGACGCCCGGCTACATGGCGCCGGAGCAGGCGCGCGGCGCGAAGGAGCTCGACGCTCGCGTCGACGTCTTCTCGCTCGGCTGCGTGCTCTTCGAGTGCATCGCGGGCAAGCCCGCGTTCGCCGGCGAGAACATCGCCGCGCTCCTCGCGAAGATCCTGCTCGAGGATCCGCCGAGCCTCCGCGAGTCGGGGGTCGACGTCCCCGCGGCGCTCGACGAGCTCGTCACGCGCATGCTCTCGAAGCACCCCGCGTCGCGTCCCGCGAACGGCCACGCGGTCCTCCGCGAGCTCGAGCGGTTCCGCGGGCTCAGCGGTGAGCCCGCCGCGCTCTCGTCCGGCACGCGGACGAGCGCGCTCACCGGGAGCGAGCGCCGCCTCGTCAGCGTCGTGATGGCGTCGTACGGCACCGATCCCGCGTTCGGCCAGCCGCTCTCGCCGAGCGAGTTCGAGACCGTCGCCGCATCGTTCGACCCGCGCGCGCTCGTCGCCGGCTACGGCGCCGAGGCCGAGATGCTCGCGGACGGCTCGCTCGTCGTGACGCTGATGGGGAAGGGCACCGCGAGCGACCAGGCCGCACACGCCGCGCGCTGCGCGCTCGCTCTCAGCGGCAATCTCCACGGCGCGCACGTGACGCTCGCGACCGGCCTCGCGACCGTCACCGGTCGGAGCTGCGTCGGCGAAGTGATCGAGCGCGCGGCCGCGATGCTCTCGCGCGCCCGCGTCTCGCGCGACGAGGTCAGCGAGGAGACGCTCCACGGGCAGCGCCCGGTGTTCCTCGACGAGACGACGGCGGGGCTCCTCGACACGCGCTTCGACGTCGGCGGTGACGAGCGCGGCCTCTTCATCCGCGGCCTCCGCGAGCGCGAGTCGAAGCCGCGGACGCTGCTCGGCAAGCCGACCCCGTTCGTCGGGCGCGAGCGCGAGATCGCGACGCTCACCGGCATCTTCGAGGAGTGCGTCTCGGAGCCGGTCGCCCGTGCCGTGCTCGTCACCGGCCAGGCCGGCGCCGGCAAGTCCCGGCTCGTGACGGAGTTCATGTCGCGTGTCCGCGACCAGGGCCCCGTCGAGCTCTGGCTCACGCGCGGAGACGCGATGAGCGAGGGCTCGCCGTTCTCGCTCCTCGCGAAGCTCGTGCGGAGGAGCGCCGGCATCGTCGACGGCGAGCCGCTCGTCGTCCGCCAGCAGAAGCTCCGCGCCCGCGTCGGCCGCCACGTGCCGGAGTCCGAGGTCGCACGCGTCAGCGAGTTCATCGGCGAGCTCGCGAGCGTCCACTTCTCCGACACCCAGAGCGTGCAGCTCCGCGCGGCGCGGCAGGACTCGACGCTGATGGGCGACCAGATGCGCCGCGCGTTCTGCGACCTCGTCGTCGCGGAGAGCCGCGAGGTGCCGATCGTCCTCGTGATCGAGGACCTCCACTGGGGCGACTTCCCGAGCGTCAGCTTCATCGACTCCGCGCTCCGTGCCGCCACCGACCGCCCCTTCATGGTGCTCGCCGTCGCGCGCGGCGAGGTGCACGAGCTCTTCCCGCAGCTCTGGGAGCAGCGGAGCCTCCAGGAGATCCGTCTCGGGCCGCTCGTCCGTCGCGCGGGCGAGAAGCTGGTGAAGGACGTCCTCGGCGACGCCGCGGGGCCCGACGAAGTGACGCGTCTGCTCGATCGCGCCGCGGGCAACGTCTTCTATCTCGAGGAGCTGATCCGCGCGTTCGCCGAAGGACCGATCCGCACGTCGATGCGTCCTCCGGTGACGAGTAGCGGGACGTCGATCCCGCCGGCACCGCTCTCGAGCGGGAAGCTGCCCGACGACAATGTCGCGAGGGACGACAGTTCGTGGGCCCTGCCCGCGACCGTGCTCGCGATGGTGCAGGCGCGTCTCGAGCGGCTCGACCCGATGGCGCGGCGGCTCCTCCGCGCCGCGAGCGTGTTCGGTGAGGTGTTCTGGCGAGGCGGCCTCGTCGCCCTCACCGGAGGCGCGCACAATCCGGGCGAGATCGACGAGTGGCTGTCGGAGCTCGCGCGTCGCGAGATCGTGCAGCGGCGCGACGTGTCGCGATTCCCGGTCGAGCGCGAGTACCAGTTCCGCCACGCGCTCGTGCGCGACGCCGCCTACGAGATGCTGACGCCCGAGGACCGCGCGCTCGGCCACAAGCTCGCGGCCGAGTGGCTCGAGACCGCCGGCGAGCACGAGGCGATGCTCCTCGCCGAGCACTTCGAGCGCGGCGCGGCGCTCTCGCGCGCGGCGTCGTTCTACGCGCATGCGGCGGCGCAGGCGCTCGAAGGCAACGACTTCGTCGCCGCGCGCGCACGCGCCGAGCGCGCGCTCCAGGCCGGCGTCGCGGGGCACGAGCTCGCGCGTCTCCAGCTCCTCCTCGCCGAGGCCTCGCGCTGGGGCGGCGACTACGAAGAGGCCGCACGGCACGCGGAAGCGGCGATGCGCGGCTTCGGCCCCGAGCACGACGAGTGGTACGGCGCAGCATCGGAGGCGGTCGCCGCCGGCGCCGTCCTCGGGCACTTCGAGGCCGTCTGTGCGCTCGCGGAGGAGGTTCGGGATCGCCTCGCCGCCGACACGCGCGCGCTCGACACCGGTCGTATCGTCGCCACGTCACGGATCGCGGTCCGCATCCTCTCGATGGGCCTCTTCGCCGTCGCGGACGCGCTGATCGCGCGGGTCGAACGCGACGGACGCGAGATCGTCGAGAGCGACCCGGCCGCGCGCGCCGCCGTCCTCGCGGCGCGTGTCGCGCGCGCGAAGTGGAACGGCGACATCGCCGACGCGGCGCAGCTCGCGCAGGAAGCGGTCGCCTGCTTCGAGCTCGTCGGCGACGTGCGGAACGCCGTCGACCAGCGCAACATCTCCGGCTTCTGCCTGATGCAGCTCGGCGCCTACCAGGAGGCGGAGGCCGTCCTCCGCGCGGCGACCGACGCCGCGGAGCGGCTCGGCCTCCCCGCGGTCGTCACCGAGACGAAGCTCCATCTCGCGCAGCTCTATGCCCGCATGCAGCGGAAGAAGGAGGCGATCGCGACGATCGAGCAGGTGATCGCCGCATTCGTCATGCAAGGCGACAAGGCGAACGAGGGCCGCGCGCGCGCCTACCTCGTCGGCGTGTTCCACCTCTCGGAGGAGTTCGCGGTCGCGACCCAGGAGGCGCTGAAGGCGCTGCCGCTCCTCGAGCACGCGCCGCCGTATCGCGCGTCGCTCCTCGGGCTCGTCGCGATCTCGCGCGCCGACAAGGGCGACGCGGTCGGCGCGCACGAGGCGGGGCAGGAGGCGATGCGCATCCTCCAGCGGCTCGGCGGGACGGTCGAGGGCGAGTCGATCGCGCGGCTGGGACATGCCGAGGGGCTCTACGCGATCGGCGATCACGAAGGCGCGCGCGAGGCGATCCGCGTCGCGCGTGATCGGCTCGTCACGCGCGCGAACCGGATCGAGAACCCCGAATGGCGGAAGTACTTCCTGAACCGCCTCCAGGAGCACCGCCGCATCCTGGCGCGGGCGGGAGAATGGCTCGTGTGAGGAACCGCCTGGCGGCGCTCGTCGTCGCCGGTGCGGCCGCCGCCGCGTGTGCAGGGAGCGCGCCCCGGGCGCCGGAGCCTTCGGCGGCTCCTGCCGGCGCGCTCGGGACGCGTCGTGAGGTCGCGAGCAACGTGCGCTTCGCCGACTACGCGGGCACGAAGGCCTGCGAGCCGTGCCATGCGTCCTACGTGAAGAGCTGGCTCGCGTCGCCGATGCACAACATGACGCGCCCGGCGTCCTCGCTCGCCGCGGGCGCGGTTCGGGGCCCGTTCGACGGAACGACGTTCTCGTTCAAGGGCGATTCGGCCAAGCTCGAGGCGAGCGGGCGGGAGCGCTTCGTGACGCTGACGTCCACGAAGCACGGCTCGGGCGTCTACCGCGTCACGAAGGTGATCGGTGGTCACCACCGCGAGGACTACGTCGGGATCCCCGTCGCCGCGCCGCGGCCCGATGCGCCCGCCCTTGGCGAACCGGACGAGGAGCTCGTCCTCCCCGTGAGCTTCGTCTACGCGACCCAGTCGCTCCGCTACAAGGGCTACTCGGTGATGGTGAAGGAGCGCTCCGGCCTCAAGGCGGGGCCGGTGTGGAAGCAGACCTGCATCTTCTGCCACAACACGACTCCCTATCTCTCGACCGTGCTCGGCGCGCTCGCCGGCCGCGGAGCGAAGCCGTACCAGGGCGAGGTCGTCGATCCGCTCCTGCCCGACGCGAAGCGCGCGTCGTACGTCGTCACCGACCCGAGCGCGCTGAAGGCGGCGCTCGCGGACGAGATGGCGCGCCTCGGCGTGAAGGGCCGGGAGGGAACGCCAATCGACGCGCTCTCCGTCACGCGCGGCGCGTTCCGCGAGAAGCACCTCGTCGAGACCGGAATCGGGTGTGAGTCGTGCCACCTCGGCGCCGCCGAGCACGTGCGCGATCCGTCGCTGGTGCCGTCGCTCGAGCCGCGGAGCGCATTCTTCGAAGTGCGCCCCGCGAGCAAGAGCGGGCGCGCCGAACGCGTGAACCGCGCCTGCGCGCGCTGTCACCAGGTGCTCTTCTCCGGCTACGAGCACACCTGGGAGGGCGGCGAGCGGAGACGGAGCCCGGGCGGCAGCAACATCAACTCCGGCGAAGCACGCGACCTGATGCTCGGCGCGTGCGCGAGCGAGCTCTCGTGCGTCGCGTGCCACGAGCCGCACGCGCGCGACGCGACGGCGAGCCTCCGCGCGCTCGACGCCGCCGGGAAGGATGCACTCTGCACGCGTTGCCATGCGAAGTACGCCGCGCCGGAAGCGCTCCGTGCGCATGCGCACCACGACCCGACGAAGGAGGGGGCGCGCTGCATCGCGTGTCACATGACGGGGAAGACGATGAGCCTCGACGGCGGGCTCACCGCCTACCACCGGATCGGCTCGCCGACCGATCCCGAGCGCGTCCTGCTCGACCGGCCCGTCGAATGCGCGCTCTGCCACGCGGACAAGAGCGTGGGCGCGCTCGTCGAGACGATGGAGGCGTGGTGGAAGAAGCGGTTCGACCGCCCCTCGCTCGAGAAGCTCTACGGCGATCTGTCGGCGAACGCGCTCCTCGCGACGGCCGAGCGCGGCAAGCCGCACGAGCAGGGCGTCGCGTACCACGCGCTCGGTCGCGCGCGTTCCACGGCGGCGGTGCCGGTGCTCGCGGAAGGGCTCCGGCATCCGTACCCGCTCGTGCGTGGCTACGCGAAGCGCGCGCTCGACGCGATCGCGGGGGCGCCGGTGCCGATCGACATCGACGCGCCGGACGAAGCGCTCGATGCGCAGGTGCGGGCCTGGCTCTCCTCGCAGAAGGTATCCTCTCCGCGATGAGCTCTTCGCCTTCACCCTCGACCCGCCTCGACGTGCTCTTCGCGGCGCCCGTTCCGCGAGGTCACGAGATCGTGTGGATGCGGATCCACCACGCCGAGGCGCAGCGGACGGGCGAGCTGGTCGTCGACACGACCGACGCCGTCCTCTACACCGACGAGTCGCTCCGCTCGCTCTTCGAGCATCCCGCGGTCGGGCACGACCCGCTCCAGGTCGCGTCGCGGTACGGGTGGCAGATCGTGAAGCAGGTCGCCGGACGCGTGAGCTGCGCGACGCTCGCGACGGGCACCGAGCCTGCGCTGCGGACGTGCCTCTTCCTCGATGTGGTGACGGCGTCGCCGTATCGGTGAGTGCCAGGACGCTCACACTCCGGCATGGGGCTCGCGTTCGGACGTACCCGTCTGCACGCGAACACAGTTCACAGCCCGGAGTCCTCATGCAACAAGCGGACCGGGCGTGGCCCTCGTCGTGGCGCGCGACCTTGCAGCGCGCGTCGCCTTCGCGGATGTGCGCCGCGCGTCGCGCCACATCGAGGCGACGCCGCGCAGGGTTCGGCATCATCTCGTCCGCGGGAACCGGCGTGACCTTGCGCGCGTCGAGGTGGTTGATGCCCCAACGCTCGTTGCCGTGCTTGAACGCGTTCTCCTGGCGCGGCCGCCCATGATCCCGATGAGG
>JBDHVE010000037.1:0-63525 GCA_039809485.1 Polyangiaceae bacterium | reverse complement strand
CGCTCCTTGCCGCCGTTCGGCGAGGCGCTCGCGACGCCGGGAATGCCCTCGATGAGCGGCTCGACGTTGTTCGCCGCGTAGTCGTAGAGCTGCGCCGCGGAGAGGCCGCCGCCGTAGACGGCGACCTGCATGACGGGCGCATTCGAAGGGTCGTACTGGAGGATGAACGGCGGGATGATGCCGAGCGTCTTCGGGACGGACGACATCGCGAAGGCGACCTGCTGCTGGACGGTGGACTGCGCCGCGTTCAGGTCGGTGCCCCACTTCAGCCAGACGAAGATGATGCTCAGACCGCTGCGCGAGACGCTCTCGACGTGGTCGACGCCCGGCGTCGCGCTGACCGCCTTCTCGAGACGCCACGTGAGCGTCTTCTCGACGTCGGTCGGACCCATGCCGGAGGCCTTCGTGCCGATGACGAGCACCGGCGGCGAGAGCTCCGGGAACGTGTCGACGCTCATGCGCGGCGTCACCACGCCCGCGAAGACCACGAGCGCGATGCAGAGCATGAGGACGAAGATCGGATTCTTCAGCGCGAGCCGCGTCACGGCTTCGCCTCCGGCTTCGGCGCCTCGAGCTTGGCCGAGACCTTGTCGTTGTTCGCGAGGAGCGATCGGCCTTGCGTGACGACGTGCGACCCCGGCGCGAGCTTGCGTGAGACGAACACACTGCCGCCCCGCTCGCCGACGAGGTCGACCGACTGCTTCTTCGCGACGCCGTTCTCGACGACGAAGATCGTGGCGCTCTTGCCTCGGATCTTCGCGGCGAGGAGCGGGATCTCGGTCGCCTCGAGCGGGGCGCCGACGTCCACCTTCACCTCCGCGGTCGTGCCGACCGGGATGTCACGCTTCTCGTTGGGGATGTCGACCTCGAAGTGCACCGTGCGCGTGGACGCGTCGGCCGAAGGAGCTCGCCGCGCGATCTCGCCGACGAGCTCCTTCCCCGTCGCGAGCATCTTCAGCTTGATCGGCGTCTTCGGCGCGATCGCCTCGAAGTCGATCTCGGGGACGTCGCCGGTCAGGCGGATGACGCTCCGATCGACGACCTGCACGATCGACGTGCCGGGTCGCACGAACGTGCCGGGATCGGCGTAGCGCGCGCCGATCTCGCCGTCGAAGGGCGCGCGCAGCACGCAGTCGTTCACTTCGAGCGACTTGCCCGCGGCCTGCGCCATCAGCGCCTGGACCTGCGCGTCGTTGCTCGCCGCAGCGGCTTGCTTCTGCTCGACCTCGTTCGCCGACGCGAAGCCGCCCTGGAGCAGCTCGTTCAAGCGCGACGCCTCGTTCGCGGTCGCGCGCTGCCTTGCTTCGAGCGCCCGCGCCTGCATCGCGATCGCCTGGTTCGCGGCGCCCGCATTGCGGCAGTCGAGCGTCGCGAGGACCTCGCCTCGCTTCACGACCGCGCCGGGACGGACGAGCACCGTCTGGACGTAGCCGGAGGCGAGCTGCGGACCGACGCGCGCCTCGAGCCACGGCTCGAGGGTGCCGACGTAGCGGTGCTGCGCGCGGAAGGACGAAGCGCGCGCCTCGACGACCGTGATGCCCTTCGGCTCGTCCGCGAGCGCGACCTTGTTCACCCCGCCTTCGGCGCGATGCATCAGGTACGCGCCTCCGGCGAGCACGAACACGACCACGCCGGAGATCCCAACCGGGGTCGTCCAGCGGCTGCCGCCGAGCGCGCGCGAAGGCGTGGTCGTAGCGCCGTGCGGCTGCACGTCGTTCGGCATCTCGTTCTCGCTGCTCATCGGACCTCCGCGATCGCACGCGCCAGCACGGCCCGCGTGCGCGCCATCTGGAACCTTCCCACCGCCAGCTGGATGTCCGCGTCGGCGCGGACGGCCTGCGCGTCGGCGAGCTCGGTGCTCGTCCCGAGGCCGACCTTGAAGCGCTGCTCCGCCTGCTCGTAGTTCGCGCGGGCGGCGTCGGCCGCGTGGACGAGCGCCCCGAGCGAGCGCATCGCGACGTCGGCCTCTCGCCACGCATTCGCGATCAACGCCCTCTGGTTGCGCATCGCGAGCTCTGCCTCCGCGCCGAATGCGCCTTCGCGCGCGCGGGAGGCGTCCGCACGGCGCGAGAACGTCGGCTCGACGAGCGGCCACGAGAGGACGATCCCGACGTCGTAGTTCGGGACGACCGGCAGCCACCCGTCGCCGGTCGGAACCGGTCCGGCCGAAGGAGGCGACCCGCCCGCGCGCGAGCTCAGCGCGGCGGTGGCGAAGAGGTTCGGCCGCGTCTGCGCCTCGAGCCGGCTCGTCTCCGCGCGTTGCGCGTCGAGCCGTGCCCGGAGCTCCTTCACGAGCGGCGCGTCGCCCGCGCGCACGAGGAGCGCGTCGAGCGACGGGAGCGCATTGGGCTCGCCCGCTGCGGGTGCGACGTCGACTTCGATGTCCGGCGCACCGATCGTCGCCGCGAGGACGCCGCGCGCGACGTGGAGTGCTGCGTCGGCGCGCATCGTGCCGGCCTCGTAACGAGCCGTGTCCGCCTCCGCGCGCGTGAGCTCGATCGGCGGTCGCATCCCGCTCTGGACGTTCGCGCGCGCGAGGTCACGATGCTGTGAAGCGCGCTCGAACGCGGCGCGCGACGCATCGGCGACCGCGTGCGCCGCGAGCACGGCGTAGTACGCCTGGGACACGGTGAAGGTGACGTCGAGCCCGAGCCCGCGCGTGCGCTGTCGCTCGACTTCGACGAGCGTCTCGACCGCGCTCCGCTCCGCCGCGATCCGACCGAAGTCGTAGAGCTCCTGCCGGATGCCGACCGCCACCGCCGTCGACGCGTACGGCTGCATGTCCATCGTGCTCGACACCTTCGTGCCGCCGACGCGCGGGATGTCGACGGCTGCGTTGCCGAGCAGCGTCGTCGTCGAGTTGTTCGCCGTCGCACCGACGAGCTGCACGAACGCGCCGAGCCGCGGGAGCCACTGCGCGGAGACCGCCTCGGCGTCCTTCGTCCCTGCCTCGATGCGCTGCTTCGCGGCCGTGAAGGCGAGCTGATGCGTCCGCGCGTAGGCGAGGGCGTCGTCGAACGTCATCGTCCGGAGGGCGGGCTCCGGCGCGGCGTGCGCGGTGCTCACCAGCGCCGAGCACCCGACGACCGACCACACCGCGGGGCCCCATCTCATGCGGCCGCCCCTGAGCACGAGCCGGGCCAGCGGCCGCAGACGAGAAATGGGGGGGCGGACGCGAGGACTCCCGACCGCGACCCGGAATTTCTCCGCGCCCGCTCGGGAATTCTTCCGCGTCAGGCGCCCGCGCGGCCGAGTCGGATCGTCGCCCGCGTCCCGCGCGCTCCGCTGCGGCGTTCGAGCGTCAGCGTGCCGGCGTGATGGCTCACGATCTCGCGCGCGATCGTGAGGCCGAGCCCCGAGCCGCCCTGATCACGCTTCGTGCTGAAGAACGGCTCGGTCGCACGTGCTGCGACGTCGTCCGGGATTCCCGCTCCCTCGTCCTCGACGACGAAGAAGACGGCGTCGTCACGCGCATCCACCGCGAGGCTCACGGTGTCGCCGCGCTGCGATGCCTGGCACGCGTTGAGGAGCACGTTGACGAGCGCCTGCTCGAGGAGCTGCGGCTCGCACGCGACGTCCGGGATGTCGGCCGGCACCGCCGTCGTGAGCTGCACTTCGACCTTGTCGAAGCGGTGGCGGACGAGCGCAGCGGCGCGCTCCGCAAGCGTCTTAGGCGACGTCGGTACCAGCTCGGGACGCTCGCCGCGCGCGAGCCCTAGACAGCCGCGCACGATGCGCTGGATGCGCTCGACCTGCTCGAGGACGATCCGGAGCGCCTGCGCCGTCCGCTCGTCGGCCGTCCCGCGCGCGAGGACGCCGTCGACCCGGCCCATGATGACGCCGAGTGGCGTGCCGACCTCGTGCGCGATGCCGGTCGAGAGCGCGGCGAGGGCGGCCATCTTGTCGGCCCGGGCGAGGAGCGCGTCGCGTTCGCGCTCGAGCGCCTGCGTCGCGAGCCTTCGCTCGAGATCGAGCTCGTGGCGCTGCCTTCGGCGCGCGAACGCGCCGAAGGCGGTGACGACGGCGGCGACGGCGAGCACGGTCACGCCGAGGCGCCAGGCTTCGTGCTGCTCCCGCGAGCGCAGGCGATCGGCGGAGGCGAGCACGACGATGCCCCACGGACCCTCGCCTCGCGAAGCCACGCGCGCGAGCCCGGCGACGGCGCGGCGGTGAGGAAGACCGAAGCCCACGGCTTCGTCGCGCGGGATGACGACCGTTGCTGCCGCGCCGTCGAGCGCTGCCCGCAAGCGTGACGAGGGAATGATGCGCCGGTCCGTCGTGAGGAAGCCCTGCTGCCCAGGCCGTGTGACGAGAACCATCAGCTCGCCGCGATCCTCGAGGCGGCGCGCGCCACCGAGGAGCTCGAGGACGACTTCGTCGACGATCGCGTGGTCGAGGACGCTCTTCGAGCCGGCATGCTGGAGGAGGCGGTGCTCGAAGTCGGCCCCGACCGCGGTCGCGAGCACCGCCTGCTCGTGCTCGAAGTCGACGAACGCCGCATCGCGCTCGTTCGTCGCCGACCACACGGCGAGGCCGAGGACGGCGCCGAGCGCGACGAGCATCGCGATCGTCGGCGACCACGTGCGGACGATCTGCTGGAGCCTGCTCTCCTCGCGCCTCGCCGTCCCGGCCAGCGCCGGGAGCGGCCTAAGCATCCGGGGCCTCGGGGGCGAGCCACTTGTTGAGGGTCTTGGCGTCGATCCCGAGCTTCTCGCACGCCGCCGACTTCCGGCCCCCTTCGCGCTCGAGGACCCACGCCGCATAGCGGCGCTGCAGCTCGCGGACGGGGATCACCGTCTCGCCGAAGTCGATCGTCTCGCGGGCATGCGCTTCCCGCACGAGCGCGGGTGGCAGATCGGACGGCTTCGCCTCGGTCTCGCGACCGAGGAGCGCGACGCGCGCGACCGCGTGCTCGAGCTCACGCACGTTGCCCGGCCACGCGTAGGCGAGCATCCGATCCATCGCCTCGCGGGCGAAGCGCTCGACCGTGACCTTCGGATTCGTCGCGCGCGCCTGCTCGAGGAACCGTGCGGCGAGCACCGGGATGTCGTCCCGGCGATGACGGAGCGGCGGGATCTCGATCGCGATTCCCTCGAGGCGATAGAGGAGGTCCTCGCGGAACAGACCTTCCCCCACGCGCGCACGCAGATCGCGATGGGTCGCGGCGACGATCCGGACGTCGACGGCGCGCTCGCGCGAAGCGCCCACCGCACGGACGACGCGCCGCTCGAGGACGTCGAGCAGCTTCGCCTGGAGGGCAGGGGACATGTCGCCGATCTCGTCGAGGAAGAGCGTACCGCCGTCCGCGTCGACGAAGAGACCAGACCGGCTCTGGGTCGCGCCGGTGAACGCGCCCTTCACGTGCCCGAAGAGCTCGCTCTCGAGGAGCTGCTCCGGGACGGCCGCGCAGTTGAGCGCGACGAACGGCCCTGCCGCCCGAGCGCTCTGGTTGTGGAGGACGCGCGCGACGAGCCCCTTGCCGGTGCCGGTCTCGCCGGTGAGGAGGACCGAGACGTCGGCGTCGGCGACGCGAAGCGCGAGCTCGCGCACCTCGCGCATCCCGTCGCTCTCCGCGACCAGGGTCGAGGGCGCGTACTTCTCCCCGAGCGCGCGCTTCAGCGTCCGCGTCTCGCGGCGGAGCGCCCGCTCGGCGAGCGCGCGCTGCACGAAGAGATCGAGCTCGCCGACCTTGAACGGCTTGAGGAGGTAGTGGTACGCGCCCTTCCGGAGGGACTCGACGGCGGTGTCGATCGCGCCGAACGCCGTCATCACGATCACCGGGCGCTCCGGCGCGATGCGCTTCGAGAGAGCGAGGAGCTCGAGACCGTCGACGCCGGGCATCCGGAGGTCCGTGACGAGCACGTCGACGGCGCTGTCGCGCGTGCCGGCGGTCGCGTCCTCCGGCGTCGTCGCGACGGCGACCGCATAGCCGAGATCCGACAGCCCGTCGGCGACCATCGACGCCATCGCGGGATCGTCGTCGACGACGAGGACGCGATGCTCGCGCCTCCCGGCGACCTCGGGGCTGCTCATGCGAACAGACTCTAGCGCTGCCGACGACGCTTGCCGAGCCACGGCGTTCGGTCGTCCTCGAGCTGGTCGAGCATCCGCTGCATCCGCGCTTCCACCTCGTGGTACGCGCGGTCGAGGAGCGCCGGGTCGCTGCCGGCTTCGAAGCGGAGCGGCTCGCCGAACGCGAGCGTCGTCTGCGCGGGAAGCGGCAGGTAAGGGACGAAGCCGGAGGTGAGCCCCCACGGGAGCGACAGCACGATCGGCATCACGTCCGTCCGCGCCCACTTGTGCATCCCGACGAGACGGCCGAGCCGATCGCCACGCGTGAGCACCACGAGCTGCTCGTGCGTCCCGCACGAGACGACCGGGACGATCGGGACGCCCGCCGAGAGCGCGAGCTGGAGGAACCCCTTCCGCCCGCCGAGGATCACCTTCTTGCGATCGCGGAAGGAGCGGAACGTCTCGAGGTCCGACCCCGGATAGACGAGCACGATCCCGCCGGCGTCGAACACGTGCCGCGCGCTGTCGTGCCCCGCGCGGAGGAGGCCGAGCCGCAGGAAGAAGCGCCGGAGCACGTCGTCCGTGAAGAGGAAGTCGTGCGCGAGCGCGTACATCGCGCGGTCTCGGCCGAAATGATCGTGGATCGCGAGCGCAGTGAAGAAGCCGTCCGTCGGCAGGAGCGCGCCGTTGTGGTTGCCGACGAGGAGCACCGGCCCCTTCGCGGGGAGGTTCTCGATCCCGTCGACCTCGAGGCGGAAGTACGTCTTCGCGAGGACGCGGAAGAGGTCGAGGATCAGGGTGACGAGCTCCGAGTCGCGCGCGCGGATGTCGTCGGCGGAAGGCTCCGGGATCCCGGCGCGATGGGCGAGCGCGAACTTCGAGAAGCGATAGACGAGCGCGGCCGGATTGAGGAGCACGTGACGGTCGTGCTCCGGCACGAGACGCATCCCGCGCGCCACCCAGTCCGTCCAGAACGCGACGTCGATCACGGAGGGAGGATAGCGTCGAGCGGCACGGCGTAGAGGCCCTCGGGGTCGGGCATCTGGAACACGAGCGTCCGCGTCGCACGCACGACCTTCGGCACGTTGAAGAGGAAGCGGTCGGTGGGCTTCCGGATCTGCACGGGCACGAGACGCTTGTCCGCATGACGGTAGGCGAGGATGCCGCCCCGGCCGGCGTAGAAGAGCCAACCGCCGAGGACGGTCGTGGACGACGAGAGCGCCCCTCGCTCGGACGGCGGGATGATGCAGTCGGCCGCCGCGATCCCGGCGGTGAGGTCGACCGTCGGTCCCGATCGCGGGAGGAGCTGGAACAGCACCTCGCTGCCGCCGACGTGCGCGAGGACGAGCCCGTCCGTCGTCTCGACGACGCTCTGCGGCTCGACCGACTTCGTCAGCTTCGTGATGCCCGGGGCCGCACCGGCGTCGACGACGATGAGCTGCGTCGCATCGAGGAAATTGCGGAGGAAGACGGACGTGCTGCTCCTGCCGAGGACGAGGAGCGACTGGGAAGGGATGTTGCCGATCTTCGGACGCGCGGTGGGCTCCGTCGCGCGCCACACGACGACGTCGGTCCCGCTCGTCACTTCGGGGAAGAACACGATCCCGTCGTCGAGTACCGCGAAGCTCGTGCTGTCGCGGGCGAACGTCGCGATCTGCATTCCCGTGTCGGCGAGCCGGATCGTCGCCGGGTCGATCGTCCTCCCTGTCACGACGTGCGTGTCGTTGCCGTCGTTCAGCATGAACGGCAGTGTGCGCGTCTCCGTGCCGGGGAGCTGCCGGCCGGACCACATCCCGGTCAGCGTCTCGTAGTAGAGCCACGACTTCGACGTGAAGAAGCCGTCGAGCCGCGTCGAGCTCGCCAAGCGTGTCCGGAGCGCGGCGAGCCTCGCCTGCTCGTCGTCGATGCCTCCGTCGCTCTTCACCTCGACGCGCGCGTCCGTCGCGGCGTCGGGCGCCGTCGTGCCGCCGTCCTCCTCGGACGGCACGCCTCCCGCGCCGTCGGTCGCGTCCTCGCGCGTGCGCGGCTCGAAGTCGAGACCGAGCAGCGCGTTGCACCCCGCGAGCGCGAGCACGGCGACGGCGAGGAGCTTCCGCATCACGCCCTCAGAACCGGACGAGCGCGCCCGAGCTCGCCTCGTGGGACGTCTTCGCGTCACGGCCGAGCACCCAGAGCACGACCGCCGCGGTCGCGGCGACGCCGGCGGTCACGAAGGCGACCGTCGAGACCGTCCCGAACGTCTTGCCGGCCGAGAGCGCGTCGCGTCCGGCCTCGTCGCAGACGTTCGCGTCGTCGCAGTGGTCGTCGACGACCGACGCGCGGCCCATGGCGAGCCCGCCCGTGACGAGCCCTGCTCCGACCGCGACGGCGGCGGTGCCGGCCGAGATCCACATCGGCGTACGGAGCGTTTTCGGCGCCTTCGCCACCGGGATCGCCACGACGGGACCGGGCGCGACGTCCACCGTGCGCTTCTCGCCTTCGGCGAGGTCGATGTCGACCTTCGCCTCGGCACGGCCGGACGCACGGACGACGATCGTGTGGCGGCCGGGGTTCACGGGAAGAGGCGTCCCGAGCGACACGCTCGACAGCTCGACACCGTCGCGGAGGACGTGCGCCTCGGTCGACGTCGACGCGAGCCGAACGGTGAGGCGCGGGACGCGCGCCTCGAGTGCGGCCGCCGACGCACGCGCCGGCGCATGACGCGGGTCGGTCGGCTCGAGGCGATCAAGCCCTTCCTGGAGGTGCTGCCACGCGCTCGCGAGGCGTCCGAGCTGCTCCTCGCAGTGAGCGAGGTTGAAGAGCGTGCCGACCGCGACCTCGAGCCGGAGGCTCTCTTCGAACGCGCGGCACGCCGTTTCGTGATCGCCGCGCGCGGCCGCCTCGCGTCCCGTCTGGAAGAAGTGCTGCGCAGAGACGGAGTCCGCCTTCGACGACAGCGGTTCGTCCGCGCGCGCCACGTTCGCGATCGACCCGATCGCGAGCACGAGCGGGAGGAGCAGCGTCCGAGGTCTCATGCGGCTCGTGCGAAGTAGCACGGAGGCGGCCCTCGGCAAGTCCTCGGTCAGAAACCGAGCTTCACGTCCCGTAGTGGGGGACGAGCTGCTGCGGGCGGCTCGACGGCGTGAGGGCACGCTGGGCCTGGAACGTCGCGACGACGTACTGCCCGGCCCGCGCGTTGTCGCGCACCGGCGCGAACATCGACGGCACCTTCATCGTCATGGCGATCGGCCCGCGCGAGCTCTTCGCGACGAGCCTCAGCTTCGACTTCACGACGAGGCCGCGGAACGACAGGTCCTCGACGTCGTGCCAGGGCAGCGACTCGACGTGCGAGATCACGAACGTGCGGTACACCCACGACCTCGAGTGCTCGAGGACGAGCAGGCGCCGATCGGTCGAGACGAGGAGGTACTTCTTCGCGAGGAGCCCGAGGCCGTACCAGGGATTGCGCTCGGTCATGACGTGACCGGTGAGGTGCTCGCCGGGCTCGAGGAGCCCGCGTTCGAGGATCTGGAGGTGGAGGTCGCTGTAGCGGAGGGGCATGGCTTCGTGTCCTTTCGCGGCGTGGACAGCCGTGGCCCGCAGCGGTCTCGCGAAATCGACATGACGCTCGAGCTTTTCGTGGCAGAAGAGGGACGCCATGCGCGCGCGCCTCGTCTTCGCCCTGATCTCCTCCGCATCCGCGGTCGGGTGCTCGGCGCTGCTCGGGCTCGACTTCGAGCCGCGGCACGCGGAGGGTGACGCGAGCGATGCGGCGCCGGACGCGCCCGTCGTCGAGAGCGGAGCCGGGGAGGCCGCCGCTTCAGTGACGGAGGCGGGCTCCGAGCCGCCGGTCCCGCCGGCCTTCGACCGCGCGTGGTCACGGTGGAAGGTCTCGCCGCCCTTCCCGGGGGACGAGACGAGCGCGCGCGACGGGATCGTGTCCGATGACGTGACGGCGCTCGTCTGGGCGCAGGATCCGCTGCCCGACATCCTGCCGTGGGCCGAGGCTGCCGCCGCGTGCAACGGTCTCCGCCTCGGCGGCTTCTCCGACTGGCGGGTGCCGACACGGATCGAGCTCCTCTCCCTCATCGCCTACGAGTACTCGCCGCCGACCGTCGCCGACCTCGGGATGCCGCTCGCGGAGACGTGGACCTCGTCTCCCTTCGCCGGCGATCCGACGCGCGCGTGGGCGGTCGCGTTCAACCAGGGCTCCGTCCTCGACCGACCGCGGAGCGACGCGCTCCGCGTGCGCTGCGTGCGCCGCGGCCAGGTCATCTCGAACGCGCCGCCGCTGCGGTTCGAGTCGCGGAGCGGCGTCGTCCGCGACAAGGTGACGGGGCTCGCGTGGCAGGCGGCCCCGACGAAGAACGGGAGCTTCGCCGAGGCGAAGGCATACTGCGAAGGGCTCGTGCTCGACGGCGAGGTCGGCTTCCGCGTCCCCGCCGTCCACGAGCTGCACAGCATCGTCGACGAGAAGCGGAAGAACCCCGCGCTCGATCCGATGTTCGCCTCGCTCGGCCTCACCTGGTCGTCGACGATCCGTCCGAACGTGATCAACGAGACGCTCGCCTGGACGATGGACGAAGTCGACGGCCACATCCTCAGCCGGAACACGACCGAGCTCGCGAACGTCCGCTGCGTGAAGTGATCAGCGCCGCGCGCGGAGCCAGTCGCTCGTCGCAGAAGGCGCCGGCGCCGCGGGCGGCGGCTCGGGCGCCGGCGGCTTCGGAGCCTCGGGGGACTTGCGGGGAGGGACCGAAGTGGCGATCGCGCGCGCCCTCTCCTTCGGCACCGGGGGTGACGCGGCTTCTCGGACCGGCGCCGCCGGAGGCGCGGGCGCCGTCTCGACCGGCTTCGTGTCCGGCTTGGTCTCGGGCTCGACCGGCTTCGTCTCCGGCGCGCGCGCCGTCGTCGCGCGCGGCGGCAGCGCGACCGCGGTCGCCGCCACCACGCTCGCGAGGGCGAGACCCGCGAGGGGCCAGAGGCGCCGCGACGCGCGTTGCGCCGGCGGCGAGCTCGTCGTCGACGAGAGACTCGCGAGCGCTTCGGCGAGCTCGCCCATCGAAGCGAACCGCTCCTCCGGCTCCCGCGCGAGCGCGCGCCGGAGGATCGCCTCCATCTTCGGATCGAGCGAGGCGTCGACCGTCGGCGGCGCGCTCGCGACACGCGCCTCGAGCTCGGCGAGCGTCTCGGCTTCGTAGGGCCTCCGTCCGGTCAGCGCCTCGTGCACGCAGACCGCAAACGAGAACTGATCGGAGAGCGCGGTCGCGCGTGCGCCGAGCAGGACCTCCGGCGCCATGTACGCCGGCGTCCCGACCACGCCGCGCGTCCGCGTCAGCGAAAGGACGGACGACGTGTCGGAGGCGCCGCTCACCGCCGCGCCTGCGTCGGCGAGGCCGAAGTCGGTGACCTTCGCCTGCCCTTCGACCGACACGAGGATGTTGTGGGGCTTCAGGTCTCGGTGGACGACGCCGGCGCGATGCGCAGCTCCGAGCGCACGTGCGACGTCGACGAACAGCGCGAGGACGCGGTCGCGAGAGGGCGCGCGCGCGAGCCATTCGGCCAGCGTCGTCCCCTCGACGAGCTCCATCGCGAGATGAACGCGCCCGTTCGCGACGCCGACCTCGAAGACGGTGACGATGTTCGGGTGCGCGAGCTTCGCCATCGAACGCGCTTCGCGGAGGAGGCGTCCACCGGCGACCTCTTCGTCCGACGCGTGGTCGTCGAGGAGCACCTTCAGCGCGACGTTGCGATCGAGCTGCGGATCGTGCGCGGCGTAGACGACGCCCATCGCACCACGGCCGACGCGCGCGAGGACCCGGTACCGGCCGAGCGTCGCGCCGGGTCGGAGTTGCTGCGCGAGCTCGGCCCGCCGCACGAAAGCATCCACGCTGGCTACGTCCGACCGCGACGCGACGCTCTCCCGTTCCGGTGCGAGGACGCCGAGGAGCAGATCACACTGCTCGCATGACGAGAGGTGCGCCTCGATGCCCTCGCGTTCGCTCGCCGACAGCGCTCCCTCCGCGTATGCTGCGAGCGCAGCTTCCGAAGGACATCCCTCGTCGCTGCGCGAGGACGCGATCGGATTCGGGGACGGGGCGAGCATGCAGGAGTTGACGGTTGCGTGGGAGCACGCGCGGGCCCAGTTCCCGGATGTCGAGGTCTCGGAGGTCGAGCTTCGCGCTTACCTCGCGGGTCATAGCACGCAGCCGGGGGGCGTCCACCCGACGGGACCCGGCTCCGAGACCGGAAATCCCCTCACGATCATCACGGACATGTACCTCGCGTGCGCGTGCGCGCGGGGGGACGACCGGGCGATCGGGGCGTTCCGTCGCCGGTACGCGCAGGCGGTCGAGACGGTGCGCGCGCGCTTCCGCTCGCGCGCGCCTTCGAGCGACGAGCTGTGGAGCGAGATCGAGCAGCGCCTCTTCGTGCGGCAGGGCGACAAGCCGGCGCGGATCGAGGAGTACGCCGGACGTTCGGAGCTCTCGGCCTGGCTCAAGGTCGTCGCCTCGCGGATCGTCCTGAACCGGATGGAAGCCGAGAAGCCGGAGAGCCCGACCGAGGACCGGCTCTTCGACGGCATGCTCGTCACGGAGGCGAGCCCCGAGCTCGCGGTCGCGGCCGCCGAGAATCGCGCGCTCCTGAAATCGGTCTTCGAGCGCGCGACGGGAGAGCTCACGCCACGCGAGCGCCGCCTCCTCCGTCTCGCCTTCACGGAGGGCTTCACGATCGACGACATCGCGGCGCTCTACGGGATCCACCGCTCCAGCGCCGCGCGCTGGGTGAAGGATGCGAGTGCCTCGCTCTCGAAGCACGTCGCGCGGATCGCGCGAGCGGAGCTGAAGCTCTCGCCGGAGCAGCTCGAGAGCTGGGCGCGCGGCCTGTCGGGCAGCATCGATCTCTCGCTCGCGCGCTATCTCGCGACGGTGTCGCCCGAGGTGTGAGCGGTGTCGGGTCGACGATCCGGACAGCTGCCCCGCAGGCCGCGAATGCGTGCTCCCGCCGAGCCTACCGACGCGGACCGGCGTATGCGAGTGAACGTGGCCCACCATGATCGCTCCGCCATGCGGTGTGCGCGAAGCGTCATGGATCTGCGCGCAGGGCGCGGGTGGCATGCGTCGTGCTGCGAGCCGCGCGATGCGTCGGCTCCTCTCCGCCCTGATCGCGCTGTCTCCGACTGCGTGGACCGCGCACGCGGACGCGAGCACGCGCGGGCTCGAGCTCACCTGGGACGCGCCCGCCGAGTGTCCACGCGCGGCGGACGTCGAGCGCGCGCTCGCGGAGAGCCTCGGCGACCGTGACCGTGCCGACGCCGTCGTCGTCCACGGTTCGGCGAAACGGGTCGGGGATTCGGTGCGCGTCGAGCTCGACACGGTTCGCGGCGACAGCCGCGGACGGCGCACGCTCCTCGCGGAGAACTGCCGCCTCGCAACGGACGCCGCGATCGTCTCGCTCGCGCTGATGCTGGACGACGGGCCACCCGCGGCAGCGCCGGTCGCGGTCGCACCCGTACCCGACCACGTGCAAAGCGTCGCGACGCCGCCGCGCGCGCGCCGTGCGTTCGTGACCGGCGTCGTCGACGGCGCTGCGCTGCCCGGCGTCGCGCCCGGCCTGCTCGCCGGCGTCGCCTGGGAGACGCCGCGCATCCGCGCGCACGTCGCGGCGGGGGCACTCCTGCCGGCGCGGACGGAAGGGCGGACGACGATCGACGGAAGGACCCTCGGTATCGAGGCACGCCTCTGGTTCGCGTCGGCGCGCGGCGAGATGCACGTCGTCCGCGGGCCGATGACGTTCGCGCTCGCGACGGGGCTCGACGTCGGCGTCCTCCACGCGCGCGGGACGGGGGCGTGGGTGCCGTCGAGCACGGACGTCCTCTGGATCGGCGCCGCGCTCGGGCCGGCGCTGCGCGTCGCCGTCCACGACCGACTGATACTCGGCGCCGAGGTCGAGGCCGTCGCGTCGCTCCTCCGGCCCGAGCTCCGGGTCGACGTCGAGACGTTGTTCCGTCCCGCTCCGCTCGGCATGCGCCTCGGCGCCTCGGCGGAGCTCGCGTTCTGACCGATCACGAAAACCGCCTCCTCCGTCCACTCCCTGGTCATGAACGACGTCACGCCCTGTCCTCCGCACCTCGATGCGGCCGTGGAAGAGAGCGCGACCGACTTCCTCGCGCTCTACCGGACGCATTTCCCGTTCGTGTGGCGGAGCGTGCGTCAGCTCGGCGTCGACGCGAGCGCCGTCGACGACGTCGTCCAGGAGGTCTTCCTCGTCGTGCACAAGAGGCTCGCGACGTTCGAGGGCCGCTCGTCGATCCGGACGTGGCTGTTCGGGATCGTGCGCCGCGTCGTCGCCGACCGACGGAAATCGATGCGCCGGAAGCCATCCACGCCGATGGAGCCTTCTTCGCTCGATCGCGTCGTGCCTCCCGTGTCTCCGTTCACCGAGCTCGAGTCGTTCGAGCTGGTCTGCGTCCTCCTCGACACCCTCGACGAGACGAAGCGCGAAGTATTCGTCCTCGCCGAGCTCGAGGGCATGACGCTCGCGGAGATCGCGCAGGCGACGAGCACGAACCCGAACACGGTCGCGGCGCGGCTCCGCGCGGCGCGCGCCGCCTTCGAGTGCGCGCTCCTCGAGCACGAGACCCGCGATCACGAAGGAGGCCTCCGATGACGCTCGACCCCCGCACGAGGGCGCTCCTCGACGCCGCGCGCTCGGGCTTCTCGCCGACCGCGGAGGACGCCGCGCGGAACGAAGCGGCGCTCCTCGCCGCGCTCGGCGTCGCATCCGTCGGCGCAGCCAAGGCGGGCACCGCCGCGAAGCTCCTCGCGAGCGCGAAGTCCACCGTCGCGAGCGTCGCGGGCAAGGTGCTCGTGTCGACGTTCGTGCTCGCGAGCGCGGCGGGCGTCGTCCACGCAACGCGTCAGGCCGAGCCGGCGCCCGCTGCCCCACCGGCGATCGCTGCCTCCGCGTCGGCCTTCGAACCCTCACCCGCACCCGAATGCGCCTCCCCGTTGGCATCGCGCTCCGACCCCGAATTCGCGCCTCCGCTCCCGTCGCCCTCCGCACCCGCACTCGAATCCACGCCGGCGCACGCGCCCGCGTCCGCATTCGCGTCCGCCTCCCTGCACGCGTCCGGGGTCCCATCCCCATCCCCTCCCTCCTCTCCGTCTCCTCCCTCCACCCTCGAACAAGAGCTCGTCCTCCTCCGTCTCGGCACCGCCCGCCTCCGCGCGGGAGACGCCGCAGCTGCCCTCTCCGCGTTCGACGACCACGCCCGTCGCTTTCCGAACGGCTTGCTCGAAGAGGAGCGCGCCGCGGGCCGCGCGCGCGCGCTCTGCGCCTCGAACCGCGTGGAGGGCCGCCTCGCGCGCGACGCGTTCCTCGCCGCGCATCCCGACTCTCCTCAGGCCGACGTCGTCCGCCGTGCGTGCGCCGACGCGAAATGATCAACGTCATCACGAAACGCGCCGTCTTCGTCCACGAAGAGAGCAGAGGACATCATCGATGAAGCTTCCGCTCTCCTTTCCTTCTGCGCTCACGTTCGTCGTCGCCCTCGCCGGTTGCGGCGGTCAGTCCACGGTCGGCTCCGAGGGCCGCCCCGCGCCCGATCCGAACGCGCCGACGTCCGCGCCGGTGATCGCGTTCACGGAGGCGGAGGTCGAGGCCGCGATCGCGTCGTGCTCGGCGCCGCACGGCGACGTCCAGACCTACGCCACCGTCGACGAGCTCGTGTCGCTCCTCGCGACGCGCTGGATCTACTGCGGCGGCAGGAAAGGCGAGCCGCTGAAGGACCGCGACGGCGTCGCGCGTCTCGGCTACGAGTTCACCGCCGACGGCCACGTGTACATCCTCGCGCGCGATCCCCGAACCGGCGTCGCGCGTGGAACCGGCCTCGCCGGCGCGATGACCTACGACATCCTTCCGCCGACGGATGCGGAGTACAACAACGTCTCTTTCCAGATCACGGTCTGGACCGCGGACCGGTCGCAGATGGGCGGCTACGCGACGTTCGAGCAGGGACCACGTCGGATGACGCTCACGGCCTTCGACGGGTACTTCGTCCCACTCGAGCGGCCGACGACGTGAAGGGAGGCGATCATGAAACATGCATCGCTCCTCGTCTTGCTCGTGCTCGCCTCCGCCAGCTGCAGTGATGCTCCGCGTGGACAGGATGCACCGCCCCTCGGCTCCCCCACGTCCACGCCTCCGCCCTCGCTGACGCGCGAAGACGTCGAAGCGGCGCTCTCTTCGTGCGATGCCGAGCGCGGCACGACCGAGCCGTACGACGGCGTCGAGGGCCTCGTCTCGCTCCTCGCCGGTCCCTGGCTGTACTGTTCGTCCACCCAGGACCGCCTGAAGGATCGCGACGACGTCGAACGCGTCGGCTACGAGTTCACGCCCGACGGACACGTCTTCTTCCTCTCGCGTGACGAGGTGTCCGGCGGCGTCGTGAGAGGCCGCGGGATCGCGGGCACGGCGGTCTACGAGATCCTTCCCCCGTCCGACGCGAAGGTGAACAACGTCGGTCTCCAGATCAACGTACGACGACCGGACCGCTTCACGATGCCGACGCGCGCCACCTTCGAGAAGGGGCCGCGTCGGCTCTTCCTCCAGGGCTTCGACGGCGCCTTCGTGCCGATCGTCGGGCGCGCGCGTTGATCGTCACTTCGCGAGAGCGAGCTTGTCCTTGTAGCGAGCCTGCGACGTGACGTAGTCGTCCTGCGTGAGGCCGAGCACGTCGGTGAGCCGTCGGATCAAGTTCACTTCCGCCAGGCTCACCTGGTCGTCGGCCGCGGCGACGTCGAGCAGCAGGTCGAGGAGGTGGAGGCGGAGATCGTGATCGGCGAGCTCGCGGAGGAACTTCGCGTACTCCCGCGCTTCGATGTCGGCGACCTGCGCGATCGACGTCCGGAGCGTCGTCGTGATCGCGTCGACACCGCCGGGGCCGATCCCGTGCATGCCTTCGAGGATCGCGCGGATGCGCGCTTCTTCCGTCGGCAGGTAGGGCCGCTCGACGTACGCCACCTGCCCGAGCAGGCCGATGACGGCGGCGACGATCCGGACGTCCTCGTCGGCCGCACCCGGCATGTTCGCGCGCACGGTGCGGAGGAGCGCGAGCCCGCGGTCGTCGTCCTTCGTGCCCGAGCGGAAGAAGCCGAGGATCCCCATGGCCCCGAGGAGAGCGAGGCTCCTCGGCAGCGTCAAGTGACGTCGCGCGCGTGATACTCTCGTCCCGTGGCTCAGCGCGCGCTGCTCGTGATCGCCGACATCGGCGGGTACACGCGGTTCATGCGCGTCCACCGCGTGAACCTCGCGCATGCGCAGTACGTCGTCGCGCAGCTGCTCGAGGCGGTCATCGACGGCGCGGAGCCGAAGCTGAAGCTCGCGAAGCTCGAAGGCGATGCGGCTTTCTTCTACGCGCTGCTTCCGGACGGGAAGGCGGACGCGGCGGTCGCCGCGCTCGCGGAGATCGTGGCGTCGATCCGGCACGCCTTCCTCTCCCGGCGCGCAGCGCTCGAGATGGACCGCGTCTGCAGCTGTGACGGCTGCGTCCAGGCCGGGCAGCTGAAGCTGAAGTTCGTCGCCCACGTCGGCGAGGTCGCGTTCCAGAAGGTGAAACGCTTCACCGAGCTCGCGGGGGTCGACGTCATCTTCGTCCACCGACTCCTCAAGAACGGCGTGCCGGTCCCCGAGTACGTCCTCATGAGCGAGCCGGTGTTCGCGAAGGTGGAGCGCTTCACGCCGTTCGGCCGCCCGCTCACCGAGGAGCTCGAAGGGCTCGGGAGCGTCGCTGCCTATTACGTCGACCTCCTCGAGGTCGCGCGCGAGAAGCCCGCGAGCCTCGCGCCGTCCTTCCTCCGCAAGCTCAGGGCGTGGCTCGGGATGACGTGGCGCTCGCTCCCGTACATGCTCGGCCTCCGGAAGGCGTGCGAGGGCTTCCACAACCTCGAAGCGATCGGCCCGACGCCCCTCTTGCCCGCAGGCGAGTCGGAGCTCCCGCCTTCACGCTGAAGCGCTCGTTCGCGCACGCACGGGGGGCCGTGCGGGCACACGGCGTGTCGTGATCGTGTTCTGTGGAAGTATTCGTGATCACGTCGGTTTGGAGCCGCGTCGAGGCTGGCGCGCGCCGTGCTCGAGGGGGAGCACGATGTTCCGAAAGCTCCTCACGCTCTTCCCCGTCGTCGCGTTCACCGTCTTCACCGCACCCGACTCCGATGCCTGCTGCGCGCTCGACGTGTACGGCACGGCCGTCAATCCCGATCCGGACGACTGGAACGCGCCGAAGGAGGCGCCGCACGCCAAGTGCAAGTCGCTGATGCTCTACCTCGCCGACGCGCCGGCGGACCCCGCGAAGGTGCGTCGCTATCGCTTCACCGGAACGTGCCAGCTGAACGTCGCGCGTCAGGGCAAGCTGCCCAAGATGATGGACTTCGACGTCGAGATCGACGCCGAGTACCACCCGAGGCTGAAGCGCGCCTCCGAGCGCCTCGCCGTGAAGCACCCGGACATCACTCTCGACCTCTCCACGTGGGCGACCTGTCCGTCTGACCCGTTCGTCGGCACCGCCGTCGTCTGCACGGACAAGGGCATGGGCGCGACGAAGTGGGACAAGTTCATCAACAAGGACGACGCCCCGTTCGCGCACCAGCGCGCGACGCAGCTCCAGGTGGACGCGGCCGCGTCGCGCTTCGCGAAGGCGAAGCAGGCGGGCGCGACCGACGCGGACTTCTTCAAGGCGCCGGCGATCTTCCGTCTCCAGCCGCTCCCGAAGCACAAGGCCGGTGAGGAGCAGCTCGTCACGCTCGAGTCGAAGGGCGCCGCGGGCATGTGCCCGAGCGAGGTCGACTACGGCGACGGCACGAAGGAGCGCCTCGTCATCTGGGGCATGAGCCCGTTCGCGCACCAGACCAAGCACACCTGGTCGAAGCCGGGCTTCTACAAAGTGACGGCGCGCTCGCTCGCGGGCTGCACCGGTGAGGCGCTCGTCTACGTCCTCGTGAAGTGAAGGGGAGGACCAGGTGATCGTGACGGCGGACACGGCGGGCGTGAGCGTGGACGCGGCCGCCTCGGCGGCGCGACGCGTGGGGCTCGCGCTCGCAGGTGCGGGCTGCTTCGTGCTCGCGTTCCCGCCGTTCGACCTCGGGATCGCCTTTGGCCCGCTGGCGGTCACGTTCCTCGCGCTCGCCGTCCGCGATCTCGTCCCGAGGCGCGCCGCGGCGATCGGCGCGCTCTTCGGGTTCGTCGCCGCGCAGGGCGTCTTCCACTGGGTCTACCGCGTCGCCGCGTTCGGTCTCGGGCACGGCGTCCTCCTCGGCGGCTACCTCGCGCTGTGGCCGGCGCTGTTCGCGGCGCTCCTCGCGCGTCAGGGAGCCGAGCGGCGCGGCCTCCTCGTCCTCCCGATCGGCGGTGCCGTGCTCGAGTGGGCACGCGCGCACGCGGGCTTCCTCGCGTTCCCGTGGATGACGTTCGGGCAGACGCAGCACCGCAACGTCCCGCTCCTCCAGCTCGCCGCCTTCGGCGGGGAGCTCCTCGTCGGGATGGTCGTCGTCCTCGTCGGCGTAGCGCTCGCACAGCTCGTGTCCGAACGCGGGCGTTCTCGCGCGGCCTTCGTCGCGCTCGGCGTCGCGGGGCTCTGTCACCTCCTCGGCCTCGCGCGGCTCGCGCGTCCGGCCGAGGGCGACGCGGTCGTCGTCGCCGCGGTGCAACCCGCGGCGTCTCCCGGCGCGCGCGACGAAGCCGAGACGGACGCCGTCCTCGCGCGGACCGCCGACCTCTCGCGCGCGGCGGTGCAGGCCGGCGCGCGGCTCGTCGTGTGGCCGGAGTCGGCGGTGTCGGATCTCGACGGGGACCTCGCCACGAAGCTCGCCGTGCGCGAGATCGTCGAGGACGTCGGCGTGCCGGTCGTCCTCGGCTCGTCGCACCTGTCCGATCTCGCGGCGCGTTCCGCACCCGCCGCGCGCAAGCCGACGAACGCGGCCTTCGTGATGGAGCCTCACACGCCGGTCGCGGCGCCCTACGCAAAGGTGCGGCTCCTTCCGTTCGCCGAGGTCGTCCCGCAGGCCGCCCGCTCCTTCGTGTCCTCCGCACCGTTCGAGACGGAGCCCGGCTCGCATCGCACGACGCTCCGTGCCGGCGACCTGACGATCGAGCCGGTCATCTGCTGGGAGAACCTCTTCGCGGACGACGTCCGCAGCACGGCGAGCGACGAGCCCACGATCATCGCGCACCTCGTCAACGACGCGTGGTTCGGCCCGACGTCGGCGGCGGCGATGCACGACCTCGTCAGCGTCGTGCGCGCGGTGGAGAACGACCGACCCGTCGTCGTCGCGTCGAACGCGGGCCCTTCGCAGATCATCGATGCGCGCGGGCGCATCGTCGCGCGCGCGGAGGCGGTCGTGCCGCGCTGGATTGCGGGGACGGTGACCCTGCCGGGTGGGCAGACACCCTACCGCCGCCTCGGCGACGGCACGTGGGCGGCTCCGTCCGTCGTGCTCCTCCTCGCGCGCCGCGCGCGGCGGCGGCGGTGCATCGCGGTCGCCGCCGAGGAGCTCGTAGAGGATGAGCCCGCACGCGAACACGTCCGTGCGCGCGTCGAAATCACGGAAGCCCCGGAGCTGGCCGCGCGGGCGAGACCTACGGGCAGGGGCGCCGTCGTCCGCCAGGCCGTGACCATTCCGTCGTCCGCGAGATTGGCGACGAAGACGTCGCTCGCGACGGCGGTGCGCTGACCCCCGACGACGTAGGCCCATCGCCCGTACGTCGCGAGAGCGTGCGCGCTGACCGGCTTCGGCATCTTCGGCCCGCTCCGCCGCGTGCCGAGGTCGCCGTTCGGCGCGATCGCGAAGACGTCGACCGAATCGGTGACGCCCGCAGCATCGACGGTCCTGCCTCCGGTCACGACGAGCGAGGTGCCGAAGGTGAACGCAGCGGCGGCTCCGCGTGCCACTGACATAGCGACGGCGTCGGTTCGGAACGGTCCGAGCGACCCGTCGGCGTTGCGTGGCGCGATGAGGGCCTCCGAGCTGTCGACGACGGCGCTCGTCGCTCCTCCGAGCGAATAGAGGTCCCCGGTCGTCGTGACCGCGGCCACCTCCGACCGCGGCGCGGACAGCTTGGCCGTCCCCCAGTCCGAGAACGAGGGCGGGCTCGTCGACGTGTGATCGATGCGGTCGAGCACGGTGCCCGCCGTGTCGGTTCCGCCGATGAGGTAGACGCGTCCGGCGCCGACCGCGACCGATGCGTTCCGGCGCGGCGTCGGGACGAAGCCGGCCGTCCGCCACTCTGCGATCTCACCGTCTGCACCGACCCGCGCGACGAGGTTCGTGTCGAGCGGGGTGGCCGGAGTCTCGCCGCCGACGACCGCGAACCCGTCCGCCGTCGCGAACGCTCCGGCTGGACACCGCTCGGCCGGCATCGCCTTCTCCTCGCGGAAGGCGCCGATGCTGCCGTCGGCGGAGACGACCGCCGAGAACACGCTCGCGAGACATGCTTTGCTCGCCGGCTCGATGTAGCCGCCGATCACGTAGAGCCGCGGGATGCGGCCGCTCGGAGAGGCGTCACCGTCCGTCTCGGGTGCTCCGCCGTCGACGACCGCAGCGCCGCCGTCACCGCCGCCCGGCCCGGTTCCCGGCAGGAGCGCCGTCTCGCCGGCCAGTCCCGACAGGTCGAGGCATGCCGTCGTCGCGAACGAGGCGACGACAAAGGCGTGCGTGCGCCGCATCCTGCGACGATACCACGCGCGCTCGGCGACACTCCAAGGGGGCTTCGTCTCCTTCAGGGCTTGCAGCCAGCGACGTTGCCGTCGACGACGCAGCGCTGATCCCGCTCTTCGCAGTCGGTACGCCGGATGTGCGGATACTCGTAGCAGGTGCACCCGAACCCGCTGCAGTCGTGATGCGTGCAGTCGGTGGCCGGTGCGCACTCGAGCAACAAGACGCCGTCCACGCAGCGCGACGGGTAGTCGCTCGGCTCGCAGCGATCACCCGTGTGCACGCCCGGTGCAGGACCGCATGCCACGACGACGCAGAGCGCACCCAGCGCGAGCACGACGACGTGCCCGAGCACCCTCGAACGAGAGCCAACCGTCACAGTGGAACGCCACACTCGCCAGCGGGGATCAGCGACTGGTCGCAGTTGCCGTCGCTCTTGCAGCCCGCGAAGGTGACCGACTTGATCAGCGCGCCGTTCTTCTTGCAGCGGCACGTCGCGGCCGGACACTCGCATTCGACGACGTAGGTGTCGTCACCGCACCGCCAATCGCCGGCGGTTTCACAGCCGGAAGAGCCGGCGTGGCTCGTGTTTCCCGGACCGACGCACTTCGTCGTCGTGGTCGACGAGGACCCCGCGGGCGAAGAAGAGCCTGGCGAGGGCGTGGGATCGCTTCCTCCGGAGCAGGCCACGACGAGGAGGGCGATGACTGTCGCGACGACAGCGGTGCGGGCGCAGTGCATCGACACTGGGTACCGGAAGGCGAGGTCACCCGCAAATGACGCGGCCTGACAGCGGTGGTCTCCGCGCCCCCGCGGAGACAGAGGTTCCGGCGCAGGGATTCGCTCTCGACTGGACGGAGTCCACGCAGTGGACGGAGTCCAGGCGAGACCGAAGACCGAGCGCTGGTCTCCGCGCCCCCGCGGAGACAGAGGTTCCGGCGCAGGGATTCGCTCTCGACTGGACGGAGTCCACGAAGTGGACGGAGTCCAGGCGAGACCGAAGACCGAGCGCTGGTCTCCGCGCCCCCGCGGAGACAGAGGTTCCGGCGCAGGGATTCGCTCTCGACTGGACGGAGTCCACGAAGTGGACGGAGTCCAGGCGAGACAGACGACCGAGCGCTGGTCCTGAGCTCTGCTCAGGACAGAGGTTCCGGCGCAGGGATTCGAACCCCGATAACGGGAATCAAAATCCCGCGTCCTGCCATTAGACGACGCCGGAAGGACGGCGCACACGCTACTCGACGGCAGCGCGTTCGCCAAGCAGAGCCCCGGCGTCGCTTCCTTCCGTCGCGCCTCAGTAGACGGCGGCGTGCACAGCGCCGTGCTGCGGGATCGACGAGGAGTTCGGACGATAGCTGTTCGTGCCCGTCGTGTTCTTCCGCAGCTGCTCGCGGCCCGACTCGTTGATCGCGAGGTCGCCGGACTCCGACGGCATCCAGCTCGCGTCCATCGCGGCCGCCGGCGCCGAAGGCGAGCGCGTGGCGCTCGCACCGCAGCCGGTGAGCATCGCGAACGAGACGACGACGAACGAGAGGACGAGGCTGCGGTGGGTGCTCATGACGATCTCCCAGACGAGCGTTTGCGCTCGCGGCGGAAGAATGCAGTGAGAGTGCCAAACGAACCCACACCTCGGCACTCAATCCTTCCCGCTATTTACGTCGCGGCCGCAAAATTCCGTTGTGCATGTCCATGCGCAACCAGGGGCTCGCCGGATCCACCAGGTGCAGCGGCTTGCACTTCAGTCGGACTGCTCGAGCCACTTCTCGAGCGCGCGCTTCAGCGCGCGGGCGGTCTTCGCCTGCACCCGCGTCGTATGGCAGGCGAGCCAGATCGACCACTTCACGTCCCAGCCCTCGACGGGGACCTCGACGAGCTCGCCGCGCTCGATCCACGCCCGCGCGGCGACCCGCGGCCCGAAGACGATCTGCTCCGACGAGGCCGCCAGCTCGAGGGCGGCGTTGAAGGTCGCGGCCGAGTGGCCCTGCGTCCGGCGCTCGAACGGCATCGGGCAGAGATCGCGACCCTGCAGCACGCGCGTGTCCGCGAGGAGCGCGGGCATGACGAAGGGCACGCTTTCGAGCTTCGCCTCCGGCACCGGCTTCGGACCCAGCTTGTGTGCGAGCGAAGGCCTCGCGAGCACGCAGCTGCCGGCCTCTCCGACCCGCTCGTGGCTGTAGACGTCCCCGAGCGACCGATCCTCCGAGATCAGCGCCACGTCGAAGACGTCCTCGAACGCGAGGGCGCGCGTGCGGACGGGGTCGAGCTCGAGGCACTGGAAGCGGAGCCCGTCCGTCGTCCGCGCGAGCATCCCGGCGACGGTCGAGAGGATCGAGCTCGGCGCCGCGATCCGGACGATCGGCACCGTGTCCGTGTTCTGGCGCAGGTACCGGACCCCCCGCGCGATCTCCTCGAGCATCGGGATCGCACGGAGCCCGGCGAGACTCACCGACACGCCGCGGGCGCTCCGGGTCAGGAGCTGGGCCCCGACGAAGGCCTCCATGCGCGCGACGGCCTTGCTCACCTGGGATGGCGTGACCTGCAGCTGGCGCGCTGCTGCGGAGATCGACCGCGTGTGATGGACGGTCAGGAACGTCACGACGTCGTCGAAACGTAGGCTTTCCGAGCCTTCGGGCGTGCTCACCAAGGGCCTCGAAGTCCTCGTTAGCACGAAGCTTGACGCCCTGGGCACGTTCTGTGTAAAGGCGGGGCCGTCATGATCCGCAGCATCGCCTCCATCGTTCGCCGCGTCCGTCGCAAGCGCTGGATCAAGCTCCCGCCCGCACTCGTCCTCGCCGGCTGCTGAGCCCTCGGCCGTGTCGGCCTGGCTCGCGGCTGCGTCGGCGGGCCCGATTTCCATCGTCTTCCTCTGCTGCGGCACGCCCGCGTCGCCGGCTCCCTCGAGCGCGCCCGACTCGGGCGAGGTGGCCGCCGTCGATGCGGGCGGGTGCCCCTCGTACGAGGATCCCGCCCCGGCCGGCTTCGTCGCCGACCCCGAGCTGATCGAGGCCTCCGGGCTCGTCGAGAGCCGCAAGAACCCGGGTGTCTACTGGGCGCTGAACGACTCCGGCGACAGCCCGCGCCTCTTCGCGCTCGGTGAGGACGGTCGCCAGATCGGCCGCGTCGCGCTCGGCGGAGGCGCGCGCGCGGTGGATTGGGAGGACCTCGCGATCGGACCCGGCCCCGGCGGCGCCGACGCGCTCTGGGCGGGGGACATCGGCGACAACGACGCGGTCCGCGCGTCGATCACCGTCTATCGCGTCGAAGAGCCGGCCGTCGCGGCGCTCCCGGCCGTGATTGCGGACGTCGCCGCGATCGAGCTGACGTACGGCGACGGCCGCGCCCACAACGCGGAGGCGATGATCGTCGACCCCGTCTCCGGCGCGCTGGTCGTCGTCACGAAGGAGCCCTCGGGCAAGTCGACCATCTTCGTCGCCGACCCGCCGCTCGCGGAGGGCACGCCGTCGTCGCCCGGCCGTGCAACGCTGCGCGCGGCCGGCGTGCTCGCCTTCGACGAGGAGCCGCTCCCGAACGGGAAGCTCGTCACCGGGGCGAGCATCACGCGCGACGGTGCGCTCGTCGCGCTCCGCACGTACACGAGCGCGTTCGCGTGGAACCGTGCGCCGGGGACGTCGATCGAGACCGCGCTCCTCGGCATCCCGTGCCCGCTCCCGCTCGCGACCGAGCTCCAGGGAGAGGCGATCGCGCTCTCGCCCGACGGCTCGCGGGTCACGACGACGTCGGAAGGACGGAGCCGTGCGCTGAACGTCGCGCGGCGCCGCTGAGGCCGTCACTTCACGAGCATGTAGATCGATCCGCCGCTCGGCAGCCCGGCGTCGTTCCGCGGTTCGCTGCTGTGCTCGCCCCAGTAGATGCCGTCGTCGTCGACGGCGATTCTCCAGACGTTGCCCTTCTGCGCCGGGTACCGGGCGCTCGGGTTCTCCTTGTCGAAGGCGAGGAGGCCGCCGCCGTTGGCGCCGCCGACGTAGACGTAGCGCGCATCCGCGGCGATGCCGAACACATCGATGCTGTTGCCGGCGGCGAGGACGGAGATCGGGCCGCCGTCGAGATCGGCACGGACGAGCTCTGCCCCCGCGGAAGCCCTGCGGTAGCCCCAGACCGCACTGCAGTCGCTCGTCGTCGGTGCGAGCCCCGCGTTCGAGCCTCCGTCCGGCACGGTCGCCCACGCGACGTCGGAGCCCTGCTTCGCGGTCGGCTCGATCCGCACGATCCGCGGGTCGAGAAGCGCCGAGGCGTACGCGTGCGTCGCGGTCGTCGTCAGCGCCGGAAATTTTCCCGGGTTCGCCAGCGGTCCGAAGCTCACCGAGGGCGTCTGCGAGAGGTCGACGCGGTACACGGGGCCGTTGCCCTGCACCGCGAAGAGCTGCGAGCCCACCGCGCGGAGCGCCACCACGTGATCGCCCGTCAGCACGAAGACCGGCTGCGGTGCGGGGCAGTCCACGTTGCAGACCGAAGACGTCTTCGTCCTCCAGAGCGTCGACGTCGCCGCTGCGTCGTCGCGGGTCGCCCAGTAGAGGACGTCGCCGACGCGCTCGAGCGCAACCGCCTTGTTCTGATCGCGGACGAGGTCCTCGACCTTGCCGTCACCCTTCTTCGAGACGCGTCGCAGCTTCGCCTTGTCGCCGCCGTCGTAGCCCGGACGGCCGCCGGGCTGCTCGAGCCAGTAGACGTGCGTGGAATCGACCACGGTGCCGAACGGCGAGGCGCCCGTCGGCGACTCGAACAGCGTGCGACGCGTGCACACCGTCGGATTGCACGCGGGCGCACGCGACGGACACGCGGGCGGCCGCGTGTCGGCATCGATCGTCGCGGTTCCGGCGTCGTCCGGCGCGGCGCTCGACTCGACGGACGCGTCGGTCGTCGTCGTCGTCGGCTCGCCCTCGTTCGACGCGAACGACTCGCACGCCGCCGCGGCCGCGACGCACGCGAGCGCGACGCCGAGCCCCGACACAGCCGCGCCGAGTCGACACCCCATCCGATCGCTCAGCGTACCAGAACGGTCAGGGCGCTTCGCAGGCCGTCGTGGCGCCGGCCGCGCACGCCTTCTGGGCGAGAGACCTGCCCGCGGCAGCGAGCCCCGGATCGGTATCACGCGCGAACGTCGTCGCGACGTCCACACACGAGGCCACCTTCGGATCCCGGCACGCGAGCTCGGCGAGCCGAACGGCCCGCGCGACGTCCTTCACGAAGCCGTCCTCGCCGGTCCCGGCCGCCCATTCCTTGGCGAACGTTCTCGCGCGCGCAGCGGTCGGGATGTCGGGGACCGCATTCGGTCGTGCCGCGGCAGTGATCAGCGCAAAGACCATCGCAGCGAGGACGACCCACGGCATGACGCGCCTCCGCGACGTCGCGGCGAGCCCGCCGAGGATGCCGAAGAGGAGGCCGCCGAAGTGCGCTGCATGGTCGAACGCGAGGACGAAGACGCCGACGACGGTCCAGATCGCGATCTGCGAGACCATGCTCCGCATGTAGCGATCGCGGACGAGCGCCGAGGCGCTGCCGAGGATCCGGTAGCGGATCGCGAACGTCGCGCCGACGATGCCGAACATCGCGCCGCTCGCGCCCGCGCCGATCTTGCTCCAGACGAGCGCGCTCGCGGCCGCTCCGGCGATCCCGCTCAGCAGGTAGACCGCGAGGAAGCGCAGCTTCCCGAGCACGCTCTCGACGATCGTGCAGAACCCGATCGACGCGTACGTGTTCCACGCGAGGTGCACGAGGCCGATGTGGAGGAACATCGGCGTGAAGACGCGCCACACCTCGCCAGCGAGCACGTGCGTGCGCTCGACGGCTCCGAAGCGGAGCAGCGTGCCTCCGTCGAGCGAGCTGCCGGCGCGCTCGACCCAGACGAAGACCGCGACGTTGATCGCCGCGAGCGCGAACGTCACCGGCGACGACTTGATCCGCTCGAGGAGCGGCGGCGGTCCTGCCGCGCGCTCCCCGCCGCGATCGTCCGGTGCGTCCGTGTCGTTCATTGCTCCCCGACCTTAGCGGACAACCCGGCCGATTGCTTCCACGCCGGGATCGTCACAGCCGAGAGCTGGCTCGACCGCGTGAAAGCGTCATCGCATACGTCGAGAACGCGTTGCGGAGGCGCTGCGCACGGCGCTCGTCGAGGCCCTCGACGACGAGGACGGCCTTCCCGCTCCGCTTCACCGCGCGGACGGTACCCCGCGCGGAGCCGGCCGCGATCGTGCGGACGTCCTCGAGGAAGCCGCCGGGAGGCCGGCCGCGGACGAGCTCGACCTCACCGTCCCGCACCGCGATCCGGAAGACTTCGTTCGCCCGGAACGCCGCGTAGAGGACGAGGGCGAGCGCGCCCAGCAGCCCGGCGATCATCAGCGCGTCGACGTCCACACGTCAGCGTTGGCACACGCGTCTCTTCCCCGCAAGCCGACTGCGGCGCGAGGGCGTGTTGACCCCGGCGGGCCCCTCGAAGATGCTCGTGCGTTCCGATGCGACCCCGTCTTCGTTCGCTGTGCACCTTCCTCCTCGTCACGTTCCTCGTCGCCTGCTCGAAGGACGAGCCGAAGAGCACGCGGTGGAACGACGCCGCTGCCGCGCTCGCGTCGGGTGCTCCCGTCAGCGCGAGCGCCGCGCCGGTCGCCGCCGGCAGCACGCTGAACGCGCGCTTCCCCGCCGACGGGACCGACGGCTACAAGCGCGTCTTCACGCAGGAGAAAGACGGCTTCGCAGAGGCGAAGCTGCAGAAGGACGGCAAGGACGTCGCGACCCTCTCGATCTCCGACACGAACGGCACGCCGGACGCGCGCGCGAAGTTCGACGCCGCGAGCGAGAAGCTCGAAGGCAAGTACCCGCTCGTCACCGTCGGCAAGAACCAGTCGTCCGTCCTCGTCGGCGGCCGCTGGCAGGTGAAGGTGTCGAGCCAGTCGCTCGACGCCGATCAGCGCAAGAACCTCCTCACCAAGTTCGATCTCGAAGGGCTCTCCAAATGACCGAACCGCTCCACACCCTCCTCGAATCGCTCCCCGAGACCAGCCTCACGACGCGCCTGCTCGGCGCGCTCGACTACGTGGTGCCCGGCGAGTGGAACAACATCGTCTCGCTCGAGGCGATGATCCGGGACGTCACCGGCGAGTCGGACGAGGCGCTGATCCAGCAGATCGGCGAGCGTGCGCTCGTCCTCTTCCAGGATCCCGAGCAGGGCTACGAGCGCGCGGTCACGGTCTACCGAGGCGTCGACTCGGCGAGCACCGTCGCGGGCGCCGCCGCGCTCGCGAGCGCGGCGAGCGAGCGCTTCGAGATCCTGAGCTTCCTCCGCGACGTCGCCCCCAAGCCCGACACCGTCCAGGCGATCGACGCGGGCGCGAAGCTCGCCGCCGAGCTCGTCGCCTTCACGCTCACGAACGGGCTCCCGGGCGACAGCGTCATGGACTTCGCGAACGCGCTCGCGAGCTACGGCAAGGAAGAGCGCATCCGCGTCACGGCCTGGCTCGCGTTCGACGCGATCATCCCGCTCGGCCCGGACTTCCTCGCGAAGATCATGGACACCCTCGGCTCGGTCGACACGTCCGTGCTCGAAGAGAACCGGATCCTCCGCTTCGTCTCCGAGCACCTGCCGGGCGACTGGGGCCAGAAGCGGGACATCCTCCGCTCGAACCTCGAGAACGCGGGCGACCGGCTGAAGTCCTTCGCCGACGAGCGCGGGATGACGCAGGAGAGCCTCGTCGCGAAGGCGCGCGAGTACGTCGACATCGCGGACGACAAGCTGGACATGCTCGCCGCCGCGCTCGACATGAGCACGAACGTGTTCGAGCACACCGGGATCCAGACCGTCGCCCGCCGGATCGTGTCGCGCGCGTACGGCGAGATCTGATCAGGGCGCCGGCGCCGGCGGCGGCGGAGGAGGCGCGCCCTGGGGCGTGGACGACGGAGCCGGCGTCGGCTCCGTCGGTGCCGCGTCGGTCGGGGCCGGCGCCGTCGGCGGCGAGCTCGGCGGCGGCTCTGCCGCCGCTGGAGGCGTCGCGAGCGGCATCGGCTTCTCGGGCGGGACGCTCGGCAGCGGCTCCGGCCGCTTCACCGGCTCGATGAAGAGCGGCAAGGGGAGCTTGAGGAGCACCCCGATCTCGCCGTGCGTCCGCGCGTCGGTCCACGTCCGGGCGTAGGCGCCGTAGAGCGAGACCGCCGACGCGGTGAGGATGCCGCGGATGCGGATGCCGTGGGCCGTCTCGTCGCGGAACGCGCCGAGGTAGCCGAAGTCGACGCCGACCGGGCCGACGCCGGCTTCGAGGCCGATCGAGGTGCGCGTCTCGTTCTCGCCGAAGTCGTGGAGGACGTCGGCGTACATCCCGGTCCACACGAAGGTCTTCCAGAACGCGAGGCTCGCCTCGCCACCGAAGAGGAAGCCGTTGGCGGCGTTCGTTCCGGGCTTCGCGCCGTTCAGCGAGTAGCCGAGGTTCACGCCGACGGGGAGGAAGAGGCCCTTGTCGATCTTGGGTCCGGCGTCGGCGCTCGCGTCGCGCGCGGACAGGAGCGCGCCGGCGAGCACCGACGCACAGAGGGCCGTACGAACCACGGAGCGGGCGAAGGACGTCATCGGACGTGCAGCTTTAGCCCGCTCTTCGGCTCGACGTCAAAGAGCGCCTTCGTGATGGTGCCGTCTTCCGCGCGGCGGCTCGTCGCGACGTCTTCGTCGTCGATCGCGAGCGCCGCCACGCGCCGCTCGGTGTCGTGGACGACGACGTCGAGCCTGCGGATCGGACCGCGCCAGTGCGCGCCCGTTCGCCAGAGATAGGCGAAGTCGCCGCGCCCGCGTTGCGTGTACCGCACGCGCAGGATCCCGCCGGCGCGCCCGAGCGCGTGCACGTCGACCGGGATGTCCCACGACTCGACGGCCTCCCCGACGGGCAGACCACCCGGTTCGGCGCGCACCGCCTGCACGACGTCTTCGCCGATCCGCGCCTCGAACCCCGTGCCGCCTCCACGCGGCGACGCGATCGGGAACGTCGCGACGAAGTCGTCCGTTTCCCTGAGCACGCGAAAGCGGAAGAGCGCCTCCACGTCCACGGCGTCCTCGTGCACGTCGAGCGTGAGCACCTCGCTCTCGAGCGCGATGTCCGCGTGCTCGACCCAAGGCGCGTGCGGCACCACCGTCACGCCTCCCGCGCATCCCACCAACCCGACCACGCCTCCAAATCGCCACATGACAAAAAGCCGGCAGGCGAGCCTAGCGGAAGATCCCGCCGGGCTCGCCTCGACCTACGGAAGACGGAAGACGGAAGACGGAAGACGCTCTCCCATCACTGCGCGTTGATCACCGCCCCGAGGTCGAACATCCCGGCGCTGATCTTCGCCACCTGGCCGCCCGTCGCGCTCGCCGACACGCTCTTGAAGCCGGCCTTCTGGTAACGCTCGCGGCGCATCCAGAAGCTGCTCTTCACGTCGGCGAGGATCTGCATGCCGACCTCGAGGTTCTCACGGGGAACCATCGCGAGGAGCGGGAAGGCTGCCGTGTGCTCGTCGTAGAGCGGCGCGTTGATGCGGTCCGCCTCGTCCTTGAGCGTGTCGAAGAGCTGGGCGGCGGCCATCGCGCGCTCGTGGCTCGTCGAGTTCACGACCGCGCTCTCGAGCGTCTTGCGGTCGTCGGAGTTGATCTGGAAGCGGAGGCCGATCGGGTAGGAGATGAAGCCCTTGCCGCGGAGCTTCGCGGGCACGGCTGCCTCGGTCGCCGCGAGCTCGCGGTACGCCCGCGCGCGCTCCTCGAAGCGAGCCGCCATCCGATCCATCTGGCCGCCCCACTTCTCGTCGACCTCGGCGCGGACCTGGTCCTTCGTCTTCGAAGCGCCGACCTCGGTGCGCGTCGCGTGGACGGCGGTGAGGTACTCACGGAGCGCTGCGCGGTACTTGTCCTTGCTGCCCTGCGCCGTCATCAGGCCGAGCGCCTTGTCGTCGAAGCGGACGTCGAGCGTGAAGGAGGTGTTCGGGCCGTTCGCGGCATCGAGGTTGTGGATGCCGACCGACTGCAGCGTGAGGCGCGTGTTCGCGGCCTCGCGGACGAGCTTCTTGTAGTCGTCGGGGAGGCGCGCGATGAGCGGCTCGATCGCCTGGAGGCCCTGCGCCTTCGTGTCCTTCATGAAGGGCGTGTCGAGGAGGTCGACGTTGCACTTCTCGTCCCAGCTCTGGGTGTTCTTGTCCTGGTCCTTCTGGACCGGGCACGCTTCCCACACCTTGCGCTCGAGCTGATTGCCGTACTTGTCGAGCGTGTCGACGACTTCCTTGCCGGCCATCCCGATCAGCATCGCGTCGATGTTGTCCGAGATGATGTCGTCGTCCATGTGCTTGTCGCCGACCGCGACCTGCAGGAAGAGGTTCGCCTCGCTCTTGAACTTGTCGGGGTTCTTCGCGTCGAGCGTCTGGGCCGCGACGCCGGTGCGGGTGAAGGCGTGGTCCATCTGGAACCAGCCGCCGTCCTTGTGGACCTGGTCGAAGAGGATCGAGCGCGCGCCTTCCGGCGTCTGCACGACGAACGTGCCTTCCTTCTTCACCACCGCGCGGTGGTAGATGTTCATCCCGAGGACCTCGAAGCCGAAGTTGCGGGTCGAGGTGGTGGCCGCGCGCATCGCGTCCATCTCGGCAGCGACCGGCGGCTCGGCCTGGTCGAGATCCTTCATCGCGAGCGCCTGCGCGAGGCGCATGTCGAACTTGAGGAGCTTCTCGAGCGCCTTCTGCGTCTCGTCCTGATTCCCCTTGTCGAGGTGGAAGCGGAAGCGCGAGAGGCTCATGCGGGTCGAGGACTGCCCGGCGCCGCCTTCGATCTTGAAGGTGAGGTACTGGTTCAGGCGCTTCTCGATCGCCTTCTCGACGAGCTTCGAGAGATCGACCGACTTGCCCGCGAGGGTGACCGGGCGGAGGCACGCGAGGCCGTCCGAGCAGATGCCCTTGACGCCCCAGCCGTCGCGGATGGCGGCGCTGAACGAGACGCCGCGTCCGTCCTGGACACCGACGTCGACGACGACTTCGTCACCCGCCATGCGGACGAGCTGCACGTCGAGCTGACCGCCGATGACGCCGCTCACCCCGGCCGACACCATGATGCGGTACGCGAGGCCGCCGGTGGGCTCGGCGACGAGGAGGGGAGCGCCGAGGCCGAAGTTCGCGCCGAGCTTGCCCTGGCCGCGGAGGGCGAACATCTCGCCCGGCTTCATGCTCTTGATGTCCTGGAGCGAGCGGGGGTACACGAAGCCGCGCATCTGCTTCACGGCGCTGAGGGGCGCCGAGAGGAGCCCGGGGAGGTTGTCGTCCTTCGCTGCGACGATGACGCGCGAGGAGAGCTCCGCGTTCGCGTCGAAGCCGAGCGACGCCGCCGCGCCCTCCATGAAGCCTTCCGCCGCCTGCGACCAGCCGTGGTTGAGGCCGCCGCGGAGCGCGAAGCCGGACTCGACGAAGTACTTCGCCTGACCGCGCGAGAGCGTGTCGAGGCGGACCTTGTTCACCTGGGTGCCGAGCTCGCTCTCGCCGAACTGGGCGGCGAGGCCGCTCACGATCGTGTCGAGCGCCTTGATCTCGGAGTTGTCGGGGAGGACGCTGTTCGGCTGCGCCTTCGCGGCGAACACCGATGGGGCCTCGAACCGCGCGCCGACGTTGCCGCCGGTCAGCTGGTCGTTCAGCGAGTCGGTCGCGAAGCCGACCGAGAGACGCGTCAGGTCGTCGAGGCGGAGCGCCTTCGCATCGGCCCAGTACGTGTCGAGGCTCACCGCCGCGTCGCTCTCCCCCGCCTCCTCGTCGGTGGGCGCCGCACAGGCCACTGCCGAGAGCGCCATCACCCCGAAGATCCCCAGAACGCGTGAACGAGCCATTGTCCGTCGTGCTCCTCTCTGTGCGGACATCAATACACAGGGTGTGCCGGTGTAGTTTTCTGCGTAAACAACTGGAATCTCTCGGGTGGCCTGCGCGGCACCGAGCCGAATGGACCGCCCGCGATCCGGATCACCATCCCGTGGTGCGAAACAGGGGTGGGGGGACGACGACCCGATTCGGGATCCGCGTCGCAGTCGAGGCACTCGGCCGCCGGACGAGCTGCCGCGTTGCGCGGCGCCCCGCTGAGCACAACGAATCCGCGTATTTGCCACTCTAGCGAGCGGTCGCGGCAATCCTACGTTGGGGGAGGACGGTCATGATTTCCCGCATTCGTAGATTCTCCCTCGTCGTTCTCACCACCCTTCTCTCCGCCTGCAGCAGCGAGCACGGCGACACGGCCTCCGGCCCGGCCGGGCAGGTCGATCCGACCTCGCCGGGCGGCGATGGAGCGACCCCGCCGGTCGGTGATCGCGATGGCGGCACGTCGACGCCGCCGGCGGGGAACGATGGGGGCGGCGGTCAGGACGGAGGGCTCGATCCGGGAGGCCCCGCGATCCAGCTCGTCGGTCGGTTCGATCGGCGTGACCCGCGGGGCCCGCAGTGCGGGTTCCCGGGGTGCCGCATCGCCGCGCGGTTCGAGGGCACCGCGGTCTCGGTGAAGCTCGAAGGCTGGTACCAGGACTGGATGCAGGGCGCGCCCAGCGAGTGGGACGTCGCGATCGACGGGGTCGTCACCCAGAAGATCGTGCTCACCGTCGGAGAGCACTCCTTCGATCTCGCCGAGGGGCTTGCGCCGGGCCCGCACTCCGTCGAGCTCTACAAGCGGAGCGAGTCGCAGACCGGGCTCGGACGTTTCCTCGGCTTCGACTTCCACGGCGGCACCCTGCTCGCGCCGTATCGGCGTCCCACTCGCCACCTCGAGATCATCGGCGACTCGCAGCCGGCCGCGTTCGGTGTCGAGGACAACGGGCTCGGGCCGAACTGTCCGGGCGTGAACTGGTCGGGCACCTATCAGAACTTCCGGAAGTCGTTCGCCGAGCGCCTCGGCGTCCGGTTCGGCGCCGAGGTCTACGGGACGGTCTACTCCGGCAAGGGCATCGCGCAGAACATCTGGTCTACCGACCCGGAGACGATGCCGATCATCTACAACCGCGCGAACCCGATCGACCCCGCGAGCAAGTGGGACTTCTCGTGGTCACCCGACGCGATCATCATCATGATGGGCGGGAACGACTTCGCGATCGGTCAGCCCTACGACCGTGGTCCGACGACGCTCGAGGCGTTCACCGAGGCGTACCGTGGCTTCGTCGCCGATCTCCGCGGTCACTACCCGCAGGCGTGGATCGTCCTCGCGCTCTCGCCGTCGGTCACCGACGAGATGCCCGCCGGCCGTCAGAGCCGCACGAACGTGCAGACCGGGATCCACACCGTCGTGACGGAGCGGAACGCGCGAGGGGACGCGCGCGTCGTCGAGATCGCACCGCCGCTCGCGACGCCCGCCGAGCTCACCGGTTGCAACGGGCACGGCACGGCGGCCTACCACCAACGCGTCGCCGATCAGATCGCGCCGCTCCTCACCGAGAAGCTCGGCTGGTGATCATCCGCGCGGCGGCGGCCTCGTCGAGAGGAACGCCGCCGCCGCCGGGATGACCCCCGAGTCGGCGGCGTGCTCGATCTCGGCGCGGAGGAGGTCGTGGCCGCCGAGCGGTTTCCTCACGAAGCGCGTCGCGCCGAAGGTCGTGCGGACGACCTCGCCCATCTCGCGGTCGCGGCTCGCGGCCTCGAGCGCATCCGCGAGCGCGGTCGCGAGCTCTTCGGGGACGCCGGCGTGGACGGCGATCACGTCGGAGGGCACCGAGCCGAACGCCTCGACGACGACGAGGTCCTCGGCGCGCGCACCGAGCTCGGTGAACGCCCCGCGAACGAGCTCTCCGCGAGGGCCGAACCCTGCATAGGTCGCGCCGACGTCGACGACGCCTTCGAGGACGGCGCGGACGACGGCGGCGTGGGAGCCGAAGAAGCTCTCCTCCGCGAAGAGGTCGCCCGGCGCACGCCCGAGGTGGACGAGGCGGAGGCGCGGCACGACGTAGCCTGCCGCGCTGAGCGGGTCGACCCACGCCACGCGCTTGCCGCGCAGATCGTCGAGCTTCGTGATCCCCGATCCGGCGCGCGCGACGAGCGCAGACACGTAAGGCTCGGAGCCGCCGCGCTCCGCGCAGACGAGCTCGCGGACGATGCCTTCGACGTCGAGTCGCGCGAAGAGGATCGGCGGCAGCCACACGACCTGGAGCACGCCTCCGCGGAGGAGGCGGGCGAGGTCGTCGTACGACGCGACCTGCCGGCGGACGAGCATCACGCCGGCGCGTTCGCCGACCCAGCGGAGGAGCTCGTCCACGTGATCGTTCCCCGCCGCGAAGCTCGCCGGGGGAACGAGACCGAACTGCAGGCGCGGCGCCTCCTCCATGGGAGGAGTATAGGCCGGGTCAGAGACCTTCGACGCACGAGTAGAAGGCGTACCGCGCGAGGCTCTCACCGGAGCGCTGCGCGAGGCCGGGGACGCACGCGGCGACCTCCGACTGCGCGGACGGCTTCAGGCCGGGCATCAGCGTGCGGCACTGGCGGGTGAGACGCCCGCCCGCGTTCGCCTTCGGATCGATCCGCGTGATCGACTCGACGATCCCCTTGCAGGTGTCGTTCACCGCGTCGTCCTTGCAGACGCGCTTCAGGCCGAGCTGGCCGCAGGCGTAGACGTTCTCGTAGGTCTGCTTCTTCTGGTCGAGGAGGCAGGACACGGCCGCCGCCGCGGCGACAGGCTGGAGCTTCGTCCGGTACATGTTGCAGTGCGAGCGGAGGAAGCTCTCGACCATGAAGCCTTCGCCGCGCGCCTTCGCGATCGCTTCCTCGCACGCGTCCGCGCCGGGGACGGCGGCGAGCGTCGGGGCGGAGCACGCCTCGGCAGCCGAGGGCGCCGGCTCTTCCGCGGCGCGATCGGTGAAGTCGACGGAGAGCCCTTCGACGCACGTGTAGAGGTCCCAGCCCTCGTTCGCGACGCATCGCTCGATCGCGGCACGCGCCGGCGACTTGAGCCCGGAGAGCACGCGATTGCACTCGTTGACGAGCGCCGCCTTCGTCATGCTGCTCGCGGGGCGGTAGGGCGCCGGAGTCTTCAGCGCGTCGGCGATGCGGTCGCAGCGGCCGCGGCCGGAGGCGTCCTTGTTCGCGTTCACGCGGCCGTCGATGCCCGCGTCGCAGACCGACCAGAGCGCGTCCTTCCCGCACTGGTACATGATCGAGGCGTCGAACTCCTCCGTGGGGTCGCCGTTCGCGTTGTGCGGGCGCGCGGCGTCGGCCTGTGCGAGGCAGTCCTTCACCTTGCGCGCGACCTCCGGCTGGAGCTGCGAGCTGTACATCCGGCACTGGTCGTAGACGAAGTCGAAGAAGCGCGTGCCGATCCCTTCGGCGTCCGGCGTCCCTTCGTGGCGCGCGAGGTCGAAGCAGAAGCCCTCCTCGTACGCGAACGGCGCGAGGCTGCCGCGACCCGGCTCGCGGATCGAGTCCGCCTTGCAGGTCCCCGCCGACTGCGCCTGCGCGCCTGCGTTCTCCTCGCCGTCGTCGGCCTCCGGAGCCGCGGAGCACGCCACGGTCGTGGAGGTGGCGGCAGCGATGGCGATGGCGAGCTTCAGGAAGCGCGTACGGTCGACGTTCATGGCGGAAGGTCCCTCCTTCAGGGTAGCTGGAGGACCCCTCAGCGAGAGGTGTGCCGAGGTGCGCACGGGCCGTCGAGGTCGGAATCTTCGGCATTTCCTCGCCTCCGTGCACTGCGCGACCTGGTCACCGCGTTGTCCATCGGCGAGCCGGCGATCCGGTCCGGCGAATCCCGGGCTCAGTCGAGGCCGGCGTCGCGCCAGTGGCGCGCGAGCACCGCGGCGGATGCGCGGAGGGCGGCCGTCTCGGCCTCGTCGAGGTCGGGGACGAGCCGCGCGACGACGCCTTCGCGTCCGATCACGCACGGCAGGCCGAGCGCCACGTCGTCGATCCCGTATGCGCCCTCGGTGAGCGCGCTGACGGTGTGGACGCTCCGCTGATCCGAGAGGACGACGTCCGCGAGCTCGGCGAGGACGAGCCCGATCGCGAGGTTCGTGTAGCCCTTCCGCTCGATCACGTGCGCGGCCGCGTGGCGGGTCCGCTCGCCGATCTCGTGGCGGGCCGCTTCGTCGAGCGCGCCGAGCGTCGTCGCGTGACCGACGGGAACGCCGCCGACGGTGGCATTGCTCCAGACCGGCACCTCCGAGTCGCCGTGCTCGCCGAGGACGTAGGCGTGCACCGACCGTGGGCTCGTCCCGAACCGCTCGCCGAGCAGCGCGCGGAAGCGAGCGCTGTCGAGCGTCGTGCCGGTCCCGAAGATCTTCGCGGCAGGGCGCCGGCTCGATCGGATCGCGAGCTTCGTGAGGAGGTCGACGGGGTTGGTCGAGACGATCACGATCGCCTCCGGCGCATGGGCGTCGAGCGCCGCGACGACGTCGCGCATCACCTTCGCGTTCTTCTGGAGGAGATCGAGCCGGCTCTCGCCGCGCTTCTGGTTCGCTCCGGCGGCGACGAGCACGACGTCCGCGCTCCCGAGCGCCTCGTAGCCGACGGCCCGCACGACGACGCGCCCGACGAGGGCCTGGCCGTGCATGAGGTCCATCGCTTCGCCTTCGGCGCGCGCCGGGGCCTGATCGACGAGGAGGATCTCGGAAGCGACCCGCTTCGTGAACGCTGCGTACGCTGCAGCTGCGCCGACGGCTCCGCAGCCGACGACCGCGAGCGTTCGTCTCGGTGGTACGTCGCGTGCAATTTCCTGCGGCATGGCTACGCGCATGGCAATGAAGGTTCCGGCGGGTGAGCCCGCCGAAGGGACGAAGGTAACCGGTCAGGACGTGACGATCACGCCTCACGGGACGACCGAGCACAGCGTCGTCTGGACGGATGCGAACGACCGTCCGAGCATCCCGAAGGAAGGGACGCTGCCGGCGCTCGGGCTCGGGCTCCTCGCGGTCGCGTTCTTCGCGGCAGGGATCGTCCTGCTCGTGATGGCCTACTACTCGACGTGGATGTTCTGGCCGCGGGTCGGTCTCGCCGCGCTCGGGACGTGGTGTCTGGCGTGTGCGATCTCCGTCATCGCGACCCAGAGCGGCGAGATCAGCCATCGGCGGCTCGGGCACGTCTGAGGGCGCTTCCGACCTCGACGATGCGTGCCGCCTCGGGTGAGGCAACGCACGACGACGCGGCGTACGCGAGAGCTTCGCGTGCGCCGCGTTCGTCTCCAGCGGTCGTGGTCAGTGCGCGCGCGCGCTCATGGCGCGTCCGCGCGACGCCTGCGCGCCGCCACGGGTCTTCGCCCGACCGCGGCCGCCGCCGTTCTGGCCGAGGACGCGTCCGAGCTCGCCCGGGCCGGTGACGAGCTTCTCGAACCCCATCGCGACGGCCTTCTCGAACATGATCTGCATCTTCTGGCCGAGGCGGACGAGCTCCTCCTCCGGGATGGCCTTGCGAACCTTCGGGAGCATCTCCTTCTCCTCCTCCTCGACGTGGTGCTTCACGAGCTCCTCGAGGACGGTGAGGCGCGCCTTCTGCTGGTCCCCCTTCGCGATCATCGCGCGCGCGAGCTCGAAGCGGGCGACGGCGTGCTCTTCGAACGACTCCTCGACGAGGTCCTCGCCCAGCTCGCGGATCCGCGGATAGAAGACGTGCTCCTCGATGACCATGTGCGCGACCAGCTCGTTGCCGGCCTTCTGCAGCATCGCGGGATCGGCGCTCTCGGCCTCCGCGAGATCGTGGAGCGCCTTGCGGGTCTTCTGGTGCTGTTGAATCAGGAGATCGATCGCATTCATGGTCGGGTCGCCAGGCAAGCGGCGCGCCTCTCCGCGAGCGGCTCGCACGTCTTCGCGAGGGCGGGTGGCGGCACGTGCGGTGCAACGGAGAACGCGGCGGAGGTGAGCCATGACGCGAATCCGAGCAGTCCTCTTCGACATCGATGGCACCCTCCTCGACAGCAACGACGCACAGGCGCACGCGTGGCTCGACGCGCTGCGCGGACACGGGATCGATGTGCCCGTCGATCACGTGCGGGCGCGAGTGGGGATGCATCCCGATCGACTGCTCGCGGAGCTCGCCGACATCGAGCCCCACTCCGTGACGGCGCGTGCGATCAAGGAACGCCGCTCTGCGATCCTGCGCGGACACTACATGGATGATCTCGGTCCTCTCCCGGGCGCGCGCGCGCTCGTCGACCGCCTCCGTTCTCGCGGCCTCACGTGCGTGGCGCTCAGCGCGTTCGCGCGTGCCGAGACGTTGGAGCTCCTCCGGGCGGCGACGATCGCCGACCTGATCGATCTCGTCATCGCAGACGAGGACCTCGTCGAGACGTCGTCGGTCCGGCCCGACACGCGATCGCCGGTGCGGCTCGTCGAGATCGCGCTCGAGAGGGTGTCGGTGCCCGCGAGCGAGGCCGTGCTCGTCGGCGACTCGCCCTACGACGTCGAGGTCGCGACCGCCGCCGGGGTCGCCGCGGTCGCGTTCCGCTCCGGCCGCTTCCGCGACGCGGAGCTCGCCGACGCGATCGCGATCTACGACGGGCCCTCCGACCTGTGCTCGCGTCTCGATCAGTCGCCGTTCGCGCGAGGCATCGAGGAGGGCTCGCGCGCGCCGTTCTCGCCGCGGCCGCGGCGCCCCGCGATGCGCGGCGGCGCCTGACGCGTCACTTCCAGGCGCCGAAGGTGCCCTGACGACCGGCTTCGCGTCGGTCGTTCGGGCGACGGCCGGCGTCCTTCGGAGCGAGGCCCGCTTCCTCCTCGGCCTCGCGCGCCGACGCGTCGTCCGAGCGCTGCACCTTTCCGGCGCGGGGCTGCGGGCCCTCGACACGGCCGGCCGACGTCAGCGTCGTGGAGCTCACCGGCGCGGCCGCGCTCTGCGTGCGGGCGCATCCCGACAGCGCGAGGAGGCCGAGCACGACGAAGAGCGAAGACCGGTCGAGCTTCATGAGGTGGGCCCTCCCTAGCACCGCAGCGCCGAGGAGCAAGTCGCGTTCCGTTCCGTGGACGCACGACAGCCACCCACATCGTCCGGCCGTCCTCACTGCAAGCGAGCACCGACACTGTGCCGAATCACGCGCGGAGCGGCGCGGCGCGCCGTCGCTCGGCGGCCCGCGTTGCCGGTACCGCACCCTGGGCGTTACGCTGGAGCTGAGTGTCTGCTTCGACGTCCATCCGGGTCGTCCCGGCTGCCGGCCCCGCCGCACGCGGAGTCGGGAAGTATCGCTACATCGCGATGCTCGCCGAAGGCGGGATGGCGGACGTGTACCTCGCGGTGACGCGCGGCGCCGGATTCGAGAAGCTCGTCGTCATCAAGCAGCTCCGCGCCGACCTCGCGGCCGACCCGACGTTCGTCGCGATGTTCATGAACGAGGCCGGGCTCGCCGCACGTCTGAACCATCCGAACGTCGTGCAGACGCACGAGGTCGGCGTCGACGACGGGGTCCATTTCCTCGCGATGGAGTTCCTCGAGGGCGTGCCGTACGTCCGTCTCGCGCGCATGCGCGACCGGCTCCCCGCCCCGCTCGCATTCCACGTGCGCGTGCTCACGGACGCGCTCCATGGCCTGCACTATGCACACGAGTTGCGCGACTACAGCGGCGCGCCTCTCGACGTCGTGCATCGCGACGTGTCCCCCCACAACCTCATGATCACCTTCGCCGGCGGCGTGAAGGTGCTCGACTTCGGCATCGCGAAGGCCGCGCTCGCGGTGGAGCAGCGGCCGGACGACTTCAAGGGGAAGCTCGAATACATGGCTCCGGAGCAGGCTCGTCTCGAGCCGCTCGACCGGCGCGCCGACCTCTTCGCGACGGGCGTGATGCTCTGGGAGGCGCTCGCGCGGCGGCGCCTGTACATGCCGGGCGAGGAGAAGTACGAGCGCCTCGTCAGCGGCGGCCTTCCGAACATCCTCACGGTCCGCCCCGACGTGCCGCGCAAGCTCGCGAACATCTGCACGAAGGCGATGGCCCACGACGCGCGCAATCGCTACGCGACCGCGCTCGAGATGGCAAACGACCTCGAGGAGTGGCTCGACAGCACGGGTCAGCGGGTGAGCGCCCGCGACGTCGGCGCCTACGTCGCGGAAAAGTTCGCGACGACGCGTGCGCGCCTGTCGGAAGCGATCGAAGCGCAGCTCGAGACGTTCCGGACGCTCGGCGACACGGCCGGGACGATGCCGCTCGCGCGGATTCCGTTCACTGAAGTGCCCGTCTCGATGACGGCGACGGATCCGCCTCCTTACGCGATCCCGATGGCTCCGACGACGGAGCCGAGCTGGACGGGCGTGACGGGGACCGGCACCGCCGCCTCGACGTGGACGCGGGAGCCGCCGCCGCCGATCCAGCAGAGCCCGTGGCCCTCGACGGCGCCGCCGCGGCCGGCTCCGGCGCCGTCGACCCACGCGTCGTCGGCGGCGTTCGCAGCGGTGCTCGTGGCGAGCGCGGCGCTCGCGGCGGGCGGCTTCGCGGCGTATCGGTTCACCGGCTCGCGGGCGGCAGCTCCGCCGCCCCAGACCGTGCTCGCGCCCGAAGCGGCGTCGGCCCGGCCGGCCGCGCCCGCGGAGACGCCTCAGATCGACTTCACGATCCGCGCTTCACCGCCCGAAGCGCGGATCTGGATCGACGGGCAGGCGACGACCGGGAACCCGGCGACGGGACGTCGTCCGCGCGACGGCGCGATCCACATCGTGCGCGTCGAGGCGCCGGGGCACGAGCCGAAGGAAGAGCAGCTGTCGTTCGATCGGAGCCTCTTCGTCACGTTCGACCTGCGCCCCGCCGCGACCGGTCCGGCCGCGACGGCGCCGACGCCGACCGCGACGACGACCGCCGCGCCGACCACTCAGGTCACGCATCGCGCGCCTCCTCCGCCTCCTCCGCGGCGCTCGCCGCCGCCGGTGACGCCCAAGCCGCGCGCGCCGGGCAGCGCGCTCGATACGGAGAATCCGTACCAATGAAACGGGCTCGGTTCGTGGCGTGCGCGCTGGCTCTCGCGGCGGCGGCGTCCTCTGCCCCCGCTCGCGCCGACGAAGCCACGGACGCGAAGAAGAAGGAGGCGCAGGCCTTCTTCGAAGAGGGCCTCCGTCTCGCGAAGGCGAACGACGCGCGTGGTGCGCTCACCGCGTTCAGGGAGGCCTACGCCCGCTTTCCGAGCTTCCGTGTACTCTACAACATCGGCCAGCTCTGCGCCCGCACCGGCGACGGCGCATGCGCGGTCCGCTCCTACGAGCGCTACCTTCGTGACGGCGACAAGGACGTTCCCGCGAAGCGCCGCAAGGAGGTCGAGGCCGAGATCCGGCAGCTCTCGCGGACGCTCGGCCGCGTCGCGGTGACGACGAACGTGACCGGCGCCGAGGTGTTCGTCGACGACGAGCCGGTCGGACGCACGCCGTTCTCCGAGGCGGTTGCCGTGAGCGGAGGCTCGCACAAGGTGTCGGCGACGGCGGACTCGGCGCGAGCCGAGAAGACCGTCACCATCGTCGCGGGCTCCACCGTCGCGGTCGACCTCGAGCTCGAGAAGAAGGAGGCGCCGGCTCCCACGCCGGTGGCCGAGAAGCCGGCCGACACGACGGAGAAGAAGGAGGACGCTCCGGCCGCCCACGAGGCCCCGTCTCCGTTCCCGGTCGTGCCGTGGGCGATCACGGGCGGCCTCGCGGCGGTCACCGTCGTCAGCGGGATCGTCGCGGCCGGCGCGTGGTCCGACTTCAAGACGACGCGCGAGACGTTCCCGATCACGCGCGACGAGCTCGACTCTGCGCACGGCACCGCGCGTGACCTCTTCCTGCTCACCGGCGCGCTCGGCGTCGCCACCCTCGTCTCGGCGGGCGTCGCGACGTACTTCACGCTCGGCGGCAAGGCGCCGGACCCGAGCAAGGAGAAGAAGTCGCCGCCCGTCGCGCGCCTCGCGATCGTGCCGACCGCGGGCGGGATCGTCCTCACCGGAGGGCTGCCGTGAAGCGCCGCGCATGGGCGATCCTCGCGAGTACGGCGAGCGTCGTCGTCGTCGCCTCCGCGTGCAGCGACCTCTTCGAGGATCCCTCGCAGTGCTCGTTCGATCGCGACTGCGAGCGGTTCGGGCAGGCGATCTGCGACATCGCACGGAAGGTCTGCGTTCCGGGCGTTCCCGGCGTCGACGGCGGACGAGCGGAAGACGGCGGCCCGATCGACACGCCGGACGGCTACGCCCCGATCGACGCGAACACACCGCCTTCGTGTGACATCGATCCGAAGCCGGTCGCCGATGTGCCGGGGACCGTCGCGCAGACGGCGCAGGGCGCGCAGGTCGACCTGACGACGTCGATGACGCTCGACTGCAGCAAGGACTGGCGGCTCGTCGGCCGGCTCGTCGTGAAGCCGGGCGCCGTGCTCACGATCCAGCCGGGCACGACCGTGCTCGCCGACAAGGCGACCAACGCCGGCATCGTCGTGCAGCCGGGCGGCAAGATCATCGCGCGCGGCACGGCCGACAAGCCGATCGTGTTCACGAGCGCGGTCACGCCACGCGCGACGGGCGACTGGCGCGGGATCCACATCCTCGGCGCCGCGCCGCCGGCGAACCAGACGATCGACGGCAACGACCCGGCGCTGGCGTACGGCGGCGCGAACGCGGCCGACGACAGCGGCGCGCTCGAGTACGTCCGGATCGAGTACGGCGGCGCGGGGCTCGTGCTCGGCGGCGTCGGTTCGACGACCCTGATCGACAACGTCGAGGTCCGGCGCACGAACGACAACTGCTTCATGTTCGCCGGCGGCACCGTCAACGCGAAGCACCTCGTCTGCCAGTTCCCCGCCGACGAGATGTTCGAGTTCGGCTCCGGCTACGTCGGCAAGCTCCAGTTCCTCTTCGGTCACAAGACGCCGGCCGGCGCCGGCCACCACGGCGTGCTCGCCGACAACGCGTTTCCGACCATCTACAACGCGACGCTCTGCGGCGACAACGTCGCGCGCGAGGGCATGGGTATCGTGTTCCGGAACAACGCACGGATCGATCTCGCTGACTTCGTCGTCCAGGGGTGGAACACCGGGCTCGACGCCGTCGGCACGCTCGGGCCCACGGTCGAGATCCGCAATTCGATCGTCGCCGAGAACGCGACGAACCCCGCCTACGTCGAGGATGCGGCGCAGACCGACCAGAACAGCCCGCTCTTCAACGACGACAACGGCTACGACGAGATCGCGCAGTTCAACGACCAGAACCGCGGGAACAAGGTCACGCCGGCGGGGCTCCTCGAGTGCTACGACCCGGCCGCGCCGAAGCCGTACCCGAACGCGGCGCTCGGAGGCGCGCGGACCCCTCCGAACGACGGGTTCTTCGACGCGGCCGCCACGTTCGTCGGCGCGGTGAAGGATCCGAACGACGCGTGGATCCGCGGCAAGTGGCTGCGGTTCGCGGCCGACTGAGCGACTACGTCGCCGGGAGCTCGGTTCCGGGGGCGGGCCAACGACCCTTCGCCGGCACGAGCATCTCCGCGATCGGCTTCGCGCGGTAGCCCTCGAGCTCGGCGAGGCGCGCGGCGTCGTCGGCCTCGCGCGTCGCGAGCGCGCGGCTCGAGCGGCCGAGGACGACCTCGCGATCGGCGGCGGCGCGCGCGAGCTCCTCGAAGCGCTCCTTCACGAGCCACTGGATGCCGTTCGCCTCGTGGACGCCGAGGAAGGCGCGTCCGCGCTCGGACGCGAGCGCTTCGGCGAGCACCTCGCGTACGGGCGCCGGACGGAGCGTCACGAGGAGGAGGAGGAGCGCGCCGCGGCGGTGCGCGTCCTCGCCGTGGCCGGCGAGCCCGAACGCGTCGAGCAGCGGCGTCGCGACGTCCCACCGCGCGTAGAGCTCTTCGACGCGCGTTGCCGGGACGAGCGTCGGCTCGCGCACGCCGTTCGCGTCCGTCTTCTTCGGCAGCTCGGCCGAAGGCTTCGTGACGGGGGAGGGCTCGGCGGGCTGCTCGACGCGCGCGACTTCGGCGAGGACCGCCTCGGGGTCGACGGGCGCGGCATGCGACGACGACGAGGCGAGGATCGCGACGACGGCCTCGAGCTGGAGCCACACGAGCCAGAGGTCGACGTCGAGCAGAGGCACGCGCGCGGGGTTCGCGTCTGCGGGCATGGCCTCGGTCACGGCCTGCGTCGACGGCGGCGGGTAGTCCGAGTTCGGGACCGGACGCGGCGGCGGCGCGGGCGGTGCCTCCGTCTCGTAGCGCGTCGGCGTCGCGGCCGTCCGGAGGAGCGAGGCGTATCGCCGGCGCGCGGTCTCGATCGCCGCGTCGACCGCTTCCGGCGCGGCGCCCTCGTGCATGTACGCGAGACCGTCCTGCACGTGACGGAGGCGTTCCTCGAGCGCGGCGAGGGCCTCTGCCTTCGGTGCGGCGGCCTGGGCGTCCCAGCCCTCGGCGAGCCACGCGAGGTGACCTGCGCCGAGCGCTTCGCGGAGCGGCTTGTGCACGGGGCGGAGGTAGAGGTCGCGCGCCGCCTTGTGAACCGAGGGCACGCCGCGTCCGCCGAGCTCGACGTAGAGGCGGTCGTAGGGCTCCGTCTCGGTCGCGTGCACCGCCTCGAAGCCGGTGAACACGTGGTACTTGAACGCGTGGAGCTCCCAGGAGAAGCCCTCGCCGACGATCTCGCTCGTCGGGCGGAGGTACTCGAGCCCGGCCGGCACGTCGCGGAAGACGGTGTAGCCGCCGGTGTGGCCGAGGCCGAGCGCTTCCGCGAGGGACCACGCCACGAGCGACCCGTCCTCCTGCCGCGACGCGACGCTCCGGACGACGCGTCCGCGCGTCGTCTTGAATCGATTGTTGTACAATACAAGGGCGCGCGCGCCGCCCGAGCGGTTCGAGTACGCGTAGACGTCCTCGTCGACGCCGCCGCCGTCGGCGATGAAGTCGAAGAGCGCGAAGTTGCGGACGCCGGCGAAGACCCAACGCTGGGCGAGGAGCGGGAAGATCTCGCGCTCGTGGCGCTCGACGAGGCCGCGGTTGACGGGCTCGTTCCACTTCGCGCGGCGGAACTCCATCCCGTACTTCTCGTGGAAGCCTTCGACCTGGCCGTGCCCGAACATCGGCAGGCCGGGCATCGTGCACATGAGGACGCAGACGCCGAAGTACTTGTCGTCGGCACCGAACTGGGCGACCGCGGTCTCCTCGTCCGGGTTGTTCATGAAGTTGACGAAGCGCTCGAGGATCGCGGGATCGAAGTCGAGGACGTTCTTGATCGTCTCCCGGTACTTCTGGTTCTCCTCGCGCTTCAGCATGTTCATGAACGCCGAGTTGTAGACACGGTGCATGCCGAGGGTCCGGACGAAGTAGCCCTCCATCATCCAGAACGCTTCGGCGAGCAGCAGCGTCTCGGGAGCGCGCTGCGCGACGGTGTCGACGACTTCGCGCCAGAACTCGACGGGGAAGACGCGGTCGAACTCCTCCTGCGTGAGCGCGTGATCGGCGCGGGAGGGAATCGCGCCGCCGTGGCCCGGGAGCGGGAACCAGAGGCGCTGGAAGTGACGCTTCGCGAGCGTCATCGCCGCGTCGAAGCGGATGATCGGGAACATCCGTGCAACATGCAGGATGGTCTCGATCACGGCGTGGCGGACCTCCGCCTTCGTGTAGTCGAGCTGCGCGGTGTCGTTCCACGGCATGCTGGTGCCGTCGTTGCCGTGGTAGATGAAGCGGTCCTCGCCGGTCCATCGATCGTGCCGCCGGAAGACGACCGCGGCGTCGGTCTGGTTCCAGTAACCCTCCTCGAGGAACACGCCGACGCGCGGGTCGCTCGAGAGATCCGGACCGCCGAATCGGTAGCCGGGAAACGGTGGCTCGCGGGTCTGGAGGAAGTAGTCGGGGTTGTGGATCATCCACTCGGCGTCGATCCCGACGTGGTTCGGCACCATGTCGGCGGCGAGGCGGATGCCGCGCGACCAGGCGCGGTCGCGGAGCCGCTCGTAGGCGGCGTGGCCGCCGAGCGCGTCGGCGATCCGATACGAGTGGAGCGAGTACGCGCTCGCGAGCGCTTCCTGATCGCCGCGCATCTGCTTGATGCGCTGAGAGGCGCGGCTCCGCTCGAAGAGGCCGATCAGCCACAGCCCGGTGAAGCCGCGACGCGCGAGAGTGTCGAGCTCCTCGTCCGGGATCTGATCGAGCCGCTCGATGCTCCGGCCGTACTGCTTCGAGAGCTGGTCGAGCCACACGTACGCGCTCTTCGCGATGAGCACGACCTCCGGCATCCAGTGGAGGTCGCGGCTGAACCGCTTCGGCTCGTCCTCCGGGCGGCGCGCGAAGCGCATCGCCTCGAGGAGCGGCTCGCCCGGTCCGGGGCCGCCGCGGAAGAACCACTTGCCCTCCTCGTGGAGGACGTCGCGCGCCCAGAGGATCCGGCGCCAGAGCGCGAGGCGGTCGAGGCCGAAGGCCTTCCCCCAGCGCTGCTCGACGAACGCGAGCTGCGCGAAGATGGAGCCGGGCGCGTGACGGATCGGCGCGAGGAGCAGATCGAGGAGGCTCTCTCGTCCGGGGCCGATGCTGGGTTCCGCGTCGAAGAAGCGCTTCGCCTCGCCGACGAAGCTCGTGTACCGCTCACCGAGGCCTTCGTCGCTCACGACCTCGCGCACGGAGTCGTAGGCGGGGTTCTGGTTCGTCAGCCACAGGAGGAGGACCTCCTCCGCGGTCTCGCTCTCGAACGCAGCGCCGCCACGCTCGAGGTGGCGCCCCGCGAGGAGGTCGTGCGGTTCGGCCGACTCGCCGAGCTGGTGGTAGAGCTCCGGCGGCGGAAGCGTCTTCAGGAACGCGACCAGCGTCTCGCGCGCGCCGCCGCCGAGCGACCCGTTCAGCCGCTCGAGGAGGCGCGCGAAGCTCCCCGGGTGCCGTTCGCGGTGGACGCCGATGACGGTGTGGAGCACCTCGTGGAAGAGGGAGAGCGCGGCGAGCTCGTTCGCGCGCACGCGTCCTTCCCCGAGCCGCGAGGCGAGCCTCCGCGCGAGCGCCGGCTCCGGTAGGACGATGTCTCCCCGAGACGAGAAGAACGTGTCCTCCTCGCGTGAAGGGAGGTAGGCGTCGCGAGCCGACTTCCGGGCGTGCATGGCGCACCTTTACCCTCGTCGGAGGCGGGCGCCAACGTGAGGCTGACGAGGTGCTCACGAGAGTGGAACGCCGCGCGTCGAGTGCGGCAAGTCGGCGAATCGGCGTAGAGCCGCATTGCGAGTTTGAAAGGTTTCGTCGTCCGGCACTGCGGCTCTGAAAGCGTCCTGCGGCGCAGGCGAGAGGTTCACAGCGCGGCCGATCCGTGCGGCATTCATCGGCGTTTTCGAGGGCAAATCCTCGCCGGCGCGTGACGGGCTTCTCGTATACTGAGGATGGTGCGCTTGCCGTCCATTCCATCATTTCGGACGAGCGCGCATCGACGATGACCGAAGCACGCGTCACGCCCTACGCCATGCCGAAGGTCGGCGATCTGATCGCCGGGAAGTACCGCCTCGAGAAGGTGGCGGGCGAGGGAGGCATGGGCATCGTCTACGCCGCGGAGCACCTCGTGCTCCGCCAGCGCGTCGCCGTGAAGGTGCTCCTGCCGGACGCCGCGAGCTCGGATGCCGTCGTCGAGCGCTTCTCGCGCGAGGCGCAGGCCGCGGCGCGCATCCAGTCGGAGCACGTCGCCCGCGTCATGGACGCGGGCTCGCTCGCGAGCGGCGCGCCGTTCCTCGTGATGGAGTTCCTCGAGGGATGTGACCTCTGCGAGCTCCTCGCGCTCGAGGGGAAGCTCTCGCAGACCGACGTGGCCGATGTGATGCTCCAGGCGCTCGAAGCGCTCGCGCACGCCCACGCGGTGGGGATCGTGCACCGCGATCTCAAGCCCGCGAACCTGTTCCTCCACACGCGCCCCGACGGGAGCACCGTCGTGAAGATGCTCGACTTCGGTATCTCGAAGGCGAAGGCGCGTCCGGGCGAGAAGGTCCTCACCGGGCAAGCCGTGCTCGGATCGCCGGTGTACATGTCGCCGGAGCAGCTCCGGAACTCGAAGGAGATCGACGGGCGCGCCGACCTCTGGTCGCTCGGCGTCGTCGCCTACGAGCTGCTCTGCGGAAAGCTCCCGTTCGACGGGGACGGGGTCGGCGAGATCTTCGCGGCGATCCTGGAGCAGCGCGCGGTGCCCGTCTGCGAGCGCAACCCGAAGGTGTCGCCGGAGCTCGCGTCGATCATCGACAAGTGTCTCGAGCGCAAGGTCGAGGATCGCTGGGCGGACGCCGCGGAGCTCGCGCGCGCGGTCGCGCCCTTCGGCTCCGGCGTGCACACCGCGCTCGTCGAGCGCATCGAGCAGCTGCTCGCGCGCGCGAAGTTCCTCGACGTGCAGGCGACGCCGCTCGAGACGCGCCAGGTCGTCGAGGCGATCGAGGCCGCGGCGCGGCGTGCGAAGGAGACCGGGACGCAGTCGCTCGACGCGTCGATCGCGCTCGACCGGACGACGCCCGCGGGAGACGTCGCGCCGCCGCGTCCGGCACGTCCGCGCTGGCTCGCGCCGGCTGCGGCTGCGGCCGCTCTGGCCTTCGTGCTCGTCGCGTTCGCGGCCGTGCGTTCGACGCGGTCGGCTTCGGCGGAACAGACCAACGCGGCCGGCGCGAAGGCGCCGCCGCGTGAGAGCGCGAACGGCGCGACCGAAGCTCCTGCGAACAGCGGAGACACGAAGACGGACGAGACGACCGACGAGTCCCCCACCGTGATGGAGCTGCCGGCATCCGCGCCCGCGAGCACGGCACCGCGCGCGCGCGCGTCCAGGCCCGGGAAGCCAGCGCCGCGTCCGAAGTTCCTGAACTCGCGCGAATGACCTCATCGAGACGCTCACGCCGGCGCAGCATCACGAGCTGCGTGCTCGGCGCCATCTCCGTCGCCGCCGTGCTCGGCTCGACGCGGGCGCACGCGCAGACGCAGCCGGGCGTCTCGAACGAGATGCGCGCCGAGACGCTGTTCCGCTCGGGCGAGAAGAAGTTCGACGCCGGACGCCATGCCGAGGCATGCCAGGACTTCGAGCAGAGCCTCAAGCTCGCGCCGAAGCTCGGCACGCTCCTGAACGTCGCGCTCTGTCACGAGACGATCGGGAAGGTCGCGACCGCCTGGCGCGAGTTCCAGCACGCGTCGGCGTGGGCGGCGCAGAACAACCAGCGCGAGCGGCACGACTTCGCCGTCCAGCACGTCATCGCGCTCGAGCCGCGCCTGCCGCGCGTCGCGCTGCAGCTCCCCGTCGATCGCGCGATCGCGAGCCTCGAGGTCGACGGCGAGCCACTCCCGGAGCAGCGCTGGAACCTCCCCGTCTACCTCGACCCGGGCGAGCACGCGGTCGCCGTCAACGCGCCGGGCAAGCGCCGCGCGACGGTGACGTTCCGCGTGACGCTCTCGCCGACGGAGCAGATCGTCGTCGTGCCGTCGCTCGCCGACGAGCCCGCGCCCGCTCCGCCGTCTCCGGCACCGGTCCTCCAGGACGAGAGCCCGATGAAGCGCAACGTCGGCTGGGGACTCGTCGCGGCGGGGGGCATCGGCGTCGTCACCGGCGCCGTTCTCGCCGTGCTCTCGGTCGCCAAACGCGGCGACGCCGACGATCACTGCGTGGACGCCACGTGCGACGCCGAGGGCGTCGACCTCCTCCGGAGCGCGAGCTCGCTCGGGACCGGCTCGATCGTCGCGCTCGCCGCCGGCGGTGTGCTCGGCGCCGCAGGTGGCGTGCTGCTCCTCACGAGCCGCCCTCCTTCGGCGCCGCGGACGGGCCTCGTGCTCGCGCCGCGCGCGGGCGTCGGCGGAATCGTCGGGCTCGGCGGCACTTTCTGACGCCGGATGTAACCTTTCGGCCCGTTCGTTCGTGATCCCTCCGGAACGGAGGTTCCCGCCTGTTCGAGGGTGGCGGGAACTTCGGCGGGACCGGGATTGTCGGCCGTTCCGTGGATGGGAGGCGCGGGCACCTTTCGGAGAGGACGTGACTTTGCACTCTCGGACGAGGATGTTGCACCATGGCCGGACGTGGCGCTTCCCGACGAGCTCGAAGCCAGTCTGATCGCGCGCCTGGTGGCGCGTGACGAGCGAGCGTTCAACGAGCTCGTGCAGACCTATGGCCGTCGCGTGTCGGCGCTCGTGTTCCGCATGCTCGGCAACCGCGCCGAGGCGGAGGACCTCACGCAGGAGGTCTTCGTCCAGGTCTTCAAGGCGATCGGCACGTTCCGCGGCGACTCGAAGCTGTCGACGTGGATCTATCGAATCGCGGTGAACCTCTGCAAGAACCGCACGAAGTACCTCCGCGTCCGGCATGCCGGCGAGCAGGACGAGCTCGAGGCGGTCGCCGAGCGCGTGCCGCTCGGCGAAGCGACGCGTGCGAACGTCGCGCAGATCGAGCGGCCGGACGAGGCGATGGCGGGACGGCAGGTGGAGAAGATCGTGCAAGACGCGATCGCGCGGATCGATCCCACCTTCCGCGAATGCCTCGTGCTGCGCGACGTCGAGGAGCTGAGCTACGAAGAGATCGGCGAGATCACCGGCCTGCCGCCGGGTACGGTGAAGAGCCGCATCTTCCGGGCGCGAGCGCAGCTCAAGGAGATGGTCGAACGCGAGCTCGGCGAGAAGATCACATGAGCGACGAAGAGAAGAAGACGCCTCCGGTCGAGGAGGAGGAGGACGCGGGCATCGGCGACGAGGACGCGCCGGCGCTGAAGGCGCTCCTCAAGCGCTCGCTCGCGCTGCCGGGCGAGGAGCCCGCGAAGGCGGAAGCACCGGCAGCCGCCGCGCCGACGGAAGCCGACAAGGCGCTGCTCGCGGCGGTGCAGAAGAAGCTCCGCCAGCGCTCGAAGGGAAAGTTCTACGCCGACGGCTGGAGCACGACGCAGTCGAAGGTGAGCTATGCGCTCGTCGCGATCGTGATGCTCGTGACGATCCTCGCCGTGTACCTGGCGATGGGGCCGACGGGGATTCACTAGAATTCAGCGGAAGGTTCACCCATGCTCGGGCGCCGCGAACGACGCAGGCAGCGCCAGCTTGGTCGTCGCGACCGCGGCCAGCGCGCAGAAGCCGCCGCCGATCGCCATCGTCGCATCGACCCCGAAGCGTGCCGCGAGCGCGCCGCCGATCGACGAGCCCGCGCCCCACACCAAGAAGTGCAGCATCGTGTAGAGTGCAATCACTCGCGCGCGCACTGCATTCGGCACCCAGAGCTGCACGAGCGCCTGGAGCGACGAGAACGATCCGATCCACCCGATCCCCGCCGGGACGAAGCACACCATCGCGAGCGGGAACGAGCGCACCCGCGAGAGCGCGAGCGAGCTCACCGCGAAGAACGACATCGCGGTCGCGACCAGCACGCGCGGCGGCAGGAGCTGCCGTGCGCGCCGGAGACCCGTCGCCCCGAGCACCGCGCCCGCGCCCATCGCCCCGATCATCAGCCCGTACTGCTCCGCCGATGCGCCGAGCGTCTGCCGCGCATACGCCGGCGTCAGCGGATACACCATCGACGAGCCAACCGAGAACGCGAACATCGCGGTGAACGCGGCGCGCAGCTCGGCCGCGCCGAGGATGCTCCGGAGCGGACCGCCGAACGCACGCAGCATCGGCTCGTGCACGACCGGCCGAGCCTCCACCGCCACCACCTTCGGCTCCCGGAACGCCACGAGCGCCACGATCACCGCCGCGAACGTGAGCCCGTTCAGCAGGAACGACGACGCCGACCCGAGCGCCGACAGGACGAGGCCGCCGATCGCCGGTCCGATCGCGCGCGCGAGGTTGAAGCCGGCCGAGTTGAGCGCGATCGCCTCCGTCACCGCCTCGCGCTCCACCATCTCGGGCACCAGCGCGGCCCACGCCGGCTGCCCGATCGCCATCCCGAGCCCTGCGAGCGCGGACGCGACCAACAAGACCGTCGGGCTCACGTGCCGCGTCCACGTCATCACCCCGAGCCCGAGCGCCACGAGCGCCTGCAGGACCTGCGACACGATCACGAGCATCCGCCGATCGACCCGATCGGCGAGCACGCCCGCTGGCAGCTGCGCGAACAGCGACGCCGTCACGAACACCGTCGAGAGCATCGCGACCGGCAGCGGGCTGTGCGTCAGGTCGAGCATCAGCCAGCGCTCGGCGACGTCCTGCACGAACGAGCCGATCCACGACACGATCGCCGCGAGCCAGAGCGCGCGGAACGCCGGGACGGCGAGCGGCGCACGCGGGCTCCGCGGCAGCGTTCCGGTCGCCGCGGGGTCGTTCATCGCAAGCCCCTATAGGGCCGTTCTGGAACGTGCATCAGTGATCGTCGACCCAGCGCGCGAGCACGACCGTGATGTTGTCCGGTCCGCCGTTCTCGTTCGCGCGCTCGATCATCTTCGACGCCGTGAGCTTCAGGTCGTTGCCGTACTTCTGCACGATCTCGAGCAGCTCGGGATCCTCGACCGGGCCCGAGAGCCCGTCGGAGCAGAGGATGTACGTGTCGTTCGCGCGCGGTGACTCGAAGCGCGTGTCGACCTTGACCGTGTCCTTCATCCCGAGCGCGCGCACGATGACGTTCTTGTGCGGGAAGTTCGCGATCTCCTCGGGCGTGAGGCGCTTCATCTTGATGTAGTCGTTGAGCAGCGAGTGGTCCTCGGTGAGCTGCTCGATCTTGCCGTCGCGGACCCGGTACGTCCGCGAGTCGCCGACATGCGCGAGGTAGACGCCTTCCTCGACCGCGAACATCACGACGATCGTGGTGCCCATCCCGCGCTTGCCCGCGTCGCGCTGGGCCGTCTCGTAGATCCGGAGGTTCGCGAGCTTGATCCCGGTGATGAGCCGGTTCTCCTCGTAGCCCTTCGAGCGGTCCATCTTGTACGGCCAGGTCCGCTCCGGGTCCTGGGCCGTCGCCGCGAAGAACTCCTTGAGGGAGTCGACGGCCATCTTGCTCGCGACCTCGCCGGAGGCGTGACCGCCCATCCCGTCGGCCACGACGTAGAGGCCGGAGTCCTCGATGATCGAGAAGTTGTCCTCGTTGTGCGAGCGCTTCATGCCGACGTTCGTCTCGCCGGCGACCTCGATCCTGAGTCCCACGACAGAATGGTCCCGAGACGGCGCGGAACTGTCAACGAGAACGAGCGGGAGGGCGTGGAATCTCGACCGTTTGCCGGCCGATCACGGAGCTGCGCGCAGGGTCACGGGCACTTCCCGGAACCGACCGGCGCTGAACACGAGGAGCTTGATCGTCTGACCGATCGACCGCTTCGTGATGGCCTCGGCCAGCTGCTCGGGCGTCTCGATCGGCTGGCCGTCGACCGCGACGATGGTCTCGGGCGCGTCCGTGCTCGCACGAAGCCCGGCCTTTTCGGCGGGGCTTCCCGGCGCGAGCGCGACGACCTTCACGCCGCGGACGTTCCCGGCGTCGCTCGGCGCGCCGCCCAAGCCGAGCCACGGCGCGGGTTGGACCGCATTCGCCGGCGTCTTCATCAAGAAGCTCCGGAGCGCGTAGACCGGCGCGGCGAACGTCGCCGGCGAGCACGGCGGTGCGCTCTTCGCCGCCGGCGCGTTCGGCGGCGGAGCCGGAGCCGGCGTGTCCTTGCACGCCTTCACGAGCACACCGACGACGCGGCCGTTCGGCTCGAGCAGGGGCGCGCCGGGAACCGCGGGCGCGCCCTTGAAGTCGACCTCGAGCAGGTCCTTCAGCGTGACGCCCTCGCGCGACCTCCCATCGACGCGGCCCTTCACGCCGACGGTCGAAGCTCCGAGCTTGCCTGCGCGCGTCGGGAGGAACGCGCGGAGGTCGATCCCGAGCGGATCGGTGTCGGTCGGGACGAGCCCGTCGAGCCAGCGGCCCGTGAGCGGGATGAGGAGCGCGAGATCCCAGCCCGCGTCCTTGTGCCCGATCCGCGCCTTCGCGACCGTGCCGTCGGCGTAGCGGATCTCCGGCTGCTCGACGCCCGCGAGCGCCGAGAGCGAGGTGAGCACGCGCCCGTCCTTCGCGAGGACGGTGCCGACCGCGATCGGTCGGCCCGCCTGCTCGACCTGCACGACGCCCTTCCGGGCCTCGGCGGAAGGATCCTGCGCATGACCCTGCTGCTGCGGGGCGGGCGCGGCCGCGCCCGCGTTGCCTCCGCTCGACGGAAGCGCAGGAAGCGCAGCAGGCCCCGCCATCGCGCTGACGGCGACGAGGAGGCCGGACGCGAGCGAGGCGAGGGCGAGGAGCGGACGCATGGGCGGCCCGTCGAGGGTAGCACTCGGCGTGCCCGGAACCGGCCTCCTCCCGACGCGCATCCTTGACAGCCGACGTCAAACGATGGGAAATCACGCCGCGAGGTCCCGACCATGAGCGCAAGTGCAGGAGATCACGACCATTCGCATGCGCACGGGCATGATCACGGACCGCCGCCGCCTCCGGAGCCGAAGACGCCGATGTGGCTGCCGGCCGTCGGCGCCGTCCTGTTTCTCCTCGTCGGCCTGATCTGGGGCCTCGCGCCGAGCAGCAGCACGTCCGAGGGCAGCGACAGCGCGCCGGCAGCGGCCGCCGATGCCGGCTCCGCTCCGGCTCACGATCACGCGCACTGAGCGGTCCCGTTCACGCGGACGGTGTGAAGCGCCGTCCTCGGTCGGTAGGGCGCGGCTGCCATGCGGCGCCGCGCGTGCCGTGGTAGGACGCCGGCCGTCATGGGTCCGTCCAAGAGCCCCGAAGTCGCCGCCCAGGAAGGCAACCTCGCGCGCACGTCGGCGACCGGCGTAGCCGGCATGCTGCCCGAGCTCGTCGCGTGGACGTCGTCGCTGCCGCATGATCGCTCGCTCGTCCGCGAGGACCTGATCGGGTCGGCCGCGCACGTCACGATGCTGCGGAAGGTCGGTCTCCTCGAGCTCGACGACGCGCAGAAGCTCCGTGGCGCCCTCCTCGGCATGTTCGACCTCGCGGCGGCCGGCGAGCTCGAGCTCTCCGACGGCGAAGAAGACGTCCACATGGCGATCGAGGCGCGCCTCACGCGCGAGCTCGGCGAGACGGGGAAGCGGCTCCACACCGCGCGCTCGCGGAACGACCAGGTCGCGCTCGCGCTCCGGCTCCACGTCCGGGATCAGGCCGCGAGGACGCTCGGTGAGGTCGCCGAGCTCGTCGAGGAGCTCGCCGCCCGTGCCGAACGCGAGCTCGACGTCGTGCTCCCCGCCTACACGCACCGGCAGCGCGCGCAGCCCGTCTCCGCCGGCTTCCTCTTGTGTGCATGGTGCATGCAGCTCCTCCGTGCCGGCGACGCGCTCCGCAACGCGATCGATCGTGCGAACGAGTCGCCGCTCGGGTGCGGCGCGTGCTCTGGCACGTCGCTCCCGATCGACCGCGACGTCGTCGCCGAGCTGCTCGAATTCCGCGGCACGACCGCGAACGCGCTCGACACGATCGGCGACCGCGACTTCGCGCTCGACTGGACCTGGGCCGGCGCGCGCGTGCTCCTCGCGCTCTCGCGTCTCGCCACCGACGTCATCGACTTCACGACGAGCGAGTTCGCCTTCCTGAAGATCGGCGACGCGATCGCGGCCGGCTCCAGCATGATGCCGCAGAAGAAGAACCCCGACGTGTTCGAGCTCGTGCGTGGCAAGACCTCGCGCGGCGTGGCGAACGTCTCGGCGATGCTCACGCTCGTGAAGGGGCTCCCGACCGGGTACAACCGCGACCTCCAGGACGATCGCCAGTCGATCCTCGAGACGGGCCCGCTCGTCCGCGGCGCCGTCCGCGCGACGCGCGCGGCGATGCCCCATCTCGCCTTCGATCCGGAGGCGTGCCTCCGCGGCGTCGCCGACGGCGCGACGCAGGCGACCGATCTCGCCGAGGCCCTCGTCCGGAAGGGGATGGCCTTCCGGGAGGCGTACAAGACCGCCGGGCAGCTCGTGCACCTCGCGCGCGAGCGCAACGTGCCGCTCGCGAAGGTCGGCGTCGAGGTCGCGCGCAGCGTGAGCTCCGCGTTCGACGCCGAGGTCCTCGCCGTCCTCGATCCGAAGCACGCCGTCGCGGCGAAGAAGAGCGCCGGCGGGACCGCGCCCGAGCGCGTCAGCGAGCAGATCGCCTGGGTCCGCGCCGCGCGCTACGAGCTCGCCGAGAAGGTGAGCAACACGCCGGAGCTCTCGGCGCTCGCGAAGAACGTCGCGTCCGAGCCGCTCTGACCCGTCACATCCCGACGACGACGACGCGCGCGGCGGCGGACGCGTCGGTCGTGCACCGATAGACGATCCGCCACTCGCGCACGTCGCGCGTCTGCGCCGTCGAGGTGCTCGTGCCGTAGCGGGTCTGCTCGGTGCGCACGCTCGTGTCCTGCCCGACGACGGCTTCGCCCTCTTCGAGGACGTCGTAGCCCTCCGGGCAGCGCGAGAGCATGTACTCCTCCGCCTTCTCGTGCGCGCTGTCGCGCGGCCCCTTCAGCGCGAGGACGCCGCCCTCCTTCGTCTTCTGGACGACACGGATGCTGCTGCAGGCGGTGAGGAGGGAGAGCGATGCGAGGAAGAGGACGGTGGTGATGCGAAGCATGTCTCTCTCTCCCCGTGCAACGAGAGCGCCTCCGTGTTCCTCGCGGAATCGTCGGGATCGACGGCAGCGACGTGAACGCGCGTTCGCGAGCGGCGCGTGAAACGCGAGAGTGCGGGGAGATCACCGCGGGGTGCGTCCGGGAAACCTCACTCGTTCTTCGGGGAAAATCGACCTCCGCAGACGTGAATACGCGCCCGCGTAGCTCGTCCGAAGCAAACCATGAAGAAGTCCTTTCTCCTCCTCGGTGCGTTTTCGGTGTTCGGGACCCTCGCTGCTTGCTCGCCCTACGGTGACATCCGCGTCGTGAAGACGGCGAAGTCGGGCGGCGAGATGGCGCTCGTCGGCCAGCGTGAGCTCGCGCGCCAGAAGGCGGACGCGGAGATGGCCCGCAACTGCGGCGCGAACAACTTCGACGTCCTCGAGGAGGGCGAGACCGTCGTCGGGCAGGTCGAGCACTCGTCGGGAAGCCAGTCGACGAGCAACACGCGCACGCTCTTCGGCCGTCCGGCGACGTCGACCTCGGGCTCGTCGACGACCGAGACGACGCAGAAGACGGAGTGGCGCCTCAAGTACGTCTGCAAGGGCGCGGAGCCGGCCCCGACGGAGAAGGCCTCGACGCCGGGCAACGGCGCGAAGATCCGCGAAGTCGTCGTCGTGTTCTGATCAGGTCGTGCGCCGCGAGGCCGGGCCGCGGGCGAGGGCGACGTCGCGCAGCGACGCGTCGCTGTCGTCCGACCCCTCGGCCGCGGGCGCGACCGGCGGCGGCCGATTCGACGTGCCACGGGTCTGCAGCTTGCCGACGTGGCGGATGTCCTTCCCGCGGACCATGAAGACGACCATCTCGGCGAGGTTCGTCGCGTGGTCCGCGATCCGCTCGATGTACTTCGCGATCGACTGCACGCGCGTCGCGCGGAAGATGTTGCGCGGGTTCTCCATCATGTACGTGAGGAGCTCGCGGAAGATCGTCGCGTAGTACGCGTCGACCTTGGAGTCGCGCTCGACGATCGCCTGCGCGCGCTCCGCGTCGCCGGCGACGAACGCGTCGAGCGCCTCGCGCAGCATCTCCTGCGCGGCCTCGGCCATGTCCACCACCTCGACATACTGTTTCAGCGGCGGCTCCTCGTTCAGCTCGAGCACGCGCTCGCAGATGTTCACGCCGAGGTCGCCCATGCGCTCGAGGTCGGTGACGACCTTGAGCGCCATCGTGAGGAAGCGGAGATCGCTCGCGACCGGCTGCCGGCGCGCGAGCACGCGCAGGACCAGATCGTCGACCTCGACCTCGAGCCGGTTGATCTGACGATCGATGTAGAGCGTGCGTTCGGCGAGATCGCTGTCGCGGTCGACGAGCGCCTTCATCGCCTGGCCGAGCATCTCCTCGACCTTCGCCCCCATCATGAGGAGCATCTCGCGGATGCGCCGGAGCTCACCCTCGTATTCGCGGTCGGTGTGGAGGCGCGGCACTTCGAGACGAGCTTAGCTCGAATTCACCCGAAACGACCGGTGATGTAGTCCTCGGTCCGGGGATCCGACGGTTTCGTGAACAGCACGTCGGCGTGGTCGTACTCGACGAGCTCGCCGAGATAGAAGAACGCGGTGAAGTCCGAGACGCGCGCCGCCTGCTGCATGCTGTGGGTGACGATCACGATCGTGTAGCGGTCGCGGAGCTCGTGGATCAGCTCCTCGATCTTCGCCGTCGCGATCGGGTCGAGCGACGAGCAGGGTTCGTCCATCAAGAGCACTTCCGGCTCGAGGGCGAGGCAGCGCGCGATGCAGAGGCGCTGCTGCTGCCCGCCGGAGAGCGCGCCGCCCGGCCGATCGAGCGCGTCCTTCACCTCGTCCCACAGCGCGGCTTGCCGGAGCGTCTCCTCGACGACGACCGCGGGCTCGTCCGGCTCCATCCCGGAGAGGCGGAGGCCGGCAAGGACGTTGTCCCGGATCGACATCGTCGGGAACGGGTTCGGCCGCTGGAACACCATCCCGACCCGGCGCCGGATCCGCACCGGGTCGACGTCGCGCGCGTAGATGCTCCGGCCGTCGAGCAGGACGTCGCCCTTCGTGCGTGCGCCCGGGACGACCTCGTGCATGCGGTTGAGGCACCGGACGAAGGTGGACTTGCCGCAGCCGGACGGCCCGATGACGGCCGTGACCCTGTGCTCGACGAGCGGGAGCGTGATGTCCTTGAGCGCGCGCTTCTCGCCGAACCATGCGGTGAGGCCCTCCGCGCGCATCTTCGTCGTCGCCTCCGGCGCGGGGGGAGGCGGAGGCGTGCTGCGCGTCGTGTTCACGAAGAGCTCCTCGGGTCGCGCGACAGCCGTCGCGAGACGGCATGCAGGATCATGACGAGCGCGACGAGCACCAGCGCGGCGGCCCAGGCCTGGCCGTGGCGATCGTCACGCGGGGACAGCGTGTAGAAGAAGATGCGGACCTGCATCGTCGACGTCGGCTCGAGCGGGCTCGTCGTCCAGAAGTCGTTGTCGAACGCGGTGAAGAGGAGCGGCGCGGTCTCCCCGCAGACGCGCGCGACCGCGAGCATCACTCCGCCGCGGATCCCGGGCGCGGCGGTGCGGAGGATCACTTGGAGCGCGATCCGCCAGCGCGGAGCGCCGAGCGCGATCGCCGCTTCGCGGAGCGACTCGGGCACGGTGCGTGCGAGCTCGTCGGTCGTCCGCGTGACGAGCGGCAGCATCAGGATCGCGAGCGAGACCGCTCCGGCGAGCCCGGAGAAGCGCTTCATCCCGACGACGACGGTCGCGTAGACGACGACGCCGACGAGGATCGACGGAATTCCTGCGAGCACGTCGGCGCAGAAGCGCACCGCGCGCGCGAGGACGGAGTCCCGGTACTCGGCGAGGAAGAGCCCGGCGAGGACGCCGACCGGGATCCCCATCAGGCTCGCGAGCGCGACGAGCTCGACGGTGCCGACGACGGCGTTCGCGATCCCGCCGCCGCCCGTCGCCGGCGCGGGGAGCTCCGTGAAGAGGGCGGGGGTGAGCGCGCGGAAGCCGCGGATCGCGACATAGGAGAGCAGCGCGACGAGCGGCAGGAGCGCGGCGACGACCGCCGCGGCCGAGAGCACGCTCGCGACCTTGTCCGAGATCCGGCGCGTGACGTAGCGGTCCGTGCGCGTGGTCATCGCGGGGCCACCATCGCGGTCGTGCTCGTCGCCCGCCGCGCGGCGCGCGCGACGAGGAGGCGCGCGCCGACGTTGAACGCGAGCGACACGACGAAGAGGATGAGGCCGAGCTCGGCGAGCGCCGCGACGTGGAGCTCGCTCGTCGCATGGGAGAACTCGTTCGCGAGCACGCTCGAGAGCGTGTAGCCGGGGGCGAAGAGCGAGCTGCCGATCTCGGCGCGGCTGCCGACCACCATCGCGACCGCCATCGTCTCCCCGACCGCGCGTCCGAAGCCGAGGAGCACCGCGCCGGTGATCCCCGAGCGTGCGTGCGGCAGCACGATCCGGCGCACGACCTCCCAGCGCGTCGCGCCGAGCGCGAGACCGCCTTCACGGAGCTCGGTCGGGACCGCGCGGAGGACCTCGCGAGCGATCGTCGCGATCGTCGGGAGGATCATGATCGCGAGCACGAGCCCGGCGCAGAGGAGGCCGAGCCCGAGCTTCGGTCCGCGGAAGAGCGCGAGGCTCCCGAGATACGTCTCGAGCGCGGGCTCGACGATCTCCCGCAGCACCGGCGCGAGGACGAGCGCGCCCCAGAGCCCGTAGACGACGCTCGGGATCGCGGCGAGGAGATCGACGACGACGCCGATCGGACGCCGGAGCGCGGGCGGCCCGAGATCGGATTGGAAGAGCGCGACCCCGAGCCCGACCGGCACCGCGAGGACGAGCGCGACGGCGGACGTGACCGCCGTGCCGTAGAGGAACGGCAGCGCGCCGAGCTCGCCGCTCACCGGGTCCCACGTGCGACCGACGACGAACGCGGCGCCGAAGCGCGCGATGCTCGGACGCGCGAGGAGGAGAACCGCGGCCGTCACCCCGACGAGGACGAGCCCGAGGAGGATCGCGCAGGCGGCGCCGAGCGCCTCGAAGGCACGATCGGCGGTCGCGATCGGAAGGCGGGCCGGATCTCGGTCGTCGGCGCGCGCAGGGGGCGCCGGAGCGGGAGACGTGGTCCGCGACACGCCCATCGCCATGGGCTCACCCTCCCGCCGGGAGGAGGGCGTGGCCGCCGGAGCGGAGCTCGCGGAGCGCGCTCTCGCCGCGCAGCACGAGCTCGGGCGGGAGCTCCGCGTAGTCGAGCGTGCGCGCGAAGCGCTGGCCGTCGTGGATCGCCCACCAGAGGAACTTCGCGACCGCCGTCCCGCGCTCGGCGTCGCGGAGGTCCTTCGGAACGACGACGTAGGTGAGGGCGGTGATCGGGTATGCCGCCGGCGCATCGCTGTCGACGAGGCTGATCTGCCCGTGAACCGGCTTCGCTGCAGCGGCGCGTGCCGCGCTGTCGAGCGCTTCGATCGTCGGCGCGACGAAGGCGCCGCTCCGGTTCTGGACGACGGCGGAGGGAAGGCCAGCGAGACGCGCGTGCGCGACCTCGAGGTAGCCGATCGTGAACGGCGTCTGCTTGACGTGCGCGGCGACGCCTTCGTTCCCCTTCACCCCGACGCCGACCGGGAAGCGCGGCGTCGTGCCGGTCCCGACGCGGCTCTTCCACGCGTCGCTCGTCCGCGAGAGATAGGACGTGAACGCGGCGCTCGTCCCGCTGCCGTCCGCGCGGTGCACGATCGTGATCGGCGCGGCCGGCAGCGCGCGCCCCGGGTTCGCGGCGAGGAGACGCGGCTCGTCCCAGCGCGCGACGACACCGAGGAAGATGTCCGCGACGAGGTCCGGCGTGAGCCGCAGGGGCGCCTCGCCGGGCAGGTTGTACGTGATCGCGACCGCGCCGACCGTGGTCGGCACGTGCACGACCGCGCCCTGCGCGCGCGCGATCTCGCCTTCGCTCATCGGTTCGTCGGTCGCGCCGAAGTCGACGACGCCGTCCGTCACCTGACGCACGCCGGCGCCCGAGCCGACGGACTGGTAGTTGATCCGCACCTTCGGATCGAGCTTCGCGTACTCCGCCGACCAGCGCGCGTAGAGCGGGTAGGGGAGCGTCGCGCCCGCGCCGTTGAGGACACGCGGCGCGTCGGCGTCCGTGCGCGAGCACGCTGCCGCCCAGAGCAGCGCGCACGCGAGCGCGATGCCGAGGAGCACCCATCGCCGCGGGGAAAGGCCGAGGCCCGATCCGGTCAAGCGGCCGTCTCCCTCGCGTCGCGTGCCAGGTCGTCGGTCGAGCCGCGCTCTCGCACGCGCGTGCTGCCGTCGGGGAGCTTCATCTCGAACGTCGTGCCCTTGCCGACGGTGCTGCGCACGACGATCGTGCCGCCCATCGACTCGACGAGGTGCTTCACGATCGAGAGGCCGAGCCCGGTGCCGCCCATCTCGCGCGAGCGGCCCGCGTCGACGCGATAGAAGCGCTCGAAGAGGCGGGGGGGGGG